>NZ_JBCFOK010000021.1:0-120752 GCF_039605595.1 Streptomyces odontomachicola
AGCCCCGCTGCGGGGCTCCAACTGAGGTGGCGAGCGCCGATTCGGGTCACGTATGGGCCCGGTCCTGTGGGACCGGGCCCTTCCGTATGTGCAGATCTGTGAGGAGACGTAGGTCACAGCAATCGAGGGGTAACCATTGCGGGGGGTCGAGGGTCTAACCGGGTGGCGTGGGCCTCCCGGCGGAGGCCTTCGCCACTCGCCGAGTGCGTCTTTGGGGGACGCGCCCGGCGGCAGCAGGGGTGAGCGTGCAGCACGGGGAGCTTTGAGCGGCCCTCCCGCGTACGTGCAGCCGGCAAACGCCCGGCCAGGATCCCGTGGGGGGAATCCATGACCGGGACAAGAAAACGCCCCGTCGCCGGGCCCGTGGGGGGACCGCGAGCGACGGGGCGTTTTCCCTTGCGGGTCGTTGCGCTTTTGCCCTGCCGGGCCGTTGCGCCTGTGGTCGTCTCAGCCTTTGACCGCCGGTCGGCTGCGCTTCTTGTTGCTTCCCGCTGCGGCGGGATGTGTGTGGGTGGTTGCGACTGCCTTGTGAGTCTCCGGGCTGCCTCCGACGCTTCGCGCCTGCGGCTGCCAGTGCCCCCTTACGAGCTGTGGGCAGTCGTTCCGCAGGGGCGGAACGGGTTGGCACAGCGGACCGGCAGCCGCCGCACCTGCCCCGCCCCGCACCCGACGTGGCACCGGGGCGGAGCCCCGGAGTCAGCGGAAGCGGCGCAGGCGCAAGCTGTTCGTGACCACGAAGACCGAGGAGAACGCCATCGCTGCGCCCGCGATCATCGGGTTCAGCAGGCCCGCCGCCGCCACCGGCAGCGCCGCCACGTTGTAGCCGAAGGCCCAGAAGAGGTTGCCCTTGATCGTGGAGAGGGTGCGGCGGGAGAGGCGGATCGCGTCCGCCGCGACCCGGAGGTCGCCCCGTACGAGCGTGAGGTCGCCCGCCTCGATCGCGGCGTCCGTCCCCGTACCCATGGCGAGGCCGAGGTCCGCCTGCGCCAGGGCGGCGGCGTCGTTCACGCCGTCGCCGACCATCGCCACCGTGCGCCCCTGCTCCTGCAGCTTCCGCACCTGCGCGACCTTGTCCTCCGGCAGTACCTCGGCGATCACCTCGGGAATCCCGACGGCACGCGCCACGGCCTCGGCCACCGCCCGGTTGTCCCCGGTCAGCAGCACCGGCGCCAGCCCCAGCGCACGGAGCCGCTCGACCGCCTCGGCGCTGGTCTCCTTCACCGCGTCGGCCACCGTGAGCACGCCGCGCACCGCGCCGTCCCAGGAGACGGTCACCGCCGTACGCCCCTCGGCCTCGGCCGCCGCCTTCGCCTCGGCCAGGGAGGACGGGAGCTCGCCCGCGCCCCGCCCGACCTGCACCTCGTGACCCTCGACCGTGCCGCGTACGCCCACGCCCGCCGTATTGCGGAAGTCCTCAGCCGCGGGGAAGTCCCCCACCCGGGAGCGCGCACCCTCCGCGATCGCGCGGGCGATCGGGTGCTCGGAGGCGTCCTCCAGCGCGCCCGCGTACCGCAGCAGCCGCGACTCGTCGGTGCCCTCGGCCGCGTACACCTCGCTCAGCGTCATCCGGCCCGTGGTGACCGTGCCCGTCTTGTCCAGGACGACGGTGTCCACCCGGCGGGTGGATTCGAGGACCTCGGGGCCCTTGATCAGGATGCCGAGCTGGGCGCCGCGCCCCGTGCCGACCATGAGCGCGGTCGGCGTGGCCAGCCCCAGCGCGCAGGGGCAGGCGATGATCAGTACGGCGACGGCCGCGGTGAAGGCGCCGGTCACACCGCCGGAGCCGAACAGCAGCCAGCCCGCCAGCGTGCCCAGCGCCAGCAGCATCACGACCGGTACGAAGACGGCCGACACCCGGTCGGCGAGCCGCTGCACCTCGGCCTTGCCGCTCTGCGCGTCCTCCACCATCCGCGCCATGCGCGCGAGTTGGGTGTCCGAGCCGACGCGGGTGGCCTCGACCACGAGGCGGCCCGAGGTGTTCACCGTCGCGCCCGTGACCGTGTCGCCCGCGCCGACGTCCACCGGCACCGACTCGCCGGTCAGCATCGACGCGTCGACCGCCGAGGAACCCTCGACGACGGTCCCGTCGGTGGCGACGGTCTCGCCGGGCCGCACCACGAACCTGTCGCCGACCGCGAGCCGTTCGACGGGGACCCGGGTCTCGACGCCGTCCCGCAGCACGGCCACGTCCTTGGCGCCCAGCGCCATGAGCGCCCGCAGGGCGGCTCCGGCGCGCCGCTTGGAGCGGGCCTCCAGGAAGCGGCCGAGCAGGATGAACGTGGTGACGCCCGCGGCCACTTCGAGATAGATCGCGGAGGACGCCTCGCCCGGCGAGGCGGTGAGGTCGAAGCCGTGCCGCATGCCCGGCATCCCCGCGTCGCCGAGGAACAGCGCCCACAGCGACCAGCCGAAGGCGGCCATCGTGCCGACCGAGATCAGCGTGTCCATGGTGGCCGCGCCGTGCCGCGCGTTGGTCCACGCGGCGCGGTGGAAGGGCAGCCCGCCCCACACGATGACCGGCGCGGCCAGCGTCAGCGAGAGCCACTGCCAGTTGTCGAACTGGAGGGCCGGGATCATCGCGAGCAGCACCACGGGTACCGAGAGCACCAGGGAGACGAGGAACCGCTGCCGTACGGCGGCGAGTTCACCGTCCGGCGCCTCTCCGCCCTGCTCGCCCGCGGTCTCGTCCGAAGGGTCCGCCGCCTCGGGGGGCGCGGGCGGCGCCGGCCGCTCCGCGGAGTAGCCGGTGCGCTCCACGGTGGCGATCAGGTCGTCGACGGACACCCCCGCCCCGTACGCCACCTTGGCCTTCTCGGTGGCGTAGTTGACGGTGGCCGAGACGCCGTCCATCCGGTTGAGCTTCCTCTCCACGCGGGCCGCGCAGGAGGCGCAGGTCATGCCGCCGATGGACAGCTCGACATCCGCGGTCTCCCGCTCCGCACCCGCCGGTGCCTCCGGCGCGGTCGTCATGACCGGCCTGCCAGCTCGAAGCCCGCCTCGTCCACGGCGGCGCGCACCCGCTCGTCGTCCGGCTCGCCGGCCGAGACGACGGTGACCTCGCCGGTGGCGGCGACGGCCTTCACCGACTCCACGCCCTCGATCGCGGAGATCTCCTCGGAGACCGCGCCCTCGCAGTGCCCGCAGCTCATGCCGGTGACCTTGTAGGTGGTGGTGACGTTGCTCATGGGTCATCTCCTCACGCTCGTGCTGCCCTGCGTATCTCTACGAGGGGAACACTATACCCCCCCTAGGTATTCCCGGGACCCCGCTCGGGTTCCCGCGCGCGGCCCTCGTACACGGGTGTCCCGAGGTCCCGGCGGGCCGCACGCGAAGCGGCTCCGGCCGCCTCGCGTGCGGGGGTGCGAGGCGGCCGGAGCCGGTTGGGGCAGCGGTGTGCGGCGGGGTATTCGGTGACCGGGGTTCCCGGCTGACACGGGCTAGCGTCCGCCGCGGTGGCCGGGCCTGCGGGCCACCCAGTCGCGGATGGTGTCAGCGAACCAGTACGGCTTTCCGCCCTCCACCAGGTCGGGTTGGGGCAGCAGACCGTGTTTCCGGTACGAGCGCACCGTGTCCGGCTGGACGCTGATGTGCGCGGCGATCTCCTTGTACGACCAGAGCCTTCGGTCGGCCATGCTCAGCACCTCCCACAGGGGTGGCTTGATGATCAAACACCCTGTGCTCGGTGAACGACGGAGCGTGACAGGAGGGAGGGGCTGTTGAACGCCTGTGACGCGGCGCCCGAGTAATGGTGACGGTCGTGACGGTTCTCCTACGCTCGCGAGGGGGCGGGAGCGCCGTTCCAGCCCGCCACGTACGCTCAGGCGTCAGGCGTACAGGGACGGGCGCTCCGTCATGGAGACCGGCGTGCGCTCGCCGGAGGACTGGGCGCGCACGCCCGCCTCGCACACCGCGGCGGCGGCGTAGCCGTCCCAGGCGCTGGGGCCGCGGGTCTCGCCGCGGCGCGCGGCGTCGGCCCACTGCTGCACCTCCAGGTCGTACGCCTCCTCGAAGCGGGCGACGAAGTCCTGGGTGATCTCGCCGCCCCAGCGGCCCCCGGTGTTGGTCATCAGCGCGTGGCCCTCGCCGATGCGGGCCGTGCCGCCCTCGCAGACGGCCTCGACCTGGACCTGGTAGCCGAAGCCGCAGGTCGCGAAGATCTCGGTGTTCACCAGGGAGCCGCCGTCGGTCTCGAAGACGACGAGCTGCGGATCGCTCAGGTCGCGCGGGGAGTTGGCTGAGGGCTTCGGGCGCAGCACGGTCACCGAGGTGATCTCCTGCTCCAGCAGCCAGCGCGCGCAGTCCATCTCGTGCACGACCGAGTCGTTGATCAGCATCTCGTTGGTGAAGTAGTCGTGCACCGAGACGTTCCTGTGCCGGCAGTGGAGCATCAGCGGGCGGCCCAGGGAGCCGCCGCCGAGGAGCTTCTTGAGCTGGACGTACTCCTTGTCGTAGCGGCGCATGAAGCCGACCTGGATGCGGCGGTGCCCGAGCTTCTCCTCGGCCTCCAGCACGCGCAGCGCGCTGTCCGCGTCCGGCGTCAGCGGCTTCTCGCACAGCACGGGCAGGTCGCGCTCCAGCGCGTCGAGGAGCTGGGCCTCGTGCGCGGGTCCTGGGGATGCGAGGAGCACGGCGTCGACGGCCGGATCGTCCATCGCCTGCCGGTGATCGGTGTACGGGGTGCACCCCGGGGTGCCGTCGGCCAGCTCCTTGGCGCGGCCCTCGTCGATGTCCACCACGGCGGCCACACGGGCCCCGCTGACGACGTCCCTGATCCGCCGCACGTGATCGGCCCCCATCTTCCCGGTACCGACGACGGCGACGCCAAGTGTGGTGGTGCTGTGCTGAGTCATGTGGTCCCTCGACTGTGAGAGTGGAGCGGCTTGCCTGGTCCGGCTGCTTCGGGTCCGCTGCGGCGGAAGGGGGTTTCGCGGCGTGCCGTGTGCCGCGCCCGGCGGGGACCGAACGGGCCCGGCCGGGCGGGTGGTTGCCGGCTTGGGGCGGAGCGGGACTCACGCCCCGCACGTGCGCAGAAAGCGCCGCGTGCGTTCCGCGATCGGGAGCGGGGTGTCCGGGGCGCACGGGTACATGTCCTGTTCGACGATGGCGAAGAGGTCGACGCCCAGGCCCTGCGCGGCCCGGAGCACCGGCTCCATCGCGGGGACGCCCAGGGGCGGTTCGCACATGACGCCCTTCTTCACCGCGGGGCCGAAGGGGATGCCGTCCCGTACGACCTCCTCCAGGATCTCCGGGTCCACCTGCTTGAGGTGCAGATACCCGATCCGCTCCCCGTACGTCTCGATCAGCTTCACGCTGTCGCCGCCGCAGTACGCGTAATGCCCGGTGTCCAGGCACAGGCCCACCGCGTCGGAGTCGGTGCCGTCGAGGAAGCGGGCCACGTGCTCCTCGGTGTCGATGTGGGTGTCGGCGTGCGGGTGCACCACGATGTCCAGCCCGAAGTCGTCCCGCACCCGGCGGCCCAGCCGGTCCATGCCGCTGGTCAGATGCCCCCACTGCTCGGCGGTCAGCTCGCGCGGCTCCAGCTCCTCCGCGGTCTTGTCGTCCCTCCAGAAGGAGGGGATGACGACGAGGTGCCCCGCGCCCATCGCCCGTGTCAGCCCGGCCACTTGGGACACGTGCTCCCACGTGGCGTCCCACACGCCGGGCCCGTGGTGCAGCGAGGTGAACACGGTGCCGGCGGAGACCTTCAGGCCGCGCGAACCGGTCTCCTCGCGCAGCGCCGCGGGGTCGGTGGGGAGATAGCCGTACGGGCCGAGCTCGATCCACTCGTACCCGGACTGCGCCACCTCGTCCAGGAAGCGCCGCCACGGCACCTGCCGCGGGTCGTCGGGGAACCAGACGCCCCAGGAGTCGGGCGCCGAGCCGACGCGGAGGCGGTCGAGGGAGGGGGACTCGGTCGGTGCGGGCATGGCGGATCTCCTCGGGGAGTGGTGGGGAGGCGGCCGTCGCTGTGAGCCAACTCGCCGCGCACGGCGACTGTCAAGGGTTTGTCAGGACAACACTTCATCCGCACGTGGCATGCCTCGCGTGGCAGTCAGTATGTCCAGACAAAGTCTTGACAGGCTTTCGCGGCGGCCACAACGATGAGGGAACCGCCGAGGCACCGCCCCGCCGACGAAAGGGCACCGCACCCATGGCAGCCGACCGCAGCAGCGCCCCGTACAGCGCGCCGTACGACGTACTCACCATGGGCCGCATCGGGGTGGACATCTACCCACTGCAGACCGGTGTTCCGCTGCCGCAGGTGGAGACCTTCGGGAAGTTCCTCGGCGGCACGGCCACCAACGTCGCGGTCGCCGCCGCCCGGATGGGCCACCGCAGCGCGGTGATCAGCCGCACCGGGGACGACCCCTTCGGCACGTACATCCACCAGGCGCTGCGGGAGTTCGGGGTGGACGACGGGATGGTGACGGCGGTGCCGGAGTACCCGACGCCTGTCACCTTCTGCGAGATCTTCCCGCCGGACGACTTCCCGCTCTACTTCTACCGGCAGCCCAAGGCGCCCGACCTCGAAATCCACCCGCACGAACTGGACCTGGGCGCCGTGCGCGGGGCCCGGGTGTTCTGGATGACCGGCACGGGGCTGTGCGAGGAGCCCAGCCGCTCGGCGACGCTGGCCGCGCTGGAGGCGCGGGGCGGGGAACGGTTCACGGTGTTCGACCTGGACTGGCGGCCGATGTTCTGGGACGACCCGGAGCGCGCCCGCACCGCGTACCGGCAGGCGCTGGAGCACGTCACCGTCGCCGTCGGCAACGTGGACGAGTGCGAGATCGCCACCGGCACCCGCGACCCGCGCGGCTGCGCCGACGCGCTGCTGGAGGCCGGCGTCGAGCTGGCCGTGGTGAAGCAGGGCCCGAAGGGCGTGCTCGCCGTGCACCGCGACGGGAGCAGTGCCGAGGTGCCGCCGCACCCCGTGGAGGTGGTCAACGGCCTGGGCGCGGGCGACGCGTTCGGCGGCGCGCTGTGCCACGGGCTGCTGGCGGGCTGGGACCTGGAGCGGCTGATGCGGTACGCGAACGCCGCGGGAGCCCTGGTCGCGGGGCGGCTCGCCTGCTCCTCCGCGATGCCCACGGAGGACGAGGTCGCCGCGCTGCTGGACGGCTGACCGGCCCTGTGCGGCTGGCCTGCTCCGTACGACTGGCCTGCTCCGTACGGCCGACCGGCCCTGGACGGCTGACCGGCCCGTGGCGCCGCCTCGCGAAGGGCCCTTCCCTCCCCTCAACTGCCATGAAAGCGAGCCCCCTTGAGCAGCATCAGCATCCCCGGACTCGTCGAGGTGCGTGCCCGGCATCCGGAGGCGATCGCGGAGGCGGCGGCGCGGCGGGCGCGGCGCCCGCTGGTCGGTGACGGCGGGCGGCTGATGATCGTCGCAGCCGACCACCCGGCGCGCGGCGCGCTCGCGGTCGGCGGCGAGAAGCTCGCCATGGCCAGCCGCATCGACCTGCTGGAGCGGCTGACCCTGGCGCTCTCGCGGCCCGGCGTGGACGGCGTGCTGGCCACCGCCGACGTCCTGGAGGACCTGCTGCTCCTGGGCGCGCTGGAGAACAAGGTGGCGATGGGCTCCATGAACAGGGGCGGTCTCGCCGGCGCCTCCTTCGAGCTGGACGACCGCTTCACCGGGCACCGCGCGCAGGACATCGAGCGGCTGCGGTTCGACGCGGGCAAGCTGCTGCTGCGGGTGGACTACGACGACCCGGGCTCGCTGAGCACGCTGGCCGCCACGGCGCGCGCCGTGGACGAGATGGCGGAGCGGCGGCTGCCGGTGTTCGTCGAGCCGTTCATCTCGCGGCGGGTGGACGGGGCGGTGCGCAACGACCTGAGCGGCGAGGCGGTGGCCCGCTCCATCGCCATCGCCTCGGGGCTCGCCGGGACCTCCGCCTACACCTGGCTGAAGCTCCCCGTGACCGAGAATCCGGACGACATGGCCTGGGTGTGCGAGACCTCCACGCTGCCGGCGGTGCTGCTGGGCGGCGAGGTCGGCGGCGACAGTGACGGGACGTACGAGAAGTGGCGCAAGGCGCTCCGGCTGCCCACGGTGCGCGGCCTGGTGGCGGGCCGCTCGCTGCTGTACCCGGCGGACGGAGACGTGGCGGGCGCGGTGGACACGGCGGTCGGACTGCTGTGACCGGGCTGCTGTGAGGACGAGTGGTGAGGGGCGAAGCATGACGGACAGTGAGTTCTACGTACCGGCGGGGAGTGCCGCTTCCGGCCCGTACGCGCTCGACATCGACCCCAAGCGTGCCGGGTGGGGGTATTCCTCGCTGCGCGTGCTGGAACTGGAGCCCGGCGGCGCGCACACCTTCGCCACCGGCGAGAGCGAGTGGATCGTGCTGCCGCTGAGCGGCGGCTGCACGGTGGAGTGTGACGGGGAGCGCTTCGAACTGCGCGGCAGGGAGAGCGTGTTCAGCGGGGTCAGCGACTTCGCGTACGTGCCGCGGGACGCGCGGGTGACGGTGTCCAGCGACGGGGGCGGCCGCTTCGCGCTCACCGGCGCGGTCTGCTCGCGGCGGCTGCCCGCGCGGTACGGGGCGGCCGAGGGCGTGCCTGTGGAGCTGCGGGGGAGCGGGAACTGCTCGCGGCAGGTCAACAACTTCGGCGCCGCGGGCGTCTTTGCGGCGGACAAGCTGATCGCCGTTGAGGTGCTCACCCCGGGCGGCAACTGGTCCTCGTACCCGCCGCACAAGCACGACGAGTGCCGGCCCGGCGAGGAGGCCGAGCTGGAGGAGATCTACTACTTCGAGATCGCCCCGCACGACGGCATCCCGGGCAGCGGCTACCAGCGGGTGTCCCCGTCCGGGCGCGGCCGCAACACCGACGTGCTCGCCGAGGTCCGCACCGGCGACGCCGTGCTCATCCCGGACGGCTGGCACGGGCCCTCGATGGCGGCGCCCGGCAACCACATGTACTACCTGAACGTGATGGCGGGCCCCGCCGAGGAGCGCGCCTGGCTCATCTGCGACCACCCCGAGCACGCCTGGATCCGCGGCAGTTGGGAACAGCAGCGGGTGGACGCGCGACTGCCCCTCTACACCGCGCCGGACAGCGCGCAGACCCCGGAAGGAGAGGTCCGTTGACGACCACCAGGCGGCTGACCGTCGCGCAGGCACTCGTACGGTTCCTCGGCGCGCAGTACACCGAGCGGGACGGGCAGCGGCACCGGCTGGTCGACGCGTGCTGGGGCATCTTCGGGCACGGCAACGTCGCCGGGCTCGGGCAGGCCCTGCTGGAGAACGGCCAGGGCCCAGAAGCACCGCTCCGCTATCTCCAGGGCCGCAACGAGCAGGCCATGGTGCACGCCGCCGTCGGCTACGCGCGGCAGAACAACCGCCTCTCCGCGCAGGCCGTGACCACCTCCATCGGCCCCGGCGCCACCAACCTCGTGACCGGCGCCGCGCTGGCCAGCGTGAACCGCCTGCCGGTGCTCCTGCTCCCCGGCGACATCTTCGCCACCCGCGTCGCCGACCCCGTGCTCCAGCAGCTCGAAGTCCCGTACGCGGGCGATGTGTCGGTGAACGACGCGCTGCGCCCGGTGTCCCGCTGGTTCGACCGCGTCATGCGGCCCGAGGCGCTGATGACCGCCGCGCTCCAGGCGATGCGGGTGCTGGCCGACCCGGTGGACACCGGCGCCGTGACGCTCGCGCTGCCGCAGGACGTGCAGGCTGAGGCGTACGACTGGCCGGAGGAGTTCTTCGCCGAGCGGGTGTGGCGGGTACGCCGTCCCGTACCGGAGTCCGGGGAGACCGCGGAGGCGGTCACCGCGATCCGCGCGGCACGCCGTCCCCTCCTGATCGCGGGCGGGGGCGTGCACCACAGCGAGGCCGAGGACGCGCTGCGGGCCTTCGCGGAGGAGACCGGCATCCCCGTCGCCTCCACACAGGCGGGCAAGGGCTCGCTGCGCCACGACCACCCCTGCGACGTGGGCGGCATCGGGCACACCGGCACGGCCGTCGCCGACGAACTCGCCCGCGCCGCCGACCTGGTGATCGGCGTCGGCACCCGCTACACCGACTTCACGACCGCCTCGGCGACCCTCTTCGCCGAGCCCTCGGTCCGCTTCCTCAACCTGAACATCGCGGGCCACGACGCGCACAAGCTCGGCGGCGCGACGGTGGTGGGCGACGCGCGGGCCACCCTGGAGACGCTCCGCGAGGCGCTCGCGGGACACCGGGTCCCGGAGGCGTACGAGGAGAAGTACGCGGCGGGCAAGGCCGCGTGGGAGCGCGTCGTGGACTCGGTGTACGCCGCCGAGGACCCCGCCGTGCGCCCCACCCAGACCCAGGTGCTCGGCGCCCTGGACTCCGTGGTCGGCGACGCGGACGTGGTGATCAACGCCGCGGGCTCGCTCCCGGGTGACCTGCACAAGCTGTGGAGGGCGCGCTCGCCCCGGCAGTACCACCTGGAGTACGGCTACTCCTGCATGGGCTACGAGATCCCCGCCGCGATCGGCGTGCGGCTCGCGGCGCCTGACCGCCCGGTGTGGGCGCTGGTCGGCGACGGCACCTATCTGATGCTGCCCGGCGAGATCGTCACCGCGGTCCAGGAGGGCGTGAACATCAACGTCGTGCTCCTCCAGAACCACGGCTACGCCTCCATCGGCGGCCTCTCCGAGGAGACGGGCGCCGAACGCTTCGGCACGGCCTACCGCTTCCGCGATCCTTCCGACGGCACGTACACCGGCGACCCGCTCCCGGTCGACCTCGCCGCGAACGCCGCCTCGCTGGGCATGGACGTGATCCGCGCCGAGTCGGTGGCCGAGCTGCGCGAGGGCTTGGCCGCCGCCCGCGCCTCCTCGCGCCCGACCTGCGTTTACGTGGAGACCGACACCTCTCCGACGGCGCCGCCGCCCGAGGCGTGGTGGGACGTGGTCGTCGCGGAGACCTCCGAGCGCCCGGCGGCGCGCAAGGCCCGCGAGAACTACGAGCGGCACGCGGCGCAGAGGCGGCGCCACCTCTGAGCTGAGGCTGAGCCGAGGCTGAACGGAGGCGGGTATTCCGGGGGTTGCCGGACACCACAGGCCAGGTGCCCCTTAGCCTGCCGTAATGCCCGCCCCCGCCTCGTCCGCCCCCGTCTCACCTGACCCTCCGATACCCGCTCCCGCGCTGCTCGCCGTGGAGCACGTCGCGCACGGCTACGGCCCCCAACAGGTGCTGCACGGCGTCTCGTTGAGCGTCGCACCCGGCGAGTGCGTGGCCGTGACCGGGCACAACGGGTGCGGCAAGTCCACCCTGCTGCGGCTCGCGACCGGCTCGGAGCGGCCAATGTCGGGGAGGGTGCTCTTCGACGGCGTACCGGTGCGCGAGGACCACGCCGCGACCCGCGCCCGCATCTCCGCGGTGCTGGACAGCGCCTCGTACTACCCGGATCTGACGGTGCGGGAGCACCTGATGTTCGTGGCGGTGGCGCACGGTCTGGGCGACGGAGCGGGGGAGGCCGTCGACGAGGCGCTGTCCTCGCACCGGCTGACCGCGGGCGCCGATGCGCTGCCCGCCGCGCTCTCCTCGGGCCAGGCGCAGCTCCTGCAACTGGCCGCCGCGCTGCTGCGCCCGCACGACCTGCTGGTGCTCGACGAACCCGAACAGCGCCTGGACACACGGGCGCGCGCCGAGCTCGCGGCGCGGCTGCGCGCGCGGAAGGAGGACGGCGCGGCCGTACTGCTCGCCACCCACTCCGGCGGACTCGCGGAGGAGGTGGCCGACCGCACCCTGCGGCTGGAGTCCGGCAGCCCGGCGGAGGGCGGGGCCGGCGCGGGGGAGGAGGCGTGACGCGCACGGAGGCCGCGGCCCGGGAGGGCGGCGGTACGTGGGAGGAGTCCACCTCCGAGGCGCTGGCCTATCTGCGGGCGACGCTGCGCGAGCGCGGCGGCCGCGGCAGGCTCCGTGACCGGGCCACCACGCTCTACACGCTCGCGCTCGTCGCCGTCTTCCTCGGCGTCCCCTACCTCGCCTCGGCCGCGCGCTCGGCGCCGGACGGCCCCTGGCGGCGCGGCATCGCCGAACACACCCTCGCCGTCCTCCCGTCGGCCGCGCCGCTCCTGCTGCTCACGCTGCTGTACGCGGCGCTGCGCAACGCCCGGTGGCAGGGCCCCGTCGCCGTGGACGCGGCCACCGCGTCCTGGGCGCTGCCCCAACCGCTGCTCAGGGAGCGCCTGTTGCGTCCGCGCCTGCTGACGGCCGGGGCCCTGTGGGGCGGGCTGGGCGCGGTGGCCGGCGCGGTGTGCGGCTTCCTCCTGTCCACCCAGGGCAACGGCGCCCGGCCCGCGACCACAGCGGCGGGCGCGTGGGCATGCGGAACGGTCCTGCTGCTGGCAGCGGCGTGCGCCACGCTGGCCCAGCGGTACGAGCGCACCGTGCCCCGCGCCTTCGCGCTGCTCCTCGCCGGGCTGTACGCGGTGCTGCTGACCGGCGCCTTCGTGCCGTGGACGCCCTCCTGGTCCACCGGGCTCGTGCTCTGCTCGGGCCCGTGGGGCTGGGCGGCGCAACCGCTGGCCGCGGCCGCGGGAGCGCCCGGCATCTGGTCCGCGACCTGGCCGTACGCCGTCGTGCTCCAGCTCGTCGCGGTGGCGGTCGCGG
This sequence comes from Streptomyces odontomachicola, assembly GCF_039605595.1. Taxonomy (NCBI): domain Bacteria; kingdom Bacillati; phylum Actinomycetota; class Actinomycetes; order Kitasatosporales; family Streptomycetaceae; genus Streptomyces; species Streptomyces odontomachicola. The sequence continues at coordinate 12,588 of NZ_JBCFOK010000021.1, forward strand.
CGCGGGCCGCCTGGCGCGCCGCCCCGTACATCCCGGCCCCCGTGCTGGCCCGTAGCGCCCGCATCCGCCGGACCCTCGCGGCATCCCTGGTCACCCTGGAACTCCGGCAGGCCAGGTCGGCGCTCCCCGGGCCCCTCCACCGCGGCGCGCGCCTCCGCCTCCCGGTCCCCGCCTCGCCCCGGCTGCTGGTGCCCTGGCGTGACCTCACCGCGCTGCTCAGGGCGCCGGCGCGCCCGGTCCGCGCGCTGTTCTGGCTGGCCGCGGCCCTCGCGCTGACCGCCGCCGCTCCCGCGCCCGCTCCCCGTACCGGTGCGCTCTGCGCGGTGCTCGCGCCGGCCGCCGCATACCTGGCCGCCGCCCAACTCGCCGAGCCCGCGCGCCTGGACGCCGACGATCCGCGCCGTGCGGCGGCCCTCCCGTACACCCGCGGCGCGCTGGCCCTGCGGCACACCGCCGTACCCGGCGCCCTCCTCCTCGCCGGGCTGGCCGGCGGCGCCGCAGCGCTCGCCGCGGCGGGGCTGTGGCATCCCGCGCTGCTGGCCCTGTGCTGCTGCGCCCCGGCGCTGCTCGGCGCCGCGCTGGTGAGCGCCTACCGGGGCAGCATGCCGCCGCGCGTCGCCATCGGGACCGAGACGCCGCTGGGCAACACGGCGCCCGCGCAGATGGCGGCGTGGTACGCGCGCGGCCCCCTGACGGCCCTGGCCTGCGCAACGCCCGCGCTCCTGGCGACACTCCACGCCGGAGCGCCGCTCCTCCCCGTCTGCCTGTGGCTCCTCGCCGCGGGAGCGGGGCTGCTGTGGTGGGGGTGGCGGAGGGCGGGGAGGTAGGCGCGTACGGCGTGGAGCGGCAGGCGCTTGCGGTGCGGGGCAGCGCAACGCGGCGATGGGGTGCGGCGCGGAGGCGTCGGGCGGTGCGGCGCTGTGGGGGCACATTCCGCTCTGCGGAGAACGGCCCGCGCGCGGGGTTCCCGCACGTCACACGCGTCCCTTTATTCTCGGGGGCATGACGCCGCTGCCCTGGCTCCGGGCGCTCAAGGAGACCGCGCGTTCCGGACTCATGATCGAACGCGCCGCGATGACGCCGCTGCTGGCGCTGCGCGGCGCCTGCGGTGTGGCCATCGTCATCGGGCTGGCGCTGGGGCTGGGGTCACCGCAGCTCGCTGTGGCCTCCGCGTTCGGCGCCTTCGCCTCGGGCGTGGCCACGTTCCAGCGCAGTTGGCGCCCGCGCCCCGTGCTGGCGCTCGCCGCCGCCGCAGGACTCGCCGTGTCCACCTTCCTCGGCTATCTGCTGGCGGCCTGGCCGCCGGCCTTCGTGGTGCTGCTCGCCGTGTGGTCCTTCGGCGCGGGCATGGCGTGGAGCGTCGGGCCCACCTCGGGGGTGGTCGCCGCGCTGACCATCGCGGTGATGCTGGTGACCGTCACGCTGCCCACCACGGTGGCGGGCGCGCTGGTGCACGCGGCGCTGATCGCCATGGGCGGCGTGGTGCAGGCGCTGCTCATCGTGCTGTTCCCGATCAGGCGCTGGGGCGACGCGCGGGACGCGCTGGCCGACGCGCTGGCCGGGGTCGCCGACTACGCGCGCAGGCTGCGGCACGACCCGACCGCGCCCTTCGACCCCGAGCCGCTCATCGAGGCGCGCAAGGCGGCGGCCGTCACCCCGCGCCAAGCGCGGCGCAGGCCGCGGCAGTTGCGCGGCTACCGCGCGATGGCCGAGCGCTTCCGCCCCGTACTCGCCTCGCTCGCCGACCCGGTGGTGGGCGGTGCGCCCACCGAGGGCCCGGAGCGCGACCGGGTCAGGGAACTCCTCGCCGCCGCTGCCACCGTGCTGGACGCCACCGCGCACGCCATCCGGCACGGCGAGCGGGTCAGGGTCCCCGAGGAGGCGCTGAACGTGCTCCAGGTGCCGGAGTCCGGACCGGTGCTCAGCGGCCCCGCGCGGCGCGCCGCGATGCGGCTGATCGCGCTCACCGACGACGCGGTGGACGCGGCGGAGGAGCCGGTCGAGGTGACCAGGCCCAACCCCGTGCTCCCCAACCCGATCCCGCAGCGCAGCGCTTGGCACACGCTCTCGGAGACCTCGGGCATCGACCTCACCGCGACCGGCGGACTCCGCAAGCTGGGCAAGAACGAGAAGGGCGGCCACGGCGACGGGTCCAGCGGCAGCAATGGCAAGGCCGGCGACGGCGGGAAGCCCAGGAACACCGGCAGCGTCGGCGGCGCAGGCCGCTTCGACAGCAGCGAGACCACGGGCTCCATCCCGCTCCCGCCCAAGGGCGCCGCGCCCGCCGAGGGCGCCTCGGCCGAGGGCTCGGCCAACGGTTCGGCCGACGGCTCGACGACCGGTTCGCACCGCGCCGTACGCCGTCCCCGGCACCTCTACAGGCCGACCCTCGCCGGCATGATCCCCGTCGCGATGCGCGCGTACCGCCGGGAATTCCGGCTCTCCTCGCCCATCTTCCGGCACGCGCTGCGCACCTGCGCCGTCACGACGCTGGGCTGGATCATCGGCAAGCTGCTGCCGCCCGAGCACGGCTACTGGATCGCGCTGACCGCGGTGATGGTGCTGCGCCCCGACTTCTCCCGCACCTTCGAACGCGGGGTGGCCCGCTTCGCCGGGACCCTGGTCGGCGTGGCGATCGGCGCCGCCGCCACCGCGCTGCTCGCCCCCGGCGCCTGGGCCAGCGCGGGCCTCGCCGTGCTCTGCCTGGGCCTCAACTACCTGCTGATGAAGGCGGGTTACGCGATCAGCTCGGCGTGCATCGGCGCGTACGTGGTCTTCCTGCTCGGCATCGCGGGCTCGGTGTGGTCGCAGACCGCCGTGGAGCGGATCGGCCTGACCGCGCTCGGCGGAGTGCTCGCGATGCTCAGCTACGCGGTCTACCCCGCGTGGGAGACGCCCCAGCTCAGGGACCGCCTGGCCGACTGGCTCGCGGCGAACGGGCGGTACGCCGTCGCCGTGCTCGACCGCTTCGCCGACCCCGCGGGCGGCACCTCGCGGCAGGTGCGGGAGGCGCTGCTGGACCAGCGCGCCGCGCGCCAGGAGTGGGACCAGATGCTCTCGCGCGCCGACGCGGAGCCGGTGCGCCACCGCGGCCGCCTCTCGCACCGCGCGGCGGCCGAGGCGCAGTCGGCGATGCTCACGATGGGCCGGGTGACCATGCTGCTGGAGCCTCACCTGCCGGGCCGCACCGCCGAACCCGACCCGGACGCGGAGGACTTCGCCGCGACCTTCGGTCCCTCGGTCGAGGAGGCGGCCCGCGCGGTGCGCGAGGGCGGCGCGGTGGACTGGGCCCCCGTGCACGAGGCGCTCCAGCGCTGGTGGGACCGCGTGGAGGAGCCCCCGCCCGTGGCGCTGCGCACCGCCGACCTGCTCGCCGACGCGCTGGACGACCTGGCGGGGGCGGTCAACCCGCGCACCCGGACCGAGTCCCGCAAGGACGGCTGAGCCGAGTCCCGCAAGGGCGGCGGAGGGCCGGGCCGTCCAGCGGCGTCGTGTGTGCTGTACTGCCTGCGCTCAGTGCTTGAAGCCGACGTTCACGCAGGCCAGCCGGTCGCCGGCCTCGCCCGCTTGCCCTGGCCCCGTGTGCGTGCGGTGCGCGTGCAGCACGACCGACTTGGCCTGGCCAGGACGGAAGCGCCAGTTGACGTCCGCCGAGCTGCGGCCGTTCCCGTTCGGGTCGGTACGCAGGTCGAGCCACACCTCGTTGCGCGGGTTCGCGTACGCGGGATTCGTGGACGGCTTGCCGTGCGCGGCCGCCGGGTCCTTGCGGTTCTGGTAGTGCGGGCCCGAGGCGTCCGGCTTGGCGCCGCAGGCTTCGGAGTGCACGTGCGCACCGAAGGCGCGGTTCGGCTGGAGCTCGTGCACCCGGAGGCCGACCTGCGTACCGCCGTTGCCCGCGCGGCCCCCGTGGGTGCGCTGGGTGACCTGGATGCGGCTGAACTCCGGTACGGCGGCGCGGTCGTACGTGACGGCCGCGGACCTGGCGTTGTGTGCGGGGGACTGGAAGACGCCCTGGGTGACGGTCACGGAGGTGGGGGAGGGGGCGAACGCCGTCGTCGCGGCGATCGCTGCGGCCACGGCTGTGGCCGCGGCGGTTCTCATGGCGATGGACATGCGCTCAAGGTAAGGAGCGCCGCGCGGGGCCCCGCCGCACCACGCGCGCACCGGTACGAACTACCGCCCGCACGGCCCCGTAAGGGCTCCCGAACCCGTAAGGGCCAGGACAGAGGGGACGGACTGTTCCTAGGGTGGCGCCCATGGAGGAGCACAGGCCGCGCGGTGCGCGCGTGCGGAGGCGTCGCGGCGCGGGGATCGGCCTGCTCATCGGCCTGGCGGTGCTCGCCGCGCTGCTCGTCGTGCCGGGCGACGAGGGCGGCGAGGAGGGCAAGGGCCCCTCCTGCGAGGGGGTGCGCGCGGTGGGCTGGCGCCAGGACCCCGCCATGACGGAGGAGTTCGCGCGCTACGGGGACGACAACGGGCGGCTCGACGACTGGACCGGCGGCGACGGCACCCGCTCCGTCCGCCTCCCCGACGGGCGCACCCTGTGGATGTCGGCCGACACCTTCCTGGACCAGGTGCACGGGGGCCGCACCCGTAACGGCAATCCCGTATGGGTGCGCAACGCCGGGCTGGTGATGTCCCCTCAGGGGCGCATCGAGCGCACCCTCCTGGGCTCGGCGGGCGGCCGCCCCTCCGCGCTGTTCCCCGGCTCCGCCACCGCCGACGGCCGGGAGATCTGGCACTGGCCCGTGCAGGCCGTGGTGGAACCGCGCGCCCCCGGCAGCTCGGAGAAGGTCGTACGGGTGCTGCTCTGGCAGCGCGAAGCGGGCTCGGGGCCCTGGGTGTTCGGGGTGCCGCGCGCCACCGAGGTCGCCACGCTCTCGCTGCCCGACCTGCGCGTGGAGAGCGTGCGCACGGTGCACTCCGCCACAGACCAGCCGAAGCTGGAACACCGCGTGCTGTACGGGACGTCGGCCGTCACCCACGACGGCTGGACGTACGTGTACGGCGCTGACGAGGGCAGCGTGCGCGGTCAGGCGTCCCGCGCACACCTCGCGCGGGTGCCGGAGGGCAGGCTGAGCGAGCCCGGCGCCTGGCGGTTCTGGGCGGGCCGGCACCACGGGGGCTGGCAGCGCGATCCGGACCGCTCGCGCCCGATACTCGTCGGCGGCACCTCGCAGCGCGGCGCCACCGGCACCTATTCGGTGGTCCGCGACGCCGGCACCGGGAGCTGGCTGCTGCTGACCATGGACGCGGGCGGCCCGCACGGACAGGGCATGTCGGACGTCGCCTCGTACTGGTCCTGCGGCCCGACAGGCCCCTGGCACGGACCCTCACGCGTGGCGAAGCCGCCGCTGCCGAAGGGCGGACAGCAGGCGGGCGCCGTCCCCTACAACCCGCAGGGGCACGGGGAGTTCGGCACAGGCGCCGTGGGCGCCACGGGCGCGGGCGGCTCGGGCGGCGACTCGCTGCTGATGAGCTACGACGTGAACGTGCTGGACGACACCTCGGCCATCCACCGCGACGTGTCCCTCTACCGGCCGCGCTTCCTGCGGCTGCGGCTGGCGCCGGCCGGGAAGTGAGGGGTCAGGTGCTCGGGTCTTCCCGCTCCGCCGTGCGCCGTGCCGCCTCGGCCGGGCGCCGCAGGGAGTCCTCCGGCTGGTCGATGTCGGGTACGGAGTCGGCGTCCTCGTCCCGTGTCTCCTCCTCGCACAGCGCCCGGTACTTGGCGTCCCGCAGCTTGAGCAGCACGCACGCGACCAGCGCCGAGAGCAGGGAACCGATCAGCACCGCGGCCTTCACGTGCTCGGTCGTCCCCGCGTCGTCGAAGGCCAGCTCCGTCACCAGCAGCGAGACGGTGAAGCCGATCCCCGCGAGCATGGCGACCCCGGCAAGGTCGGGCCAGGTCAGATCGTCGCTGAGGCGGGCGCGGGTGAAGCGCGCGGTCAGATACGTACCGCCGAAGACCCCCAGGAACTTGCCCGCGAACAGGCCCACCACGACCCCCAGCGCCTCCGGCTGCCGGAAGGTCCCGGCGAGCGCGGGCCCCGACACCGCGACCCCGGCGGAGAAGAAGGCGAAGAGCGGCACCGCCACCCCGGCGGACAGCGGCCGCACCAGATGCTCGACCCGCTCCGCGACGGAGGGCGCGTCCTGCTCGGGGTCGGGGCCGGCTCCGTTCTCGCCGTCGTCCCCGTCGCGGCTCTCGTCGCTGCTCCCGTCCTTCTTCCGGTCAGGCAGCACCCGCAGAAGCATGCCCATCGCCACTCCGGAGATGGTCGCGTGCACGCCGCTGTTGTACATCAGCGCCCAGATGACCAGCGCCAACGGCACGTACACGTACCAGCCGCGCACCCGCAGATCGACGTGCAGCACCCGGAAGAGCACCAGGCCGGCGAACGCGCCCGCCAGCGCCCACCAGTTGAGCCCCGAGGTGTAGAAGACCGCGATCACCAGGATCGCGCCCAGGTCGTCGACGATGGCGAGGGTGAGCAGGAACGCCCTGATCCCGGACGGCAGGTTGGTGCCGATCACCGCGAGCACGCCGAGCGCGAAGGCGATGTCGGTGGCCATCGGCACGGCCCAGCCGTTCAGCTCGCCGTCCCCCGCGAAGGCCGTCCCCGCGTAGAACAGCGCGGGCACCGCCATCCCGCACAGCGCCGCCACCACCGGCAGCGCCGCGGCCGCTGGCTTGCGCAGCTCGCCCGCCACCAGTTCGCGCTTCAGCTCGATGCCGGCCACGAAGAAGAACACGGTCAGCACGCCGTCGGACGCCCAGTGCGCCACGGACAGATCGAGCCCGAGCGAAGGGAGGCCGAAGTGGAAGTCCCGCACGGCCGCGTACCACTGGCTGAGGACCGGCAGGTTCGCGCAGGCCAGCGCCAGTACGGCGGCGACGAGCAGCACCATGCCGCCCGCCGTCTCTGTGCGGAGCACGTCGGTGAGGTGTCTCCGCTCCCGGGCGGAGGGCCGGGCGAAGAGGCGGCGGGGCCGCGGTGCGGAGGGGGTCATGCGGGGGCGCTCCGGGTGTGTCTGGGCAGGCTGATCGGTCCGCCGACCAGACTTCCCGGCACGCCCTCAGCGCCGGCGACCACACGCCGGGGGGAAAGCCGGATGGATCTTGACGCTTCCCTGACACCCTAACGCGGTGGCCCGGGGGCCCTCGTGCCCGGTTCCGGGGGTTCCGTCCCCCGCTCAGCACTCCGTGCGCGTGCACCGGGTGACCGCGAAGTGCCCCGTGCCCTCCCGCTCACTGCGCACCGCGCCGGAGCCGAAGCCCGCCTTCTCGGCCCAGCCCTCCATGTCCTCCAGGGTCCGGCAGACCGGCGCGGGGTCGCCGTCGCGCCCGGCCAGCGCGGCGAAATCGGGCTCCGCGTGCCGCAGCCGCGTGGTGAACAGCAGCACCCCGTCCGGCGCGAGCATCCCGCGCAGCCGCTCCAGCGACTCCCGCACCGCCTCGTCGTCCGGCACCAGCTCGTACAGCCCGGAGGCGATCACGATGTCCGGCGCGGCGCCGCCGGGCAGCGGCGCGGGGTCGAGCGCGTCGCCCCGCTCGTACGTGACGGAGTCCTCCGGCAGCCCGCAGCGCAGCGCCAGCCGCCGCCCGGCCCGCAGCGACTCCGGAGCGAGGTCCCGGCACACCACCCGGAGCTGCCCGCCGGGCTGCTCCTCCACGAGGAGGTCGAGCAGATACCGCCCGGGGCCCGAGGCCACGTCCAGCACCCGGATCTCCCCGCCCCTGCAGGCGATCTCCTCGCGCAGCACCCGCCCCAGCAGGTCCCGCCGGGAACGCAGCGCGCTCCAGCACGGCTGCTCCAGGAAGCGCCGGTCGGCCAGTCTGCCGAGGAGCGGCAGGAGCGGGTGCGGCTGCGGTACGGCGCGGTACGCGTAGTCGGCCATCACGCCGCTGCCGAACCCGTGCCCGAGCCCGGTGCGCACCCCCGCCGCGGCCCGGCCGGCGGTGCGCAGCACCAGCCCCCGCGCCCGGCGCCCCACCGTGCGAACAGTCATCGCCGCTTTCCCCTCACAGTCGTCCTGCGAACTGTCTGCACACCCGCACCCCTCACCACACGTAAGCCCACTCGTCCGGCCCTGGGGGGTGGGGCGGCCCGGTCGCGTACGACGGGCCGGCTCCCGCCCCCATCACGGTGCCGTGCGGGGCGCGGCCCGGCATCGGGGGCGGTGCGGGGGTGCGGGTGAGTAGGCGGGGCGGTGGGGGAGGCGAGGGTACTCAGGCCGAAGTCGGGGAAACGGCCCTGTGGTTGAGTGGCCTGTGCGTCCTCTGGGGGCGGTGAGGCGCAGAAACGGGACGTACGCGTCCTCGGACGCGGACCACGGCGCGTACGGCAGACCACACGGGAGGGCACTCGGCATGGAGCCGCTGCACACGGACGACCCACGGCAGCTCGGCAGTTACCGGCTCCTGCGGCGCCTGGGGGCCGGCGGCATGGGCCGGGTGTATCTGGCCAGGTCGCCCGGCGGACGCACGGTCGCGGTCAAGGCGGTGCGCGCCGAACTGGCCGAAGACGCGGAGTTCCGGCGCAGATTCCTGCAGGAGACGGAGGTGGCGCGCGCGGTCTCCGGACGCTTCACGGCGCCCGTCGTGGACGCCGCGGCCGGTGCGGACGTGCCGGTGCCCTGGCTCGCCACCGCCTATGTCGCGGGCCCCGCGCTGGACTCGGTGGTCGCGCGGCACGGCCCGCTGCCGGAGCGCACCGTACGCGCGCTGGGCTGCGGTCTCGCGACCGCGCTCCAGGAGGTGCACGCGGCCGGCCTGGTGCACCGCGACCTGAAGCCCTCCAACGTGCTGCTGGCGGCCGACGGGCCCCGCGTCATCGACTTCGGCATCGCACGCGCCGTGGACGGCGACCGGATGACCAGGACCGGAGCGGTGGTCGGCTCGCCGGGCTACATGTCTCCCGAACAGGCGCAGGGCCAGGAGGTCGGGCAGCCGGGCGACGTGTTCTCGCTCGGCGCGGTCCTCGGCTACGCGGCGACCGGGCGGCACGTGTTCGGGCGGGGCGCACCGGCGGCTCTGCTGTACCAGGTCGTCCACGAGGAGCCCGACCTGACCGGCGCCCCTGAGCCCCTGCTCGCCGCGATCCGCGCCTGCCTCGCGAAGGACCCGGCCGAACGCCCGGACCCGGCGCGGGTGCTGGAGAGCCTCACGCCCGGCGGCACCTCCGTCTCCCTGGACAACGCCTTCACCGACTGGCTCCCCGGCACGGTCTCCTCCACCATCGCCACCAGCGCGGCGGCGCTGCTGGACCTGGACACTCCACCGGGTGACCAACCACCAGCCTCAGCGCAGCAGTCCGGCGAATTCGGGCCGCCGCCGGCGCCGTACGGGAACGGCACCGGCCCCGCTGCCACGGGCACGATGCACCTCGGGAGGGCCGACGGGTCGGCGCACCTCGGGAGGGCCGACGGTCCGGCGACGGCAGGCACGGGGGACGCCCCCGCGACCGGTCAGGCCGGAACCGCGAAGCGCCCGTCACGCCGGGCCTTCATGGGGATCGCGCTGGCGGCCGCGGGAGCCGCGGCCGGGACCACCGTGGCAGTGGTGTCCGCGTCCGGCTCCGGCTCCGACTCCGACGACGGAAAGCGGCCCGCCCGCGGCGACACCTTCACCACCCCGCCTCCCGGCGTCGCCCCGCAGCCCCTGTGGCACAAGTCCCTCGGCGACGCCGGCGACCCCTATGACACGGAGCTGCTGGTACAGGACGACTCCTTCTACGTGGCCGGTGATCCGGTCCGCGCTTTCGACGTCCGCACCGGCAAGCGGACCTGGCAGAAGGGGCTCACCGCGCCGGACGGCAACGCGATGGTGGCCTCGGGCGGAGTCCTCTACTTCGGGAGCGGCGAGTACGACGGCGCTCTGGTCGGCATCGACTCCCGGACCCACCGCGAGGTGTGGCGCGCCCGGCTCCCCGGGAGGCTGGAGGCGGAAGCCCCGCTCGCCACGGACGGCAAGCTGCTCTTCGCGCTCGCCGACGTCGAGTCCCCGGGCTCCGGCGACGACACCAACGCCATCTGCGCGATCGACCTGAAGACCCGGAAGAAGCTCTGGCACGAGGTACGGGACAAGGGCACCCGCTCATGGGACAACCTGCGCGTTCTGGCCTCCCCCGGCCACCTCGTCTACGCCGACGACATCAACGTCACCGTCCGTGAGACGGCCCACGGGCGCCAGCTGTGGACCAAGCGCCTCGGCAGCACGTACTCACCGGCCAACCCCACGATCGTCCCGGGCGGCACACTCCTCGTCGACGGCAGCACACTGCGCGCCTACGACCTGCGCACGGGCAAACCCAAATGGGAGCTGAAGCCCGCCGGCCGCCGCGGGTTCCGCCGGCCCAGCCTCTTCGACGGAAGGCTCTACGTCTTCGACTTCGACAACGGACTGTGGGCGGTGGACCCGCACAGCGGCAGAAAGCTGTGGATGCGGGAAGAGCTGCCCTCCACCCGGGGCGGCGACGAAATGCGCCGGCACGGCGACACCATCTATGTGGCCTCCAGCCTGGACCGGGGAGTCACCGCCTTCCGGGCCAAGGACGGCAAGCACCGCTGGACCTTCACCGACAGCACGGATGCGACGGGGCCCTGGCACATCGTCCGCGCCGGTGACCGCCTCATCGCCCGTCATGGGACGGAGCTTTACGGGCTTCCGGCGGTGTGAGACGAGGGGCCCGGGATACCCCGGGCCCCTCGCCGGGCTGCGGGTCCGGTCACATCGGCACCGTCACGGTGAACGGCTCACCGTCGCCCAGGTGCATCAGACCCTTGCCAGGCACTACCGGGCCTCCGACAGAACCACGGGAGATCCGGACGCCGATGAGCTCTCCACTGGAGGAGTCCTGCGGAGAGAGAAGGATGCCGCGCTTGCCCTTGCGGAGGTCGGCCTGCCAGCCGCTGAAGCCCGAGCAGACATCCTCCTCGTCGCCGGCGATGACGATGCCGATACCGCGTTCGGAGCCGGTCTGGATGAGCTTCTTGAACTCGTCCTCGGCGTCACAGTCCCGGAGCATCTCCCCGTCGTCGATGACGATCACGATCGGCTGCTCGGGGGAGGCGCTCTCGACGGCTCCCGTCAGCTCGTCGTCCTCGATCTCGTCCTCGGTGAAGACCTCCAGCACCCCTTCCTGGCCCTGCAGTTCCCGCAACGGCGAACTGCGAGGCGCGGCCACGACGAGCCGTACGCCGCGAGCGAGGTAGGTGCGGGCCACGTTTATCAGCACCGTGCTGCGCCCCGAACGGGACGGTCCCGCGATCACGAAGCTGGGAATCCCCTGCGAGAGGTCGGGGCCGAAACCGGTGAGCTGGTCGCCGCCCACACCGATCAAGCTCCACAGCGGAGACCGGGCGGCCTCCGCGTCGCGCAGTTCCCACGCGTCCGCGAACGAGATCCGGCTGGGCAGCGAGTCGACGCGGAACGGCCGCCGAGAGGGCGCAACCTCCGCGTCGCGCTGAGCGGCCGCCTCACCGATCGCGGCCAGCGCCGCGTTCTGCCCCTGCCCCGAGGCGTCCTCGCTGAGCAGGGCGAACTGGGTCTCCGTTGCCGTCTCGCTGTAGAAACCGCGGCCCGGCGGGATCTCGTCCGGAACCTTGCGCGCGGCGATGTCGATCAGGGAGAAGTCGCCGCGATCGGCCAGCCGCAGCGCGTACTTGTCTTCGGTGAGCGAGCTGATCCGGCCCGCGAAGAGCTGGCGGTCACCCGCGATGACCAGGTGGATGCCGACGCTCGCACCCTCTCGCATCAGCGTGGTGAGCTCGTCTGTCAGCTCTCCGTGGTTCATCTCGCCCAGAGTGGGCAGCCAGCCCTCCCAGCGGTCAAGGAAGATCACGATGTGCGGGAGACGCTCGTCCTCGGGCGCCGCTCCGCGCTGCTCACCGATGTCGGCGAAGCCGTGCTCGGCGAGCAGTTCCTGGCGCCGTGTGGTCTCGCCGCTCATCCTGTTGATGAAGCGCACGGCGCGCTCGGTCTGGTTCCGCCCGATGACGGCCCCACAGTGCGGCAGCTTGGTGAACGCGTTGAGCGCCCCGTTGCCGCAGTCGATCCCGTAGATGTGCACGTCGGCGCAGGAATGTGTGCGAGCGAGGGAACCGGCGATGGTGCGCAGGACTTGGGAGCGGCCGCTGCGCGGCGCGCCCGCGAACAGCAGATGCCCGAAGGTCGCGAAGTCGATCACGACGGGGCGACGCGCCTGGCTGGCGGGAAGGTCCTCGATGCCGTACGGAGCCGGAGGGAGCTGGCCCGCGCCCGCGCCGCTGTCGAGCTCGTCCAGCAGCACGGTCTCTCCGAGAGCGGGCAGCCAAGGACTGTGCTGACGGGGAATCCCGAGCCGTGAGTTGGCCTCGCGCACAGCGTCGACGAGGACCTTCAGGTCGGTGATCTCCTCCTCTTCCGGCGCCTCCGACGGCGGTCGGTTCACCTGGGCCCTGCCGAGCTCGTGCCAGCCCAGCAGCCCTGCCCACGGCGCGGTGGCCTGCGGATTCTCTGCGCCTGGCCGCCGTCCTCCGACACGTCCCGACTGGAAGGGAATGAGCGAGGCGGCACCGGTGCGCACATAGGCCCGGCCCGGAGTGTTCTTGGAGATGTTGCCTGCTTCGGGGGAGTCGATGACGTCGGCGGACTCCGCGCCGTCCGTCACCCGCAGGGCGATGCGCAGGTTGGTGTTGGCGCGGATCTCCGAGGACACCACACCGCTGGGCCGCTGGGTGGCGAGCATGAGGTGAATGCCCAGCGACCGGCCACGTTGTGCGATGTTGACCAGCCCCGTCACGAAGTCGGGCAGGTCCCGCACCATGGACGCGAATTCGTCGATGACCAGCAACAGCCGGGGCACCGGTTGATGGGACGGGTCGCGGCGTACCAGGTCCTGGTAGTCCTCGATGTCCTTGGCGTCGGCCGCCGCGAGGATCTTCTCGCGGCGGTGCAGCTCCGCGCCGAGTGACTCCAGTGCGCGCTCCACGAGATGGGCGTCCAGGTCGGTGACCATGCCGACGGTGTGCGGCAGGTTCACGCAGTCCTTGAACGCCGAGCCGCCCTTGTAGTCGACGAGGACGAACGTCATGTTCTCCGGCGTATTGGCCACCGCGAGCGCGGCGACGATCGTCTGCAGCAGTTCGGACTTGCCGGAACCCGTGGTGCCTGCGATCAGCCCGTGCGGGCCGTCCTTGCGGATGTCGATGCCGAAGGGACCGTCGTACGACTCCCCGACGACCGCGACGGTCGACTGCCCGCCGAGCTGCCAACGGGCGCTCACCGCCTCGCCCGTCGGTGGCTCCATCTCGATGACGTCGAGCAGCCTGCTCGAGGCGGGCAGCGCCGCGTCCTCGGTTTCGCCGCTGATGTCCCGCAGCGGCGACAGTGCGCGCGCCACGCGGGTACACCAGGACGGCGAAACGAAGTCCGGTCGTACGCCCATGATCCGGGCCTCACGGACCTGCTCCACCCGCAGCCGTAGGAGGGGCTCGCCCGCCTCGGTCTGCTCGGCCGGGGCAGAGGCGGCGGAGGCGCCCCAAGCGTCGAACGAGGGGAAGGCGCCGTACGGCAGGGGCGGATGCGTGGCGGCTGCGCCGACCTGCTGCTTACCGGAGTGCTTCGTGCTGTCCGAGCGTCCCTCCCGCCGCCGTTCCCGCCGCGTCTTCTTCTTGCTGCTTCCGTTCTCGTCCTTCGCCGGCTCGGAGGCAGAGTCGTCCTTCTCGTGCTCAGCGTGCTCCCCGGTGCGCGGCTCCGCGACGACGACGCCCTTGCATTCGCTGGGAAGGAAGCGCTCCTCGGCATCGACACAGACCGCGTACATCGAGTAGGTCGGCCCCTCCTGGAAGAGGCGCACCACACCCGGCATGGAGCGCAGCCGGCGCGAACCGTCCCAGACGACCACGATGTCCGGGTCCGCGAAGGAGGGCTTGTCGCCACGGCCTGCCTTGTTCTCCTCGGCCGCCTTCTTCCGGGCGTCCAGGATCTGGACGAGTTCGCCGATGCGCGCGCCCACGGTCTCGGCATCGTTGCCGAGGAGCACATTGGTGTCGTGGCCGCCGGACGGGCCGGTGTGCGGCAGCCAGCGCACCCACTCCCAGCCCTCCCGGCCCTCCGCGTCGGTGAGCACGTAGAACTGCACGTCCAGAGGGCTGTGCAGCACTGCGCTCTGCGCAACCACCCACCGTGCGAGCGACTGCGGCGTGTCATCGGGGCCGGCGAGGCCGACGACCCCCAGCTCGGCCAGGCTCAGGGTGACCGCGGTGTCCTGGATGTTCCAGGTCACCTGCCGCTTGTGATCGTCCCGCTCCGGGTCGTCGAGCACGACGGTCGAGGGCAGCTTCCCCGTGCCGAACCGCAGAAGCAGGTGGTCCTCGTCCGAGCGACGCCGCTCCCACAAGCGGGTACGCGGGCCCGAGCCGACGGAGAGCACAGTGCCCGGATCCGGGTGGCTGTGACGCCGGTCCAGCCGCTCCAGCACGAGGGCTTCCTGGGCGTCACGCTCGATGCGCTCCTTGTGCTCGTTGTACTCCTTGAGCTGTTTGGTGTGTGACTTTCTGCCGTGGCGCTTGTCGTAATAGTGGTTGGCGAAGAAGATCAGCGGGCTCAGCACCGCCATGATCAGGTAGTACCAGCGCCCCATCACCAGCGCCATGGTGACGGCCATCACGAGCGGGGAGAGCGCCATCAGCCACGGCAGGGGGCGAGCTTCGAATTCGCCGGGGGGTGAGGGCAGGGTGAAACGGGTCGGGCGCTGGGGCGGGCGCAGCCGGGGAGGCCGGTTGTAATCGAGGCCCGCGCCGTCTTCGGACCACTTCAGCGCAGCGTCGGGCGGGGTGTACCGGGCGACTTCGAGAAGCGTGTTGCCGACGGCGAGCTGCGCACCGAGGGGCAGTTCGTCCGTCTCGAGTGGCTTTCCGTCGACACGTACCTTCTTCTTGGCCTCCTCGTCTCCGTACACCAAGACGCTGCATGTCCCGTCCGGGGCGATGGAGAGGCCCAGTGCACGCTCGGGCATCTCCGGTTCGTCGATGCGAATGGGGCAGGCGGGGCTGCGGCCGATGTCGTAGCGGCCGGGGCCGAGGCGGTGCACCGCGCCTGCCTGGGGGCCGCCCGCGACGCGCAGTTCGGCCAGCCCGAACGGCTCGCCCGGCAGGCTGCCGACGGGGTCGTGGAGGCTGACCACGGCACCGTCCCTGAGCGGCGAGGCAGCCACGGCCATCGCAGGGTCGACGTGCGTCCCGTCGACGTAGAGGGCGGGCGCTGACAGGTCCACGGCGTTCGGAGCGCCTGGCCGGACCATGGGAATGACTTGTGCGCCGCCACTCGTGTTCGGGTCGGGGGCCCCGCTTCCGCCAACCGCACAGCGGGAAAGCTCTCGTGCCACATCGCTCATACGTGACTCGGGCGCGGCATCGAGTACGAGGTCGGCGCTGCTGCCGGCGAGCGGATCGACGACGGTCAGGTTCAGGCGCACGGGATCCTCCTCGGCCTCCAGAGCCGAGGCCTCGTCGGACCTCTGGCGTATGGAGTGGTCAACACGGGGGCGGCAGCGGACGCTTGGCCTCACTCAGGGCGCCGGGCGATGCCGTGTACCGGTCCGCGGACCGCCCTGGATCGCATACTTGTGGATCTGCTCCAGCGGTCCATGACACCCTAGGGTTCGTTAGTACGGGGGATTATCGCATCACCCGCCTTGAGTTTTGCCACGGGGGAAGGTGCCCGCGGCGCCGACAAGCAGGAGGAGAGCGAAGCGTGGGTAAGTACAACAAGGGCGACATCGCGATCGACTACCAGGAGATGAAGACGGTCGCGGACAAGATGCGAAAGGACAAGGAGAGCATTGACAACAAGCTGGCCAAGATGAAGCAGTTCATCGACCAGCTGCTCTCCGAAGGCTTCGTGACCCAGCATTCCTCGAAGAAGTTCCACGAGGACTTCGAGGACTTCAAGCAGGGCATGTCCAAGACCAACGACGCTCTCGATGATCTCAGCAAGTCCCTCGACCAGTCGGTGGAGCGGTTCCAGCAGGCGGACAAGCCCGGCAAGGGCTGAGCCCCGCCGGGGCGCGAGTGATAGGCCGCGGCGGAGCCGACCGACTCCGCCGCGGCTTGTGTGACGTGCCCGGTGATGTGCTTACTCGAATCTCGGCTTCCGCCTGGAGGTCGTGCATCGCGAAAGGTCGCAGGGAGCTGCGGGTCCAGCCGAGGACGAGAACACCCGGAGAACCTGGATCGCTACCCGTCAAGGAGCATCACACGTGGTTGATCTCAAGGTCGATTACGAGCTGTTGAAGAAGTCCGAGAAGCAACTCGATGATCTGCGCAAAGTGTTCCAGAACATGGAAGGACACAAGGACGATGTCAGTGACATCTGGGGCGCTGTTCAGATCCGAGACAAGATGGGCTCATTCGTAGACAACTGGGACAACTACCGGAATCAGCTCCTCAAGGATATCGGCGCCACATACGACAAGGTGCGGAAGGCCAAGCAGCGATTCCGGGCTGCGGACAAGCCCGATGAGAAGGGCAAGAACTCAGGAAAGGGCGGTAGTTGATGGCCGGGGGGAAGCGCCGGAGGGACTGGCAGCCGCTCTGCGAGGACGATCCGACCCCTGGCGACCCGGCGGCCATCCGCGAAGAGGTCGCCAAGATGCGCCGGACCGCCGAGACGCTCCGCGAGCAGTCACGCGCGATGAAGACCATGGCCCAGGGGGAAGGCCTCAAGGGCAACTACGCGGACGAGCTGAAGGAGAAGGCGGGCGGCCTGGAGAAGCGCCTGCGCGAGGTCGCCGGCCGCTACGAGGACGTCGCCGGGATCAAGGGGCAGAATCAGGGCCCCCTGCTGGGCTGGGCGGACGAACTCGAGGACTTCCAACGCGAGGCCAACAGGCTCTGGCGGCAGGCGCACGACGAGAAGAAGACCAAGGGCGAAGAGGGAGACAAGGGGCCCAAGTCCCCCGGCTCCGGGATGGAAGAAGACCCCCTGGCCAAGCTCCAGTCCAGATACAACGAGCGGGCTGGACACTACGCGGGGCAGATCGACGACGCGATCGGCGACGTGGTCAAGGACAGCGCCTGGGAGAACTTCAAGGACGGCGTTGGGGCGGTCGTCAACAACAAGTGGGTCAAGATCGCCTTTGAAGTGGCGGGCATAGTTGCCATGGTCATCGGCGTAGTAGCGCTCTTCTGTACCCCAGCAGGTTGGCTTGTCGGTCTCGCTACTGCGATCACCTTTGCGATCGCGGCCAAGGACGTGCTGGCCCTGGCTACTGGACATGGCAGTTGGTATTCCGTCGGCTTGGATGTCCTCGCGATCGCCACCATGGGGGCCGGTAGGGCCGCGGGTTCCGCGCTCAAGGCGACCCAAGCATCGACCAAGGCTGCTGCCAGCACTCAGTCCGGGTCGAGAGCGGGGCGCGAGGTGCTGCGAAACAGCCGAGGTGGCTCCAAGCTCGACGTGCTCAAGTCGCTGCAAAATCGCAGCGATGTCCCTGCCTCGGTAAAGGCCAGGGCCGCGGACCTGCATGGCAAGATCGGTAGGCGGGCCCTTGAGGCACGTGCCAGGGGTACGATGAATGAGTTCCAGAGGACAACCCAGGCGACTAAGCGTGATGCCCTTCGTTACGGGGGCGACACCGACTTCGCGGCTGGTGTGAACGACATCAACCGCATGCGTGGTGCGTACCCGGACTCCTCTGCAGTCCAGAACGCCAGTGCCCCTACGGGCGCGCTCCAAACGGTCAATACGGGAAGCTGGGCTGCGGGCACGTCTCTCGGCGTAGTGCCGAGAGGGCTGGGTCCCAGCGATGCGGCACCGAACAAGCCATATTCTGAAGGTTACGTGCAGTGGAAGAGTCAATTCGATGAGCCATTCGCGGTCGGATACTGACATTCATTGCTGCGCATCATTCATGGCGCTATCAAGGAGACCTCTTGCTCATTCCGATCCATAACCCTGACGACGATCCGGTATTGCGCCGTGGAGAGCGATTGGTGCGTTATGGGGGGATGCTTCCCTTGGTGGCGGTGCTCGCATACATCGTTATCGGTGGCATCGTTGGCCAGCTACTGAATGTCGATAAGGATCTGTGGCAGAATATCCACTATACGTGGGTTTCAGTGGTCGTCGGTCTGGGGCAGATTGCAATCTGGCTCGGGATGTACTTCGTGCAGCGCTCTCGAGGCTGGGAAAGCAATGTGCTCACATATTTCTGGGTTGGCGGGATTGTCAACACGATTGCTGTGGTGCAGCTTTTCGTGATGGGTTTGCTCTGGATTCCGTGGGTTGCACCGGTCGTGGCTACTATCGCAAAGCGGCGTTCTGTCAAGCGACGAATGGATCTAGAGGGCGAGGCCGCCGCGTCATGAACACCTCCGAGAAGAGGGGTGCCAGGGAGTATCCTACCGGCTACCTGATTACCCTCCCCCCGGACTGGATCAGAATCCCCCTGCGAGCGGGAACCGGCGAGGCGCTCGATGCGCTGTTGTTCTCCCGACTCAAGGAATTGCCTCCCGAAATCCCAAAAGACCAGGGTATGTCCTACCGGATAAGGGTGCGTCGGGCCATCGAGCAGCAAGTGAAGGCCGCCCAGGACGCCAATGGAATCGACCTCTATGTTCCTGTGGAGTCGAGCAGGCCACGTTACGGTATTCCGCTGGCTGCCTCGTTCGTCGTCGCCGAGTTCTCTACCACGGAAGAAGATCCGGGGCCCGAGGTGATATTGGCCAGGCTGGCAGCCGCAGATGTGGACGGAGCGGAATCTCAGACCCTGGAGCTGGCTGACACGCTCGCGGTGCGCCGTGCCTATACTCGAGCGCCCGCACCGGAAAAGGACATGCCATTGGCCGCCCGGCATGTCGATTACGCCCTAGCAGTGCCGTATGCGCCTCGAAGCTTTATCTCCGTTTCCTTCTCTACGGCGGGCGACGGCGATCCGGAGAGTGAGTTCACTGAGGCGGTCACTGAACTCTTCGATGCAACGATGATGACATTCCGTTGGACGGGCCTCGAGGCCGAAGAAAACGTCAAGGGGTCACATGAGCACGGATGACGTCTTCCTCAATCTCGATAGTGATTTGGACATGTCCGTATGGGTCGATATCCCAACGGAGTGGCCTGTTCCGGGAAAAGAAGACCTGATGCCTGACATCCCTACCTGGGCGAATGTGGCGGCCAAGGTAATCTGGGATGACAGTCCGACTGAGCCCACGCCGCAGCACATTGATGTGCTCACCGAAATTTTGGCTTATGCTGCGGAACACTTTCCGAAGGCGTATCCGGGTTTCGAGATTCTTGCGCACCTTCCGAACCCCACAGATCCAGTGCTCCCCGTCGCTATCGGAGACTTTGATGTGAGCGAACTCAGCCCCGAGGAGGCAGAGACGGAGGTTCGCTTGTGGTCAGGGGTCGATGACCCTAATGCCGTGGAGCCACCGATCGTGGAGGATTTTTTTTCGCAGCACCTTGGATCGGGAAAGCGCGTGCTCCGATATGTCATCAATGACGATGACGGAAGAGTGAACACGGCTCTGCGGTACGGTTGGTACATTCCCCAACTCGGTCGGCAGACTCACCTTTTTGCGTATACGACGGACCCGGCGCATCTGATCTCGGCCTTGGACGACCTGGACGCGTTGGCTCGCTGTATTCGTTACGACCCCATTCGCTGAGTAGGCGGTTCGGGCAACCTCCCAGGTGGCCCGGAGCCCGAGCAGCCCTGGCTGGTTCCCCTGGGGTGGAACGTGGGATTCGGTTGAGGAGCCAGGGGTGCTGCCAGCCTCCGGTCTCCGGGGGCACGAACAGTTGAGGGAGCCGGGGAGCGGGCCCAGCGTCTGCCTCCGCGTGTTCGGTGAGCCTTTTAAGTTCATCGAGTGGCTGGTTCTACGTGGTCAGTTGATGGACTGGACCTCTTGGACCGGGATGTTCTGGGTGGTGTCGAAGGCGCCGTCGGGGAGGTTGCCGCCCTCGTTGTTGGGGCCCTTCCAGCTGATATCCCAGGTGACCGTGGCCTTGAGCTGGTGGGGCGGGGCGTTGGTCGTGGCGTGCTCGTAGGTGACGCCGCACGGGGGGTTCTTCTTGGAGTTGCCCTTTGTGTAGGGCTTGCCGATGGTGCCGTCCTTGTTGACCGGGCACTCGCCGGTGGAGGGGAAGACCTTGGCGTCCGGGGTGCCGGGGTCGAGGTGGAGCGACTTGGGCTTGGCGGTCGTGGTGGCGGAGAGCCCCGTGCCGGGGAGGGTCGCGGTGACCTCGACGGGCTTGAACTTGGCCTTGTCCAGCCACATCCAGGTGGGCAGGTTGACCGTGCTCTTGCCCTTCGGGTTCAAGGTGACCTTGGTGTCCGGCACCTTGATGGAGTCGTAGGCGTAGCCGGCGAGGACCTTGGGTGAGATGCCTGCGGCCTTGGGCGCCTTAGTGGGCTTGGCCCAGAAGATGAGGTCGCCGCACCCCGATCCGTCCCTGAAGAAGTTGAAATTCTTGGCGCGGTTCGGATTGACTACTGCTCGCCACCACTTTCCCTTGCCTTGTTTGTCAAGGTTGTAATTCTTGTAGGCTGGCCCTCCAAGGACATCCTTGTTGTCCTTGTATTGCTGCCTCATGCCCTCCGTGTTCGTGTTGAGGCCCAGTGACGGCGTCGGGATACGCTTTTCTTTCTCGTAGCTGTCGACCTCGTGCTTGAACTGCTTTGGTGTGGCGAACGGTTCGTACCAGCAAGCAGGTGGTGTCCAGTCCGTGTCCACCGGAGTGATCGGCGCCCCCTTGTCGGGAACCCCTGTCTTGTCCAGCTTGACCTGCGTCTGAGCCGACGCGCTCAGCTCGGTGCCTTGGTTCCGCCCTTCCGTCTTGTGGTCCTTGTAGCCGGCGTATGCCGCAGTGGGGAAGGACAGGCTGAGTATGACCGTGATCGCACCGACCCCCGCAACGCTCTTGGTTCTCACGGCTTGCATCCCCCTGGCTTCTCGGTGGTGTCGACCGTCTGCCATACGCCCTGCTTGTTCAGCTCAAGCTTGTGCTCGTAGAGAATGTAGTCATCCGCAGAGGCGGGCTGCCGGTCGACCTTCTTGGTCTTGAGGTCCTTCGTGAAGCCCTTGCTGGTGTCGTTGCAGTACTTGAGCTCTGCTGACTTCTTGCCGTCCAGCTTGACTTCGGGGTCGTAGTACCGCGACTTCCCCGTCAGGGTCTGGTTTTCATCCCTGAATTGAGTCACCCAGTGCTTGCCCATGTAGAGGCCGGCCCCCTTTGAGTGGAACTTGAGGGAGTCGAGTTCCTTGTCTTGCAGAAGGGCCGAGTGGAGCGAACGCTCGCGTTCCTTGCCGTCGTTCAGGATCGCCTGCTTTGTGGGATCGCTGTCCGTCCAGCCGTCGAACTGCATCGTGAAGCCGGGAGTCTCGAACTTGGGGCGGTCTCCGCCGGCTGACGACTGGCTCGGGGTCGGGTCCTTGTGTGTGCCCTTGATGTCGCCCGAACCGGAATCGGAGCCGCAGGCGGTCAGGCTCAGGCCGGCGGTGAGGAGGAGGGCGGTGGCCCGGGGCCAGGTTCGCTGTCGCATCGTCAACTTTCCGATGTGGTGGGGGCAGGTCCGGCTCATGCAGTCGGCGATGATGCCATCAACAGGTCTACCAAAGCAGGCGGATAGCCACGGCCGGTGCCAGTTGTGTCCGGATTAGCGCGCTTTGCGCTTGCGGGTGATGGATGCGTGAATCGCCATCGCCGGGAATGTGGGTGAGGGGTGCGAGCGTGTTTCATCTGGAGCCCGGCATTCCCTTAGTGGAGGGCGGAGCACGTACGGATCGATGATCTTGAGTGTTCGCGCCGGAAGTTGCGGTATCAACTACATTCCGAACTCCGCACAACTGCATTCGCGCTCCCGGCTGTTGGATGCACCCAACGGATATGCGAGCGAGTTTGGGCGTGTGACCTCTGTCCTTGTGTGCGGGATGACAGAGGGCTCGCCTTGAGGGGGGCGAGGCACATTGATACGGTGCGGTGGATTTTGCTCGGCCTAGCCCTAGTCGGAATACCGGACCATGTCCGACTTGATGGGACCTAGAGGTACTTGATGCTTTACGGGGAGCGGGGGCGGTGACGTGAAGACCCAGGAGCGGAACGCTGCGGGCGCGAATCGCGGTGTTGCAGGCGGATCGCCGGGCGGTGAGCGGCTGCCCACGGCGTCCCGTGAGCGCAAGCCCGCCCTGGCCGCGCTCGCGGTGCTGCTGGTGCTGTTGGGCGCGCTCGGGACCACGCTGCTCGTGATGCGGGCCGGTGACCGCGAGGAGGCCATCGTGATCACCAAGCAGGTGCCGCGCGGCCAGCCCGTACCGGAGTCCGCGATCAAGTCCGTGATGGTCGCCAAGGACGAGGGCGTCAACTACGTGCGCTGGGACCAGCGGAGCCAGCTCACCAAGTTCCGCGCGGCGACCGACCTGCTCCCCGGCACCGTGATGGTCGGCGGCATGCTCTCGGAGGACCGCGGACTCAACAGGGGCCAGGTCGTCGTCGGGCTCTCGCTGAAGGCGGGACAGTACCCGGCGGGGCTGCGTGCGGGTGACAGCGTCGCCGCGTACCGGTCCAGCACGACGGGCAGCTCCGGCGCCTCGGCCGGCGCGAAGGAGCCGATCACCGACAGCGCCACCGTGCAGTCGGTCTCCGGCGGCGGAGAGGGCGTCGGGGCGAGTGGCACCAAGACGGTCTCCGTCGTGGTGAACGAGAGCGCCGCCCCCGATCTGGCCTCCGCGTCGAACGGCGGGGTCTCGCTGGTGATCACGCCCGGCTCCGGCGGCTGAGCAGTGAGCAAGAAGAAGGGCATGCGTCAATGGCGCTGATCGCACTCGCTGCGGACAAGGGGTCTCCGGGAGTCACCACGGCGGCGGTCGCGCTGTCCGCCGTGTGGCCGCGCCGTGCGCTGCTGGCCGAGGTGGACATGGCAGGGGGCGACCTCGTCTACCGGTGTTCCGGAATCAACGGCGGCCCCCTCGACCCCAACACCGGCATGCTGTCGCTGGCAGCCATGTCCCGTCGTGGGCTCGCCGCCGAGCAGCTGTGGGACCACTCGCAGCGGATCTCCGGAGGGATGGACGTCATCGTCGGGCTCGGCGCCGCCGAGCAGTCGGCCGGGCTCGCCGGGCAGTGGGGCACGCTGGGCCGCGCCTTCGCGGCGCTCGCGGACTCCCCGCACGCTGGTTCGGCCACCGACGTCCTCGCGGACTGCGGTCGGATCGGCCCCGACAGCGCGAACATCGACCTCCTCCAGCACGCCGACCTCGTACTGCTGCTGTCGCGCGGCGAGCCCGAGCAGATCTCCCGCGTACGGGACCGTGCCGCGGCACTGTCCGCGCGGCTGCACGGCGGCCAGCACGGCGTCACCGAACTCGCGCAGCCCGCGATCGGGGTGCTGCTCGTGGCCGACCCGCAGGGCGGTTCCAAGGTCGCCGGGCAGGTCAACGACATGCTCGTCGCCTCGCGTACGGGCGCGCGGGTCATGGGCGTGATCGCCCACGACGCCGTCGGCGCCGAGCAGTTGGCCGGTCGCCGGCGCGGCCGCGTCGAGAAGTCCCTGCTCGTACGGTCGGTGCGGCGCGTCGTGTCGGACCTGCACGCGCAGTACGGGACGGGCTGGACCGCCGGAGGCGCGTCCGCTCCCGTCGCACCCCAGCGGCAGGCCGCCCCGCCACAGCAGCCCGCGCCCCAACAGCAGGCTGCACCGCAGCAGCCCGGCCCGCAGCAGCCCGGCCCTCATCCGCAGGCCCCCGCGCCCGCGAACCACCCCGGCCAGCACCCGAATCAGGGTCACGCCCCCGCGGCGCCCACGGGCCCGCCGCCCGAAACGCCGCACGGGCAGGGCGGGTTCGGCCCGGCGGCTCAGCCCGCCGCGCACCCGCAGCAGGGCGGTGCCCCGTACCCGCAACAGGGCGGCACTCCGTACCCGCAACAGCCGGGCCAGCAGGGCCAGCACCCCCAACCGCAGCCGCAACCCCAACCTCAGCCCCACCCCCGCCAACCCGGCAGTGAGCGGGGTGGCTCGTGAGCGAGAGCGTTGACCATCAGCTGGTGAAGCGGTTCCGGCAGGAGGCCGGTGACCGCATCGCGGAGCAGCGGCGCATCGACCACGCCAGCGGCATCGCGCCGATGACGACCGAGGACGAGCGGCAGTTCGCGCGTGCCGTCATCGCGCAGATCCTTGAGGAATACGCGCGCGCCGAGGTCGCTGCGGGCCGTACGCCGCCGGACGCGCAGGGCGAGGAGGCGTACGCGGCCGCCGTGCACGCCGCCCTCTTCGGCGTCGGGCGCCTGCAGCCGCTGCTGGACGACCCGGAAGTCGAGAACATCGACGTCAACGGCTTCGACCAGGTCTTCATCGGCTATGCGGACGGCCGCGAGGAGCGCGGCCAGCCGGTGGCCGAGAGCGACGAGGAGCTCATCGAGCTGATCCAGGTGCTCGGCGCGTACTCCGGGCTGTCCTCGCGTCCCTTCGACACCGCGAATCCGCAGCTCGACCTGCGGCTTCCCGACGGATCCCGGCTGTCGGCCGTGATGGACGTGACGCGCAGGCCCGCGCTGTCGATCCGCCGTGCCCGCATGGGCAAGGTGACCGTCTCCGACCTGGTGGGCAACGGCACCCTCACCCCGGAGATAGGCAGCCTGCTGACGGCCGCCGTGCGGGCGCGCAAGAACATCATGATCGCGGGCGCGACCAACGCCGGAAAGACCACGCTGCTGCGCGCGCTCGCCAACGAGATCCCCGCGTACGAGCGGCTGATCACCGTGGAGCGGGCGCTGGAGCTCGGGCTCGACCAGTTCCCCGAACTCCACCCGAACGTCGTCGCGTTCGAGGAGCGGCTGCCCAACTCCGAGGGCCAGGGCGCCATCACCATGGCCGAGCTGGTCCGCCGCTCGCTGCGCATGAACCCCTCCAGGGTCATCGTCGGCGAGGTCCTCGGCGACGAGATCGTCACCATGCTCAACGCGATGTCCCAGGGCAACGACGGTTCCCTGTCGACGATCCACGCCAACAGCTCGCACGAGGTGTTCAACCGCATCTCCACGTACGCGCTCCAGGCGAACGAGCGGCTGCCCATCGAGGCGAGCCAGATGCTGGTGGCCGGCGCGATCAACTTCGTGGTCTTCGTCGAGCGCCGCACAGCGGCGCAGGGCGCTGGGCGCCTCAGCCGCACGGTCACCTCGGTGCGCGAGATCAACGGCGTGGACGGCCGGGTGCTGTCCAGCGAGGTCTTCGCTGAGGTGCCGGGCGGTCAGGTGGTGGCGCGCGCGCCGGTCTCCTGCGCGCAGGAGCTCTCGATTTACGGATACCAGCCGACCGGGAACTGGGGGTGACGGACGTGCCCGGAGCAAGCGGCTTCTTCTCGCTGGAGACGCTGTACGCGCTGCTGGCCGGCGTCGCGGTGGGCGGGGGTATCGCGCTGCTCGTCGCCGCTCTGCGCGGACTGCCCGTCAAGAAGCGGCCGAAGAAGAGCGGCTCGGAGGACCGGGCGGCGGAGCTCGCGCGGTTCGTCAGCCGGCGCGGCAGCATGGCGATCGGCGCGGGACTGGTCGTGCTGCTGCTCACCCGATGGCCCGTGGCGGCCATCGCCACCGGCGTACTGATCTTCGTCTGGGACCGCCTCTTCGGCGGGGCCGCCGAGGAGCGCGCGGCGATGCGGCGCGTCGAGGCGCTGGCCGCCTGGACCGAGTCGCTCCGCGACACCATCGCCGGTGCGGTCGGTCTCGAGCAGGCCATTCCCGCGTCGGCGCGCGCCGCGGCCCCGCAGCTCCGGCCCCATCTGGAGGCGCTGATCGACCGGCTGCGCGCCCGTACGCCGCTGCCCGACGCGCTCCAGGAGCTCGCCGACGAGCTGGACGACCCCTCGGCCGACATCATCATCGCCGCGCTGATCCTCAACTCGCGGCTGCGCGGCCCCGGTCTGCGCGAGGTGCTCGGCGCGCTCGCCAAGTCGGCCCGCGAAGAGGTGGACATGCGGCAGCGGGTCATGGCGCAGCGTGCCTCGACCCGGCGCAGCGTGCAGATCGTCGTCGGCGTCAGCGTCGCCTTCGTCCTCGGCCTCGCGATCTTCAACCGCGACTTCGTCGCCCCCTACGGGACGCCGGTCGGGCAGCTCGTACTGGCCTGCGTGTGCGGCATGTTCGCGTGCGGCTTCTGGTGGCTGCGCAAGCTGTCGCGCGTCGAGACCCCGGACCGCTTCCTGGTGCGCGCCGAGCAGCCCGTGGTGCAGCAGCCCCGTGAGACGCACCGCGAGGAGGTGCTGCCGCAGTGAACTCGATCACACTGACCGTCCTGACCGGCGCCCTCGTGGGGCTCGGCGTCTTCCTGCTCGTACGCGCGCTCCTGCCCGGCAGGAAGGGAGCCGTCGCCTCCGTACGGGAGATCGACCGGCTGCGCGCGCAGGGGCAGCAGCACGCTCCGGCCGGGTACGGGGCCAACGAGCCGGTCTCCGGGGCCGCGGGGCTGCGCGCCCGCGTCGGCGCGCGCGTCGCCGGGCTCTATCTGCGCCAGGGCTGGGAACTGCGCTCCCTGCGGGCCGACCTGGCCCTGCTGGAGCGGAGCTGGGAGGGCTTCCTCGCGACGAAGGTGATGCTGGCGGCCGTCGGCCTCTTCTTCGGCCCCTTCCTCTTCGGCGTCGCCTGGGTCATCGGCTTCGGCGGCAGCCCCGTGATCCCGGTGTGGCTGGCGCTCGCCTTCGCCGCGGGCTTCTTCATGCTGCCGGACCTGGAGGTACGCAGGGACGCTGCGGCCAAGCGGCGGGACCTGCGCCGCGTCGTCGGCGCCTATCTCGACCTCGTCGCGATGAACCTCGCCGGCGGACGCGGCCTTCCCGAGGCGCTGAAGGCGGCCAGCGAGGTCAGCGACGGCTGGGCGCTGCGCCGCATCCACGACGCGCTGTCCGACGCGCGGATCACCGGACAGAGCCAGTGGCAGGCGCTGGGGCAGCTCGGCGCGCAGCTCGGCGTGGAGGAACTCAAGGACCTGTCCGCCTCGTTGGCGCTGGTCGCCGACGACGGCGCGAAGGTGCGCGCCTCGCTCGCCTCGCGCGCAGAGACGATGCGGCACAGGGAGCTGGCGGAGATCGAGGGCAGCGCGGGCGAGAAGTCGCAGTCGATGCTCGTGGCGCAGCTCATGCTGTGCGCCGGCTTCCTGGTGTTCCTGATCTTCCCCGCCGCCATGCGGGTGTTCCAGATCTGACCGAGGGGCGGGGCGCCGCAGGACCGCGCTGAGTGCGCGGCCCGCGCCCCGTTCCACCCCCACCTCACACAACTTCACTGCTTCTCGAAAGGACTCAGTGCGATGCCCAAGAACCCCTTCGGTGGCTTCAGCCACCCCGCGGTGGACATGCTGACCGCCTTCGTCCGCGCCCGTGTGGAGCGCGCCCGCTCCGAGGAACTCGACCGCGGCGCCTCCGCCGTGGAGTGGGTCATCATCTCCGCGGTCGTCGTCGCGATCGTGGGCGTGGTCGCCGCGGTGCTCAACGCCGCGCTCAAGGACGGCGCGGACAAGGTCGGCGACTGCATCAAGGGCGCGAAGGCCGACAGCACCTGCTGAGGTGCGGGCACGGGGACTGCTGAGGGCGACCGATGGGGAGACGAACGGTGCGGGGTACGACGCGAGCCGCCGCTGGGCGGGGCTGTGCCGCGTCCGCCGCCGCGTCCGCCACGGCGTTCGTACGCCGCAGGCGCGAGGCGGTCTCGCGCTCCGGTGACCGCGGGATGACCGCGATCGAGTTCGTCGTCCTCACGCCGCTGCTGTTCTTCATGATCTTCGCGACGGTGCAGTTCGCGCTGTACTTCTTCGCCGATCACGTCGCGCAGGCCGCGGCCCAGGCGGGTGCGCGGGAGGCGCGCGCCGAGGCGCAGGACGACCCCGGCGGCTGGTCGGGCAAGGCCAAGGCGAAGGCCGACACGTACATCCAGCAGCTCGGACCGCAGCTTGTGGTCTCGCCGGACGTCCGTACGGTCCGGCCCCAGGAGGACTCGGTGGGCGTGGAGATCGACGCGCGTGTGCCCACGGTCTTCCCCGGCCTGGACATGACCGTGCACTCGGTCTCGGTGGGACCGGTCGAGAGGTTCGTGGAGGACACGGGGTGAATCCGGTGCGGCGGCGCCTGCGCGGGCTCCGCGGGGACGCGGGGCTGTCCACGGTCGAGGTGGTGATCCTCGCGCCGGTGATGATGCTGTTCATCCTGGTGCTGGTCGCCCTCGGCCAACTCGTGGACGGCCGCGGCGCGGTGGACGGCGCGGCGCGGGACGCGGCGCGTGCGGGCTCGATGGCGCACGGGGACATCGGCCAGGCGATGGCCGCCGCGCAGCGCTCCGCGCGCGCGAGCATCGGCGACACGTGCGTGAACGGGGTCTCGGTACGGGACGCGGGCAGCTCCTACCGTGCGGGCGGCATCTTCACCGTCGAGGTCACCTGCGAGGTGCGGGGGCTCGGGATGCTCGGCCTGGACATCGGCAAGGACATCACCGGAAGGTCGAGCGCGCCGATCGACCCGTTGAAGCGCACCCAATGAGGTCCCGGCCGCGGGCCGGGCAGGCGGGAGACGGCGGGAAACCGCAGGAGACGGCGGGACTGAGGATGAGGCGGACAGAGGCGATGACCCGGAGCGGCGCGGCACCTTCACGCCTGCGCGCGGCGGCGGCCGCCGCGCGGCGCGTCGTACGCGACGACCGCGGCTCGGGCGCCGGCGCCATGCTGATCTTCGCGGTGCTGTTCATGGCGCTCCTCGGCTTCGTCGTCGACGGCGGCCTGTCGATCTCCAAGCGCGAGCGCGCCGCTGACATCGCCGAACAGGCGGCCCGCTACGCGGCGCAGGACATCGACACCGAGAAGCTCCGCGAGAACCCCGGCAAGAACGCGCCGATCATCTACAAGAACTGCCCGCAGCGCGTGGCCCGCTTCGCCGAGCAGTCCGGCCTGAGCGGCGCCGACGTGGCCGCCTCCGGCTGCCTCTCGGCCAACGCGCAACAGGTCCAGGTCCGCGTACGCCTCACCTACCGGCCCGTGCTGACAGGCATGTTCTACAACGCACCACTCGAGGTCTACGGTACGGCGACGGCCGAGTCGGTGACCGGGTAGCGGCCGGACGGCCGGACGGGGCGAGGACGGAGACCGTGCGGACCCGCACCGCGCCCCGGAGCCGGCGAGCTGTCACCGGACACTCTCGGACCCTCACGACGACGAACGCATAGGAACCCATCGATGCCACGCACCCCCAGCAACAGCCCGGCTCCCGGAGGGCCGCGTAACCGGACGCCGGTGGCGGTGCGGACGCGGCGTACGCCCGGGGACGTCCTCAAGGCGGTGCTCGCGTTCCTCGCGCTGGCCGCGCTGGTGGCGGGGGTGCCCGCGGCGCTGGCGTACTTCGTGGGGTGGCCGCTGCCGAGCGGCATGGTGTCGCTGGACACGCTGCAGGAAGAGATCAGCGCGCGGACCTTCGTCAATGTGCTGGCCGTCGTGGTGTGGATCGCCTGGGCGCAGTTCGCGGCGTGCGTGCTGGTGGAGGTCAAGGCGGTGGTCACCGGTGTCGGCATGCCCGCGCGGGTGCCCGGCGCAGGGATGAGCCAGATGATGGCGCGGCAACTGGTGGCCGCCATCCTGCTGCTGGGGTCGACGGCGGCGAGCTTCACCCCGGGGCTGGCCCAGCTCGGCCAGGCCTACCAGCACCAGTCCCAGCCCCCGGCCGCCGCCGCGCAGCAGTTGCCGGGGCAGCACGCGCAGGGGCAGCAGCACGGGGGAGCGGGACAGCAGGCGGACCGGGCCCACGACGAGGGGGAGCAGGGGTCGTCGTCCCGTATGGACAAGGCCCACGACGGGGACAAGGCCGAGAAGGACACCAAGTTCTACCGGATCCAGCCGCCCGAGGGCCGCCACCACGACTCGCTCTGGGACATAGCGCAGCGGCACCTGGACGACGGGCGGCGCTACAAGGAGATCTTCGAGCTCAACAAGGACCGGGCGCAGCCTGACGGTTCCAAGCTGAGCGAGGCCAGTCTGATCCGCCCGGGGTGGATCCTGGAGATGCCGGCCGACGCGCACGGCGGCGACCTGGTGGAGATGCCGGACGACGCGCCGAAGGTGGACCAGGACCTGCGCGACCAGATCCAGGACTACCAGGGCGCGAAGGACACGGCGGCGGACGAGGACGGCGGCGCCGGCCAGGGCGACCAGGCAGGACAGGCCGACCAGGCCCGGCAGGACGGCGGGGCCGGACACGGCGAGCAGGCGGGCGACGGCGGCGAGCGGGCCGGCGACGGCAGCGAGCAGGGCGGCGGCGAGCAGGACGGCGCGCAGCACCCGGGCGCGGGCGCCTCGGAGGAGACCCCGCACGAACAGGGCCCCGGCACCGAGGTCACGGACGGCTCCGAGTCCGGCGGTTCCTTCGGCTGGGCCGAGTCCCTGGTGGGCGCCCCGCTGCTCGCCGCGGGCGTGCTCGCCGCGCTCGGCAGGCGGCGGCGCGCCGCGCTGTGGCAGTCGGCGACCGGCGCGGTACGCGGTGCGCGCGGCGGCGCGGGGCGCGAGCCCGCACCGCTCTCCGACCCCGCGGCGGCCGCGCGGGACGCGCTCCTCGTGGGCGCCGACCCGGGCGCCGTACGCTTCCTCGACCGGGCGCTGCGCGGCCTCGCCGCCGAACTGGCCGCCCAGGGGCGCACCCTGCCCACGGTGTACGCGGCCTGGCTGACCGACGAGGGCCTGCACCTCCAGCTCGCGCAGGAGGCGGGGGATCCGCCGCGGCCGTGGACCTTCGGCCAGAGCCCGTCCTTCTGGTCCGTCGAGCGCGCGCGGCTGGCGGAAGCGGAATCGGAATCGGCGGAGGGGACGTCCGGGGGCCCGGCAGGAACCGCTGCCGCGTGGCGCCCGGACGCGTCCGACCCCGAGGAGGAGACGACCGCCCCGTACCCCGGCCTCGTCAGCCTCGGCCGCAGGGACGACGCGCGGCTGCTGCTGAACCTGGAGGCCGTGCCAGGACTCGTCTCCGTCACCGGCGGCGCCGAACAGCGCCAGGACGTGCTGGCCTCCGTCGCCGCCGAGCTGGCGACCAGCGGCTGGGCGGACCGCATGGCGGTCACCCTGGTCGGATTCGGCGAGGAGCTGACCGCGCTCGCTCCCACCCGGGTGAACCACGTGGCCGACCTGCCGGGCCTGCTCGACGCGATGGAGGCGGAGACCGAGCGGCGCCGCGGCTCGCTGCGCACCGCGGGCCGGAGCACCGTGCTGACCGGCCGCACCGCGAGCCCGGGCGGGCAGCAGCAGTGGGCGCCGCACCTGGTGCTGATCGGCACCGAGCCCGGGGAGGCGGAGGCCGAACGGCTCGCCGCGCTGGCCGCCGGCGCCGACGCGCTGGGCATCGGCTACCTGGTCGCGACCGGCCGTACGGAACTCCCCGGCGCGGTATGGGAGTTCGAGGTCACCGGCGACCACACGCTGAAGGCCCCGCTGATGGGCCTGGAGCTGGAGGGGCAGCTGCTGCCCTCGCGCCTCCGTACGGCGGTCGCCGAGCTCTTCGCCTCGGCGGACGCGCACGCGCAGCCCGACCCGGGCCCCGGTTCGGGCGGCGGGACCGCGGGAGCCGATGCGGGGCCGCGCTTCCGCGTCGACCTCAGCGACCGCGGACGGCCCGATGTGTACGTACGCCTGATGGGCCCGTACGAGATCATCGGGCTGGACGAACCGGAGGGCGCCCGCAGCGTCCTGCTGCGCGAGGCCCTCGCGCTGCTCCTGCTCAAGAGGGAGGGCGTGCACCCGCGGGTGCTGGCCTCCGCGCTGTGGCCGAAGGGCGTCACGGCGGATGTGCGGGACGCGCTGATCGAGCGGCTCACCCGCTGGCTGGGGAACGGGGCCGACGGCACCCCGCGGCTGCGCACCGACGACGACGGGCGGCTCGTGCTGCTCGAATCGGTCGTCTCCGACTGGGACGTGCTGCGCACCCTGCACCACGGCGCGACCGGCGAACGCGGCGCGAAGCTCTCGCCCGCCCTGCGGCACCGGCAGCTGAGCGACGCGCTGGATCTCGCGCGCGGACCGCTGCTGTCCGAGCGCCCCGAGGGGCGGTACGGCTGGCTGGCGCACGAGCTGGCCGACTCGCAGCAGCCCCTTCTCGTGGCCGAGATCGGCCTCGAACTGGCCGCCGAACACACCGGTCAGGACCGCCCGGAGCGCGCGGCCGAGGCGGTGCGCGGCGCCCTGCGCGCCGCGCCGGGGGACGAGCGGCTGTGGCACGAGCTGCTGCGTACGGAGCACGCCACGGGCGATCCTGAGCGGCTGGACGAGGCCATGGAGTGGATCACCGAGCAGAACCGGGCCCTGCACGGCCCCGGCCGCGGACTGCCGGCGCGCACCCAGGCCCTGCTGGAGGAGCTGGCGCCCGCCAAGCCGGGGGCGCGCGGCAAGGCTTCGGGCTGAGCCGCTCGCAGAGCAAACACCGCGGCCCGCGTCCTCGGGGGTAGGGACGCGGGCCGCGGTGGCTTGCTGGCGGAGCGCGGTGGCTCCGGGTGGAGCCCTGTGGGGCTCCGGGGTCATCCGGGGATCAGATGTGGAGCTGCTGACCCGGCAGGATGAGGTTCGGGTCGCCGCCGATGACGGACTTGTTGTTCTGGTACACGGTCTGCCAGTTCGTGCCGTGCGCGGCCGCGATCTTGCCGAGGGTGTCGCCGGACTTCACGGTGTAGTTGCCGCCGGAGGACTGCTGCGGCTGCTGCACCGGGCGCTCCTGGCTGCGCTGCGCCGGAACGTGCTGCTCCTGACGCTGCGTCTGCTGCTGCGGCTGGGCCTGGCGCTGCTGCTGCGGCTGCTGGGTCTGCTGGCGCTGCTGCGGCTGGGCCTGCTGCTGGCTCTGGCTCTGGCTGTGCTGGTTCTGGGCCTGGCTGTGCTGCTGGGTGCCGCCGCCGTTCGGGTTCACGTTCGCCGAGGGGCCGCCCGCGCTCAGGTTGCCGGCTCCGGCGCAGCCCCAGGCGCCCGGGCCCTGCTTGGCGAGCAGCTTCTCGGCGGTGGCTATCTGCTGCGACTTCGACGCCTGGTCGGCGCGCGGCGCGTACTGGGTGCCGCCGGCCGCGGCCCAGCTCGACTGCGAGAACTGGAGCCCGCCGTAGTAGCCGTTGCCGGTGTTGATGGACCAGTTGCCCCCGGACTCGCACTGGGCGACCTTGTCCCAGGTGTCGACGGAGGCCGCCTGGGCGCCGGTGGCGGACATCAGCGGGATGGCGACGGAGGCGCCGGCGAGACCGGTCACCGCGGCGATGCGAGCGGTCTTGGTGGGGCGGCGGTGACGGCCCTTGCCGGAGAACTGCATGGTCTTTCTTCCTTACGGTCGCGGCTGCTCGCCGTCGGGGTTGCGGCGAACGGGGTCGAGCGGGATGGACCGTAAGCAGAAGCCACGTGAAGGTTCAAAAGGCGCCAGGGGAGATCAAATTGGCGAATGAGGCGACCAGTTCGCTTCATCGCCGCAGGTCAGACTGCATGCGAACAAAACGGACAGGGGGCGCATCAGCGGACGAGCGGGAGAGAAGCGTCACACGTGACGGAGTGCCAGATGACGGTTGGTACGCACGTCACCACGCTCTCCGCGCCCCTCGCGCGCCGGCCAACATCCGCCCGGCGGGGGCCGGGTGGCATGTGCTAAGGGCCCTGCTAATGGTCCGGATGCGCGGGACTCCGGTCCCGCCGCTCGGGCCCTTCGATCTGGATCGTCGCGTGTGAGATCCCGTACGTGTCGTCCAGCAGCCGCAGCACCCGGTCGAGAACCGCTTCGGGATGCGCGCCCCGCTCCGGTACGACGTGACCGCTGGCCGAGTCCATGCCGGAGGTGACCGTCCAGATGTGCAGGTCGTGCACCTCCGCCACGCCGTCCAGCGCCGCGATCTCCGCCTCGACGGCCGCCACGTCGAGCCCCGGCGGCGCCGCCTCCATCAGGATGCGCACCGCCTGCGCCATCAGCTTCCCCGCGCGCGGCAGGATGAACAGGCCGATCGCCACGCCGAGTACGGGGTCCACGTACCGCCACCCCGTGAGCTGGATGATCCCGGCGCCCACGATCACGGCGACCGAGCCCAGCAGGTCGCCGAGGACCTCCAGGTAGGCGCCCTTGAGGTTGATGCTGTCCTTGGCGCCCGCGTACAGCAGGCGGAAGCTGATCAGGTTCACGGCCAGGCCGCCCGCGGCGACCAGCAGCAGCGGCAGCCCCGGCACTTCGGGCGGCGAACCCCACCGGCGTACCGCCTCGACCAGCACATATCCCGCGACCGCGAACAGCAGCACCCCGTTCGCGAGCGCCGCCAGCACCTCCAGCCGGTAGGTCCCGTACGTGCGCTGCCGCGGCCCCTCGCGCGCCGCCAGCGTGATCGCGGCCAGCGCCATGCCGAGCCCCAGGACGTCCGTTCCCATGTGCGCCGCGTCGGACAGCAGCGCCAGCGAACCGAAGGCGATGCCGCCGACCAGCTCGGCGACCATGTACAGCGCCGTGAGCACGAAGGCGACGACGAGCGCCCCGCGGTGCCGCGCCCCCGCGGACCCGCCTCCGGGCCCATGGTCGTGTCCCATGAGCCGAAGCTAGCAACTCCCCGGGCAGGCTCCGGCGCATTGCGCGCCGGGGGCGGGAGTGTCCCGTGCGGGGGTCTGCGGGCGGCGCGCACTGGGGCCTTCGCGGGCGGCGCGCGCCCGGTCCGGTGGGTGTGGCGTGGTCGGTCCGGCGGGTGGCGCGCACCGGGCCCTGCGTGTGCGGCGCGCGCGTGGCGCGTCCCGCCCGGTGGCTTGCGTTCACCGTGCCGACCTGCGGATTCACCGGGATCTGTACGGGTACGCGGGACGGACAACCGCTTGGATTGGGGTAGATCATGGAGCTGAACGAGCTGAAGCCCGTGTACGCCCACGAGGGGCCCTTCGCGACCGTCTACCTGGAGGGGCGCTCGCCCGGGGAGGACGCGGCGAAGCAGATCAGGCTGCGCTGGGGCACCCTGCGCGAGCGGCTGGAGGCCGAGCACGCCCAGAGCGCGGCCCTGGACGCTGCCGAGCGTGCGCTCACCCGCGCCGAACGCGGCGAGGAGCAGGCCAACGGCCGCGTACTGGTCACCTCGGCGACGGACGGCGTGGTGCTCGACTCTCCCTGGGACGCCGCCATGGGCACCGGCGACGACGCCCACTGGAGCATGCTCCCCGAGCTGGGCGCCTTCGTGCGCGAGGCAGCGCACGCGGTCAGGGTGCTGCTCGTCGTCGCAGGTCAGGAAGAGGCCGAGCTGCGCCGCCTGGTCGTCGCCCAGGAACACGCCCCCGCTGAACTCGCCCGCGAGGCCGTCTCCGGCAGCGCCGTGGAGCGCCCGCACCACATCCGCGAGGGCGCGCTGGCGCACCGCAGGATCCAGCGCCGCGCCGACGAGGCGGTTGACCAGAACGCCCGCGACATCGCGCAGGCGGTGGACCGCGCCATGGCAGCCCTCCACCCGGACGTACTGATCCTCGCCGGCCCCGTGCAGGGCCGCACCGCCGTCCGCGAACAGCTCTCCTCGGGTCCCGCCGGGATCCTGGTGGAGACCGACCGCGGCGGCCTCGGCCGCTCCGGCGCCGAGGAGGCGCTGACCGAGGAGGTGCTGCGGATCGCGGGCGAGCACAGCGCCGAGGCGGCCCGCCACGCCGCGGCCCGCGTGGACGAGGGCCTGGCCTACCAGCGCGCGGTACGCGGCGACCCCGACGTCCTCAAGGCAGCCGAGACGGGCGCTCTGGACACGCTGGTCTTCGAGGACGGCACCCAGGCGACGGGCGAGGCGCTGCTCCTCAAGTCCGCGGCGGAGACGGACGCTTCGTTCGCGCTGGCCCCCGCGGGCACCGAATACCCCGACGGCGTCGGCGGCGTACTCCGCTACGCCCCCACGGGCCCGAGGGGCTAGGAACTCCCCATTCCTTTCCCGCTGGGCGGGCGCCCCGTGCCGTACGGGGCGCCCGCCCGCGTACGTCTAAATCCCCGCCCGGGGAGCCCCGTTGGCGCCGCGAGGGTGCCGCGGAAGCACTTCGAAGGCGCTGTGGCCAACGGGCGCCGCTCGGGCGGCAACGGTGCTTCCCCGCCGGGCGATTCGGAGGCCCGGCCCCGGCGTGACCCGGCTCGCGGAACACAAAGGCCCGTGTCCATGTGAGTCACGGGCCTCCGCCGGGTACGCATCCGTCGGACGGATGAGATGGCGCCCCCGGCAGGACTCGAACCTGCGGCCAAGCGCTTAGAAGGCGCCTGCTCTATCCACTGAGCTACGGGGGCCGGCTCTCGGTCGCGGATGGGCGGGCGCGTCCTCC
Source organism: Streptomyces odontomachicola (assembly GCF_039605595.1). NCBI lineage: Bacteria > Bacillati > Actinomycetota > Actinomycetes > Kitasatosporales > Streptomycetaceae > Streptomyces > Streptomyces odontomachicola. The sequence continues at coordinate 48,848 of NZ_JBCFOK010000021.1, forward strand.
GGTGACCTTGGCCCGGTCAAGGATAGGGGTCCGTCCGACGCGCATCCCTCGCTTCACGCCCGCGACACCATGTGGAGGTTCAGTGAAGCGGTCCCGATAATCGCAGGCGGGTGCGATTTGTGCAGCGGTTTTGGCCCTGTCCGGTGAGGGTGTTGCGCACTCGTTATGGGTGCGGCCGGTGCGCTGTGGTCGATCTGTGGGCCAGATGGGGCGAATGGGGCTAATGGCGAGCGAATGCCGTCGTTTTCCTCGCGCAGTGCCGTGGATGCGCTTCAAAAACCCGACACAGTTGGGCATTCTTCCCGTGTGGCGATCTTGGACGTACGGCCCGAAGTACTCGACGCGCTGACCGCGCTCCGCGGGCGCGTCGCTGCCGCACGGTTTCCGCTGCCGCTGCCGGGCGCCGAGCGGGCGCGGCGATCCCGCGACGAACTGCTGGCGCAGCTCGACGACTATCTGCTGCCGCGGCTGCGCACCCCCAGGGCGCCGCTGCTCGCGGTGGTCGGGGGGTCGACGGGCGCCGGGAAGTCGACGCTCGTCAACTCCCTTGTGGGGCGCCGTGTCAGCGAGGCGGGCGTGCTGCGCCCGACGACCCGCGTCCCCGTGCTGGTGTGCCACCCCGGGGACCATCACTGGTTCGCGGGGCAGCGCGTACTGCCCCGGCTCGGGCGGGTGTGGATGCCCCGCCAGGAGGGCGGCCCCGCGGGGGTGCAGGACGAGTCCGCCGCCGACGGCGAGGAGGCCGAGGAGAGCGGCTACGAGGAGGGCGAGGACGGCGCCCCGATGCGCGCGCTCAGACTCGAGACCGACGCTGCGCTGCCCGAGGGACTCGCGCTGCTCGACGCCCCCGACATCGACTCCCTGGTGGCCCGCAACCGCGACCTCGCCGCCGAGCTGATCTGCGCCGCCGACATCTGGGTCCTGGTGACGACGGCGGCCCGCTACGGCGACGCCGTGCCCTGGCACCTGCTGCGGACCGCCAAGGAATACGACGTCACGCTGGCCACCGTGCTCGACCGGGTGCCGCACCAGATCGCTCCCGACGTGGCGCGGCAGTACGGACTGCTGCTGGACAGCGAGGGGCTCGCCGAGGTGCCCCGCTTCACCATCCCCGAGCTGCCGGAGTCCGCGGGGGGCTCCGGGCTGCTGCCGCTCACCGCCGTGGCCGGGCTCCGCGACTGGCTGACCCGCCGGGCCCAGGACCCGGCCGCGCGTGCCGTCGCCGCCGAGCGCACCGCCGCGGGCGCGCTGGACTCGCTCCGCCCGCGCGTCTCCGCCCTCGCCGCCGCGGCCTCCTCGCAGCACGCGGTGGCGCAGCGGCTGATGCAGCACGTGGAGGAGGCGTACGAGGCGGCCGGCGCCAACGTGCGGAAGCGGATCGCGAGCGGCGAACTCCTCGGCGGCGACGCCGCCGCCCACTGGCGCGGCTTCCCCGTGGACAGCGGCGCCGCCGAACTCCTCGACGCCTTCGAGGACGGCCTCATCGCGCTGCTGGTCGAGGCCATGGCCACAGCGGACGAGCGGGCGGGCGCAGCCTGGAGCAAGGAACCCGGTGCTCCCGCCAGCCCGTTGACCATGGCCGGCGGCACCAAGACGCCCGACGGCACCGACGGAACCGAGGGCCGCGGCCGAGCCGGCGTCCTCGTACGGCGCTGGCGCCGCTGCCTGGAAGAACTCGCCGAGGAGGAGGCGCGAGCGGCCGAACGCCACTCGCCCGCCGACCTGGAGGGCCTCATGGGGCTGCTCGCCGCCGCGCTGCTCGGCGGCGGCCGAGCGGGCGACGCCCGCGCCGCGCTGACCGGCGCCCTCGGGGTGCGCGCCGCGAAGCAGGCACGCGGACGCGGCCAGCGGCTCCTGACCGAGTGCGTGGAGAAGGTGCTGTACGGCGAGCGCGACCGGAGGCTCGCACCGCTGGAGAAGCTCGACGCCAGCCCCGACCCGCAAGTGGAGCTGATCGCCGCGTACTCGGGGCTCCTCCGGGCCCGCCAGGAAGGCGCCGAAGCGGAGTTGACCGAGGTGTCCCAGTCCCAGTTGACCCAGCCGCAGAAGGAGAGGTGACCGGGGGTGTCGTCCGCCGGGGAGGCCGAGGGCCGGGAGCAGGAACACGGAGCGGGACCCAGCAACGGTCCGGACTCCGACTGGCACGCGGACGCGGAGCCCCGTGTGGGCGCCGGGCTTCGCGAGGGCGCTGAGCACCGCGCCGGGCTTCGCGAAGGTGCTGAGCACCGCGCCGGGAGTGAGCGGCCGCGGATGACCCGTGGAGCCCCGGCCGAGTCCGACGAGCGTGCTGTGGGCTCGACTGAGGTGCCGGGTGCCGATGCCGCGCCGGGGCACGAGGTGTCCGCCGTGCCGGAGAACCAGGACCGAGCCGCGGCGGAAGGTGCGGTGTGGGGCGACGGCCTGATCGCGCGCCGTGCCCCGGAGCGGGTGCGGCAGGCCGTCCACGCGGAACACGACGAGCTGGACGCCGGGGTCTCTCCTCCGTCGCACGGACTGCGGCATCACGAAGCTCTGAGCGCCGAGACCACGGGCCGGGAACCGGTGCGCCACGAGCCGGTGGCTGCTCCAGGCAGGGGCAGCGAGGGCGCGTTCGCCCAGGCCCGGCACTCCGAGCAGGGGCTTTCCATGGTGGAGCGTGCCGAGTTCGGGCGGGCCGAGGTCGGTGACTCCGGGTTCGGCGGTGCCGGGGTCCCGCTCTCTGAGGCCGCGCGTCACGAGATCGCGCGCTCCCATGCGCCCGAGCGCGAGTGGGAGCGGGAACATCCGGGCGGTGCTCCGGGGCAGCCCGCCACCGCTGCCGCCACTCCGCTGGGCGCCGGTGCCAGAGCGGGCAATGGGGGGCCGAGGAACGGTGGTTACGGATCCGCCGGGATGCGGTCCCCGTACCGCGGCACCGCGGCGCAACGGGAGGCCGACATGACGGATGACGCTTTGCGGCAGCGGTTGGGCGCGCTCCGCGAGCTCGTCGGGCTCTCGCGTACGCGTCTCGCCGAACGCGAGCTCGCCGAGGCCGGCAAGGTGCTGGAGCAGGCACACGCCCGCGGACGGCTGCCGCGCGACTTCACCACCGTCGCCCTCGCGGGAGCCACCGGCAGTGGAAAGTCCTCCCTCTTCAACGCCCTTGCAGGCGCCAAGCTTTCGGAGACCGGCATGCGCCGGCCCACCACCGCGGCGCCCATCGCCTGCACCTGGGAGGCAGCCGGTGGACCCGAGGGCGGAGCCGACGGACTCCTTGACCGGCTGAGCATCCCCTCGTCCGCGCGCCGCCGACTGCGCGTACCGGCGCCGCCGACCGGGATGGGCGGGGCAGCGTCGGGGGCTTACGGCACGTACGGCACCGGGCAGGACAGCCACGGCGGGGCCACCGGTGTCACCGGCGGATTCGCGAACGGTGGCGATGCGCGCGGGGGCGACCTGCGCGGGCTGGTGCTGATCGACCTTCCCGATCACGACTCGGTCGCCGAGGAACACCGCGAACAGGTCGACCGCCTGCTGCGCCTCGTGGACGCGGTGATCTGGGTCGCCGATCCGGAGAAGTACGCGGACGCGGTGCTGCACGAGCGCTACCTCCAGCCGCTGGCCGGATACGCGGAGGTCACCTTCGTGGTGCTCAACCAGGTCGACCGGCTTCCCGGGGAGGCCGCCGCCACCGTCCTCGACGACCTGCGGCGGCTCCTCGACGAGGACGGCATGGCCCTGGGCGAACACGGAGAGCCTGGCGCCCGCGTCCTCCCGGCCTCGGCCCTCTCCGGCGAGGGGGTGCCCGAACTCCGCGAGGAACTGGGCACCTTCGTGGCCGGCCGGCGTGCCGCGGCGCTGCGGCTGACCGCCGACCTCGACGGCGCCGTGCAGAGGCTGCGCCCGGTCTATGCGGAGCCCGGCCCCGACGCCACGGTGGAGACGCCGGCCGGCCTGACGGAACACGCGCGGCAGGACTTCGAGGAACGGCTCGCCGCCGCGGTGGGCTCGGACGCGGCGGGCCAGTCCGCGGAACGTGCCTGGCTGCGGCAGGCGGAGCACGCGTGCGGTACGGCATGGTCGAGGATCGCGCGGTGGCATTCCGCGCGGCGCGACGATGACACGGGAAGGCCCGCGGACACGTTGCTCGGACTGCGTGCGGGAACGGCCCTGCCGGGCGCCGGAGCTGGGGCTGGGGTCGGCATCGGGGCTGGGACTGGGGCCGGTGTCAGTGCCGGAGTCGGAGCCGCGGAAGGTGTGACCGGTGGGATTGGCGGGGGGAAGAACGCCGGGGTTGAGAGATCGGGGAAGCAGGGTGAGCGGGGGAGTGCTGCGTCTGTGAGCGGGAGGGGCGGTGCTGGTGCTGGCTCCGGTTCCGGTTCCGGCTCCGTCCAGCCTCGGGGCTCGGGGCGTGCCGGAGGCGCGGGCGCTGTCCGTGAGCAGGCCTACGTGGCGCGGCCCGTGGTGGATCTCGCCGTACGGGAGCTGACGGACCAGGCCACGGACGGCCTCCCGGAGGCGTGGGCCGACGCCGTACGAGAGGCGGGCCGGCGCGGCGCCGAGGAACTGCCGGATGCGCTGGACACCGCGCTGCGGGAGGAGTCGGAGGCGGACGAGGCAGTCGTGGGCCCGGACGGTACGGAGCAGGGGCTGCCGCGGCCGACCTGGTGGAAGGTGGCCGCCGTGACGCAGATCGTGCTCCTGGTGTTCCAAGTCCTCGGCATGTGCTGGATGTTGGGAGAGCTGGTCGGACTGGTCGGCGGCGTCGGGTGGCTGCCCATGGCGCTGGTGGGCTTCGGCGCGGCCGGCGCTCCCGTCATGGCCTGGGGCTGCCGCGCCGCGGCACGGGGCCCTGCTCGCGCGTACGGGATGGAGAAGGAACGCAGGCTCCGCGAGGTTGCCGCGTCCCTGGGCCGTACGCGAGTGCTGGAGCCGGTGGCGGCCGAGCTGCTGCGGTACCGCGAGGTGCGGGAGCAGTACGTGATCGCCGCTGGAGGCGTGGACAGGGCCTAACGGCGCGGGTGGGGGCGGCGCGGCGGGGTGTTCATGGCTCGCGCGGGAGTGGAGGTCGGGGCTCGGTTGTGACCGGCCATTCGTGGCGGCCCTTTCGACCTTCTTGGGCCTGTTGGACTGGTTGGCCCTGCGGGGCCTGTCCGTCGTTTCAGCCCTGACGGCTTGGTGCTCCATGAGCGCCGTTGAATGTGTGCTGCGCTGAGCGCGATTCTTGCAGTTCATCAACTTCCTCACCTGGAACCTTTCTTGATTCTGGAGCGGTAGGGGAGCCTTGCTCACGGCCAGGGATGCTGGATCCGCGGTAATTAATCCTTGACCCGTGATCCCTGGTCCGTGAATTCGCGAGCGGTCGCCTTGTCGGTCGCTCGACCAGATCAGGAAGAGGAGAGGCCGCAAGGCGACATCAGAGCCAGCTCGCAAGCGGTCTCCTGCGGCTGCCCGTCGATCGCGATGTGTCGACTCTGCCCCGGCGAGCGGCTGGTGGGAAGGGCGGACAGGCACAACCCCTCTATCGGGTAGCGGAGTTATCCACAGGCGGTGAGTTGTCCACAGAACCGGCCCATGATCAGCGGGGATTCGCCGTTCGCTGCAGGCTGTTTTCCGGCTCGGGGCGTCGTTGACCCTCCCCGGACCGACGCTCCGGGCCGCCTGACTCTGGAGCTTTGGCAAGCTACCCGGCCTTTCCATCCCGCCCGTCGGGTCGGCCACTCTCAATCAAGGGGGAAATCGTGTACGAGACTCATGTGACTGCCGTTGGAAACGTCGCCACCGAGGTCCGCTGCGGAATTTCAGCGAACGGCCATCCGCTTGCGCGCTTCCGACTCGCCAACACCGCCCGACGGTTCGATTCCGAGAAACAGGCATGGGTGGACGGTGGCACCAACTTCTTCACGGTCTGGGCCTGGCGGACCCTCGCGACGAATGTCGCTTCATCGGTCAGCATCGGCCAACCGGTCATTGTGCAGGGCCAGTTGCGAGTCAAGGAGGTGGAGAAGGAGGGAAAGAAGTTCTTCGCGGCCGATGTGATCGCCACGTCCGTGGGGCATGACCTCTCCCGCGGTACGGCGGCATTCGTACGCGGCGGCACGATGCGTTCGCTGTCCGACACGGCCATCACGGGCGTTCCCGCGACCGACCCCTGGGCCGTGCCCGCGGCCTCGGCCGACCCCGTGAACTTCGTGGGGGTGGCGGCCTCGGAGAGCTCGAAATCCGCCGAGGTTTCGGTAGGGCCCGAGGGGTGGAGCGAGAGCGGCCTCCCGGTCGGCCCGAGTAGCTCGGGCAAAGCGACCTCGGGGCAAGCGGCCAAGGAGGGCCCTCACCCAACGCCCGTCAGCGCCGGTGCCGGTGCCGGCGCCGCGACCGATGCCCCGACCCACGCGGGAGCCGGCGCACAACAGACCGCCACCGACGGCCCCGACCAGCAGCCCGCACCCACCAAGAAAGCAGCCACCCGAAAAGCCCGCGAGTCCAGCTCTGTTACGCGCGCCAGCGCTGGAACCGGAGTCGGACCCGCGCCCGGATCCGGCACCGGCATCGACACCAAAGAGGACCGCTATGTCGATATGACGCTCAAGAAAGACCCCACACAGGACCGAAGCACGCCAGACGCCCCGCGAGCCAAGCCCAACCCTCGTACAAACAAGGCAACTTCACGCGCCCACAGCGGAACGCCGAAACCAGGAACGTCAGAAACCTGGCCCACCGAGACCCGGGCCCAAGGCCAGCAGGCACCCCAGCCCACCGCAGCCCCGGCCTCTACCGGCTAGCCAGCGCTGCCCCCAACTCCCGGGCAGGGCCGCCCACATCCACCCACGCGACCACCCACGCGACGCAGCGCCCCGCGCACGCACCCAGCCACACCCGCCACCATCCAGCCCCGCCAAGCCGCTCACCCACAACAACCAGCCGACCACCCAACTGACCAGCCAGGTGCGGGACATGACCCCGCCCCACCACACACAATCCAAGTTCATCGATCAACCACCGCTCCCCGCCCCGTCGTGATCATCCCGGTCCGCCGGATTCCCTGATAACGATTCAGCGTCAGAACGCGTGTGCGGCGGGGTTCGAGGGGAAGGCGTTACGCCTGCTCTCTAGCATCCTCCGGGTAGCTGAGTAGCCGACGGGGGTTGAGAGCTCGACCGGCGAGGCGGACAGACACCGACCACCCGATCGCACCCACCGCACGCGGTACCGACGGCACAGCGAGGCCGTGCCGCACGTGTCCCACGAGGAGCACGTGCGCGGTACAGCGACAGCGGCGGCACAGCGATCGCACCGACCACGCAGTCTGTCCGCCCCGTCCAGAGGGGAAGACCATGACCTTTGTACGCAGTCGGGGGGCCGCACGCCGTGCCGTCGCGGCGCTGGCCTCCGTACTGCTCGCCGCAGTTCCGATGGCAGCGGCCACGCCGGCATCGGCCGCGGGCGAAGAGGAGGTGCCGTACTCCGGTGGCGCCACCGCCACGCTCGACGGGCTGAGACTCTACGGCCAGGCCGTCGTGCGCGAGGACGGAAAGACGCGGCGGACCGGGGCCGGGCTCTTCCAGATGGGGGTGGACGGCGGTGGCACCTTCCAGACCTACTCGGTGGACCTCGACAACCCCGTTCAGCAGCAGGCGCGTTACGAGGAGGCGCCCGCAGTCGCCACGCCGCTGCACGCCAACCGCTATGCGGGGAAGATCCGTTGGATCCTGCGGAACTCCTATCCGCAGGTGAACGACCTCCAGAAGCTGGCGAAGGAGGCGGGCGCGCGGCAGTTGACGCCGCGTGCCGCGGCGGCCGGGACCCAAGTGGCGATCTGGCGGTTCGCCGAGCGGGCGCGGCATCAGAGCGGTGCCGCGGCCCCAAGGATGGAGACCCACTCCACGCCCTCGGGCGCAGGCGGCGGGGCCGGGGCGACCGCCGGTGCCGGGGCCGGCTCCCACGAGGACGGGGCCGGAGGCAAGGGTGCCGCTCAGGGCGCCCAAGCTACCCAACGCCCCAGCAAGCACGTCACCGTGGAGGCCGCTGACCCCTCGGCGGAGAAGCTGGCCGACCATCTGGAGAAGGTCGCGCGCCAGGTTCCCGAGCCCGGTGCCACGCTCCGGCTGGACCGGACGGGAGTGTCCGGCAGGGCGGGCGGCAAGCTCGGTCCCGTGACCGTCCACACCAGGGAGCCGAGCGTCACCGTGGCGCCGGGGCCCGACGCGTCGGCGCACGGGGTGCGGATCGTGGACGCCAAGGGCAAGCCGGTGAAGACGGCCCACAACGGGAGCAAGCTGTACTTCGCCGTCCCGGAGGGTGTTGAGCCGGGCAGCACGTCGGTCACCGTGCAGGCCGCCACCAAGCTGCCGGTCGGTCGGACGCTCTCCGGCGCGGCGGGGGACGTGCGCAGCCCGACCCAGATCGTGGCCGGTTCGAGCTGGTCCACGGTGATCGCGCGGGCCGAGGCGTACTGGGCGGATCACGGCGCCATACCCGCGGCCACCGCGCAGAAGAACTGCGAGCAGGGCGTCGTGGAGACCACCGTCCACAACGGCGGTGACCGGCCCTTCAGCTTCGGGCTCGCAGGCGGCAAGCACTACGTGGCGGCGGGGGCGACCACCACGGTGCAGGTGCCGGTGCGGGAGGACCAGCCGTATCGGATAGCGGTCTCAGGGCCGCATGGTTACGAGCGGACGTTCAGCGGGGTGCTCGACTGTGCGACGGCCAGTTCGACGGCCAGCGCCGCGGGGCACGAGGCGACGGGCGGCGGCACCGGCGCCGTTCCGCAGATGACCCGGCCGGCCACCGTCGGCGGGGCGGGGAAGCCGGCGGACTCCGTGGACCTGGCGGAGACCGGAGGTTCGAGCAGCACTCCGGTGATCATCGGGATCGCCATCGCGTTCGTGGTGGTCGGCGGCGTGGCGATACTCGTGGTGCGCCGCCGGGACACCGGGCCCGAGACGGGGACGGCCTCGGCGCCGGCCCCGGCCCAGGCGCCGGAGGACCGCGAGTGAGCGGAGGCGGCGGAGCGTAGCGGGAGCCGGTTTTCCGGCCGGTGCGGGCGGTGCGCGCCGGCCGGGAATCCGGGGCCGGGGCGGGGCTGGAAGCCGCCCCGTTTCGGGCCTGGCGGGGACGTGCGGCAAGATGGAGTGCGTATGCCTCCACGCGGTTGCGGCGCTCCGCTCGGTGATGCTCCCGGTGCAGCACGTAGACACCGATACGCAGACACGGACATCCGTTGCAGAGCGGCCGCGGCGCAGCCGCATTCGACACCTACTGATTGCCGGACGGTTCCTCTTGGCTGAGTTCATTTACACCATGCGCAAGGCGCGTAAGGCGCACGGCGACAAGGTGATCCTCGACGACGTCACCCTGAGCTTCCTGCCCGGCGCCAAGATCGGTGTCGTGGGGCCGAACGGCGCCGGCAAGTCGACGGTTCTCAAGATCATGGCCGGTCTCGAGCAGCCGTCGAACGGCGACGCGTTCATCACGCCCGGCTACAGCGTCGGCATCCTGCTCCAGGAGCCCCCGCTGGACGAGTCGAAGACCGTGCTGCAGAACGTCGAGGACGGCGCGGGCGAGACGAAGCAGAAGCTCGACCGGTTCAACGAGATCGCCGAGCAGATGGCGACCGACTACTCCGACGAGCTCATGGAGGAGATGGGCAAGCTCCAGGAGCAGCTCGACCACGCCAACGCCTGGGACCTGGACTCCCAGCTGGAGCAGGCGATGGACGCGCTGGGCTGCCCGCCCGGCGACTGGCCCGTCACCCACCTCTCCGGCGGTGAGAAGCGCCGCGTCGCGCTCTGCAAGCTGCTGCTCGAGCAGCCCGACCTGCTGCTCCTCGACGAGCCCACCAACCACCTGGACGCCGAGTCCGTGCAGTGGCTGGAGCAGCACCTCGCGCAGTACCCGGGCACCGTCGTGGCGATCACCCACGACAGGTACTTCCTGGACAACGTGGCCGAGTGGATCATGGAGCTCGACCGCGGCCGCGCCGTCGGGTACGAGGGCAACTACTCCACGTACCTGGAGAAGAAGCAGGCCCGCCTCAAGGTCGAGGGCCAGAAGGACGCCAAGCGGCAGAAGCGCCTCAAGGACGAGCTGGAGTGGGTCCGCTCCAACGCCAAGGGGCGGCAGGCCAAGTCCAAGTCCCGTCTGTCCCGTTACGAGGAGATGGCGGCCGAGGCGGAGAAGACCAGGAAGCTGGACTTCGAGGAGATCCAGATCCCGCCGGGTCCGCGCCTGGGCAACCAGGTCGTCGAGGTCGAGCACCTGCACAAGGCCTTCGGCGACAAGGTCCTCATCGACGACCTGTCCTTCACGCTGCCCCGCAACGGCATCGTCGGCGTGATCGGGCCGAACGGTGCGGGCAAGACGACCCTGTTCAAGATGATCCAGGGCCTGGAGGAGCCGGACTCCGGCAGCATCAAGGTCGGCGACACGGTCAAGATCTCCTACGTCGACCAGAACCGCTCCAACATCGACCCGAAGAAGACGCTGTGGGCCGTCGTCTCCGACGAGCTGGACTACATCAACGTCGGCCAGGTCGAGATGCCGTCCCGCGCCTACGTGTCGGCCTTCGGCTTCAAGGGCCCGGACCAGCAGAAGCCGGCCGGTGTGCTCTCCGGCGGTGAGCGCAACCGCCTCAACCTCGCGCTCACCCTCAAGCAGGGCGGCAACCTGCTGCTCCTCGACGAGCCCACCAACGACCTGGACGTGGAGACGCTCTCCTCGCTGGAGAACGCGCTGCTGGACTTCCCGGGCTGCGCCGTGGTCGTCTCCCACGACCGCTGGTTCCTGGACCGCGTGGCGACGCACATCCTCGCGTACGAGGGCGAGTCCAAGTGGTTCTGGTTCGAGGGCAACTTCGAGTCGTACGAGAAGAACAAGATCGAGCGGTTGGGCGCGGACGCGGCCCGTCCGCACCGCGCGACGTACAAGAAGCTGACCCGAGACTGAGGTTCCGCCGCACGTGCGTCATACATACGAGTGCCCGCTGCGCTGGTCGGACATGGATGCCTTCGGGCATGTCAACAACGTGGTCTACCTCCGGTATCTGGAGGAGGCGCGGATCGACTTCATGTTCCGGCTGGCGCGCGAGGCGGAGGCCGATTCGTTCGCGGGCGGCTCCGTCGTGGCACGGCACGAGATCGACTATCTGCGTCCGCTGGTGCACCGGCACGGCCCGGTGACCGTCGAGACGTGGGTGACCAAGCTCGGCGCGGCGTCGGCGACGTTCGCGTACGAGGTGAAGGACCCGGACACGGGTGTGGTCTACGCACGCGCGGCGACCGTCGTGGTGCCGTACGACCTGGAGTCGGAGCGCCCGCGGCGGCTGACCGCAGCCGAAAAGGCGTTCCTGGAGGACTACTTCGATGACAGCGCGGCAGCAGGCACGGCAGCCGGCGCGACAGCGGCTGACCTTCGCTGACCCGGGGGAGGCGACGGGCCTCGCCACCTTCCTCGGGCGGCTGCTGGGCTGGGAGAAGAACGCCGCCGTCCGGATGAGGGCGGGTGGCGGCGTGGTCGCCGTGTTCGCCAAGCCCGCACGCTTCGAGGTGCTGGCGGTGCGCACCGGGCGGCTGCTCGAACCGGCGGACGCGGAGCTGGACGTGACCGTCTCGGCCGGCGAGCTGCTGGAGGGCATCGACGAGGACGCCGAGTCGGTGACCGTTCCCGGGGAGGTCACGGGCCCGCCGTGGGCCGGAGTGCTGCCGCCGCGGGGTGGCTGGGAGGCGTTCGGTGAGGTTCCGCCGGACGCGGTGCGCTCCGTCGCGGCGGCCGCCGTGGGCGAATTCCGCGAGCGCGCCGAGAAGTTGGACCAGCGCAAGCGCACCCGCGAGACGCTGGACGCGCTCGCCGAGGAGATCTGGTCGCGGCCGCTGGGCCGCACCGGGCTGCCGCTGCGCGCCGCGCACGCCGCGCACGCGCTGGGCTTCCTCCGCGGCGATGGCCCCGTCGCGCTGCTGAGCGCGGCGGGCGGCGGCTGGCTGCGGCTGCGGACGCCGTACGGGTCCGTGGTCGTGCGCGGCAAGAGCGAGAGCGGCCCGGGGCTGAGCGTCACGCCCGTGTAGACCGCGGGAGCGCGAGAGCGCGAGAGCGCGGGAGCGCGGGAGTCGCGTGTCGGAGGGCGGTCCGGGAACGGGCCGCCCTCCGTCGTGTCGTACGCCGTACGGTGACCGGTCGCTCAGTCCGGGGAGTTGACCATGGAGGCGGCGGCGTAGACGAGGTAGTCCCAGAGCTGCTTCTCCAGCTCGGGCGCGAGCTCCAGCTCCTCGACGGCGACCCGCATGTGCCGCAGCCAGGCGTCGTGCGCCGCGCGGTCGACCTTGAAGGGCGCGTGCCGCATGCGCAGGCGCGGGTGGCCGCGGTTGTCGCTGTAGGTGCGCGGGCCGCCCCAGTACTGCATGAGGAAGAGGGCGAGCCGTTCCTCGGCGGGACCGAGGTCCTCCTCCGGGTACATGGGACGGAGCAGCGGGTCCTCGGCGACGCCCTCGTAGAAGCGGCGCACCAGGCGCCGGAACGTCTCTTCCCCGCCGACCTGCTCGTAGAAGGTCTGCGATTGCAAGCTGCCGCGCGGAATCTCCATCACCTCCCCATGGTCGCAGATGCCGCGCGGAGGCCCGTCGGAGCAGCGAACCGTGACCCGGGAACCGGGAACCGCGAACCGCGGACCGGGAACCGGAGCACGCGGTACTCGCATCCGCCGGCCGCGCGCAGGACAGTGGAGGCATGGGTGCAGCGGACCTCGTACGGGAGCTCGTCGCGCGCGGTGCGCTGACCGAGCCCGCCTGGCGGGAGGCGTTCGCCGCGGTGCCCCGCGAGCTGTTCGTGCCCTACTACTACGCGGCCGGGGCCGGGGGCGGCCAGGAGCGGCTGTGGCGCGAGGACGCCGACCCGCGGCGGCGCGAGCGCTGGCGCGAGGGCGTATACGAGGACGTTCCGCTGGCCACCAGGCTGCGCGACGGGGAGCTGCTCTCCTCCAGCAGCCAGCCCTCGCTGATGGCCCGGATGCTGGAGGCGCTCCAGGTGCGCGAGGGCATGCGCGTGCTGGAGATCGGTACGGGGTCCGGCTACAACGCGGCGCTGCTCGCGCACCGGCTCGGCGACGAGCGGGTCACCACCGTCGACCTGGAGCCGGAGATCACCGAGGCGGCCCGCCGGCATCTCGCCGAGGCGGGACGCCGGCCCCGCGTCGTCACCGGAAACGGTGAACTCGGCTGCCCCGCGCACGCGCCCTACGACCGGATCATCGCCACCTGCGCGCTGACCTCGGTGCCGCACGGCTGGCTGCCGCAGTGCACGCCGGGTGCGCTGGCGGTGCTGCCCGTGGCGACCGGGCTGCTCTCCCTGCGGGTGTCCGGAGCGGCCGGCGCCGAGGGCAACTTCCTGTCCACGCCGGCCTTCTTCGTACCGCTGCGGGGAGCCGTGACCGCAGATGTCGGCGATGCCGAGGACAACGGCGACGACCCCGGCGGGGCGGAAAGTGGGGCAGCGAGCGAGCCAGCGGAGGATTCCGGTACGCCGTCGGAAGCCGGGCCCGGACCCCGGACCGGACCCCGTCCCGGCAGCCCCGGGGCACGGACGTGGGTGCCGGCGGACGCGCGGCGGGACGACTCGTTCCGCTTCCTGCTGGCGCTGAGCGGCGGGCGGCTCGGGACGCGGGAGGCGTACGCGCTGTGGCGGGAGGCGGGGAAGCCGTCGCGGGAGCGGTACGGGGTGACCGTACGGGACGGTGCGCAGTGGGCGTGGCTGGACGAACCGGACGGCGAGCACACATGGCCGCTGGGGTGAGACAGGGGCCCGACGGAAAGGCGGCGGCGGGCGCAGAATCGGCCGACCGAGCGGCGTGAACTCCCCTGCGCGCGGCGGCGATCCGAACAAGATCCCGGCCAAACCGGTGCCACTGTCAGTGCTTGCGGCCATACTGCTCTGCATGGGCCCCGCGTGGCCCCGTCAGCGACCCAGGGGGAGGTCCCGACCGTGTCTCAGCCGCCGAGCGTGCGACCGCCGTCGCGGCCCGGGGCGCCTGCCACTCCGGCACAGGCGCCGCACGGGCGGACGCCGCATGCCGCGGCCGCCGCAGGCACCGCCGCGCCGCCTTCCCCGCAGGCCCCGCAGCCGCCCCACGGCCCCGCGCCCGCACGGCGTACGGCCTGGGCCGAGGGCGTGCACAGGGTGCGCGCCGCCGCGACCACCGAGCCCGGCAGGCTCCGCGGGCTCGGCGCGCTGCTGGCCGCGCTGATCCTGCTGTTCGGGCTGGTCACGGCGTGGCAGGTGAGCGCGCGGCAGGAGGCGGCGCGGGCGGTCACCGAGCACAGCCAGCCGCTCAGCGCCGACGCCGCGCGGATCTACCGCTCGCTGGCCGACGCCGACACGACGGCGGCCGGAGGCTTCCTGGCGGGCGGCGACGAGCCGCGGTCGGTGCGCCAGAGGTACGAGAAGGACATAGCGGAGGCGAGCGCGCTGCTGGCCAAGGCGGCGGCGAATTCCGGGGGTTCACGGTCGGCGCAGCAGCAGATCGCCGCGCTGAACGCCGGACTGCCGCGCTACACGGGCCTGGTGGAGTCGGCGCGCGCCAACAACCGCCAGGGGCTGCCGCTCGGCGGCGCGTATCTGCGCTATGCCAATGAGCGGATGCGGACCGACCTGCTGCCCGCGGCGCGGAAGCTCTACACGGCGGAGTCGGCGCGCCTGCGCAGCGACTACGGGGCGGCGCGCGAGTGGCCCTGGTTCGCGAGCGCGGCGGGCGTGCTGGCGCTGGGGGCGCTCGGCTGGGCGCAGCGGCGCAACTACCTGCGGACCAACAGGGTGTTCAGCCCCGGCCTGCTCGGCGCGACGGCGGCCACGCTGGCGGCGGCCCTCTGGCTGCTGGGCGGTCACACCCTCGCCGCGACCCGCCTCACGGCCTCCGACGAGAAGGGCGCGCGCTCGCTCCATGCGCTGAACGAGGCGTGGATCGGCGTGCTCCAGGCGCGCGGCGACGAGAACATGACGCTGGTCGCCCGCGGCGCCGGCAGCGCGTACGAGGACAGCTATCGCACACAGATGGCCAGGGTCGCGGGCTCCGGCGCGGGCGGGGCGGTGCACGGGCAGCTCGGCGGCGCGCGGGCCCTCGCGGACGACGCGGCGGGACGGAAACCGGTGGCGGACGCGGAGAAGGCGGTCGGCGCCTGGCGCGCGCAGCACCGCACGGTCCGCGAGCGGGACGACAGCGGGGACTACGAGAAGGCAGTGTCCGGGGTGATAGGCGGACGCGGCAGCACGGGGGAGAGCTTCGACCGGGTCGAGTCGGGCCTCGAGCGGGCGCGGCAGCATGAGCAGGCCCAGTTCGAGAGCGCGGCCGACAGCGGCAGGTCGGCGCTGACCGGGCTGGCGGCCGGTGCGGGCGTGCTGGTCGTGCTCGGCGCGGCGGCGGCGCTGTTCGGCATCGGGCGCAGGCTCGCGGAGTACCGATGAGGGGGCGGGCGGAGATGCAGGGCACGGCGAGCGGGGACGGCCGCGCGGGACCGCGGCGGGCCGCCGCCTGGCTGCGCGGGCCTACGACGCGCGCCCTGACGGTGGCGGGGGCCGGGCTCGCGGTGGTGGTGGCGGTGCTGGTGTCCACGGTGCTGTCGGTCACAGGCCCTGGCGGCGCGGCGCGCGACCCGTCGGGCGTGACGGGGGACGGGAGCGTGGCGGGCGACCGCTATCAGGGCCAACAACAGGGGCAACAGCAAGGACAGCAGCAGGGCCGACAGCAGGGCCAACGGCAGGCTTCCGCACGGAAGGCGATGGGCCAGGCCGCCCCGGCGCCGGCCCCCGCCGCGAATCCCGGGAAGTGCGAGGACGGCAAGGATCCCGCCGCGAGCCTCAAGCCCTCGGGGGCCTCTGGGCCGGCCGTGAAGCGGATCAAGGAGCGGAGGAATCCCGACGGTTCGCACGGGCGGCTGATCGTCGGCGTGGACCAGAACAGTTATCTGTGGGGGTATCGCGACCCGTCCTCCGGGCGCATCGAGGGCTTCGACATCGACCTCGTACGCGCCATCGCGAAGGACCTGCTGGGGAGCAAGCCGCAGATCACGTACAAGACGATCCCCACCGACCAGCGGATACCCGCCGTGCAGAAGGGCGAGGTGGACATGGTGGTGCGCACCATGACCGTCAACTGTGAGCGGATACGCCAGGTCGCCTTCTCCACCGCGTATTTCGAGGCGGGGCAGCAACTGCTCGCGCCGAAGCGGGGTTCGGGCGTGACCGGCTTCGACTCCTCGCTGCGGGGCAAGCGGCTGTGCTACGCGGAGGGTTCGACGGCGCAGGAGCTGATGCGCGGCGACGGGTACAAGGCACTCGGCGCCCGCCCTGTGGTGGTGGCCAACCAGCTCGACTGCCTGGTGCGTCTCCAACTGGGGGAGGCGGACGCCGTGGTGACCGACAACGCGCTCGCCGCAGGTCAGGCGGCGCAGGACCCGTCCGTGCACCTCATAGGCAAGGAGCCGGTCACCTCGGAGCCGTACGGGGTGGCGATGAACCTCAAGGACAAGGATCTGGTCAAAAGGGTCAACAAGGTCCTCGACGCGTACCGCGGTGGGGGCAAGGGCAGCAAGTGGCAGGCGTCCTTCGACAAGTGGCTGGCCGACAACATGACGCATACGGCACCGCCCAAGCCGAAGTACCGGGACTGACCGACCCGGTGGACGCGCGCACCGGGTGCGCGCCCGCCGGCCGAACGAGAGCAGCGAGGTGATCGATGGGCCCCGCGGGACCCACCGGGCCGGTGATGAGCCGGGAGGAGGTGGACCGTGCGCTGGAGAGGCTCGGCGCCGAGTACGAGGCGGTCGAGTCCTCCCTGTACGCGCTCCAGGACCACGCGGGGCGGCGGCTGCTGGAGGGCGCGGAGCTGACCGGCGCCACCGCCAGGCGCTGGGCGCGCGCCGAGCAGGCCATGACCCTCCTGTGGGAGAACTTCGAGGTCTACTCCCGCACCCTGCACCTCGCGCGCGAGACGCGGGAGCGTCGGCGCTGGCCCAGCCGCGACGACCTGACCGAGCTGACCAGGCTGCTGCGCCGCGGCATCACCGTGCCGGGCAACGCGCAGGCGGAGACGGCGGGTTCTGGCAGCGGGCCGCGGCTGGCCGAGGAGGTGACGCTCCCCGAGCTGGTGGAGCGCATGAACGGCTGGTACGCCGAGGCGCTGGACGTGGTCGCGGCGGCCGACTCGGTGTGGTCGGCGCTGCCCGCGCGCATCGACATGCTCGCGGCGGAGCTGAACAGGGTGCGGTCGCTGGCCCACTCGGTCGGCGTACGCCCGGGTGAGCACCCCTCGGGCGACGATCTGGAGCGGATCACCGCGGAGCTCACCGCGCTGCGCGCCGAGGTCATATCCGATCCGCTCGCGTTCTGGACCCCGGCGGGCGGCAGCAGCGCGCCGGGCGGCGGCAGCCCGGACACCGCGCGCTACGACCGCGAGGCGCGGGCCCTGGAGGACGTGCGGCGGGAGATCGACGCCGTGCTGAACGTGCGGCAGGACTCCGAGCAGCGGCTGATGCGGGTACGCGATGTGCTCTCCCGCGCCGACCGCACGCTCGCGGAGGCCCGGGAGGCGCGCGGCGAGGTGCTGGCGAAGATCGCGGCGTCCGAGGTGCCCGCGGTGAGCGGTCCGGCGAGCGCGCTGCACGAGCAGGTGGCCGCGGCGGCCGAGTACCGCAGGCACTCCCAGTGGCACCGGCTCTCGCCCCTGCTGGACAGCCTGGAGCAGGCGGCGCAGGACGAGTTGGAGCGGGCGAGGGACCAGCTGTCGGCGGTGACCGCGCCGTTGGCGGTGCGGGCCGAGCTGCGCGGGCGGCTCGACGCGTACAAGGCGAAGGTCACGCAGCACGGGCTGGCGGAGGACCGGCTGCTGATGGAGCGCTATGACCTGGCGCGCAGGATGCTGTGGAGCGCGCCCTGCGACCTGCGCGCGGCGGAGGACGCGGTGCTGCGCTATCAGCAGGCGGCGCAGCAGGCGCTGGCCTCGGGCCGCACCGAGGCACGGGCCGCCGATCAAGCGCAGGCCGCCGACCAGGCACGCGGCGCGGACCAGGCACGTGGCGCCAGCGAGCCGCGCGGCGCTGATCAGCCGCGCGGCGCCGGTGAGGCGCAGGGGGCCGATCACGGGGGAGCCAGGGGGGACGCGTGAGCACACAGACCGGGCCCGAGGCGGGGGAGGGGCCGCTGCACCACCCGTGCCAGCGCCCGTCCTGCGGCGGCCGGTACGAGGACATGGGCGGCGGCGAGCTGTTCTGCGACACCTGCGGGCTGGCCCCGGTGGTCGCGCCCGACGGGCTGCTCGGCGCGGCGCGTACGGGCGTGGCCGCGGCGGGCAGGGAGTCCGGCAAGGGGTCGGGCTCGGGGTCGGGTTCGGGCAGGTCGGGGCGGTCTTCGCGGACGTCTTCGCCCTCGCGTTCCTCGCGGCGTTCGGTCTCCGGGCGGCTGCTCGGGGGCGCCGAGGGTGGGGAGAGCGCGAGCACCGGGGCTGCGACGGCCCGTTCGGTGTCGGTGCGCAGTTCCTCGCGTACGTCGTCGCCTGGTTCGGGGCGCAACAGGCTGGGCGCCGGCCTGGTCACCGTCCCCGAGGTGCCCAGGGCCGACCCGGGCCGCGTGGTGCTGGAGGACCCCGAGGTGCCCGAGCGCAAGCGGTTCTGCAGCAACGCCGACTGCGGCGCGGCGGTGGGCCGTTCGCGCGGGGAGCAGCCGGGGCGCACCGAGGGCTACTGCACGAAGTGCGGGCATCCGTATTCGTTCGTGCCGAAGCTGCGGCCTGGGGACATCGTGCACGGGCAGTACGAAGTGGCGGGCTGCCTCGCGCACGGCGGGCTCGGCTGGGTCTATCTCGCCGTCGACCGCGCGGTCTCGGACCGCTGGGTGGTGCTCAAGGGCCTGCTGGACACCGGTGACGAGGACGCGATGGCCGCGGCGATCTCCGAGCGCCGCTTCCTCGCGGAGATCGAGCACTCCAACATCGTCCGGATCTACAACTTCGTCGAGCACCTGGACCGGCGCACCGGCAGCCTCGACGGGTACATCGTCATGGAGTACGTGGGCGGCAAGTCACTCAAGCAGATCGCCAACGAGCGCCGCACGCCCCGCGGCAAGCGCGATCCGCTGCCCGTGGAGCAGGCCTGCGCGTACGGACTCGAAGCGCTGGAGGCGCTGGGCCACCTGCACAGCCGCAACCTGCTCTACTGCGACTTCAAGGTCGACAACGCCATCCAGCAGGAGGACCAGCTCAAGCTGATCGACATGGGCGCCGTGCGCAGGATGGACGACCAGGACAGCGCCCTCTACGGCACGGTCGGCTACCAGGCGCCCGAGGTCGCGGCCGAGGGCGCCTCGGTCTCCTCCGACCTCTACACCGTGGCCCGCACCCTGGCCGTGCTGACCTTCGACTTCCAGGGCTACACCACGGTGTTCGCCGACAGCCTGCCGGAGCCCGAGCACATCGAGGTCTTCCGCAGGTACGAGTCCTTCTACCGCTTCCTGGTGCGCGCGACCGACCCGGACCCGCAGCGCAGGTTCGCCTCGGCGCAGGAGATGTCCGAGCAACTGCTGGGCGTCCTGCGGGAGGTGGTCGCGCTCCAGACGGGGCGGCCGCGGCCCGCGCTGTCCACGCTGTTCGGGCCCGAGGCGCGGGTGGTGGACACCGAGCTGCTGGACCGCACGACCGGCGACGCCTCGGTGCTGGGCGCGCGCGAACTCCGCTCGCCGCGCCTCGGCCTCGTACGCCGCCGACGGAACGGCGCAACCGCCGCGCTCAGCACGGCACATGCGCCCGCCGGGACGCCCGCGCCCGCCACGGCAACGGCACCCACCACGACAACGGCACCCACCACGACAACGGCACCCGCCACGGGACCCGCGGCCCCGGCGACCCTCGCCGCGCACAGCCCCACAGCCGGACACGCCGCGCCGCGGTACGGAGGCGGAGCGGGCGGTACGCCGGCCCACGTACGGCTCCCGCAGCAGGGCGGTTCTGGGGCACCGGCCGGCGAGGCGGGCGTGCGGCTCGCTCCGCTGCACCTGCGGGCCGCCGCGCTCGCGCTGCCGGTGCCGCGCGTCGACCCGGCCGACCCCAACGCCGGTTTCCTCGCGGCTCTGCCGGGCTCGGCACCCGCCGATGTGCTCGGCGCGCTGCGCGGCGCGCCGGCCGACTCGGTCGAGCTGCGCCTGCGCGAGCTGCGCGCCCACCTGGAGCTGGGCACGGCCGACGACCGCGAGGCGGCCGAACGCGCCCTCGCCGGGCTGGAGTCGGCGCACCCGGAGGACTGGCGGGTCGTGTGGTACCGGGGGCTGTGCGCGCTGGTGACCGGCGACAGGACGACGGCCGCCGTGTCCTTCGACGCGCTGTACGACGCGTTCCCCGGCGAGGCGGCGCCGAAGCTGGCGCTGGCCGTGTGCGCCGAGGTGCTGGGCCAGCTCGACAACGCCGCGGAGTACTACCGCCTGGTGTGGGGCACCGATCCGGCGTATGTCGGCGCCGCGTTCGGGCTGGCCAGGGTGCTGCTGGCGGCGGGCGACCGGCGGGGCGCCGTGGCGGCGCTCGAGTCGGTGCCCGAGGCGTCCATCCACTGCACGGCGGCGCGGGTCGCGGCGGTCCGTGCCCGTTTGCGGCAACGTTCCCCGAAGGAGCCGTTGTTGGGCGATCTGTACGCCGCGGCGCAGCAGACCGAGCAGCTCCAGGAGGCCGGCCTCGACGCGGTGCGGCGCGCCGAACTGACCGCCGAAGTGCTGGGCAGCGCCCTGGACTGGGTACTCGCCGGACGGAGCGGCGACCCCTCTGGCGTACCATCCGGGGCACCACCCGGCGCCCCGCCGGGCGGTGCCGGTGAGCCGCACGGGCGGACGCAGCACGCGCCGCTGCTGGGCAGCCCGCTGGACGAGGAAGGACTGCGCTTCGGCCTGGAGCGCTCGTACCGGCTGCTCGCTCGCCTCGCGCAGTCGGCCACGGAGAGGATCGAACTGGTGGAACGGGCCAACCGGTTCCGCCCCAGGACGTGGGTGTGACGATGCCACAGCTCGACCAACTGTCCACCTGCCCGCGGTGCGCCGAACCGCTGGAGGAGGGGGACCTGTTCTGCGGTGCCTGCGGCATCGACCTGTCCGCCGCGGCCCCGGCGGCGCGCGGCCCGGCAGGTGAGGGACGCGCCGGGAGCGCCGGGCGCACCGTGAACGGCGCCGAGGTGCCACCGCTGCCCGACCACCCGCCGGCCCCGCCGGCGCCTCCCGCCGCACCGGGTGCGCCCGCGGCGCCCGCCGCGCCGCACGGCCCCAACTCCGGCGCGCAGTACGGGGGTACGCCGTACGGGGCGCCGCCCATGCCCGTGCCGCCCTCGCCCACGCTGCCGGGACTGGCCGTTCCGGTGCCGCCCCCGCCGCCTCCGCCGCCGCTCCCCGGCACCCGGCTGCCCGGGGCGCAGGGCGAGGCGTACGGCGAGGTCCCGGGTGAGGCACCGGTCGAGACCCCGGTCGAGGCGGCGCACGCGCCGGAGGAGGGCGCGGCGGCCACCACGCGTACGCCCACCGAGCCGGACTTCGTGCTGCCGCCGCCCGAGCAGCAGCCGGGGCAGCACCCCGAGCAGCGGCCGGGACAGCAGGCGGCTCAGCAGGCTGAGGGCGCGGAAACGGCCGCGCCCGCAGGGGAGTTCGGGCCGCCGGTCACCCCGCCGCACCCCCAGCAGCAGACGGCGCCCTCCCAGCAGCAGGCGCCGCAGCCACAGCAGCAGGCGCCGCAGCCCCATCAGCAGGCGCCGCAGTCTCAGCCGCAGGCGCCGCAGGCGACGGAGGTCAGGCAGCCCACGTTGGCGGACCTCGTGGCGCAGGCGGGCCCGGCGCCGGAGACGCCTGCCGAGGACGTACGACCTGCCGACGGCGCACCGGAACCGGAGGGGGAGCCCGCCCAGGAGGAGGGCTGGGACCCGCGTACGGTCGCCCCGCACACGGTGCGCGACGACACCCCTCCGGAAGCGCCGGAAGCACCGCAAGCACCGGAAGCCCCCGAGACCCCCGCATCCGACGGCGCAGCCGACGTCGGCGGCGTGGGCTCCGGCGAGCCCGAGGCGCTGGGCCCGCGCTGCGTCGCCTGCGGCACGGGCGGCATCGACCCGGACGGCTACTGCGAGCACTGCGGCCACAAGCAGCCGCGCGAACGCGACCACATGGAGAGCGCGTTGGACGGCCTCGCGGCCGCGAGCGACCGCGGGCTGCGGCACCACCGCAACGAGGACTACTACGACGTGTCCGAGGCCGCGGCGGCCGACGGCTCCGCCGCGACCATCGCCGTGGTCTGCGACGGGGTGTCCTCGGCCAGCCGCTCCGACGAGGCGTCCATGGCGGCGGCGCGCGCGGCAGGCGAGGCCATGCGGGAGAGCGTGCCGCGCGGCACCGACCACCGGCAGGCCATGCACGAGGCGCTGATCGCCGCGTCCGAGGCGGTCACCGTGCTGGCGGCCGACGCGCCCAACGAGCCCAACAAGAACGCCCCCGCCTGCACCATCGTCAGCGCCCTGACCGCCGAGGGGATCCTCACGGTCGGATGGGTGGGGGACAGCCGGGCCTACTGGGTTCCCGAGGACCCGGACGCACCGCCGTCCCGGCTGACCGAGGACGACTCGTGGGCGGCGCAGATGGTGGCGGCGGGCCTGATGAGCGAGGCGGAGGCGTATGCGGACTCGCGCGCGCACGCCATCACGGGCTGGCTGGGCGCCGACGCGTACGAACTCGACCCGCACACCGCTTCCTTCAAGCCCGACAGGCCGGGTGTAGTGGTGGTGTGCACCGACGGTCTGTGGAACTACGCGGAGTCGGCGGAGGAGATGGCGGCCGCCGTGCCGCGGGACGCGCGCAGCCGCCCGCTGCACACGGCCCGCCACCTGGTGGGGTACGCGCTGGACGGCGGAGGCCACGACAACGTAACGGTGGCCGTGGTGCCGTTCCCCGCGCCCGCCGAAGGGGCAGGATCGGCCTGACCGGACGCGGCCGGGACCCGCGCCCGGTGAACCGGGGGAGTCGGACACGGGGAGCACGGGGGAGCGGCGCCGTCCGGCGCACGCGGTCCTCCGCCCCGGCCTCCTTCTCTCCTCGTCGCTGAGGGGCAGGGAGGGACAGATGGCCGGCATTCAGGCATCGCACACGCCGCAGTCCGGCGTGCCGCACTTCGCCGTGGACGTCTATCAGAACGAGTACCTGCCGGAGGGCGGGCGCGAGGTCAACGCGATCGTCACCGTGACCGCTTCGGGCAGCGGCACGGGCAGCGGCGCGGGCGGTGCGCCCGCTCCGGTGGGCGATCCGGCGGCCGTTCCCGATCCGCGGTCCGGCGGCGGTACGGAGCCCGGCGCCGCGGTCGTGATCATGGTGGACTGCTCGGGCTCCATGGACTATCCGCCCGCCAAGATGCGCAACGCGCGGGACGCGACGGCGGCAGCGGTGGACACCCTGCGGGACGGCGTGCGGTTCGCCGTGGTCGCGGGGACGCACCAGGCCAAGCAGGTCTATCCGGGCAGCGGGCGGCTGGCGGTCGCGGGCAAGTCGACCCGGGGCCAGGCCAAGGAGGCGCTGCGCAGGCTCTCGGCGGGCGGCGGCACGGCGATCGGCACCTGGCTGCGGCTGGCGGACAAGCTGCTCTCGGCGTCGGGCGCCGCGATCCGGCACGGGATCCTGCTCACCGACGGGCGGAACGAGCACGAGGAGCCGGAGGAGCTGCGGGCCACGCTGGAGGCGTGCGCGGGCCGGTTCACCTGCGACGCGCGCGGAGTGGGCACCGACTGGGAGGTGAAAGAAGTCACAGGGATCGCCTCGGCGCTGCTCGGCTCGGCGGACATCGTGGCCGATCCGGACGGCCTCGCCGAGGACTTCACGCAGATGATGCGGAAGGCCATGGGCAAGGAGGTCGCGGACGTATCGCTCCGGATCTGGACCCCGCAGGGCAGCGAGCTGGCCTTCGTGAAGCAGGTCGCGCCGACGGTCGAGGACCTCACCGCGCGGCGCACCGAGGCGGGCCCGCGCGCCGGTGACTACCCCACGGGATCGTGGGGCGAGGAGTCCCGCGACTACCACGTGTGCGTGCGGGTCCCCGCGGCCGAGGTGGGGCAGGAAATGCTCGCCGCGCGCGCCTCGTTGGTGCTTCCCGAACCGGGCGGGGGCGGCTCCGCGCGGACCCTCGCGCAGGGGCTGATCCGCGCCGTGTGGACCGCCGACATGGAGGCCACCACCACGATCAATCCGCAGGTCGCGCACTACACGGGGCAGGCCGAGCTGGCCCAGGCGATCCAGCAGGGACTGGAGCTGCGCAAGGCCGGGGACACGGCGGGAGCGACGGCCCGGCTGGGTCGCGCCGTACAGTTGGCGGGCGCTTCAGGGAACGCGGATACAGCGAAGCTGCTTTCGAAGGTGGTGGACGTCGTGGACGAGTCGACGGGTACTGTTCGACTGAAGGCACAGGTTGCCGAGGCCGACGAGATGACGCTGGAGACGCGGTCCACCAAGACGGTCCGCGTGAAGAAGTAGCGAGCAGGACGAGCAGGAGTACGGAGGGGGAGGCATTCACCATGCCTACTTGCCCGAACGGCCACCAGTCGGCGGCCGACGACTGGTGCGAGGTGTGCGGCCACCGCATGGCCGACGGCGCATCCGCGCCCGCGGCCGCGGGTGGTGCCGCGCCGCCGCCTCCCGCCCCGCCCGCGCAGGGCGGCTACGGATACCCGGGTCCGCCGCAGGGCGTGCCGGGACCGCCCGCCCCCTCCGAGGGCCAGGGGTACCCGTACCCCGGACCGCCCCAGGCCCCCCAGCAGCAGGGCCCGCCGCAGCCGCCGGGACCGCAGGGCCCGCCCCCGCCGCCTCAGCAGCAGGGCCCGCCGCCCCCGCCGCACCAGCAGGGGCCTCCGCCGCCTCCGCACCAGCAGGGTCCGCCCCCGCCGCAGCCCCAGCAGCAGGGCGAGCTGTGCCCGCAGTGCCGTACGCCGCGTGAGGCGCAGGCGCCGTTCTGCGAGGAGTGCCGCTACAACTTCCTCACCAACACCCCGACCACGTACGTGCCGCCGCACCAGCAGCAGGCGCCGCAGCAGTTCGCCGGCGGGCCGCAGCAGGGGCAGCAGCCGCAGGGCCCGCCGCCCCCGCCGCAGCACGGCGGCTTCCCGCCGCCGCAGCCGGGTCCGGGACAGCCGGGGCCCGGTCAGCCCGGTCCCGGTCAGGGGCTTGATTACGAGAGCTCGCGGCCGTCCCAGGTGAACCGCCCGGCGGAACCGCTCTCCCCGGAGGGCGGGTTCGGCGGCGGCCAGGAGTCCGGCGGCCAGAGCGGCGACTGGATGCTCTCGCCGCCGCAGCAGGAGCAGCCGCAGGCCGCCCCGTACCAGCAGGGGCCGCCGCAACAGCAGCCTCCGCAGGGGCCGTTCCCCGGTCCGCAGGGTCCGGGTCAGCAGGGTCCTGGGCCGCAGGGTGACTTCTCGCAGGGCGGTCAGGCCCAGGGGTTCCACGGCGGGCCGCCGCAGGGCCAGGGCATGGGCCAGGGTCCTGGTCAGGGCCCCGGCATGGGCCAGGGCCCCGGAACGGGGCAGGGCGACTTCTCCCAGGGCGACTTCCGGGAGGGCGGCGTACCGCAGCAGGGCGGCGCGGGCACCGGCGGCTGGACGGCCGTGGTCGCGCCGGACCGCGAGTACTTCTCCGCGATGATGGGCCGCAGCGGCCCCGAGGCGGCGAACCTCGCGCTCCCCGCCTACTCCCCCCAGCAGGAGCTGGAGCTCTCCGGGCACCAGATCACCATCGGCCGCCGCCGCCAGTCCACGGGCGAGGCGCCCGACATCGACCTCGGCCGCTCGCCCGAGGACCCCGGCGTCTCGCACCAGCACGCGGTGCTGGTCCAGCAGCCGGACGGGAGCTGGTCCGTGGTGGACCAGGACTCCACCAACGGCACGACGGTGAACGGCTCGGAGGACCCGATCCAGCCCTACGTGCCGGTGCCGCTCCAGGACGGCGACCGCGTCCATGTGGGCGCCTGGACGACGATCACGGTGCGCCGCTCGTAACGGAGCACTGGTCAGAGGCCTTCCGGTAGTGCCCCCTCAGGCGCGCGTGCGCGTGAGGGGGCGCTCCTGTGTGGTCGAGCGCCAGCAATCCCGCGCCGAGCACCGGCGGTTCGGTGACCACCCGCAGTACGGGGAAGCGCTCGGCGAGCGTCTCGTGCAGCAGCGGATGGCGCGCGGCCGCCACAGCGCCGCCGAGCACCACGGGGGTGCTCTCCGCCGGCAGCCCGAGCCGGTCCATGGAGACGGTGGCCATGGACGCGATCTCCTCGGCCTGCCGCAGCACCAGCCGCCGCGCGACCGGGTCGCCTCCTTCGGCCACCCGGAAGAGCACCGGCACCGCCTCGTGCCGCCGCGCCCCGGGGAGCTCCCCCATGTGCAGCGCCTCGATCAGCGCGTACATCGAGGGCAGCCCGTAGTGCGCGGGCAACTCCTTCGCGAGCGCGGTCCGTTCGCCGCGGCCGTCCTCGGCGCGCGCCGCGTGCCACAGCGCGGCGCGCGCGAGGCCGCCGCCCCCGCCCCAGTCGCCCGACAGCTCGCCGATCGCGGGGAAGCGGTGGGTACGCCCGTCGGCCGCGCGGCCCACGCAGTTGATGCCCGCGCCGCACACCACGCCGACGCCGCTGCCGTGCCGCTCCTCGGCGCCGTCGGCGAGACCGGCGCGCAGCACCGCGAAGGTGTCGTTGGCCACCCGCAGCTCCTCGCCCCAGCCGTACGCGGCGATGCGCTGCTCCATCGCGCGCTCCTCGCGCGGCAGATCGGCGTTGGCCAGGCAGGCGGTGACCAGCGCGAACCGGTGACCGCTGCCACCCGCGGCGCCGACGGTGCGGGCCAGTTCGGCGACCGCCGCCTCGGGGCCCGTCGCCTGCGGCTGGAAGCCGCCGCCGCGCGCCGCGCCCAGCACCGCGCCGTCGGGGCCGAGCACCGCGGCGTCGGTCTTGCTGTTGCCCGCGTCGAGCGCGAGCAGGGCGCCGGACGGGAGGCTGTTCAACGAGGCGTTCACGCCCACGCCAGGTGCTCCCTGTTGTGCTCCAGCAGCAGCCCGGTGAGCCGCTCGGCCTGTTCGTACTGCCCGATCAGCGGGTGGGCCAGCAGCGCGCGGAAGACCCGGTCGCGGCCGCCGCGCAGCGCCGCGTCCAGCGCCAGGCGCTCGTACCCGGCGACGTGTGACATCAGGCCCGCGTAGAGCGGGTCGAGGTGGGGAGCGGGGAGTGGTTCGGCGCCGTGGGGCGAGACCCGCGCGGGGAGCTCCACGACCGCGTCGTCGGGCAGGAAGGGCAGGGTGCCGTTGTTGTACGTGTTCACCACTTGGATCTCTCCGGCGTCCGGGCTCTCCGCGCCGCCCAGCAGCCGGGCCGCCAGCGCCACCGCGGCCTCCGAGTAGAACGCGCCGCCGCGCCGTGCCAGCAGCTCCGGCTTCTCGCGCAGCGCGGGATCCGCGTACATCTCCAGCAACTGGCGCTCCATCGCGGCCACTTCGGCGGCCCGCGACGGCTTGCCGCGCAGCTCGCTGACGACGGCGTCGTGCGCGTAGTAGTAGCGCAGGTAATAGGAGGGCACCACGCCCAGGCGCTCCAGCACCGGCAGGGGCAGGTGGAGGTCCTCGGCGATCCGGGGCGCGTGCCGCTCCAGCAGGCCCGGCAGCAGGTCGGGGCCCTCGGGGCCGCCGGAGCGCACGGCGAGCTCCCAGGTGAGGTGGTTCAGCCCGTAGTGGTCCAGGTGCAGTTCTGAGGGGCTCATGTCGAGCAGCGCGGCGAACTTCCGCTGGAGGTGGATCGCCACGTTGCACAGCCCGACCGCGCGGTGCCCCTCCTCCAGCAGGGCGCGCGTGACGATGCCGACCGGGTTGGTGAAGTCGATGATCCAGGCGTCCGGGCTGACCCGGCGCACCCGCTCCGCGATGTCCAGGACCACGGGCACGGTGCGCAGCGCCTTGGCGAGACCGCCCGCTCCGGTGGTCTCCTGCCCGACGCAGCCGCACTCCAGCGGCCACGTCTCGTCGCGCCCGCGCGCCGCCTGGCCGCCGACCCGCAGCTGGATCAGCACCGCGTCGGCTCCCTCGGCCCCCGACTCCAGGTCCGAGGTCGTACGCAGCCGGGCGGGGTGCCCCTGAGCTGCGAGGATGCGCTGTGCCAGGCCGCCGACCGGCTCCAGGCGCCCGGGGTCGGTGTCGATCAGCACGATCTCGTCCAGCGGCAGCGCCGTGCGCAGGCGCGCGAAACCGTCGATGAGTTCGGGCGTGTACGTCGACCCTCCGCCGACCACCGCGAGCTTTCCCGCCGCCATGCCGTCCCCTCCTGTCGGATGTGCCCGTGTGTCCTGCGCGTTCTCCCGTGCGTGCCCCCGCCCCTCAGCGCGCCGAGGTGTCGAACACCTCGTCCCGTACCGTGCCGAGCGCGCTCTCCAGCGCGCCTGCCAGCACCGGGTACGCGGTGACCGTGCCCAGTGCCAGCCGGGGCCGCCGCACGGCCAGTTGGTCCAGCTCGTCGCGCACGAGACCGCGCACCCGCTCGCCGCCCGCCGCGTACAGCGCGCCGGACAGCACGATCAGCGGCGGGTCCAGCACGGCGGTCAGCGCCGCGAGGCCGACGGCCGTGCCGTGCGCGAAGCGGCGCAGCAGCTCCCCGTACGGCCCGGGCGCGGCGGGGCGCCCGGCGTGCTCCACGTGCTCGACGGCCTCCACCAGCAGGGCGGCCGCCGCCTCGCGCGCGGGCGCCCCGGTGTCGTGCTCCAGGCCGAGTTCGCGGGCCACCCGCAGGATCGCCGTGGACCCCGCGAGCTGCTGGAAGCCGCCGGTGTTCGCGCGCTCCGGGTGCCGTACGAGCGGGGTGCCCGGCACCGGCAGGAAGCCGACCTCGCCCGCGCCGCCCGTGTGCCCGCGGTGCGGCCGCCCGCCGAGGACCAGCGCGGCGCCGATGCCCTGCTCGTTCCAGAGCAGTACGAAGTCCTCGTGTCCTGAGGCCGCGCCGAGCCGGCTCTCGGCCACCGCGGCGAGGTTCACGTCGTTGTCGTACTCCACCGGCGCCGACAGCGCGGCCGCCATCTCCTCGCGCAGCGCGGGGGAGTGCCATCCGTCCAGGTGGGAGGCGTAGTTCAGGCGTCCGCTGCGCGGGTCGAAGGCGCCGGGGGTGCCGATCACGGTCCGGCGCACCCGCTCGCGCGGCACGCCCGCGGCGCGCGCGGCCCCGTCCAGCGCCCGCACGACCTGCGCCACGGCGTCACCGGGGCCGTCACCGGAGCCGTCACCGGAACTCTCATCGGCGGCGGATTCCGTACGAGGCCCCGGCACACACCCGCGCGGCCCCGGCACCTCCGCGCTGCCCACCGTGCGCCCGGTGAGATCGGCGACAGCGGCGCGGATGCGGGAGGTGTCCACGTCGACGCCCGCGACGTATGCGGCCTGCGGATTCACCGCGTACAGCCGGGCGTTGGGGCCGGGTCGTCCCTCGCTGCTGCCGGTGGCGACCACCAGTCCCGCGGCCTCCAGGCGCGCCAGGAGCTGGGAAGCGGTGGGCTTGGACAGGCCCGTGAGGCCGCCGATCCGGCCGCGCGAGAGCGGGCCGTGCGCGAGCAGCAGCTCCAGCGCCTTGCGGTCGTTCATCGCGCGCAGCACCCGGGGCGTGCCCGGTGCCGTGCCCCCGTCCGCCGCCGTTCCCGCATCCGTGCCGTCCGCAGCACCCATGCGCCGCCCCCGCTCCGAGAACTGTCAGGAAAGTTTCCTGTTGTGTGCCGGGAACAGTAGGGCCCCCGCACGCCGGGGTCAACGCCCGGCGCCACGGGGGCCGTTGGGGGCTCGTCGGGGCCGCGGGGCGCTAGCCCTTCTGTTCCACGTCCACGCGGGGCTGGGGCACCCTGCCGTTCTCCAGCGCCAGCGAGTCCTCGTCCACGATCGGTATGCCGCGTCCGTCCAGCGTCCGCTTGATGCGCCAGCGCAGTTCGCGCTCCACCGCGAGCTTCTTGCCGGGCATGGTCTTCGCGGAGACCCGGATGACCATGGCGTCGAGGGTGACCGAGTCCAGGCCCAGCACCTCGACCGGCTCCCAGAGCATCTCGTCCCACGGCTCGGTCTTGCCCAGCTCCTCGCCGGCGGCCTGGACGGCGGCGCGCACCGCGTCCAGGTCCTCCGAGGCCCGCACCTGCACGTCGAGCGAGGCAGTTGACCAGCCCTGGCTGAGGTTGCCGACCCGCTTGATCTCGCCGTTCCTGATGTACCAGATCTCGCCGTCGTCGCCGCGGAGTTGGGTCACCCGCAGCCCGATCTCCAGCACGGTGCCGCAGGCCTCACCCGCGTCGACGCGGTCACCCACCCCGTACTGGTCCTCCAGAAGCATGAACATCCCCGCGAGCAGGTCCTGCACCAGATTGCGCGCCCCGAAGCCCAGCGCCACGCCCGCGACTCCCGCGCTGGCCAGCAGCGGGGCGAGGTTGATGCCCAGGTTGGAGAGGACCATGAGGACGGCGGTGCCCATGATGACGAAGGACGCCACGTTGCGGAGCACCGAGCCGATCGCGGCGGACCTCTGGCGCCTGCGCTCCCTGCTCACCAGGAGGCCGCGCAGCGCGTTGCCGCTGTCGGCGGCCTCGGCGCGGCGGTTCATCCGCGTGATCAGCTTGGTGATGGAGCGTCGTATGACGTAGCGCAGCACCACCGCGACCGCGGCGATCACCAGGATCTTCAGGCCTGCGCCGACCCAGTCCGACCAGTTCTCCTCTATCCAGCCCGCGGCCTCGGTGGCGGTCCTGTGCGCCTCGTCGAGCGAGGGCGGGCGCTCCGCTCCCGGTGCCGGGTTTGCGGCGGCGGTCAGCCAGTACACAGCGGAACCTTCCGTGCGGGACAAGCGCGCGCCTCGGTGGCGCGCACGAGGGAACCACACTAACGGCGCACCGTCTTCACATTTCGCGTCATCAGAGGGCCCGGCGCCCCATCTTGCCCCAGCTGTGCGGGTGTTCGAGGGACAGAAGCGGCCGGTGCGGGGATGTAGTGCGTGTGGTGGAAAACACGCTCGGTGCGTTACCCGGCCGTGGTGGCGAAGTCAGCACGGCACGGGACACACTGAGGAGAGATCGTCCCGGCGCGAGCCACGCGCCGCCGACGTACAAGGAGGCACCGTGCCACATGTCCTGGTCCTCAACGCGTCGTACGAGCCGCTCGGCGTCGTACCGCTCCGCCGTGCGCTCATCCTCGTCCTCAACGACAAGGCCGTCAGCCTCGAGGATTCCGGCGCCCTGATGCACAGCGCGACCCACGTCATACCCGCCCCCAGCGTCGTCCGGCTCAAGCGGTTCGTGCGGGTGCCCTTCCGGGGCGCCGTCCCCCTCACCCGCCGCGCGCTCTTCGCCCGGGACGGCGGCCGCTGCGCCTACTGCGGTGGCGTCGCAACCAGCGTCGACCACGTGGTCCCCCGCAGCCGCGGCGGGCAGCACACCTGGGAGAACGTGGTGGCGGCCTGCCGCCGCTGCAACCACGTGAAGGCGGACCGCCATGTGGCGGAGATCGGCTGGCGGCTGCGCCATCAGCCGGCACCGCCGAGCGGCCTCGCCTGGAGGATCATCGGCACGGGGCATCGCGACCCGCGCTGGATGCCCTACCTCCAGCCATACGGCGCGGATGACGCACTGGCCCGGATCGACGGCAGACCACCTGCCCGAGACCGGGCTTAGTTGTTGGGTGCGGCGTTCTCCGGCGCTTCCTCCCGGGCCGCCGCCCCTTCGGTCATCGCCCGCTGTCGTCCTCCGCCACCGCGTAGACCTCGACGGACCACAGCGAGATGCCGAAGCGGGTGGCCCGGCGGTCGCCCTGCACCCGCACATAGCGGGTGTCCTCCGGCGCGTCCATCCGCACGGACTCCTTGCCTCCCTTTCCGTCCCGCACCGCGGCCGCCGTGCGCCAGCGCCTCCCGTCGGGGGAGACCTGCACGCGGTAGCGCTCCGGGTAGGCGTCCTGCCAGCGCAGCACCACCTGGCCGACCCGCGCCTGGCGCTTCAGCGCGAGCTGCACCCACTGCCCGTCCTCGGCCGGTGAGGACCAGCGGGTGCCCGCGCGGCCGTCGTTGACCGCCGAAGCGGGGAAGTCCGCCGTCTCGTCCGCCGAGGACGAGGCCCGCGCCTCCCGCGCCAGGTCGGGCCCGCCGGTACGCGGGAAGGCGTGCACCGTCAGGGTGCGCCGCTCCCCGCCGAAGGACACCGGCACCCGGTAACTGCCCGAGTCCACCGAGGAGTCCACCGTCACGCGCAGCGGCACCCGCGCCTCCCCGCCGCGCGGCACCGCCGTGTGCCCCGGGGCCTTCACCTCGATCCCCTTCGGCGCCTTCGCGGTGACCCGCCCGCTGACGTCGTCGGGGTGCTCGGAGCGCAGCGTCGCGGGCACCTCGGTCGCGCCGCCGATGGGCACCGCGGTCTCCGTACGGGACAGGCCCAGGGACGCGGCGGGACTGTCCGCATACCACGGCGCGATCTCGTGCACCACCGGAGGCTCGGAGCCTGAGGCCCAGCTCAGCCGCATCGCGTCGGCGCGGGCGCCCTTCGCGTCCGCCTGGGTCCAGCCGCTCGGGGACAGCGCGCCGATACGCCGCCAGCCCTCGCCCGGGACGTGGACCTCCACGTCCCCGCGGGTGCCTGAGTGCGGTCCCGTCTGCACCGTGACCGCCTGGAGCGGGCGGGCGGCGCGCAGCGGCACGGTGAGCCCGCCCGAGCGCCCCCGCTCGCCCGCTGCGCGCTGCGCGGGAAGGCCGGGCACCGCGGAGAGCGCGGGGCCGGAACGATCCGCCTCAGGGGCCTTGCGCGCCTCGTACGCGGTGGCCGGGTCGCCGTCCACGGCCGCTCCGGGCCCGTGACCGCCGCGGCCCGAGGGCTCGGCGCGCGCGGTGCCGGTGCCGCCGTGGCCGCGCCCCCGCGCGCCCGACCAGCCCTCGGCCTCCTTGAGCGCGCGCTCGGCGAACGGGCCCAGCACGCCCTTGCCGACCGTCGCCTTGTGGCCCTGCGCGTCCTTGTGCAGCCGGCGCACGTCCAGTTGTGCGGCCCAGGCCGCCGCGCCGTCGCCGCGCGCCTGCGCCAGCAGCATGTCCACGGCGCGCTCGCCCGCCTCGCCGTACCGCGCCAACTGGTCCAGCCACGGCCCCACTTCGGCGCGCAGCCGGTCGGGCGCATGCTCGCGTGCGGTGCGCACGGCGCCGAAGGCGGCGCGCAGCTCCGAGCCCGCGCGGCGCAGCCGCTCACCGCCCGCGCCGCCGGCCCGCTCCTCGTACGCCGTCCAGAACTCGCGCAGCAGCGGGCGCAGATACGCGGATTCCTTGCCGCCCAGCACGGAGGAGGAGTCGTTGCCCGCGAGGGCGAGGACCGCCTCCCTGGCGCGGCGGCCGCCGTCGCCCGCGGCCTCGCCGAGGGCGGCGCGCCAGGAGTCGGCGGCCCGGTAGCCCTTCGGGTTCCAGGCGTAGTCGGCCGAAGTGAACAGCGGGATGCGGGAGGCCACGGCGTGCTCCATGGCGTTGGCCAGCAGCCCGGCCGAGCCGCCCGCGACGGCCGGCTCCCTGCCGCGGTAGGGGCCGAGGAAGACGCGGTCCCTGGCGTAGTCGTTCACCGGGTAGTTGTCCTGGGTGAGCAGCGGCTGGCCGCCGAAGGCGGCGCGTGCGCGGGTCAGTTCGCCGCCGGTGATGGTGCGCGGCACGACCCCCACGCCCGTCCAGGCCACCTGCACGCGGTCGTCCAGCGCCCCGGCCAGCGCGCTCCGGTATTCCGTCGCACCGTCCTGGTAGAACTCCGTGGGCAGCACCGACAGGGGCGCCGCGTCCGGGTGCCGCTCCCTCAGGTGGCGGGCCAGCGCGTCGGCGGTCTCGGCCTGGGCCTTGGCTGCCGCGGCGGGGCCGCCCCCGTACGCGTCGGAGTCCGCGTCGCAGTGCCACTCGCTGTAGCTCACGTCGTCGAACTGGAGCTGGAACGCGCCGAACCCGAGCGCCCGCATGGCGTCCACCTTCTTCAGCAGCGCCTTGCGGTCCTCCGGCGAGGAGAAGCAGAAGCCCTGGCCGGGCGAGACGGCCCAGGCGAGGGTCACATGATTGCGCCGCGCGCGCTCGGCCAGCTCCCTGAAATCGGCGCGCTGCGCGGCCGGGTAGGGGTCGCGCCAGTGCGCCGCCTGGCGGTACGGGTCGTCGCCGGGGGCGTAGAGGTACCGGTTCTGCTTGGTGCGGCCCAGGAAGTCGAGCTGCTCCAGGCGCTCGCGCTGGGACCACGGCGTCCCGTAGAAGCCCTCGCTGATCCCGCGCACGGGGGCGACCGGCCAGTCGCGCACGGTCACGCCCGGGAAACCGGTGCCGCGGCCGTGCCGTGTGCGCAGGCCGCGGAGGGTCTGCGCGGCGTGGAAGAGGCCCGCGCCGTCCACCGAGTCGAAGGCCACGGTGTCCCGCTGGCCCACCCGCCCGGCCGCCAGGCGGTAGCCGCCGGCCGGCAGGTCGCCCTTGGCCGGCACGCGCAGGGCGTGCAGCGCGTCGGCGGCGGCCACGTCGCCCGCGTACACCACAAGACCCGTCGTGTCCCGCAGGTGCTCGCCGGGGTGCAGCTCGCGCACCGTGCGGGCGCCCGCCTCGCGCAGCGCGGAGCGCACCACGTCCAGCGCATAGCGGTCGGCGCCCTCGTCGGCGACCAGGGTGACCTCGCGGCCCACCGGCACGAACTCGCCCTGTGCGCGCATGCTCTGCGGCCGCGGCCATACGTCGGGGAGCGGGGCGTGTGCGGCCTCGCCGTCCCGCGCGGTGTCGTCGCCCTGCGGGGGAGGGGGCGCGGCGTGCGCCGCCGGCGCGCCGCCGAGCAGCCCTCCCATGACCGCGGCGACCAGGGCACTCGCCCTGACCCGCCGACCGGATGCACCTGTGCGCACTTCTCCCCCTCCCGGAGTGGCGTGGTCCGCCGCCAAACACGAAGTCGGGGACAAGTCTGCGGCACGAGGGACGCTCCGTGCGGCCGTTGTGACCGCTTCGCTCCGAGGCGGAAGAACTTTCATGGGTTCTCCGTCCCACACGGCGGAACTCCGCCTCACGGAGCGTCGTACAGCGAATTCGCCTGTGTGAGCGCAACGTGAGCTGGGCCACGTTCCCCGGGAAATTACGTCTGTGCCGGTGTCCACTGGGTAAGGCACGTCGTGACCATCCATTAGTCAACGAACGGAGGCCCACCGTGGCCGCGTCCGCTGCTCCGCTGATCTCACCCCCGCTGCCGCACCAGGTGCTCTCCAAACGAGGACTCTCCAAACGAGGGCACGGGCCGGTAGACCTGTCCGGTGTCTCGCACCCGGATTCCGGACTGGACGGCTCGTGCACCTGCGGCTGCATCGAAGCTCCGCTCACCAGCGAGCCCCCGCTCGCCGACGTCGCTCCGCTGACCAGCGAACCGCCCCTCGCCGAACTCCCGCTCACCAGTGAGCCGACCGGGACCGGCTTCGGCACGGAGTCCCCGGACATCTGATGAGCCGCCTCGCGCGGCTCGCCGCGGCGCACGGTGTCTCCCCCTCCTACGAGCCCTCACCGGGCCGTACGGCCTTCGTCCCCGACGCGACGCTCGTCGAGGTGCTGGCCGCGCTCGGAGTGGACGCCGGTACGCCGCAGGCCGTGCGCGAGGCACTGCGGCGGCACGAGCAGGAATCCCTGCGGCTGCTGCCGCACACCGTGGTGCTCCGTACCAAGGCGCGCACCGGGGATGCCGGAGACCCCGAACGGGCGGCTCCTCCCCCTGCGCTGCGCGCCCTGCCCGAGGGCACCGCGCTCCGAGTGATCACCGAGGGCGGGCAGGCACGGGACTGGGGTCCCGGTGCCGCCCTGCCCCCGGGCGTTCACACCCTGCACGCCCAGGCACCCGACGGGCGCGCCGCGCACGCGGTGCTGATCGCGGCGCCCGGGCGGCTGCCCGCGCCGCAGGCCCGCCCCGGCACCGGCCGCGGCTACGGCCTGCTGGTCCAGCTCTACTCGCTCCTCTCGTCCCGCTCCTGGGGCATGGGCGACCTCGGCGACCTCGCCGACCTGGCCTCCTGGGCCGGACGCTCGCAGGGCGCCGACTTCCTCCAGCTCAACCCGCTGCACGCGGCCGTGCCCCGCGCCCCCGGCGAGCACACCGACCCCTCGCCCTACCGGCCCTCCTCGCGCCGCTTCCCCGACCCCGTGTACCTGCGCGTCGAGGACGTGCCGGAGTACGCCTACCTGCCGGAGCCCGAGCGCGCGCGGGCCGCCGCACTGCTGGGGCGCGCCGCCGCGCTGCGCGAGGGGGTGCTGCGGGAGGGCGCGCTGATCGACCGGGACGCGGTCTGGGACCTCAAGCGGGAGGCCCTGGAACTGGTGCGGGAGGTGCCCCTCTCGCCGGGCCGGCGCGCCGCGTACTGCGACTACCTCGCGGAGCGCGGCCAGGCGCTGGACGACCACGCGACCTGGCACACCCTCGCCGAGCTGCACGGACCCGACTGGAGCCGCTGGCCGGCGGGTCTGGATGACCCCCGCTCGGCGCGCACCGCGCGGGCCCGCGCCGAACACCTGGAGCGGGTCGACTTCCACTGCTGGCTCACCTGGCTCGCCGACACCCAGCTCGCCGCGGCGCAGCACACGGCGCGCGAGGCCGGGATGCCGGTGGGGCTCGTGCACGACCTCGCCGTGGGCGTGCACCCGCGGGGCGCCGACGTGTGGTCGCGCCAGGACGCCTTCGCGCGGGGCATCTCGGTGGGGGCGCCGCCCGACGCGTTCAACGCCCGCGGCCAGGACTGGGGCCTCCCGCCGTGGCGGCCCGACACCCTCGCGGAGACCGGGTACGCGGCGTACCGCGAGGTCCTGGCCGGGCAGTTCCGCACGGCCGGCGCGCTGCGCCTTGACCACGTGATGGGGCAGTCGCGGCTCTGGTGGATCCCGGAGGGCCGCCCGCCCACCGAGGGCGCCTATGTCCGGTACGACACCGAGGCCATGCTCGGTGTGCTCGCCCTGGAGGCGCACCGCGCGGGCTCCGCCGTGATCGGCGAGGACCTGGGCACCGTCGAGCCCGGCATGCGCGAGGACCTGGAGCGGCGCGGGGTGCTGGGCACCTCGGTGCTGTGGTTCGAGCGCGACTACGAGGCCGAGGGGGCTCCTCCCTTGCTCCCCGAGCGGTGGCGGGCCGACTGCCTGGCCACGGCCACCACGCACGATCTGCCCAGCACGGCGGCCCGGCTGACCGGCGAGCACGTGGAGCTGCGGCACCGGCTCGGGCTGCTCGCGCGCTCCGCCGCCGCCGAGCGCGCGGCCGACGCGGCGGAGACCGCCGAGTGGCTGGAGCTGTTCACCCGCCTCGGGCTCATCCGCCCCGGGAGGCGCCTCGGGCCGGGCGGCGGACCCGGCGCCGAGGAGGAGGGGGTGACCGCGGTGTACCGCTTCCTCGCCCGCACCCCCGCGCGGATGCTGGGCATCTGGCTGCCGGACGCGCTCGGCGACCGGCGCCCGCAGAACCTGCCGGGCACGCTCGACGAATACCCCAACTGGCGCCTGCCGATCGCCTCTTCGGACGGTACGCCGGCGTCGCTGGAGGAGATCGTGGCGGCTCCGCGTGCGCGGGCCCTCTTCGCGGCCGTACGGGAGGCGCTGGCGGAGCATCCCCCGGTGCGGGCCTGACCGGTGCGGGCCTGACCGGTGCGGGCCTGACCGGCGCGGACGCCGGGCGCCCGGGCCCCGGCGGCACCCGCGCGCGCGGGGCCTTCACCCGTCCGATATCTTGAGCGCGTGAGCAACAAGGTATCCAAGAACGCCCTGCGCGCCGGCACGGTCACCGCCGGCTCTTCGCTGCTGCTGCTGATGTCGTCGCCCGCCTTCGCGCTCACCCGCGACGACGGCGACGACCCGGGCAAGGGACTCAGCGTCATCGAGACGCTGGGGCTCTATGTCGCCGCTCCCATCGTGCTGTTCCTGGTGATCGCCGGGCTCGTGATGGTGACGGACAAGTCGCGGAAGCAGCAGCGCACGCCACAGAGCTGAGCGCTGAGCCGACGGCGGACCTGACGGCGCCGACCGGTTCGGCGCGGCCTATTGTTCAGCGGCGCTGAACAGAGGTCTCGGAAACTTTAGATGGACCTGCCCGTTCGGGCGCTGCGAAGGTCGAGAGCGACCCCGCAGCCCCGAGCGAAAGGCGAATGGTGTCCACTTCCTCTTCTCCGCAGACCTCCGCGCAGTCCTCTCCGCAGGACTATGACGCGCCCCCGTACGGCGGCGGCGATCCGTACGCCGACTACCGCGGCGCCGATCTCCCCTTCACCACGCTCGTCGACCTCGCCGACCGGCGCTTCGGCGCGGGCGTGGTCGCGGCGAACGACGAGTTCTTCGCCGAGCGCGAGAATCTGCTCAAGCCGCACGCCGCGGTCTTCGACCCGTCGGCCTTCGGGCACAAGGGCAAGGTCATGGACGGCTGGGAGACCCGCCGCAGGCGCGGGCCCGGCGCGCGGTCGCCGCACCCCGGCGAGGACGACCACGACTGGGCGCTGGTGCGGCTCGGGGCTCCCGGCGTGATCCGCGGCATCGTGGTGGACACCGCGCACTTCCGCGGCAACTACCCGCAGCGCGTGAGCATCGAGGCCGCGTCCGTGCCCGGTACGCCGGGTCCAGAGGAGCTCCTGTCCTCCGAGGTCACCTGGCACGAGCTGGTGCCGGCGACACGGGTGCGCGGGCACGCCGCGAACGGCTTCGCCATCGAGGACGGCCGCCGCTTCACCCACCTCAGGCTGCGCCAGCACCCCGACGGCGGGATCGCCAGGCTGCGGGTGCACGGCGAGGTGCTGCCCGACCCCGAGTGGCTCGCGCTGCTCGGCACGTACGACCTGGCCTCGGTGCTCAACGGGGGGCGGGTCGAGGACGCTTCGGACCGGTTCTTCTCGCAGCCGGTGAACATCACGCTGCCCGGCATCTCGCAGAAGATGGACGACGGCTGGGAGGTGCGGCGGCGCCGGGACACCGGGCACGACTGGGTGCGGCTCGGCCTGGCGGCCGAGGCGGTGCCGCGCGCGGTGGAGATCGACACCGCCAACTACAAGGGGAACGCGGCGGGTTGGGTCGCGCTGCACGGTTCGTCCGACGGCGGGTCGACATGGCGCGAACTCCTGCCGCGCACGGAACTCCAGCCCGACGCGCTCCACCGCTTCGCGCTCCCCGACACGGGCGCGGTCACCCACGTACGCCTCGACGTCTACCCCGACGGCGGAGTGGCCCGCCTCCGCCTGCACGGCGCGCTGACAGAGGCCGGCGACCAGAACCTCCGCAAGAGGGTGGCGGCCGCGGCCGCATGACCAGCGCTGCGGCGGAGAGGATATTCGCCTGCGGTGCGGCAGATGTTCGGTGACCCTACTCGGCAGTCGAACTCCCGTACTTTAGTGCGGAGTTGTCCTGGTTCGGCGACGAGCGCGTAACAGAGGTTGGGTGGGTGGGTGGGGGAGGGAATCCGCCCCGCATGACGCACAATCCCCGTACCTCCCCCCGCCCCCTCAGCGAGCTCTCCGACGCCGCGCGGCAGCGCGTGCTCAGCAGTCGCGCGCTGCGCGAGCACGGAGTGTCCGCTGCCGAGGCCAACGCGCGCTGCCGCCCCGGCGGCCCCTGGCAGATGCTGCTGCCCGGCGTGTACCTGCTGCACCCAGGCCCACCCACCAGCGAGGAGCGCCTTCGCGCCGTACTCCTCTACGCGGGGCGGCAGTTGATCCCCGAACAGGCGGGGCCCGGCGGCCGTCTGCCGGGCCCCGCACCCCGCCGCGAAGCGATGATCACCGGCCGGGCCGCGCTGAACCTGCACGGCTTCGCCTCCGTACCCCCGCTGCGCTCGCTCGACGAGATCGACGTGCTGGTGCCGCGTACGAGGCGACTGCGCTCGGTCGGCTGCGCGCGGGTCGTGCGCGGCCACGTGCTGCCCAGCCCCCAAGAGGTCACCGGGCTCCCGGTGGCGCCGGTGGAACGCGCGCTGGCCGACGCGGCGGGCGAGTGCTCCGACCCCGTCACGGTGCGCAGGATGCTCACCGAGGCCGTGCGCGGCGGCCACTGCGAAGCGCACGCGATCGTGCGGGAGTTGAACCAGGCGCGGCTGCTCACGGTCCCGCACGTGGTGGATGCCGTGGAGGGCCTGATCGCGGAGAGCAGGGCACTGGCCGAGGGCGCGCTGTACGAGATGGTGCTGCGGTACGGCCTGCCCGACCCGTGCTGGAACGTGGACCTGCGGCTCCCCGGCGGCCCCCCGCTGGGCGGCGTCGACGCGTACTGGCCCGACCACGCGGTGGCCCT
The DNA here is from genome assembly GCF_039605595.1 of Streptomyces odontomachicola. NCBI lineage: Bacteria > Bacillati > Actinomycetota > Actinomycetes > Kitasatosporales > Streptomycetaceae > Streptomyces > Streptomyces odontomachicola. Next base: position 89,067 of record NZ_JBCFOK010000021.1, read on the forward strand.
GGAGCTGGACACCCGCACCTCGCCCGGCCCGGGCGACGAGCGGTGGTCGGAGTACACGCGCAAGCGGGAGGCGCTGGAGGGCCTCGGGCTCACCGTGGTGCACCTGACCCCGCGCAAGCTGCGCGAGTCGGCCGAGCAGCAGGCGGCCGTGGTGCGCACGGCCCTGATGGCGGCGCAGGACCGCGAACCGGCCGAGTACGTCGTGGTGCTGCCCCGGTGAGGGCGCGCGGGCCCGCCGGGGAGCTACCCGCAGAACTCCGCGTCGACCATCGTGCGCGTGTCGCCCGCCCAGTCGCCGTTGACGTTGAAGGCCGCGGCGTGCGCGCCGTCCGGCGTCGTGACCGCGACCGAGCGGGAGCCCAGGATCGTCCCCTCGTGCCCGAGCACCGTCACGCCGCAGGGCAGCTTCCGTTCGCTGAGCCCGAGCCCGTAGCCCTCGCCGCCCTCGGCGGGAACCGTGCGCCGCATCTGCGCGAACTCCCGCTCCGGCAGCAGCCTTCCGCGCGCCAGCGCGCGGAAGAACCGCACCAGGTCGCCGGTGCTGGACACCATCTCGCCGGAGGCGCCGGCCACCGAGGGGTTCATGGCGGTGACGTCGTACACCTTCTCGTTCTTCTTGTTCCCGCCCGTGCCGAACAGCGTCGAATACGCGCGGCCGCTGGGGCGCGGTATGCGCGGCGAGCGGCCGGGCAGTGAGGTGTCGCGCAGCCTGAGCGGCCGCACGACGCGGCGCTCGATCTCCTCGCCGTACGGCCGCCCGGTGACCCGCTGGATGATCATCCCGGCGAGTACGTAGTTGGTGTTGGAGTAGTGCCACCCCCGGCCCGGCGCGAAGTCCGGCGGATGGCCGAGGGCCGTGCGCACCAGCCCGCCGGGGGAGTGCGGGCTGAAGCGGTGGGACATGAACGCGGTCCCGGTGTACGCGCGTTGGATGCCCGGGTCCAGGGTGTAGTCGAAGACGCCGCTGGTGTGCCCGAGGAGCTGGCGCACCGTGATCCGCCGCCCGTCGTTGCCGCGCCCGCGCACCTCGCCCGGCAGCCAGCGCTCCACGGGATCGTCGAGCCGGATGCGGTGCTCGGCCTCCAGCTGGAGGAGTACGACGGCCACGAACGGCTTGGTGAGCGAGCCGATCCGGAATCTGTCGCGTGAGGCACGCGGCCGCTCGGTGCGCCGGTCGGCGACCCCCGAGGCGCCGGTCCAGCCTCCGCTCTCGTCCTGCGCACGTCCCAGAACGCCCGGCACACCGTCCTGTTCGACGGCCATGTCCATCGCCGCCTGGGTCGCCGGATGCCCCCGGTCATCGGCGGAAACGGAACTTATCGCCACACCGACGAGCACCGTGACCACCAGGGCGACGACGGTGGGGCGAGCGGGCATGCGGGGACCCTAGCGATCAGCACGTCCCGCGCGCCACACGACGAGCACGACCAGGGCGCACCCGGCGTACTGGGTGAGTCCGGGGCGTTCCCCGAGAAAACCGATGCCGAACAGCATGGCCAGCACGGGCTGGAGGAGCAGCAGCGCGGACCCGGCCGACGGACTGAGCCTGGGCAGCGCGGGGTTGATGAACAGCCAGGCCAGCACCTGCCCGAAGAGCGCCATCGGCACCAGCCACCCCCAGGCGGAGGCGGCGGGCGCGAAGTCGAGCCCGGTCCACAGCGAACCCAGCACGGCGGCCGACACGGCGGCGCCGGCAGTGGACACGCACACCGGCTGGATGGGCCGCCCCTTGCCGGGGCCGCGCACCTCGCCGCCGAGCCGGATCAGGAACAGGTACCCGGCGAAGGCCACGCCCGCCGCCGTCCCGTACAGCACGCCGGCGCCCGGGTCGCTGCCCGGCTGCGGATCGCCGATCGCGCCGCCCGCCAGCGCGACGCCCAACAGCATGAACGGGACGGTCACCCAGTAGCCGCGGGACAGCGCCGTGCCGGACAGCAGCCTGGCCAGCAGGGGGAAGACCACGAGCTGGATGTTGAGCAGCACCGTGGCGATGGAGGCGCCGAGCGCGTCGATGCTCTGCGCCCAGCACACGAAGTCCACGCCGAGCAGCAACCCGGCCGCCAGGTCGATGAGTTGGAGCCGCGGCGGCCGCGCGCCCCTGCGGCGTATCTCCCGGTAGGCGAGCGGGGCGAGGACCAGGAGCGCGATGACGCACCGGTAGAAGGCCGCGGTGCCCGCGCTCACCCCGGAGAGCTTGATCAGACCGCCGGAGGAGGAGGTGCAGGCGGAGCCCAGCACGACCATCAGGGCGGGGCCGAGGGGCTGGGAGCGCGGGGCTTCCTCGCCGGGGGCTTCCGTACGGGGAGGCGCGGCGTCTGCTCCGGCCTCGGGATCGGGGCTGTACGGGGCCTCGTACGGGGTCTCGGTGGCCTTTCCGGGCTGCGCGGGGGTGTCCATGCAGCTCAGCCTGCCTGCATCCACCAACAACCAAAAGCGACCATTTATGGGGGGTATTCATTAGCATCACTTGTGTGTTGCATCTCGAACGCCTTCGCGTCCTGGACGCCGTCGCGGTGCACGGCTCGCTCGCCCGCGCGGCCCGTGCCCTGCACATCACCCCCTCCGGCGTCTCCCAGCAGCTCGCCAGGCTGGAGCGCGAGTCGGGGCACCGGCTCACCACGCCGCACGGCCGCAGCGTCCGGCTCACCCACGCGGGCCGGGTGCTGGCCGAGCACGCCGCGCGGGTCGTCGCCGAGGCGCGGGCCGCCGAGTCCGACCTCGCCGACCTGGGCGAGGAGATCCTGGGCCCGCTGCGCCTGGGCGGCGTGGGCAGTCCGCTGCGCGCGCTGCTCCCGTACGCGCTGGCCGGGCTCACCGCGGCGCACCCCCGGCTGATCCCGACCCTGGTGGACGGCGAGGTCGTGGACCTGTTGCCGCGGCTGCTCAGCGGCGAGCTCGACCTGCTGATCATCGAGAGCTGGACCAACCGCCCGATGCCGCTCCCCGAGGGCCTGGTGCTCAGCCCGCTCGCCGACGAGCCGGTGCACGCGGCGCTCAGCGCACACCACCCGCTCGCGGACGCGGACTCCGTGGAGCTGGGCGCGCTGGACGGGGTGCTGTGGACGAGCTGCCCGGCCGGCACCGAACCGTACGAGGCGCTGGTACAGGCGGTGCGCGCGGCGGGTGGCGAGCCCGAAGTCCGCTACACGGTCACGGAGTTCGCCACCCAGCTCGCCCTGGTCGCACAGGGCCTGGCGGCTGCCCTCGTACCGGAGATGGGGCAGCGGCCCGCGCCGCCCGGCGTCCGCTTCGTGCCGACGGACCCGCCGCTGCGCCGCGAGGTGTACGCGGCCTGGCGCGCCGGCGCGGAGAGCCCCTCGGTGCGGGCGTGCGTGGACGCGCTGACCGAGAGCGCGGCCCGGGCCTGAGGGGGGGGGAGCGGCCCGGGCCTGAGGGAGGGCTCACGGCTTGCGCAGCAGCAGCTCCGTGTTGCGGTCGTTGGCGTCGCCCATCAGGCCTGGCCGCTTGCCGGGGTCGTTGAAGCCCAGCTCCCGGTAGAGGGAGGCGAGTCCGGTCTGCGAGAGGTCGGTGTAGTCGGTCTCGGCCGGGGCCGCCGACTCGATGAGGGTGGTGAAGAGGGAGAGCGTGCCGTCCTGGTTGTCGGTCAGCTCCACCACCCGCGCGAGCTGCGGGAAGTCGATGTGCGAGGCGGTGGACACCTCCCAGAAGGTGTCCTGCGCGCGGATGGTGTTCTTGTGCGTGTGCCCGTTGATCCAGGCCACCGCGTGCGGGTGCTTGTTGAGCAGCGCGACCACCTCGTCGCCGCCCTCCGGGGTGGTGGTGCTCGTGTGGTGGCTGAAGACGATCACGTACTTGCCGTCCTTGCGGTGCCTCTTCAGCTCCCGCTCCAGCCAGCCCAGTTGCTCGGTGCCGACGCGGCCCTTGAAGTTCCCGTCCTTGCGGGTCGTGTCCAGGCTGATGCCCGCGACGTCCTCGGACACCTCGAAGCTGTAGTAGAGCTTGCCCCCGTCCAGGTGCTGCTGCCCGTACCCGTGGCCCACGGGCCCCGCGCCGGCCCACCGCGGGTCCAGGTGCTTGCGCACGTACTCGGTGCGGGTGAAGGGCCGGCGCTTCTCGTCGGGGGTGACCCGGCGCATCGTCCCGCGGCGGGACTTGAGCAGCTCGCGGAAGTTCTCGCCGCTGGGGTCGCTGCCGTCCTCGATGGTCGCCCACAGCTTCTTGGCGTCGGAGGAGTCGTCCAGCTCGATCATCTTGCGGCCGCCGAGCGCGAAGTCGGTGAAGAAGTCGTCGCCCGTGGCGAAACAGCCGCCGGGCAGCGCGTCGTGGTTGCCCACCGTGGAGTACCAGGGCAGGCCCAGGCCCGGGCTGTTGACCTCGCGCAGCGCCGCCTCCAGCAGGCCCTTGACGCGCGGGTAGCCCGCCTGCTTGTCGCGGTCGCGCAGCGCGGAGTCCGGGTGCCAGTACAGCTTGGAGTCGCTGTTCTGCACGCCCTCGTACCCCTTCGGGTCGCCGGTGTTGGGCGTGATGCGGCCCCCGCTCATCACGGTCAGGAACCACTCCAGCTCCGCCGTGCAGTTGTTGTCGGTGTTGTCCCCCGTGGTGATCACGAACGAGAGCGGCGCCCCGGTGGCCGGGCCGCCCTTGAGTCTGTTGACGCGCTCGATCAGCGCGACCGCGCCGGCCACCGAGAGGGTCTCGTGCGGGCGCCAGGCGCTGGGCGTCTCGGTGCGCAGGTACTCGTAGCGCAACGGGTGCTGCACATCGACCAGATGCAGGTCGGTGAGCTGCACGAAGGAGGCCAGCGGGGTGCGCTTCTCCGCCCGCTTGTCCTCGCTCGACTTCGGGTCGGCCAGCTTGGTGCGCACCAGGCGCTTCCAGCCGGGCGAGGCGGTCAGCCGCCGGTAGCCGCCGGGGCCCGCCTGGCCCGGCAGCGCGACGGAGTCCAGCGTGGTGCCCTCGGCCGAGGGCGCGCGCACCGGTGCACGCCCGGAGAGCACGTGCGAGGCGGTGGCGGTGCGCGGCCGCCCGGTGGGCCCGGCGGCCGCGGTGTCCCCGCTGAGGCCGAGCCCCGCGCCGAGCCCGGCGGCCGCCCCCAGCGCGGCGGTGGCCAGCACGGTGCGGCGGTCCGGTGTGCGGTCGTCGTGCGGCGAGTGGGATCCGGCCGGGCCGTGCGGGCTGCTGCTGCGGAACATCTGCGGCTCCCCGAGTGCGAAGCGGTGCGAGTGCGAGCGGTACGGACGCGGTACGGGCGGGCGGAAGGGGCGGCCGCCCCGGGCCCGTTGCCCGGGGCGGAGAAGATGCCCCCTCCAACCGGATGCTTGGCAGCGGGAATGACCTGCGGCTGAACGACGCAGGAACGCCGCACGCCGAAAACCGTTCATCGGAGCGGGCGATCAGGAGAAGGCGGAAGTAAGCCGAGAATGTGTAGTGTTCAGGACATTCACCATGAAGGGGGCCAGCGGCGCGCACCCGGACGCGAGTGGAAGGATGGCGGAGGTACGCATCACACTCCGGCCACGAATGGGAGATACCAGGTGCCTGGCACGAATCTGACGCGCGACGAGGCCCAGGAGCGGGCACGGCTGCTCACCGTGGACTCCTACGACATCGAGCTGGACCTCAGCGGGGCGCAGGAGGGCGGCACCTTCCGCTCGGTGACCACGGTCCGCTTCGAGTCGGCCGAGGCGGGCGCCGAGACCTTCATCGACCTGGTGGCGCCCGAGGTGCACGGGGTCGTGCTGAACGGCGAGGCGCTGGACCCCGGCGTCGTCTTCGCCGACTCGCGGATCGCGCTGTCGGGTCTCCGCCAGGGCCGCAACGCGCTGACCGTGACCGCCGACTGCGCGTACACCAACACCGGCGAGGGCCTGCACCGCTTCGTCGACCCGGTGGACGAGCAGGCGTATCTCTACACCCAGTTCGAGGTGCCGGACGCGCGGCGGGTGTTCGCCAGCTTCGAGCAGCCGGACCTCAAGGCGAGCTTCCGCTTCACCGTGAAGGCGCCCGAGGGCTGGTCGGTGATCTCCAACTCGCCCACGCCCGAGCCGAAGGCCGAGTCCGGCGCGGTGGTCTGGAGCTTCGAGCCGACGCCGCGCATCTCCAGCTACATCACCGCGCTGATCGCCGGCCCGTACCACGCGGTGCACAGCACCTGGCAGGGCACGGTGAACGGGGAGCAGCGCACGGTGCCGCTCGGCATCTACTGCCGCCCCTCGCTGGCCGAGTACCTGGACGCGGACCACATCTTCGACGTGACACGGCAGGGCTTCGACTGGTTCCAGGAGAAGTTCGACTACCCGTACCCCTTCGCCAAGTACGACCAGCTCTTCGTGCCGGAGTTCAACGCGGGCGCGATGGAGAACGCCGGTGCGGTCACCATCCGCGACCAGTACGTCTTCCGCTCCAAGGTCACCGACGCGGCGTACGAGGGCCGGGCCGAGACCATCCTGCACGAGCTCGCGCACATGTGGTTCGGCGACCTGGTGACCATGGAGTGGTGGAACGACCTGTGGCTGAACGAGTCGTTCGCCACGTACACCTCCATCGCGTGCCAGGCACACGCGCCCGGCAGCCGCTGGCCGCACTCCTGGACCAGCTTCGCCAACCAGATGAAGACCTGGGCCTACCGCCAGGACCAGCTCCCCTCCACCCACCCGATCATGGCGGAGATCCGCGACCTGGACGACGTCCTGGTCAACTTCGACGGGATCACCTACGCCAAGGGTGCGTCCGTTTTGAAGCAACTGGTCGCGTACGTCGGCATGGACGAGTTCTTCCAGGGCGTGCAGCGGTACTTCAAGCGCCACGAGTGGGGCAACACGCGCCTCACCGACCTGCTCGGCGCGCTGGAGGAGACCAGCGGGCGCGACCTGACCGCCTGGTCGAAGGCGTGGCTCCAGACCGCGGGCATCAACGTCCTGCGCCCCGAGATCGCCACCGACGACACCGGCGTGATCACCTCCTTCACCATCCGCCAGGAGGCCCCGGCGCTCCCCGAGGGCGCGACGGGCGAGCCCACTCTGCGTCCGCACCGCATCGCGATTGGGGTGTACGAGCTGGAGTCCGGCAAGCTGGTGCGCAAGGACCGCGTCGAACTCGACGTGGACGGCGAACTCACCGAGGTCCCGCAGCTCGTGGGCCGCCGGCGCCCGGCCGTCCTGCTCCTCAACGACGACGACCTCTCGTACGCGAAGGTCCGCCTCGACGCGGAGTCGCTGGCCACCGTCACCCAGCACCTCGGCGACTTCACCGAGTCGCTGCCGCGCGCGCTGTGCTGGGCCTCCGCGTGGGACATGACCCGCGACGCGGAGCTCGCCACCCGCGACTACCTGGACCTGGTGCTCTCCGGCATCACCAAGGAGTCCGACATCGGCGTCGTGCAGACGCTCCAGCGGCAGGTGAAGCTCGCGCTCGACCTGTACGCGGCGCCCGAGTGGCGCGAGGAGGGACTGCGCCGCTGGTCGGAGGCGACGCTGGAGCAGCTCCGCGCCGCCGAGCCCGGCAGCGACCACCAGCTCGCGTGGGCCCGCGCCTTCGCTGCCACGGCCCGTACGTCCGACCAACTGGACCTGCTCCAGGCCCTGTTGGACGGCACCCAGGCCGTGGATGGTCTCGTCGTCGACACCGAGCTCCGCTGGGCGTTCCTCCAGCGGCTCGCCGCGACCGGGCGCGCGGGCGAGGCGGAGATCGCGGCCGAGCGGGAGCGGGACAACACGGCGGCGGGCGAGCGGTACGCGGAGATGGCGCTGGCCGCGCGGCCCACCGCAGAGGCGAAGGCCGAGGCGTGGTCCCGGGTCGTGGAGTCCGACTCCCTCCCCAACGCGGTGCAGGAGGCGGTCATCGGCGGTTTCCTCCAGACCGACCAGCGCGAACTCCTCGCCCCCTACAGCGAGAAGTACTTCCAGGTGGTCAAGTCCATCTGGGACCAGCGCAGCCACGAGATGGCCCAGCAGATCGCCGTGGGCCTCTACCCGACCCTCCAGGTGAGCCCGTCCACGCTCTCGGCAACCGACACCTGGCTGAGCACCAGCGAACCGACCCCGGCCCTGCGCCGCCTGGTGACGGAGTCCCGCGCGGGCGTCGAGCGCGCGCTGAAGGCCCAGCGGGCGGACGCCGAGCGCGCCTGACCCCGCGCACGACCGCGCCCCGGACCCCCGCGCAACCACGCGAAAACGGGGGTCCGGGGCGCACCCGGCTCACGACTGAGGAGGAGAGCTGACCGGTGGGGGGCGGTCAGCTAGAGGTGGGGGCTAGGGGCGGGTGGTGGGGGCGTAGCCGTTGGCCCACAGTTCGTCGACCTTCTGCTTCTCGGCCGCGTTGGGCTGGTCGTTCTTGCAGGAGGGGCCGGGGCCGCCGCCGGACATCAGTTCCTCGCAGGGGCCCTCGTAGTGGTCCGGGAGCCCGAGGACGTGTCCGGTCTCGTGGGCGACCACGCGGTTCGAGTCGTACTCCTCGTTCTGCTTGTAGTCGAGGAACACGAAACCCTTGCCGTGTCCGTCGGTCGAGGCGTACGAGCCGCGCGGGTCGTCGCCCTCGCGGTACTCGAAGCCGCCGCTGCCCTCCTTGAGCTGCACGTTCTTCTGCGCCCCGTTCCACACGGACGCGGCGTTGGCTATCTGGCTCTTGAACTTCGGCGCCTTGCTCGGGTCGTAGTTGACCGTCACCTGCTGGATGCCGGGATGCGCGGCCTGCTGCTTGGCCACCTCGGCGCGGATGGCGTCCATGAACGCCTTCGTCGCCTTGCGGTCCTCGCCCTTGTAGCCGCCGTGACCGCCCTGCACGAAGCCGAGCGCGTGCGCCTGCGCGGCTCTCGCCGGGGAGGCGGCGGCCTGGCTGCCTTCGCCGTGCGCGGTCGGTACGGAGCCGAGCGCACCGAGACCCAGGGCCGCGGCGAGCCCGAGCGCCGAGGCGCCGGCGAGGGCCGACTTGCGATAACTCTGGTGTCGCATGTGGGGGTTCTCCTTCATTCAGGGCACCGGCAGCCACCACGGTCGTGGGGGAGGGGGCCGCCGGTGCACGCCTGCTGACGGAGAGTCTGGGCGAGGCCCATGGGGCGCGTGATGATGGCAAGTGCCGATAGCCCGGGGCTATCGCCTCCCGGGCCATCGGTTCACGACCTGCTCACTCAGCGGTGCCCGTCGCGGCGCGCTGCGTGGCTCACTGCGCGGTTCACCGCGCGGCTCACTTCGCTCCGAACGCCGCCTTCTGCGCGAAGAGCTGGGCGAAGCCGTTGCGCCATAGCTGGTTCACGCGGGAGCGCTCGGTGGCGTTCGGGCGGTCGTTGGTGCAGGAGGGGCCGGGGCCGCCGCCCGACATCAGCTCGGAGCACGGGCCCGAGTAGTGGTCGGGGAGGCCGAGGACGTGCCCGGTCTCGTGTGCGACCACGCGGTTGGAGCTGTACTGCTGGTTCTGCCGGTAGTCCAGGAAGATGTAGCCGCGGCCGTGCCCGTCGGTCGAAGCGTACGAGCCGCGCGGGTCGTTGCCCTCGCGGTAGGAGAAGCTGGCGCCGCTGCCCTCCTGGAGCTTCACGTTCTGCACCGAGCTGTTCCACACGGCCGTGCTGTTGGCGATCTGCTGGCGGAACGAGGGCGCGCCGGCCGTGCTGTATCTGACCGTCACGACCTGGATGCCCGGCTTGGCCGCCTGCTTCTTCGCCGCGTCCTTCATGACCGCCTCGAAGAACGCGCGGTTCTGCGCGGAGTCCTCGCCGCGGAAGGCGCCGGGGGTGTAACCGGCCGCCGCTGCCGGGGACTTGGCGGCGGCCGTCTCCTGTACGGGGGCCGACTGCGCCGGTAACGCGGCCAGCGCTCCCAGACCGAGCGCCGCCGTGAGCCCGACGGCCGAGGCCCTGGAGAGGGCGCGTCCGCGGTGGTGCGGGTGTCGCGTGGATCGCATGGGGGGTCTCCTCACATCCGGTGTGGCTGTGCTGAGGCCGCAGTCTGTTCGCCCCCATAGCGACGGCGGAATGATGCCATCTCCCGATAGCACTGGACATATCACCGCTCTCCGGCATCGGCGCATCGGTGGTGCATCGGTGCATGAACGGCGCGTCACAGGTCTGGCTGGCATGCTCACGCCCCGCTAAGCTCCGCAAACGTGGAGCTCGAAGTCAGGCACCTCCGCGCTTTGTGCGCGATTGCCGACACCGGCAGCGTGCACAAGGCGGCCCGCCAACTGGGCATGACGCAGCCCTCGTTGACCACCCAGCTCCGCCGGATCGAGCAGACCGTCGGCGGCCAGCTCTTCTCGCGCGAGCGCACCGGAAGCCGGCCCACGCCGCTGGGCCGCTCCGTGCTGAGCCGTGCGCGGCCGATAGTGGCCGAGATGTCCGCCCTGGTCAGTGAGGCGCGAGAGGCGGCGGGGCGGTCGAGCTGCGACGGTCCGCGGCTGCGCATCGGGAGTACGGGGAGCCGCGCGGTCTCCGGATGGCTCCGCCGCGTACGGGGGCGCCTGCCCGACACGGACACCACCATCCACATGGACGTGTCGGCCAACACGCTGCTGCGGATGGTCGCGGCGGGGCAGTTGGATGCGGTGTTCGTGCACGAGGTGGAGGGCGCGCCGCTGTGCTACCCCGAGGGGCTCGCGGTGCACGTGTTACTCGACCGGGAGCCGCAGTTCGTCGGGCTGCCCGCGCACCACCCCGCGGCCGCGCACAGCGAGGTCACGCTGCGCGAACTCGCCTCCGAGCGGTGGATGGTGGACCCCGCGGTGGACGGCGACTGGGCGGGACTGCGCCGGGTGTTCGCCGAGGCGGGGCTGTCGCCGCGTGTGGTGTTCGGCGACTATCTCGCCGCGGGCGACCTCGTCGCGGGCGGCGAAGTGGTCACGCCGTGCCAGCCCACGTCGCGGCCCCGCCCCGGGATGACCGTCCGGCCTTTGCGCGGAGACCCGCTGGCCGTGCGCCTTCTTCTGGTCACCAGGGCGGGAGCCGACCTGGACGTGCCCGCGCTCCTCGCCGACCTCAGCGCGGCGTACGAGGAGGTCGCCGGGGAGGCGGAGCACTATCGCGCGTGGCGCGCCTCACGCCTGACGAACGAACTCCACGAAGGTCCCCCACTGCGGGGCCCCGAACGAGAGCACGGCCCCCGCGTGCTTCTTTGAGTCCCGCACGTGGATGAGGCGTTCGCGTGGGGCGACCTCCACGCACTCGCCGCCTTCGCCGCTGCTGTGCGAGCTCTTCTGCCAGCCCGCGTACGAGGCTTCGAGGCACTGCCCGCCTTCGGACCCGCTGCGCGTGCTCTTGTGCCAGTCGAAGGCGGCTTCTACGCAGTCGCCGCCTTCCGGGCCGCTGTAGCTGCTCTTGAACCAGGTCAGTTTGTGAGCGTGCGTGGTGTCTTCGGCGTTCATAGCTCTCCCAGCAACTGCTCGATGAAGCCCAGCGACTCACGTGGGGTGAGCGCCTGTGCGCGGATGATGCCGTATCGGTTGGCGATGGAGCGGACCTCTTCTCGTGCCGTGACCGTTGTACTGCGGCCTTGGCCCTCCATGTAAGCGACCTGGTCGCCCCTTTCGGGCTGAGCAGACTGAACGGGCCGCCCATGCCTGCGTTGTCCTCCAGAGCCAGTGGTACGACCTGGATCTCCACGTTGGGGTTGCCGCCCACGAGGAGCAGATGCTCCAACTGGCCTCGCAGCACGTGGGGCCCGCCGAGTGGCCGCCTCAGGACGGACTCGTCAATGACGAAGCTCAACGTTGGGGCAGGGCGCCTGGTGAAGATGCTTTGCCGCTCCATGCGAGCAGACAGCCGTTCTTCGACCACCTCGTCGCTCGGCAACGGGCGGGCCATGCCGAGGAGCGCCCGGGCGTACTCCTCGGTCTGCAACAGCCCTTTCACCACGAGGGTGTCGTAGGAATGCAGCTCGACTGCTGACGCCTCGATCTTCACCACATCGCGGAAGAACGCGGGGTAGCGCGCCCGCGCTACCTCCTCCTTCATCGCGATGAGGACGCCGTTCGCCCCCAACACGCGATCCAAGGCCTCGATCATTTCTGGCTTGGCGATCCTGCGTCCGCGTTCCACCGAAGCCACCAAGTCGGCGCTGTAGCCGATTTGGGAACCCAGGTGCGCCTGGGTCCAGCCCAGCCGCTCGCGCAGCAACTTCACTTGGCGTCCGAAGCACCGCAAGAAGGTGCCGGATGTTCCATCCTCGACGTGTGCCACGAGTTCCTCCACTCGCTGGGCGGTCGTACCCCCACGGCGAGGTAACGACCGACACTCCGGCCAGCACACCCGTCGTACCGGTACAGCTCCACTCCGTACCCCGGACCCTGCTGGTCAGCGTAGGGACCGCAGGTCAGGCTCGTGGCCGTGACCACAGAAACGCGGCGCTTCTCCATGCGCTTCACGTCCACCCCGCGCGGCGCGCGCCTCGCGCGGCGGCTCGTGGCCCAGCGGCTGGCCGAGTGGGGGCACCCCTACGGCTCGGACACCCACGACACGGCCACCCTCATCGCCGGCGAGCTCGCCGCCAACGCCGTACGCCACGGCCACGTACGAGGCCGCGACTTCCGCCTCGCCCTCGCGGCGCAACCCGGCACCGTACGCGTCGAAGTCACCGACACACGGGGCGAGTCGACCCCCGTACGCAGGGACGGCGGGCCGGACGCGGAGTCGGGCCGCGGGCTGCTCCTGGTCTCCCGGCTCGCGTGCCGCTGGGCCGTGACGTCCGCTGGACCCGGCGCACCGGGCAAGACCGTGTGGGCTGAGGTGTCCACACCCGTGGCACAGGCGTGATCACTCCGGAAGCCACACCTCCTCCAGGTTCTCCCGTATGTCCTCGGGTCGGGACACCCGGAAGACCGAGACCTCCAACGGCTCGTCCGCGAGCGGGAGATGCAGGCCGCAGGCGATCAGGTCGAGATACGCGCTCCAGTCCAGACGGTCCGGATCGGCGAAGTCGAAGTCGAAGTCGACACGAGGCCGCGCGGGATCGTCGCCGCACGCCCGCAGCGCCTCCGCCGGATCGCCCGCGACCGTCATCTCGTCCCAGCCCTCCACGCTCACCGGCGGCGCGCCGGGGACATGCGCGAGGTACTTCGCGTACGTAAGGGAGAAGTCCATCTCGCACGCGGCCGTTATCCGCGCCTCGGGATGCGCCTTGACCTGCGCGTCGAAGACCGGGTCGAGGTTGAACGACGCGGTCCCGTCCTCCCCGAACGCGGGGTCGTGGATCTGCACGACCCCGCCCCAGCACCCGACGGCGACGCAATCCAGATCCCCGGGCTCCGAAGGAGAACCCAGATCACCCCGCGCGACCTGCGGCAACTCTTCCAACACCGCGGAGACAGTGGAGAGTTCGCCTATCACCTCTCGCGCGCGAGCCGAGTCGTGCGCGGGGACGCCGCCGACGGTCCGGGGCGTGACGTGGGCCGGTGGCGGCGGGTGCACGCGGGTGATTCGCGTGACGCTGTGGGTGCAGGCGAGGGCGAGGTCGAGGCTCATGCGTCCGAGCCTAGGCGAGCCCACTGACAACGGCGGGGCGCCCGACGGCTGGACAACGATTGGGACGCGAGTGGCCAACAACCGGTCATGAGGCGCGAGTTGAGGAACTACTCTGCTCACTTGGCAGTGTCATGTCACGGGGGCCCACTGCCGCATCTGTCTCGCATGCCCCCATGGACAAGGGACAGGACAGTTGAGACCCATACGTTCCCGCGTGAGGGCGCGCCTGGCCGCGGCGGCCGCCGCAGCAGCCGCCGCGTGCCTCGCGTTCACCGGACTGCCGGCGCTGACCGACCAGGCCGGAGCCGCGCCCAGGCCGCCGAACCCCGGCGTGCCGTGCCGCGACTACTACAAGCTCGCCGACGACCTCGACGCGATCGCCCAGCTCCCCGAGTTCGACGCCTCGCGCGCCAAGTCCCGCTGGGACACGTACGAGTACGAGAACCCGGGCAAGAAGTGGGACGGCCTCCAGGCGCCCTCGGCCGACGACGTGAAGCGGCTGGAGAACCTGGAGAAGCAGCCGCCGAAGTCCAAGCCCGTCGACCGCGTCTACTGGACGTGGCTCCAGGCCAGGAAGAAGAACCCCAACGCCTGGGGCGACTTCACGTACTGGCGGGACATCCGGCTGATCAAGAACGCCGGGAACACCCCGCGCGGCAAGGCGTTCGAGAAGAAGGTCATCAAGGACCACGGCCTGGTCGGCGACGACTGGATCTGCCAGAAGGAGTTCGACTTCCGCGACCCCGACACCGGGCGCACCGAGCGGCGCCAGATGGACGCCTACAACCGGCGTACGGGGCAGATGCTGGAGATCAAGTCCAACGGCCACCCGGACCCCAAGCAGGTACCCGGTGACATCGCCTGGTCGAAGGACCCCAAGCACCGCGACAAGAGCCTGAAGTACGTGTTCGCCGAGAAGCAGGAGAAGCCGGCGCGCGACCACCTGGCCGAGCTCAGGCGGAACGCGGGCGGCAACAGGGTCACCGAGTACAACTACCGCACGCGCAAGATTGAGAAGGCTCCGACCGGCGGCGTGCGCTACACCTCCAACACCATGCAGCCGCCCGGCAGCAAGGGGACGGTCGGCGGCGGCGCCTCGGACCTGATCCGCGAATCGCGGCCGAACCCGAAGCAGATGAAGGAGTTCCTCGACCGCAAGAACGCGGCCGATCCCCGCAGGCTCCAGCCCAAGGGCCCCGGCGGCGTGGACTTCTCGACCCTGGAGCTGCGGTACGTCGGCAAGCCGCAGAAGGGCAAGGGGCTCGACTACAGCTTCTCCGCCAAGGAGGACCCCACGGAGCAGTCCGGATGGGGCGGGCAGGCCAAGTCGCGGCTGCTCAACGACGCCTTCTTCACCTGGCTCGCGCTGACGCCCGACAAGTTCTGGGTGAACCTCAACCCGGACCAGCCGGACAAGATCATGGACGCGCGGTTCGGGAAGACCGACGCCGGCCGGGTCCTGCTCGAATCCGACATGGAGCTCAAGAAGGACTACGCCGACGCGCTCAACCCCAACAAGCGGCCCGAGGCGGACGCGTACTGGAAGTCCCTGCCGCGCAACGACAAGGGCCAGCCGTGCTGGTTCCCGGTGCGGAACTGGATCGAGCCGGACACCGCCGTGGTCCGCGAGGAGAACGGCGGGATCCACATCCTCGACACCCCGCTCAAGGTGAAGACCCAGTACATGAAGTTCGACAACATGCCGGGCACCTACACCTGCGACTTCGACGAGGCGGAGAAGCGGCGCACCGAGGACAAGCTCAACACCCTGATCACGCCCGAGGTGGAGAAGCGGGTGAACAACGACCCGCGCTACGCGGACCTGCGCAGGGTCTACACCGCGCGCGTCGCCGCCGAGTTCATCCGCAAGCAGGACGCGGCCTCGCCGACCGACTACCGCAAGATCATCAACAGCAATGACGTCAGCGCCTGGCCGCTGCGCGCCCCGCACCAGGACTGGACGAGGGAGCAGGTCTACCGGACCTATCTCAAGTCCCTGCGGAACGGCGAGGCACACTGGGAGCACGACGCCGGGGGCGGCCCGTACACGTACAGCGTCGGCGGCGTCGACTTCTCCAAGCAGCCGAAGCGGAACATGAACTCGCTGCGGTTCAAGGCCGAGCACCGCTATCTCCCGCGCGAGACGCAGACCTCGGTCCGCACCCTCACCGACAACACCAAGGACGACGACGCCAACCTCCTGCTGCTGGGCGGCAACACCGCGCAGAAGGACACCGGAGGCGGTGGCGACGACGGGGGCGGTGACGGCGGCGACGACAACGGGGGAGACCCGAAGCCCACGCCCACCCCGACGCCGAGCGCACCGGACGACCAGCCCACCGACGGGCCCTCGGACAAGCCCACCGACAAGCCCACGGACCACCCGGGCAAGCCGGACCCGACGCCTCCGGCGACCGGGAGCCCGCAGCCCGCGCCGCACGGTCCCGGCGGTCCCGAGGACCCGGGCGGCGACCTGGCCGACACCGGCTCGCACGCGCCGGTCGGGCTGATCTCCGCGATCGCGGCCACTCTCGCGGCGGCCGGCGGCGGCCTGGTCTGGTGGAAGCGGCGCCGGACGGCGGGCGCCCGCCAGTAGAAGCCCGACGCGACCGTACGAACGCGGCCCCGCACCCTCGGAACTCCGGGGTGCGGGGCCGTCGTTGACACGGCACCGGCGAGAAAAGCCCGGTGCGGGCCGGTGGAGCGGATGCCAGGATGCCGCACATGACGGAAATCCGGATCCGCAGCGCCCACACCGCCGACCTCGACGCCGCCGTGCTGAAGGCCGCGCGGTCGCTGCTGGACGACGTGTTCGAGGGCGGGTTCAGCGACGACGACTGGGACCACGCGCTGGGCGGCATGCACGTGCTGGCGTGGCAGGGCGACGCGCTCGTCGGCCACGCCGCCGTCGTACAGCGGCGGTTGACCACCCGCGGACGCGCCCTGCGCACCGGGTACGTCGAGGCCGTCGGCGTACGCGACGACCTCCAGGGGCGCGGCATCGGCGCCGCGCTGATGGCCGAGGTCGAGCGCCTCGTGCGCGGCGGATACGAACTCGGGGCGCTCTGCGCCTCCGAGGAGGCCATCGACTTCTATCTCGGCCGCGGCTGGCAGCGCTGGAGCGGCCCGAACTCCGCCCTCATGCCGGACGGGCCCGAAGCCACCGACGAGGAGGTCTTCGTCCTGCCGGTCGCGCCGGGCCTCGTGCCGGAGGGCCCGCTGGCCTGCGACTTCCGCAACGGCGACGTGTGGTGAGCGAGGTGTGATGAGCCCGCAGGAGGCGGCTCAGCGCTTCTGGCAGCGCGGGCACCAGAAGAGGTTCCGCGCCGCGAGCTCGGCCGTCCGCACCTCGGTGCCGCACACATGGCAGGGGCGGCCGTCACGGCGGTAGACGTAGACCTCCCCGCCGTGGTCGTCCACGCGCGGGGCCCGGCCCATGGCCTCGGGGGTGTGCTCGGGGCGCACAGTGTCGATGCGGTTCAGGCGCACGCCCTCGCGCATCAGGTCCACCAGGTCGCCCCAGATCAGCTCCCATTCGGAGCGGTCGAGGTCGCGGCCGGCGCGGTACGGGTCGAGGCCGTGCCGGAACAGCACCTCGGCCCGGTACACATTGCCGACCCCGGCGACGATCTTCTGGTCCATGAGCAGGGCCGCGATGGTGGTGCGGCTCCGGGAGATCCGCTCCCAGGCCCGCTCGGGCTCCGCGTCGGCGCGCAGCGGATCGGGGCCGAGCCGCTCGCGTACGGCCTCCCGCTCGGGGTCGGTGATCAGCTCGCAGCGGGTGGGGCCGCGCAGGTCCGCGTACCCCTCCTCGTTCGCCAGCCGCAGCCGCACCTGCCCGACGGGTGCGGGCGCAGGCCCCTCGCCGAAGCCGAACTTCCCGTACAGACCGAGGTGTACGTGCACCCAGCCGACCGGCCCGAAACCCAGGAACAGGTGCTTGCCGTGCGCCTCGGCGCCGGTCATCTCCTGGCCGTCGACCAGCGCGGCGCCGTCGGAGAACTTCCCCTGCGGACTGGACGCGCGAACGGACCGGCCGCCGAACCACTCCTCGTGGTCGGCGGCCAGCCGGTGAATCGTGTGCCCCTCCGGCATCAGTCCTGCTGGGGGTGGTGCTCAGGGATGGGGGGAAGGGTGCCGGCGGTCTCGTACAGCGAGAGCATGTCGATGCGGCGCTGGTGCCGCTCGCCCTCGGAGAAGGCCGTGTTCAGGAAGGTCTCCACGAACTTCACGGCCTCGTCCGTGGTGTGCATGCGCGCGCCGACGCTGACCACGTTGGCGTTGTTGTGCTCGCGGCCCAGCGCCGCGGTCTCCTCGCTCCAGGCCAGGGCGCAGCGCACGCCCTTCACCTTGTTCGCGGCGATCTGCTCGCCGTTGCCGGAGCCGCCGATGACGATGCCGAGCGAGGTGTCGTCCGCCGCGGTGCGCTCGGCGGCGCGCAGGCAGAACGGCGGGTAGTCGTCCTCCGCGTCATAGATGTGCGGCCCGCAGTCGACGGGCTCGTGCCCGGCGGCCTGCAGCCACTCGACGAGATGGTTCTTGAGTTCGAATCCGGCATGATCAGAGCCGAGGTACACGCGCATGCAGCCGAGTGTATGACGCACGCCGAGCCGCCCTGCGGGCGAGTCGTCCGCCGCGTGGTTGCGGGCTTCGCTCCCGTACGAGGTTGTGGGCCACCCGGCTCCGCCCGCTTCCCCTCCCCACCGAGGTGTGGGCAATCGTTCCGCCCGAGGGGCGAGGGGGGTACCTCCCTGCTCCGAGCGAAGCCGAGGAGCTTGGGGGAGGGTGGGCACACCGGAACCGCAGCCCCCCACCCCTCGCGCCCAGCACGCAAACGGGGCCCGGGGCGAAGCCCCGAACCCCGTCGCGAAGCGAAAGCGGCGTCAGCCGCGACGCCCGGCGAGCCGCCACGCAGTGGGCAGCGCCCCCATGGCGAGCACGGCCTTCAGCGCGTCACCGATCAGGAAGGGCACGAGCCCCGCGACGACAGCCTGCGAAAGCGACATCCCCGTGGCGAACGCCAGGTAGGGAACGCCGATCGCGTAGATCAAAGAAAGCCCGAGCACCATGGTCCCCGCGGTCCGCAGGACACCCCGATCACCCCCACGCCGCGCCAGCGCCCCCACAGCGACAGAGGCCAGCAGCATGCCCAGCACGTAACCGAAGGAGGGCGCACCCATCCCGGAGCCGCCCTCGGCGAACCACGGCATGCCGGCCATCCCGGCCAGCGCGTACAGCGCGAGGGAGAGGAAGCCGCGCGAGGCCCCGAGCCCCGCCCCGACCAGCAGCGCGGCGAAGGTCTGCCCGGTGACCGGCACCGGCGATCCCGGCACCGGCAGTGCTATCTGCGCGGCCACCCCGGTGAGCGCGGCACCTCCGGCGACCAGCGCGGCGTCCCGTACGCGGGCGCGGGCCGGCGATCCGGCGGCGGGCAGCAGGTCGGCGAGTACCGCGCCGGGGCGCGGAGTGGCGGCGGACGTGAGGGCGCTCATGCGGGGCGACTCCCTGTCATACGACGTGGGTACGGGGACCGTTCGACGCTAGCCCACGTGGCCGGTGGTGGAGGCGTGACTTTGGCGACAAAGCGCGGCGGCCACCCTTGGTGAGACCCCGACAGGCCGTCCGTGAGGATCACGTCCGTATGCCGGAACGTTATGACCGGCTATTGAAGTGGTGTGCGCGGCTGGTGGAGGCTGTCCCATCGGAAAATGAAGTGACCGCAACAAACCCTGCCTCCCCCACCGAGAAACGGTCCAGTCATGACGCGTACTGAGCTGTCCGACGTTCCACCACCACAGGAACCGCAGAGCAACGGCCCGTCACCGGGACGCAACGCTCTCTCGCACGGTCTCAAACAGCGTCATCTCTCCATGATCGCGCTGGGCGGCGTGATCGGGGCCGGTCTCTTCGTCGGCTCCGGCAAGGGCGTCGCCGCCGCCGGCCCGGCGATCGTGCTCGCGTACGCGGCCTCCGGGCTGCTCGTGATGCTCGTGATGCGCATGCTCGGCGAGATGTCAGCGGCCAACCCGGCCTCGGGCTCCTTCTCCGTGCACGCCGAGCGCGCGATGGGGAAGTGGGCCGGCTTCACCGCGGGCTGGATCTACTGGGTGCTGCTGTGCGTGGCCATCGCCACCGAGTCCACCGCAGCCGCCGACATCCTCACGAGCTGGATGCCGGGGACCGAGAAGTGGATGTGGGTCCTGCTCACCATGGCCCTCTTCTGCGGCTCCAACCTGATCGCGGTGAAGAACTTCGGTGAGTCGGAGTTCTGGTTCGCCTCGCTGAAGATCTTCGCGATCACCGCGTTCCTGGTGCTGGGCGTGCTCGCGATCATCGGGGTGCTGCCGGGCACGGAGGCCCCGGGCTCCAGCAACCTCACCGGTCAGGGCGGCTTCTTCCCGAACGGCGCCAACGGCCTCGTGCTCGGCCTGCTCGCCTCGGTCTTCGCGTACGGCGGCCTGGAGACGGTGACCATCGCCGCCGCCGAGTCGGAGAACCCGGTGAAGTCCGTGGCCAAGGCCGTGCGCACCGCGGTCTGGCGCATCGGCGTCTTCTACGTGGGCTCGATGCTGGTGATCGTCACGCTGATCCCGTGGGACGACAAGACCGTCGCTGACGGCCCGTACGCCGCCGTGCTGGACCACATCGGCATCCCCGCCGCCGCGCAGGTCATGAACATCGTGGTGCTGGTCGCCCTGCTCTCCGCGATGAACGCCAACATCTACGGCGCCTCGCGCATGTCCTACTCCCTCATCCAGCGCGGCGAGGGCCCCGCCTTCATGGGCCGGGTCAGCGCCTCCGGGGTGCCCCGCTGGACCGTCGTGGCGTCCTCCTGCTTCGGCTTCTTCGCGGTGCTGCTCAACTTCTGGTGGCCGGACACCGTGTTCCTGTGGCTGCTGAACATGGTCGGCGCCGCGACCCTCGTGGTCTGGGGCTTCATCTCGCTCAGCCAGCTCATCCTGCGGCGCCGCCTGGAGCGCGAGGCCCCCGAGAAGCTCGTCGTGAAGATGTGGGGCTTCCCGTGGCTCACCGGGCTGGCCATCCTCGGCATCATCGCCGTGCTGGTCATGATGCTGACCGAGAAGGACACCAGCCAGCAGCTCGCCGCGACCGCCGTGCTCACCGTGGTGCTCTCGGTGGTCGGCGTGGTGCGCCAGAAGCTCGCGCCGCGACGCGCCGAGCCGGACGCGGAGACGCACAGCGTGTGACCGGGAAGGACTGACCGGCACGCGGTCAACGCTTAAGGCGGGGCGGCCCCTTGGGGAGGGGCCGCCCCGCCTTCGTATGTTCTCTTGCTGCTACGTTCTTTCTGCAAGTAATGTGCAATAGCGGAGGAGAGAGCACAGTGGCTACCTACACACTTCCGGAATTGCCCTACGACTACGCCGAGCTGGCGCCGGTCATCAGCCCCGAGATCATCGAGCTGCACCACGACAAGCACCACGCGGCTTACGTGAAGGGTGCGAACGACACCCTGGAGCAGCTCGCCGAGGCCCGGGACAAGGAGCAGTGGGGTGCCATCAACGGGCTGGAGAAGAACCTCGCCTTCCACCTGTCGGGGCACATCCTGCACAGCATCTACTGGCACAACATGTCCGGCGACGGCGGCGGCGAGCCGCTGGAGAAGGACGGCACCGGCGAGCTGGCCGACGCGATCGCGGAGTCCTTCGGCTCCTTCGCCGGCTTCAAGGCCCAGATGACCAAGGCCTCGGCCACCACCCAGGGCTCAGGCTGGGGCGTCCTCGCCTACGAGCCGGTCACGGGCCGCCTGATCGTCGAGCAGATCTACGACCACCAGGGCAACGTCGGCCAGGGCAGCGTCCCGATCCTGGTCTTCGACGCCTGGGAGCACGCCTTCTACCTGCAGTACAAGAACCAGAAGGTGGACTTCATCGAGGCCATGTGGCGGGTCGTCAACTGGCAGGACGTCGCGAAGCGTTACACCGCCGCGAAGGAGCGCGCCAACAACCTGCTGCTGGCGCCGTAACGCGCGCACGCTCCTGTCCTCGTGATCGTCTTCTCACCTTTCGCGGCGGACAGGGAACAGAGGGAGGGCCCCGTACGGACGTGACGTACGGGGCCCTCCTGCGTACCGCCGCATGGCAGCGGCCCGGTGCCTCAGTCGAAGGCCGGCGGCTCCGTGCGGGTGCGCTTGAGCTCGTAGAAGCCCGGCGTCGAGGCGACCAGCAGGGTGCCGTCCCACAGCCTGGCCGCCGCCTCGCCCTTCGGCGCGGGGGTGACCACGGGGCCGAAGAAGGCCGTCTGGCCGCCCTCGGCGCCCGGCACCGCGATCACCGGGGTGCCGACCTCCTGCCCGACCAGGTCGATGCCCTCCTTGTGGGAGGCGCGCAGCCGGCCGTCGTACGCCTCGGACTCGGCGGCGTCGGCGAGTTCGACGGGGAGGCCGGCCTTCTCCAGCGCCTCGACGTACGTCTCCCGGGTCCGCTCCTTCTTCTCCAGGTGGAAGAGGGTGCCCAGCGCGGTGTAGAGCGGCCCCAGGACCTCGGGCCCGTGCTTCTGCTCGGCCGCGATGCACACCCGGACCGGGCCCCAGGCGGTGGACAGCAGCTCCCGGTAGCTCTCGGGGAGTTCGTCGAGCCTGTCCTCGTTCAGCACGGCGAGGCTCATCACGTGCCAGCGGACCTCGACGGGCCTGACCTTCTCCACCTCCAGCATCCAGCGGGACGTTATCCAGGCCCAGGGGCACAGCGGGTCGAACCAGAAGTCAGCGGGAGTCTTCGCAGCCTGCTCGGCCATGGTCGCGTTCTCCTCGTCAAGGGTGGTGACGGGTGCGGATGGAACGGGGAACGCGTGCGCGGCCACGGCAATTCCCCGGTACTCGTTGTCTGTACCGCATGCGATGCTGACGAACGGCGTCCGACATGCGATACCGAGACGCGATACGAGACGTTCGAGACGAGGGAGTGGCGTCGTGCCCGGAGAGAACCTGACCCGTGACGAGGCCCGGCGACGGGCGGGCCTGCTGACCGTCGACGGGTACGAGGTGGCGCTCGACCTGAGGTCGGCGACCGCGCCACCGCCGGCGACCGGGCCGCGCACCTTCCGCTCGACCACCACGATCCGCTTCCGCTGCGCCGAGCCGGGCGCGTCCACCTTCGCCGACCTGATCGCCCCTCAGGTCCACTCGGTGACCCTGAACGGCCGCTCGCTGAACGTCGACGCGGTCTTCGACGGCGCCCGCATCGCCCTGGACGACCTGCAGGCGGAGAACGAGCTGACGGTCGACGCCGCCTGCGCCTACAGCCGCACCGGCGAGGGCCTGCACCACTTCCTCGACCCCGAGGACGGCCTCACCTATCTCTACACGCAGTACGAACCGGCGGACGCGCGCCGCGTCTTCGCCAATTTCGAGCAGCCCGACCTGAAGGCCCCGTTCGACTTCACCGTGACCGCGCCGGCCGACTGGCTGGTGCTCAGCAACGGCGTGGAGGAGGGCGAGCCGCGGCTGATCGACGAGGGCGCCGCCGCCATCCGCCGGTTCGCCAGGACCCGCCCCATCTCGACGTACATCACCGCCGTCGTCGCCGGGCCCTACCACTACGTCACCGACGTCTACCGCCGCACCTTCGAGGACGGCACCGAGCTCGAAGTGCCGCTCGGCGCGCTCTGCCGCAAGGGCCTGGCCCGGTATTTCGACGCGGACGACATCTTCACGATCACCAAGCAGGGCCTGGACTTCTTCCACGACCACTTCGCCTATCCGTATCCCTTCGGGAAGTACGACCAGGCCTTCGTCCCCGAATACAACATCGGCGCGATGGAGAACCCGGGCTGCGTCACCTTCCGCGAGGAGTTCGTCTTCCGCGGCAAGGTCACCGACGCGTCGTACGAGGGCCGGGCGAACGTCATCCTGCACGAGATGGCGCACATGTGGTTCGGCGACCTGGTGACCATGGAGTGGTGGGACGACCTGTGGCTCAAGGAGTCCTTCGCCGACTTCATGGGCGCCTTCGCGCTGGTCGGCGCCACCCGATTCAAGGACGGCTGGATCACCTTCGCCAACCGCCGCAAGTCCTGGGCCTACAGGGCGGACCAGCTTCCCTCCACCCACCCGGTCACCGCGGACATCGGCGACCTGGAGGACGCCAAGCTCAACTTCGACGGCATCACCTACGCCAAGGGCGCCAGCGTCCTCAAGCAGCTCGTCGCGTATGTGGGCCAGGACGCCTTCCTGGAGGGCGCCCGCCGCTATTTCCGCCGCCACGAGTACGGCAACACCACCCTCGCCGACCTGCTGTCCGTGCTGGAGGAGACCTCGGGCCGCGACATGGCGGAGTGGTCGGGCGCCTGGCTCCAGACCGCGGGCGTCAACTCCCTCACCCCGCAGGTCACCTGCGACGCCGAGGGCCGCGTGACGGAGCTCGCCGTGCTCCAGGAGGCTCCGGCTGCGTCTGATCAGCCGACTCCGTCGGCGGGGCACCCGACCCTGCGCCCGCACCGCGTCGCCGTCGGCCTCTACCGCCGCGAGGAGCCGGACGGCCGCCTGACGCGGTACGCACGCGCCGAGGCCGACGTCACCGGCGCCCGCACGGTGATCCGCGAGCTCGCGGGGGAGCGCCGCCCCGAGCTGGTCCTGGTCAACGACGAGGACCTCACCTACTGCAAGACCCGCTTCGACGAGACCTCGCTCGCCGCGCTCCGCTCGGGCATCGGCACCCTCGCCGACCCGCTCTCGCGCGCCCTGTGCTGGTCGGCGGTGTGGAATCTGACCCGCGACGGCCTGATGCCCGCGCGCGACTTCCTCGACATGGTGCTGCGCTTCGCCGGTGACGAGACGGACATCGGCGTGCTCCAGATGCTGCACACCTGGTCCCGCACGGCCGTCACCCACTACGCCGCGCCGCAGTGGCGCGAGGAGGGCGAACGGCAGCTCGCCGAGGGCGCGGTGAGCCGGCTGCGGGCCGCCGAGCCCGGGAGCGGCCACCAGCTCGCGTGGGCCCGCTTCTTCGCCGGGGTCGCGGTGCGCGAGCAGGACCTGCGGCTGCTGAGCGGTCTTCTGGAGGGCACGGCCCGCATCGACGGCCTGGAGATCGACCAGGAGCTGCGCTGGACCCTCCTGGAGACCCTCACCGCACAGGGCGCCGCCGATGAGACCGCGGTCCGCGCCGAGCTGGCCCGCGACGACACCGCGTCG
Source organism: Streptomyces odontomachicola (assembly GCF_039605595.1). NCBI lineage: Bacteria > Bacillati > Actinomycetota > Actinomycetes > Kitasatosporales > Streptomycetaceae > Streptomyces > Streptomyces odontomachicola. Next base: position 113,627 of record NZ_JBCFOK010000021.1, read on the forward strand.
GGCAAGCGCCACGAGACCCGCTGCCTGGCCTCCCGCCCGCTCGCCGCGGTCAAGGCGCAGACCTGGGCCTCGGTCGTGGAGTCCGACGCGCTGTCCAACGCCATGGTGGAGGCCAGCATCTCCGGCTTCGCGCAGTCCGGCAGCGAGCAGCGCGAGCTCACCGCCCCGTATGCGAAGCGGTACTTCGAGGTGCTGGAGGACGTCTGGCAGTCCCGCTCCATCGAGATCGGCATGGCCATCGTGCGCGGCCTCTATCCGATGCTCCAGTCCGACCAGGCCACCCTGGACGAGACCGACGCCTGGCTCACGGCGCACCACGACGCGCCCCCGGCCCTGCGCCGCCTCGTCCTGGAGTCCCGCGACGACCTGGCCCGCGCCCTGCGGGCCCAGCGCTGCGACGCGACGGCCTCGGCTTCGCACTGAGCGAGTACGCCGCCTCGCACTGATCCCGGTACGGCCTCGTACCGACCCCGTACGGAGCGGCCCCGGCACACATCGCGTGCCGGGGCCGCCCCCGTAGCCGGGCCCTCGGAAACCCGGCCCTCAACCCCTCAGAACCCGTGCGGCAGCCACGGCGCCACCGCCCCCGCGAAGGCCGCCGACGCCTCGGCCACCGCGCCGCCGCGCAGCTCCCTTACCCGGCCCGCCATCGCCAGCGACAGCAGCGACTCGCCGCCCAGATACGCCGCGCCCAACTCCCGTACGGACAGCGCCAGATCGGGCCGCCCCGTGGTCCGCTCGCACACCGCGCCCTTGGCGTCCCCGCTGAGCCGCCACCGGCCCGCGTTCCACGGGCAGAACGCGTCCTCCACGTCCAGCACCATGTCCACCGGCACGGCGTACGTACGGGCCGCCAGCGCGGCACCCACCTCAACGGGCCGCAGGAACATGCCGTCCCGCACCCGCATCCGGCACTTGCGCACGTCGCTCACCAGGTGCGCCAGCGGATCGTCCACGGGGCGGTTCGGCGACCGCAGCACCGTGGTCAGATCGACCCCGCCGAGATAGCGCCACAGCTCCGCGTACGCCACCGGGTCCAGCGCCTCCAGGTCGCGCAGCAGCACCTCGCCGCACGGCACGCCCCACGTGTCGGAGGCGTCCTTCATCGCGTACCGCGCATAGCCCACCGTCTCCCCGTCCCGCTCCGCCAGCACGCAGCGCAGCGGCGAGGCGCCCTCGCGCTCCTGCTCGGGGTCGAGCAACGGCCAGCGCTCCCAGCCCGGTTGGCGCGCCAGCATGCCGGGGCGTCCCGGGACGCGGCGTGCGTAGACGGCCTCGCACCGCTCCAGTACGGAGGAGGGGTCGTCCACCACCCGCAAATTCACCGCATCGCCGTCCGGCACCTCGAAACGCGTACGGGACGTGTCGATCTCCACGCCCATCTGCCGCGTGGCCAGGCCGTACCCGAACCGGCCGTAGATCTCCGGCTCCGAGGCGGTCAGCACCGCCAGCGGCTCGGCCCCCGCCTCGCGGACGTCGTCGAGCTGCCGCCGCATCATGGACCGCAGGATCCCGCGCCGCCGGTGCGTCGCCGTCACATGCACCATGGTCACGCCCGCGGCCGGCACAGCCGAGCCGCCTGGCACCGTCACGCGGAAGCTGGAGGCGCTCGCGCTGCCGACCACCGCGCCGCCGTCCCACACCGCGAGGGAGCGGTCCACTTCGGTCAGCTCGCGGATCAACTCCCGTTCCTCGCGCGACTCCACACCGCCGAAGGCCGCCACCAGCCTGTCCGACCAGGTGTCCCACTCGTGCGCCCGGAGCACCCGGGGTTCCGTCGTCATGTGCCCCTCCCTAGCAGGGCGTGCATGGACGGGCGAACGATTTCTGCAGCGCAGTTCGAGCCCCGCGCAGGTCCAACTGCCCCTGCACGTGCGGCTGCACGCCCGCCGCGCCGAACCCGTCTCCGGGAATCGACGCGCCGCCGAAGCGCTGGATAAGGTCCCGCACCATGACGGTACGTCGGCCGGGCCTGACCCCCACGGCGACCCGGCTGCACAGGGCCTACAAGGCGCTGCACCGGGTCCGCGTCTCCGTGCGCAGGTCGGCGGTCGACTACTTCCGCGGCGGCGCCTCCGACCTGCTGGCCCTGATCGCCCTGCTCATGGCGGTGCCCGCGCTGACCCTGGCCACCTTGTGGATGCCGCTCTGGTTCGCGCCCGAGGCCCTGGTGCTCCCGATCATCGCGGGCGGCCTGCTGCTCCGCCCCGCGAGCCTGATCACGCTGTACGCGGCCGCCGCCGTCGCCATCGTCGTGGAGACCGCTCTGCTCGGCCCGTACGAGGACGGCGCGGGCCGGGTGACCCCCGGCACGGTGCTGGTGGTGGCGGCGGCGGGGATCTCCGGGCTGCTCGTGGCGCAGTTCCGCAGCCGGGTCGGTGTGCCCTGGCGGCGCGGCGGCACCATGCTCTTCGACCTGCGCGAGCGCATCAGGGTGCAGAGCAAGCTGCCCCGGCTGCCGCGCGGATGGCACCGCGAGATGTCTCTGCGCCCGGCGGGCGGGCAATCCTTTTCCGGGGACTTCGTGGTCGGTGCGCGCACCGGGGCCGACGAGCGGACCGTCGAGGTCGTGCTGACCGACGTCTCGGGCAAGGGCATGGACGCGGCCTCCCGCGCCCTGCTGCTGTCCGGCGCCTTCGGCGGCCTGCTGGGCTCGCTGCCCCCGCACGCCTTCCTGCCCGCGGCCAACGCGTACCTGCTGCGCCAGGACTGGGAGGAGGGCTTCGCCACCTCCGTACACCTCGTACTCGACCTGGACACCGGCGACTACGAGCTGTATTCGGCCGGACACGTCCCCGCCGTGCAGCGCGACGCGGGCAGCGGGAAGTGGGAGGAGAAGGCCGCGGAGGGCCCGCTGCTGGGGGTGTACGACGGCGCGCGGTTCGACCCCGTGAAGGGGCGGCTGCGCCCCGGCGACGTGCTGATGCTCTTCACCGACGGCCTGGTGGAGACCGCCCAGCGCGAACTCTCCGACGGCATCGACCGGTTGACCGGGGAGGCCGACCGCTATGTGGCCTCCGGCTTCCACGGCGCGGCCTGGCACCTCATCGAGTCGGTCGCGCGCGATGTGAACGACGACAGGGCGCTGCTGCTGCTCTCGCGGGACTGATGTTCTCCCGGGACTGATGCTCTCGCGGGGCTGGTGTTCTCCCGGGCCCGAGGGCGCGGCCGGGCCGGGAGCCTGTTCGATCATGCTCCGCTGACCTGCGGCGTTCCCACGGCAGGTATCCTGTCCGCGGCCCGGATACGGGCAGCAGTCCGAAAGCAGCCTGACGGCGAGCCGCAGCGAGCAGAGGAGGTGGCCGGTGATGCGCACGGAGCCTCCCAGTCGACCATCCCGCACCGTTGCCGTGCGGCGCCGCCGCCGAGGGACCCCGGACACTCGCTAGACACCCGGCGTCCCCGCCCCGGGCGCGCACGGCGCGTACACCTGTGACCGCCACCGCTCAGCGCCCGCGAGGACTCCGCCATGACGCACTCCCAGCTTCCCGACCAGCTCCCCGGCGACTTCCCCGCCGACCTCCAGGCCGCACTGTCCCGGCACGATCTGCGCGACGCCCAGCACTGGCTGGGCGAGCACCCGCCGCACCTGATCGCGGACGAGCTGGCCCGGATGGACACGGTGGACGCGGTCGTCGCCTTCCGGCTGCTCGACAAGGACCAGGCGACCGACGTCTTCGAGGAGCTCGAACCGGTCGACCAGCGCGGCATCCTCATGGGCCTGCGCGACTCCGCCTTCCACGAACTGGTGGAGGAGCTGGACCCGGACGACCGCGTACGGATGCTCCGCGAGGCGCCGGCCAAGGTCGTCCAGCGCGTGCTCGCCGGCCTCAGCCCGCACGAGCGCAACGTCACCGCCGCGCTCCTCGGCTACCCCGAGGGGTCCGTGGGCCGCTACATGACCCCGCAGACCGTGCCGCTCAACCAGCAGCTCACCGTCGAGCAGGCCCTGGAGCGGGTACGCGCGCGCGGCGGCGACGCCGAGACCGTCTACACCCTTCCCGTCGTCGACTCCGGGCGCCGCCTGACCGGCATCGTGGAGCTGCGCGAACTCGTGCTGAGCGAGCCGGGCAACACGGTCGCCGACCTCGTCGTGACCGAGGCGCCCCGCGCGCACGCCACCGACCCGGCCGAGGACGCGGCCCGCCTGATGCGCGAGACCAACGTCCTCGACCTGCCCGTGGTGGACAGCGAGGACCGGCTCGTCGGCCTGCTCACCATCGACGACGCCGTCGAGGTCATCGAGGCGGCCGACACCGAGGACGTGGCACGCCAGTCGGGCTCGGCGCCGTGGGCCGGGCACTACATGGCCGCCACGGTCTGGCAGCTCGCCCGCTACCGCGTCGTCTGGCTCCTGCTCCTGCTCCTCGCCGCCTCGCTCACGGTCACCGTGACCCAGGTCTTCGAGGGCACCCTGGAGCAGGTCACCCAGCTCGCCATGTTCATCCCCCTGTTGATCGGCACCGGCGGCAACACCGGCGCCCAGGCGGCCACCGCTGCGGTGCGCGCGCTCGCCGTGGGCGAGGTACGGGGCTCCGACCTGCCCGCCGTGGTGTGGCGCGAGTGCCGGGTGGGCTTCGTGCTGGGCACCCTGCTGGCGCTGCTCGGGCTCGTGCTGGGCAGCCTGTTCGTCGGCCCGAAGATCGCCCTGGTGGTCGGGGTGGCGCTGGTGATCATCTGCGCCTGGGCCGCCACCGTGGGCGGCACCATGCCGCTGCTGGCCAAGCGCCTGCGCATCGACCCCGCGGTCGTCTCGGCCCCCATGGTCACCACCCTGGTCGACGCCACCGGCTTGATCATCTACTTTCTGACGGCCCGCGCGGTCCTGGGCATCTGAGCCGCCCGAGCGGTACGCGTACGAGGCCGGGGCACCGCGGGGGAGCACGGGCATACGAAAGCGGGGCCGGTGAATCACCGGCCCCGCTTTCGTACGCCCTGGCCTCAGCCCTGCTGGACGGCCTGCTCCTGCTGCTCGGCCTTCTGCTCGGCCTTCTTCTTCTGCTCGCGGCCGCGCGCCTGGTCCGCCGCGTCCTGCTTGAAGAACCACGCCATCTTCGGCTCCATCGCGAACCGGAACGCCCGCCGCACCGGCGCCGTGCACAGCACCGTCATCATCGCCGCCGCCAGCAGCGTGACCACGACCCGGCTCAGCGGATGGTCGATCCAGTCCACGTCGTACCAGCCGAACTCGCGCGAGGACTTGATCACGTACACGTGCAGCAGATACGCGTACAGCGTCCCGGCGCCGAGCGTGGTGAACCACATGTGCCGCCGCGGCACCCAGGACAGGAAGCACACCGTCATGACCAGCCCGCAGCCGAACAGCGCCAGGAACATCACGGCGCCGGCCCACGCGGGGGCGCCCAGGTCCTGGGACGCCTTGTCGTGCAGGAACCAGCCCTTGGACATCCGGGGCACGGCCCAGTACGCGAAGACCAGCGCGGCCAGCGTCACGGGCACCGCGGCCAGCCGCACCCTGGGCTGCTTGACCATCTCGAAGTGCTCCGGCCTGAGCTGGAGCCCGAGCACGAAGAACGGCAGGAAGGCCAGCACCCGCATCAGGTTCAGATCACTGCTGATCGTCGGCGTCACGCTCGCTGCCACCGCGATCGCCAGCGAGACCGGGAGGGGCCAGCGCAGGTTCTGCCAGACCGGCGTCGAGAGCCGCCACAGAAAGAGCGCGATCAGGAACCACAGCGCGAATCCCGGTTCCTGGAGGTGGAATTCGCGGTCCGGATCATCGGTCGCCCAGCGCATGAAGAAGGTGTACGCGACCTGAAAGATCACATAAGGCACCACGACCCCGGTGACCAGCCGCTGGATCTGCTTCGGCTTACCGGAGAAGCTGCGCGAGAGATAGCCGGAGATCAGGATGAACGCCGGCATGTGGAAGGTGTACAGCACGTAGTAGAGCGCTTCGGCCGTGCGGCTGTCGCTGCGGATCGGGTCCCACGCGTGTCCGATGCCGACGAGGACGATCGTCAGATACTTCGCGTTGTCCAGGAACGGATCGCGCGGCCTGCTCTTGCCGGCCGGCTTTCCCGCCGCCTGCTCCTGCGCCCCGGAGGGCGCGGCCGTCACCGCCGGCGCGTCCGCGCGCGCCCCGGAGGGGGAGTCCTGACGGGCCGGGGGAAGCGGAGCCCGCTCATAACCAGCGTGCAACATCTGCCGCACGATAGCGGGGAAACCTGTGCGGTGGAAATTGCCCCGGCAATATGGGCCAACTCTCCTGTGCCCGCAGGGGATATGCGTGACACATGGTTCGGCGAACGGGTCGACAAAGTGATTCATTACACGCCCCGAATGCCGAAGTTCAGCGTCGATGTCCGGGTTGAACAGGGCGAATGTCTCCGCCGCCCGTTCAACGTAATGTTCTGAGTGTCCGGTTGTGTCCTCCGGGGTGACCGGCACCACAAGGGGCGGCGGGAACCGCCGAATTCGCCGCGGCGTCCTCCACGGCGCCGCGTGCGCACGCTCCGCTCCGGCCTCCGCGAACTGCGCTCCGACCAGCCGGAATTCCGTACCGAATTCCCCGTGCACGCCCGGTCGCCGCGGCCCGTGGCCAGGACGGGGAGGGCGTGGGGGCAGCGCGGTCCGGCGTGCGCTGTGTGTACGGCAGCCCCCCGCGGGGGAGATAGCGCTCGTCCGGGCAGAGAGGCCGTCGGGGCACCGGGGCCCAGGACCGGGGATGCGTCACCAGGCGTTCACGGGAGGGGACTTGGTGGCACGATGGTGCCGGGCAGGGGGAGCGTACGGCTGCGATCCCCGGCCGGGTGTGGCGTTGCTACCGCGAGGGTGTGATCAGTTGTGGCCATTTCACTGTCAGTCGTGCTGCTGTTGCTAGTCATCCTGGTCGTGTTGATCCGCGGCGGCTCCCTCAAGGCGGGGCCCGCGATCGTCGCGGCGCTCTTCGGCTTCTTCCTCGCCTCGACGGGCATAGCGCCGTCCATCAACCGCTTCATGAGCTCGATAGCGGACACGATCAACCAGATCAACTTCTGACCGCGCGCCCGCGCACGCACACGGCCGCACGCGCAGAACGGCCGCGGGCCCGCGCCCCCCCGGGGGCCCGGCCGCCGGCCGGGGGGGGGGCGGCGCCCGGGCACGCAACCCCCGAGCGGGGTTT
>NZ_JBCFOK010000022.1:0-110486 GCF_039605595.1 Streptomyces odontomachicola
CTGGAGTTGACCGGTACTAATAGGCCGAGGGCTTGTCCATAGTTGCTTGCGTCCACTGTGTAGTGTCTGAGACAACAACCGTCTTCTAAATGAAGAGTGTGCTTGTTCGCTTGACTCTGGAATTGCCCCCTACGTGGCGAGGCATTCTTGATGAGAGTTTCGGTGGCCATGGCGAAAGGGAAACGCCCGGTTACATTCCGAACCCGGAAGCTAAGCCTTTCAGCGCCGATGGTACTGCATGCGGGAGCGTGTGGGAGAGTAGGACGCCGCCGAACAATCTTTGGCCCTGGGCCCAGCGTGCACGCGCTGGGCCCAGGGTTTTTTTATGTGTGCACTGCGGTGCGAGCGCGCCGTTTGTGCGGCTGCGCGAGAATGATTGCGGTAACCCCGCAGACAGGAGTCACGTCAATGTCCGCCAACTCATCCGACGACCGCGGTCGCGACCGCGACAGGTCCGAGAGGCCCGAGCGCAGGCCGCGCCAGTTCGAGGGGCGCCGGGACGACCGTCCGCGCGGGGGCCCTCGGGGTGATGACCGGAACCGTAACCGGGGTGGATTCCGACGCGACGACCGTGACCGTGACCGCGACAGGGATCGCGACCGGGGCGACAGGGGCCGCGGCTCCGGTCCTGGCCGGTCCAACGACCGTGGTGGCGCCGAGCGGGGCGGCGACCGCAGGGACTTCCGGCGGGACGACCGCGACCGGCGTGATGACAGGCGCGACGACCGCCGGGACAACCGTCGCGATGATCGGCGGGACGACCGGCCGCGTGGCCCGCGTCGTGATGACGAGCGGGGCGGGCGGCCTCCGTACGGGAAGAGCAACGACCGTGGTGGTCGGCCCCCGTACAGGAAGAGCGATGACCGGCCCTCGTACGGGCGGGACCGCGACCGCGACCGGGATCGGGACCGTGACCGGCGCGACGACCGTCGGGACGACCGTGATCGTGGCCGGCGCGATGACAGGCGGGACGACCGGCGGGACGACCGTCGCGATGACCGCCGCGACGACCGTCGCGATGACCGGCCTCGTGGCCCCAGGCGTGATGACGACCGCGGGGGTCGGCGGCCGTACGGGCAGGGTGGCGGCGGTGGTCGTGGCCGTGACCAGCGGCGCGATGACCGGCGTGATGACCGGCCGCGTGGGCCGCGGCGTGAGGACGCGCGTGGTGGGCGGCGGGACGACCGGCGGGATGACCGTCGGGACGACCGGCGTCAGCAGCCGCCGATCAAGCGGCTGCCGGTGGATGAGGACATCACCGGCGAGGAGATCGACAAGGCCGTGAAGCAGGAGCTCATGAGCCTGCCGAAGACGCTTGCCGAGGACGTGTCGAAGAACCTCGTGATGGTCGCGCGGCTGCTGGATGAGGATCCGCAGAAGGCGTACGGGTACGCGAAGATCGCGCACCGGCTGGCGTCCCGGGTGCCCTCCGTGCGCGAGGCGATGGGCTTCGCGGCGTACGCGTCGGAGAAGTACGCGGAGGCGCTGGCGGAGTTCCGGGCGGCGCGGCGGATGACCGGGCTGCAGCACCTGTGGCCGGTGATGGCGGACTGCGAGCGCGGTCTGGGCCGTCCCGAGAAGGCGCTGGCGATGGCCGGTGAGCCCGAGGTGAAGCAGCTCGACAAGGCAGGGCAGGTCGAGATGCGGCTGGTGGCGGCCGGTGCGCGGCGTGACATGGGCCAGGCCGAGGCCGCCGTGGTGACGCTGCAGAGCCCGGAGCTGGCGTCGGGTTCGGTGCAGCCGTGGAGCGCGCGGCTCCGGTACGCGTACGCGGACGCGCTGTTGGAGGTCGGGCGCGAGGAGGAGGCGCGCGAGTGGTTCGCCAAGGCGCTGGACGCCGATCAGGGCGGGACCACGGATGCCTCCGACCGGCTGGCCGAGCTGGACGGTGTGGAGTTCGTCGACGCGCTCGACCCCGATGAAGAGGACGAGGGCGAAGAGGGCGAGGCGCAGGACGGCGGCGAGGGCCGCGCGAGCTGAGCTGACGCAGACATGAGTGTGGGCGGGAACCCCGAGGGGTCCCGCCCACACGTGTATCGGGGCCGGTCGGCCCGCCGCCGTTACGGCTTGAAGCGGGCGATCGGGTTCTGGAGATCGCCGGTGAGCTGGAGTGCGCCGGCCGGGTCCTCGAGGTCGACCATCTGCTTGTTGTTGCGCAGCTGGAGCCTGTTGAGGCAGGACAGGGCGAAGGTGTCGGCGAACATGTCGTACCGCTCGAAGCGCTCCGCCAGGTCCGGGTGTGCCTTCTGGTAGTCCGTGACGCACTCGGCGACGGTGGCCCAGAAGGCGTCCTCGGTGAGGTCGATCGTGGGATCGGTGGCGAGGATGCCGTTCAGGAAGCGCAGGAAGCAGTCGAAGACGTCGGTGAAGATCGAGAGGATCTTCATGTCCTCGGGGACCTCGGCGCGGATCCGCTCGACCTCCTCGGGGAGTTCGAGGGTGTCGTTCATGACCGCGATCTCCTCGGCGATGTCCTTGAACACCGAGCGGACCGGGGCGCCGTTCTCGTCGAGGACCAGGATGACGTTCTCGCCGTGCGGCATGAACACCAGGTCGTACGCGTAGAAGGCGTGCAGCAGCGGGGTCAGGTAGGTGCCGAGGTAGCGGCGCATCCACTCCTGCGGGGTGAGCCGGGAGCGGCGGATGAGGGCAGCGGCGAAGGAGCCGCCCTCCTGGTCGACGTGGAGCAGCGAGGCCATGGTGGCCAGGCGCTCTCCCTCGGCGAGCCGCGGCACGGGGCTCTCGCGCCACAGGGCGGCGAGCATCTTGCGGTACGGGGAGCCCTTGGTGGTGGCCGCCTCGAACTGGCGCGGGTGGTAGCCGACCGCGGCGCGCTCGCGCAGGATCGTGAGGCCGGTGCCGCGCAGCACGTCGTCGCCCTCGATGAGCTCGGCCAGCCAGTCGTTGATGGCGGGGGTGGCCTTCATGTACTCGGCGGAGAGGCCGCGTACGAAGCCCATGTTGAGGACCGAGAGTGCCGTTTTGACGTAGTGCTTCGACGGGTTGGAGGCGTTGTAGAACGTCCGGATGGACTGCTGGGCGAGGTGGTCGTCGTCGCCGTGGCCGAGGCAGACGAGGTAGCGCTCGGCGACCTCGGCGGCGAAGGTCGTGGTCAGCCGGTTCCACCACTGCCAGGGGTGCACGGGCACCAGGTAGTAGTCGTCCAGCTCCAGGCCGAGCTCGGCCAGGGAGGCGGAGAAGCGGCGCAGGGTGGAGCCGGACAGCTCGGACAGCAGCAGCTTGTCGTAGCCGAAGTCGGAGCAGGCGGTGAAGGTGGCGCGGCTGCGGTGCGCGGCGATCCACAGCAGCCGCACGGGGGCGCCGGCCTCGGGCGCGTACTGCCGGTACTCGGCGATGTCGAAGCCGAGCCGCCCGTTGTTGGCGACGAAGCAGGGGTGGCCCTCGGTCATCCCGGCCTCGATCTCCTGGAAGCCGGAGCGTGCCAGCGTGTCGGCGCTGGGCTGCTGGCCCGCCAGTTTGAACGCGGTGGAGGCGAGGGTGGAGCTGATCTCCTCCAGGTAGACGGGGAGGACGTCCTCGCTGAGGCCGACGGTGTCCTTCAGCTCGGTGAAGAAGTCCAGGGCGTCCAGCGGGAGTTCGCGGCCGTCGCGGAGGCGGGTGATGCTGTCCGCCTCGACCTGCCAGTGGTCCAGGGTGAGGACGGTGGCGGTGAAGCGGTACTCGGTGGCGCCGTCGTCGGAGCGTACGACGTACCGGTTGTCCTCCTTGGGGAGCTGCTCGGGGGTCAGGACCCGCTCATGGGTGAGCTCGGCGAGGGCTTTGCGTATGAGCCGGCGGCCGGCCTGGGCCCAGCGCTCGGGGGTGAGGTGGGCGACGGCGTCCGCCGGGCCGGGGGCTGCTGGGGTACGGGGGGTGGTCATGCGGTCGCCCCTCCTCGGGACGCGCGGGACTGCTGGTGCGCGCTGGACTGGTGGAACTGTTCGCGGGTGCAGAAGCTGAGGTAGGCGTCCTTCTCGGGCTTGGCGAGGGTGCGCTCGATCTGGAAGCCGACGGCTTTGTTGAGGGCGTGGACGCCGGTGTTGCGGACGTCCGGCTCGACGACGGCGCGCTCGTTGGCGGGGTCGTCGAAGAGGAACTCCATGACGGTGGTGATCACCGCGAGGGTGAAGCCGTGCACGGGGGTGTCGGTGGGCGCACAGAGGAAGTGCATGCCGATGTCGCCGGGCTTGGCCTCGTACAGGCCCTTGAGTTCGACGTGCGCGGGGTCGTAGCGCTCGACGAGGAAGGCGGGCTCGCCGTTGTGCAGGCCGATGAACGCGTCGTGGTGCTCGGACGCGGCGATGCCCATGAACTCGCGCTCGACGTCGGCGAGTTTGGCGTCCTGGAGCAGGTAGAAGGCGGACTTCTCGTGGGTGACCCACTCGTGCAGCATCGGCGCGTCGGCGATCGGCGCGACGGGGCGCAGGGCGAACTCGCCGAGGAGTTCGTCGGTGCGGGAGAAGACCGTGTCGGTGGGGCGGGTCATGCGGGGGACACCTCCGAGCCCGGGGCGGCGAAGTTCTGGAAGGCGATGGACTTCTCGATCGTGTAGTACTCGCGGCCGAGCAGCTCGCGGATGAGGCAGGAGTTGCGGTACGCGGCCATGCCCAGGTCGGGGGTGACGAAGCCGTGCGTGTGCAGCTCGGCGTTCTGCACGAAGATGTCGCGGCCGGTCACGTCGATGCTGTAGTTGCGCCCGACGGCGAAGCGGCCCTGCTCGTCGCGCTCGATGCGGTCGGCGACCGGGGCGAGGAACGCGGGGGTCTCGTACTTGTAGCCGGTGGCCAGGACCAGGCCCTGGGTGCCGAGGCTGTGGTCCCGCTTCTGCTCCTCCTGGCGCAGCTCCAGGGTGTAGCGCGCGCTGTCCTCGTCGTACGAGGCGCCGGTGAGCGCGGTGTTGGTGAGGAGCGTGGTGGGCACGGGGCCGTCTCCGCGCCGCGAGTAGTGCAGGTTCTTCTGGTAGAGCAGGTCGAAGATGCCGTCGATCAGCTCGGTGTTGATGCCCTTGTAGAGATTCTTCTGCGAGGCGTTGAGCTGGTCGCGGGTCGACGGGGGGAGGGAGTGGAAGTAGTCCACGTACTCCGGCGAGGTCATCTCCAGGGTCAGCTTGGTGTACTCCAGCGGGAAGAAGCGCGGGGAGCGGGTGACCCAGTTGAGCTGGTAGCCGTGGGTGTCGATCTCCTGGAGCAGGTCGTAGTAGATCTCCGCGGCGCTCTGGCCGCTGCCCACGATGGTGATCGAGTCCTTCTCCTGGAGGGTGGACTTGCTCTCCAGGTAGCGGGAGTTGTGGATCAGGTCGCCGCCCAGGTCGCGGCAGGAGTCGGGGAGGTAGGGCGGGGTGCCGGTGCCCAGGACCAGCTTGGCGGCGCGGTAGACGCGCTGCTCGCCGGCGCCGGTGTCGTCGGCCCGTACGACGTAGACCTGCTCGCTCTCGTCGTACTCGACGGAGGTGACGCGGTGCTGGAAGCGGAGAGTGGAGAGCCTGTTCGCCGCCCACTGGCAGTAGTCGTTGTACTCGGCGCGGAGCGGATAGAAGCTCTCGCGGATGTAGAAGGAGTACAGCCTGCCCTGGTCCTTCAGGTAGTTGAGGAAGGAGTACGGGGAGGTGGGGTCGGCGAGGGTGACCAGGTCGGACATGAACGGGGTCTGGAGGGTGCTGTCCTCCAGCATCATGCCGGGGTGCCAGTCGAAGCCCGGGCGGTCGTCCAGGAAGAGGCCGTCGAGCCCGTCGACCGGGTCGGTCAGACAGGCGAGGCCCAGGTTGAAGGGACCGAGCCCGATGGCTATGAAGTCGTGGACTTTGGAGGCGTCCTGTGCGGCGTCGTGAGCGGTGGTCACGTGAGTCTCCGGATCTCCGGTGAGGTCTGGGATGTGGGGGTGCGGGGGGTGTGCCTCGGCCCGCGGGGAGTGGCTGCGCCTGAGCGGCGGCGCGCAAGTGGCGGCGCTCGGGTGGCGGCTTTCGCCGGCTCAGCCCGCGCGGGAGTCGCTGAGCTCGCTGCCGGCGTGCGCGCCGTCCTCCCCGGCCTGCTCGGCCTGGAGTTCGGACAGGCGGCGGCCCGCGTGCTCGGCGATCAGGTCGAGCACGGTGGCGATGTCCTCGAGCGTGGTCTCCGGGTTGAGCAGCGTGAACTTGAGGTAGTGCCGCCCGTCCACCTTGGTGCCGGCCACGATCGCGTCGCCGGAGGCGAAGAGTGCCTCGCGGGCGTGCAGGTTGACCTTGTCGGTGAGCTCGGGCTCGGTGGCGGCCGAGGGCGGCAGATAGCGGAAGACCAGGGTGCTGAGCTGGGGTTCGGTGACGACCTCGAAGCGCGGGTCCTCGTCCAGCAGTTTCCAGGCGTCGGCCGCGCGGTCCACGACCTCGTCGAAGAGCTCGCCGACGCCGTCGGCGCCCATCACGCGCAGGGTCATCCAGAGCTTCAGCGCGTCGAAGCGGCGGGTGGTCTGGATGGACTTGTCGACCTGGTTGGGTATCCGCTGCTCGGCCATGCGGGCCGGGTTGAGGTAGTCCGCGTGGTACGTGACGTGCCGCAGCGTGCCGGCGTCGCGCACCAGGACCGCGCTGGAACTGACCGGCTGGAAGAAGGACTTGTGGTAGTCCACGGTCACCGAGTCGGCGCGCTCGATGCCGGCCAGCATGTGGTGGCGGCGGGAGACCAGGAGGCCGCAGCCGTACGCCGCGTCCACGTGCATCCAGGTGCCGGCGCGCTCGCAGATCCTGGCGATCTCGGGCAGCGGGTCGATGCTGCCGAAGTCGGTGGTGCCCGCCGTGGCGACGACGGCCATCACGGTGAGGCCCTCGCTCTCGCAGCGCTCCAGCTCGGCCTCCAGCGCGTCCGTACGCATCCGGCGCTTGTCGTCGCAGGGTACGGAGATGACCGCCTCGGCGCCGAGGCCCAGCAGGGTGGCGGACTTCTCGATGCTGAAGTGGCTGCACTCGGAGGTGAGGATGCGGAGCTGCGGCAGGATCTGCGCGCGGGTCGGCGCGTGCTCGGAGTTCTTGCGCACCAGGCGGCAGGCCTCGTCGCGGGCGAGCATCATCGCCTGGAGGTTGGACTGGCTGCCGCCGCTGGTGAAGATGCCGTCCGCCGCGGTGCCCAGGCCGATCCTGGCGGCCGTCCACTGGATGAGGCGCCGCTCGATGAGCGTGCCGCCCGCGCTCTGGTCCCAGGTGTCCAGCGAGGAGTTGACGGCGGAGAGCACCGCCTCGCCGAGCACCGCGGGTATCACCACCGGGCAGTTGAGGTGCGCGAGGTAGCGCGGGTGGTGGAAGTAGACGGCGTCGCGCAGGTAGACGTCCTCGAGCTCGTCGAGCGCGGCGCCGGGGTCCTCCAGCGGCTGCTCCAGGTCGATCGCGGAGATCGCGGGGGCCAGGCCCTCCGGGGTGGCTCCGGTGAACGGCCGCTCGGTGCGGGCGAGTTTGTCCGCCACTCGTCCGACGCCTTCGCTGACGGAGCGCCGGTAGCGCTCCGCCGTCCTGTCGTTGAGCAGGTGAGACCTGCTGCTCATGAGTCCTCCCTGACGCGGACATCGGGCTCGCCGCGCGGTCTACGCGGTGAGGTAAGGCTACCCTAACCTAACCCGAGTGAGGGAGGAGCCGGGAGGGGGGTACGAGGCGGATGTCGCTCCGGAATCGGGGGAGATGTCCGTGTTTGGTGGGGGAGTTGAAGCCCTTTGGGGCGCGCTGCGGGCGGCCCCGGGTAAGGGTGCCCTGCATAAAGAAGGGGCATGCGGAGAAGGGGGTGCCTTCGCCGCATGCCCCTCAGGGGGAGAGACGCGGAGGGAGACCGGCTACCGGTCCTGCTCAGTCCTCAAGCCTGCTCAGTCCTCAAGTGTGCGCAGCACAAGACCCGTTGCCGGCTTCGGTCCGAAGGAGGTGGACTTGCGGGGCATGGTGATGCCGCGCTCCGCGAGCTCCCGCACCGTCTCCTCGCGCACCGCGCGCATCAGCACCGCGGTGCCCCCGTGCTGCGCGGCCTGCTCGACCGCGGCGCCGGTGTCGTGGATGTAGCCGATGTCCGAGGGCCGGTCGGGAACGCCCAGCACCGCGTCCAGCAGCGCCGCGTGCAGCACCGTGGCGTCCAGCCGGCGCCAGGCCGCGGGGCGCGCGGGGTCCACGGCGCTCTCCAGCAGCCGCGGTGAGGGACGGTCGAGCAGATGGAAGGTGCCGTCGCCCTCGGTGAGCAGGAACGCGTTGCCGGGGCTGCGCTCCAGGGCGCCCAGCGCCTCGCCCAGCGGAGCCCGCAGGGTGCGGGTGCGGAACGCGCCCTGTTCCTCGATCGCGTTGAGCGCCTGCTTCACCGGTACGCGGGGGAGCACCCGGTGGATGGCGTGCACCTGGAGGGGATACCTGGCGGTGTCCACGAGCAGCACGAGGCCGTAGTCCCAGGGGTCGCCCGAGCCCTCCTCGCCGGTGTGCGCGCCGGCGGGGCCCGCGGGGGAGGGGAAGCCGTTGTGCCCTGCCGGGGGCTCGCCGGAGTGCCCGTTGCGCTCGGCGCTCAGCCGCAGATAGGTCGCCCAGCGGTGGTGCCCGTCGGCGATCAGCGCGCGCCGGCGGGCCAAGTCCTCGTCGGCCGCGGCGAGTTCGGCGGGGTCCGTCACCGCCCACAGCCGGTGCGCGAAGCCGTCCTCGGTGGTGGTGTCCAGGAGGGGTTCGGCGCGCGCCGCGCGTTCGATGACGCCCGAAGCACCGGTGGCCGAGCCGCTGCCGCGGTAGGAGAGCAGCAGCGGCTCGGGTTGGGCGGCCACCGCGCGCATCAGCGCGGCACGGTCGGCCACGACCTCCGGTATCACCTCCTCGTGCGGCAGCACCACGCCCTCCTCCGGGGGCGAGAGCCGCAGAGCGCCGATGAGTCCGCGTTGCAGCACGTCGCCGCGGCGCTGCTCGTACACGTACAGCGCCGGGCGCGGGTCGGTCGCCAGGACGCCGTCGGCGCGCCAGCGGCGCAGGGTCTCGGCCGCCTGCCGGTGCCGGGTGCCGGGGTCCTGGGCCTGCGGGAGGATCAGCCGGACGATGTTGTACGGGTCGGCGGTCTCCAGGTGGTGCAGCCCATCGGGTCTCACCACCACGTCGTACGGCGGGGAGGTCACCGCGGCCAGGCCGCTGACCCGCTCGGGGGCGTAACGCAGCCCGCGGAAGGGGGAGAGTCGGAGGCCGTCGGCGGTCATCCCCAAATGCTATGCGGGACGGCCCATACGCCGTGAACGGGGCACAGGGGGCGCGGGGATGCGACGCGGGAGCGCCGATGGGCGGTCGGCGAGGGGTACGGGCGGTGGACCGCGGGTGTACGGGGGCGGAGGGCCCGGCGCCGGGCGGACCGGCGCCGCTCCGCGCGGCCGGGTGCGGGATGATCGGGGGAGGGGGCGTGGGGTTCAGGCGCAGGTGAGGAGAGCGAGAGAGATGCAGCAGGGGCAGCAGGGCGCGGCGGACCCGTCGGGCGGCGGGAGCGGTGCGGATGCCGCAGGACGGCGTACGCGTACGGACGGATGCGCGGGTGCGCTGGGCTCGGCCTACGACACGGCGCTGCTGGACCTGGACGGGGTCGTGTACGCGGGCGGCGACGCGGTGCCGCACGCCGTGGAGTCGCTGGAGCGCGCGCGGGAGGGCGGCATGCGGCTGGCGTACGTCACCAACAACGCGGCGCGCACCCCCGGCACCGTCGCGGAGCATCTGACCGAGCTGGGCGTGCCGGCCGAGCCCTCGGACGTGATCACCTCGGCGCAGGCGGTGGCGCGGCTGATCGCCGAGCAGGTGCCGGACGGCGCGCGGGTGCTGTGGGTCGGCGGCGAGGGGCTGCGGGTCGCGCTGCGCGAACGCGGGCTGACCGTCGTGGAGTCGGCCGACGAGGACCCGGCGGCCGTGGTGCAGGGCTACGGCGGGCCCGAGCTGCCCTGGGGGCGGCTGGCCGAGGCGGCGCTGGCGGTGCAGCGCGGTGTGCCGTGGTTCGCCTCCAACGCGGACCTGACCATCCCGAGCGGGCGCGGCATCGCGCCGGGCAACGGCGCCGCCGTCGAGGTGGTGCGGATCGCCACGCGGTGGATGCGGGACGCGCCGGAGCCGCAGGTCGCGGGGAAGCCGCTGCCGCCGATGCACCGCGAGTCGGTGCTGCGCACGGGCGCCGAGCGGCCGCTCGTGGTCGGCGACCGATTGGACACCGATATCGAGGGCGCGTGGGCCGGGGGCGTCGACTCGCTGCTGGTGCTGACCGGCGTGACGGACGCGGCGCAACTGCTGGCCGCCGGGCCGCGGCACCGGCCGACGTATGTGGGCCGTGACCTGCGGGATCTGCTGGAGCACCAGCCGGAGGTCGAGGAGAGCGCGGAGGGCTTCGCGTGCGGCGGCTGGACGGCGTACGCGGGCGAAGGCGCCCTCGAACTGGCCGGTGACGGCGAGCCGTTGGACGGCCTGCGGGCGCTGTGCGCGGCGGCCTGGACGCGGGGCGGCGACGGTGCGTGCGAGCTGGAGGCGGGCAAGGCGCTGGAGCAGCTCGGGCTCTGAGGGGCCGGCCGGCGTCCCCGTACCTTCGCGGGCTCGGCCGGAACCCCCGTACAGGCGCCGGAAAAACAGACCCCCGCCCCGCGCGGAAGAGACGGACGGGACGGGGCGGGGGCCTGGTCTGGGGGCAGGCTCTCAGGAGGCGGCGGAGACGGCCTCCTCGACCAGCTGCTCCTCGGTCGCGCCGAGGCGCCAGTAGCCGGTGAACTTCACCGCGCGGCGGTCGAACCCGCGCTCTCGCACCAGGTGGCGGCGGAGCGCCTTCACGGTGCCCGCCTCGCCCGCGATCCAGGCGTACGGGGTGCCGCCCGGCAGTGCGGCGGCGCGCACCGAGTCCAGGACGGCGTCCGTGCGGTGCCGGGTGAAGTTCTCGCGGACCAGCCAGGTGATGTCGGCGTCCGCGAGGGTCGGCAGGTCCTGCAGGTCCTCGGCGTGCGGGACCTCCAGCCACACCTTGACCCGGGTCGCGGGCGGCAGCGAGCCGAGGATGCCGGCGATCGCGGGCAGCGCCGTCTCGTCGCCGCTGAGCAGCACCCAGTCGGTGCCCTCGGGCGGGCGGAAGTCGACGCCGCCGTTGTCCTCGACGACCGGGCCGAGGAGGGTGACCCGGTCGCCGGGGCGTGCGGTGGCCGCCCAGCGCGAGGCCGGGCCCTCGGGCATGCCGGACGGGCCGGCGCCGTGCAGCACGAAGTCCACGTCCAGCTCCTCGTGGGGCACGCGGCGCTGCTCACGCGCCGTGTAGGAGCGCATGATGCCGCGTACCGACGGGTCCATCGCGCGCCACTGCGGGAACCAGTCGTTGCCCGCCTCGGTGGGCACCACAGGAGCGTCCTGGCCCGGGTGCGGCAGGAACAGCTTGAAGCGCTGGTCGCGGCCGCCGGAGTGGAAGCGCCACAGCCGTTCCCCGCCGAGCGTGACCCGCACCAGGCTCCGGCCGAGTTTCCGGGTGCGCACGACATGCAGGTCGAAGAACTCGAACGGGACGGCGGGGGCCGGTGCTTCGGGTGCTGCGGTGCTCATGGGGGTCCTCCCGGTTCTTCGTGCCGTGGGGTCCTGCGTGCGCCGTGCGGCGGCGGGCCCTGCGGTGGTCGGGCCGCAGGGCCCCGGATTCAGCTCGTCGGGATCAGCCGACCTTCTTGGCGTCCTCGATGGCCTTGGCCAGGTCTTCGAGGAGGGGGGCCGCGCCCGCGTAGGAGAAGCGCGGCTCGGGGTTCCACTCGGCGATCTGGCCCGCCTTCACGGCGGGCAGCCTGCTCCAGGCCGGCTTGGACTTGAGCGCGGACGGCTGGAGCGCCTGCGTCCTGTTGTCCATGAAGAGGATGTCGGCCTTGTACTTGTCGGCGTTCTCCCAGCTCAGCTCCTCGAAGAAGCCCTGCTTGCTGACCTTCTTCGGCTTCACGAACTCCACGCCCAGCTCCTTGTAGTAGCGGAGGTCGGCGTTCATGTCGGGGTCGGACACGTAGAGGAGGTCCGGGTACCCGGAGGCGGCCATGACCTTCACGCCGCCGCTGGACTTGGCGGCCTTGCGCAGCCGCTCCGACGCCTCCTCGAAGCGCTTCTTGGCGTCCGCGGCCTTCTTGGCCTTCACGTCGGCGCCGAGCGCCCCGGCCAGCTTCTCGAAGCGCTTGATCGGCTCCAGCATGGAGACCTTCGCCGTGGTCAGCGCCAGCGAGGGGGCGAACTTGAGGATCTTGGACTTGCTCTCCTCTGGCACGTACCAGAGCACGTTCGGCTGGTACATGTTCGTGATGAGGAGCTGGGGGCGGGTCTTGGCGTACTTCTCGACGTCGAACTCGCCGTAGGCGTTGCCGATGATCTCCAGCCGGTCCACGGGGAGGTCGCCGGCGAGCACGTCGGGCCTGCCGTTCTTCTTCTTGGTGGGGCCGAAGACGCCCACGATCTGCTTGTCGACGCCGAAGTCGTACAGGGCGGCCGCGGCGCCGACGTACGCCACGATCCGCTTCGGCTCCGAGTCCAGGCTGACCTTCTTCTTCCGGTCGTCCGTGAACGACCAGGCGCCGCCCGACTGCGCACCCGCGCCGGAACCGCCGGAACCGCCGGCGCCGCAGGCGGAGAGCAGTGCGCCGACGCCGACGACGCCGCCCGCGGCGAGCACGCCGCGGCGGGAAAGACGGGAGAACTGCGCAGAGGCAGACGAGTTGGGCATGACTCAGCCTTTTCTCACGGGTGATTCGGGGGCGGCCCTGGGGCCGAATTCCCGGTTAGGTTAACCTAACCAAAGTCGTTGTTGTCCAGTGGCCGGGGCATTCCGTTCCCCCGGCCCCCATCGGAGCCGGTACGTGACTCTCATCAAGTCCCCACAGGCAGAAGGGGGTTCGGCGGCCGAGCGGCAGGAGCGTGCTTCCTCCTCCGACGGGCCTCCGGGCGCGGGCGCCGGGCGCGGCCGCTACGCGCTGCGCGCCGCCGGGCTGCTCGCCGCGCTGGCCCTCCTGCTGCTCGTCTGCGTCCTGAGCCTCGCCGTCGGCGCCCGCCAGCTCACCTTCGCCGAGGCCTGGCAGGGCCTCGTGGACAGCGGTTCCTCCGCCTACACCGTCGTGCACGACATGCGCATGCCGCGCACCCTGCTCGGGCTGCTGGCCGGAGTGGCGCTCGGCCTCGCCGGCGGCGTGATGCAGGCGCTGACCCGCAATCCGCTCGCCGACCCCGGGCTGCTGGGGATCAACGCGGGCGCCGCTGCCGCCGTCGTCACCGCCATCTCCTTCTTCGGTGTGGCCAGTTACAACGGCTACATCGCCTTCGCCTTCGTCGGCGCCGCCGTCGTCTCCGTGCTGGTGTACGCGGTGGGCGGCGGCCGCTCCGCGACCCCGGTGCGGCTCGCCCTCGCCGGCACGGCGCTGAACGCGGCGCTCACCTCGTACGTCAACGCCGTGCAGCTCATGGACACGGCGTCGCTGGACAAGATGCGGTTCTGGACGGTCGGCTCGCTGGCACGCGCGCAGCTCGACACCGTGTGGAAGGCGCTCCCCTTCGTCGCCGCTGGGCTGCTGGTGGCCTTCGCGCTCGCCCGGCCACTGAACGCGCTGGCGCTCGGCGACGACGCGGCCCGGGCCCTGGGCTCGCGCCCCGCGCTGACCAGGGCCGCTTCCATCGCCGCCGTCACCCTGCTGTGCGGCGCGGCCACCGCGGCCTGCGGCCCGATCGTGTTCGTGGGGCTGATGGTGCCGCACATGGTGCGCTCGCTGACCGGGCCCGACATGCGGTGGATGCTGCCGTACTGCGCGGTGCTCGCGCCGTCGCTGATGCTCGGCGCCGACGTGCTCGGGCGGGTGCTCGGGCGGCCCTCGGAGCTCCAGGTCGGCATCGTCACGGCGGTGCTGGGCGGCCCGTTCTTCCTGTACTTCGTGCGCCGTCGGAGGGTGGCCAAGGCGTGAGTGTCATACGTACCCGAGCCGCCGGAGGACTCTCGGTGGCCTTCCGCCCGCGCGCGGTGGCCGCGGGCGCTGCCTGCCTCCTGGTCGCCCTGGTCGCCGGGGTGTACGCGATCGGCAGCGGCGAGTACCCGATGTCGCCCGGCGACGTCGTGCGCACCCTGACGGGTCAGGGCAACCCGTACGACCTGACCGTGATCAACGAGCTGCGGCTGCCCAGGGTGGTGACCGCGCTGCTGGTCGGCGCGGCCCTCGCGCTCGGCGGCGCGATCTTCCAGGCCGTCGTGCGCAACCCGCTCGGCAGCCCCGACGTGCTGGGCTTCACCAACGGCGCCACCACGGGCGCGCTGGTCGGGCTGACCGTCGCGGGCGGCGGCGCGACCGCGCTCGCCGGGGGCGCGGTGATCGGCGGCATCGTGACCGGGCTGCTGGTGTACGGGCTGGCCTGGCGCCAGGGGGTGCACGGCTACCGCCTCGTACTCGTCGGCATCGGCATGGCCGCGATCCTCACCGGCGTGAACGGCTATCTGCTCACCCGCGCCCAGCTCACCGAGGCCTCCGAGGCCGTGCTGTGGATGACCGGCAGCCTCAACGGGCGGAGCTGGAGCAACGCGGTCCCGCTGCTCGCCGTGATGGCGGTGCTGGTCCCCGTCGTGCTGCTGGGCTGCGCGCGGGGGCTGCGGATGATGGAGATGGGGGACGACGCCGCGTACGCGCTGGGCGTACGGGTCGAGCGGGTGCGGGTCACGCTGCTCGCCTCCGCGGTGCTGCTGGTCTCGCTCGCCGCGGCGGCCGCGGGCCCCGTGGCCTTCGTGGCGCTCACCGCGCCGCAGCTCGCCAGGCGGCTGACCAGGGCGCCAGGCCCCAATCTGCTGAGCTCGATGTGCATGGGCTCGGCGCTGCTGGTCGCGGCCGACCTCGCGGGGCAGCGGCTGTTCGGCGGGCACGAGCTGCCCGTGGGCGTCATCACCGGCGTGCTGGGCGGCGGTTATCTGGTGTGGCTGCTGGCCACCGAGCGCAGGGCGGGACGGATATGAGCACCTCGACGAGCACGAGCGCGACTACGAGCACGAGCGCGAGTACGACTACGGCAGCGACCGATTCGACGACGGAGCGGAACATGCGGGAAGAGGCCGCGGGGGCCCGGCTGACCGGCGAGGGGCTGACCCTCGCGTACGACCAGCGGACCATCTCCGAGGGGCTGGACGTCGCCGTTCCCGACAACTCCTTCACGGTGGTCGTCGGGCCGAACGCGTGCGGCAAGTCCACGCTGCTGCGGGCCCTTTCGCGGATGCTCAAGCCCAAGAAGGGCTCGGTGCTGCTGGACGGCGCCGACATCGGCGGCCTGCCCGCGAAGAAGCTGGCCCGCACCCTGGGGCTGCTCCCGCAGTCCTCGGTCGCGCCCGACGGGATCACGGTCGCCGACCTGGTGGCGCGCGGCCGCTACCCGCACCAGGGCCTGCTGCGGCAGTGGTCCGAGGAGGACGAGCGAATCGTACGGGAGTCGATGGAGGCCACCGGCATCGAGGCGCTGGGCGACCGCTTCGTGGACGAGCTCTCCGGGGGCCAGCGGCAGCGGGTGTGGATCGCGATGGCGCTCGCGCAGCAGACCCCGCTGCTGCTGTTGGACGAGCCGACCACGTACCTCGACATCGCGCACCAGATGGAGGTCCTCGACCTGTGCGCGCGGCTGCACAGGGAGCAGGGGCGCACGCTGGTCGCGGTGCTGCACGACCTGAACCAGGCGGCGCGGTACGCGACCCACCTCATCGCGATGCGGGACGGCGCGGTGATCGCCGAGGGAGCGCCGGGCGAGGTGGTGACCGCCGAGCTCGTGGAGGAGGTCTTCGGCCTGCCCTGCCGCGTGATCCCGGACCCGGAGTCGGAGACGCCTCTCGTCGTCCCGCGGGTAGCTGCCGCCCGCTGACGACCGCCGGCCACCTGGTCCGTGGTCGCCTTCCGCTGCGGCGGAGTACATTTCTGCGCCGCCGCAGCGGAGCGCAGCCTTCGTGCCGCCGCAGCGGAGCGCGTGGTGTTCCGTCGTGGCGCGGTAGCGTTTCACGCATGAGTGAGGAGCTGCCGCCGGACGCGGACGAGTCCGCCGAGGGCGTCGAGGCCGTCGACGGGGAGGCCCAGGGGGAGCCGGAGGACGCGGGCGGGCCGCGGCCGCTCGGGGTCGGGGTGCAGGACACCGGGCACGGGGACGTGGACGCCGTGCTGCGGCGGTTGCGGGACGTCGACCACCTCGCTGTGCCGGGCCACCTCGAGGTGTACGAAGATGTTCACCGCGGCCTGCGCGAATCGCTGGCCGGCCTGGACCGTCCATCCCCCCGGAGTTGAAGAACCGTGGCACGACGCCGACTCGACGCCGAGCTGGTGCGCCGTAAGCTGGCCCGCTCCCGCGAGCACGCCGGACAGCTCATCGCCGCAGGGCGGGTGACGGTCGGCGGCAACCCCGCCACCAAGTCCGCCACGCAGGTGGAGACCAGCGCAGCGCTCGTCGTACGCGAGGACAGCGACGACCCCGACTACGTCTCGCGCGGCGGACACAAACTCGCCGGAGCGCTGGAGGCGTTCGCGCCGCTCGGCCTCGCCGTGGAGGGCCGCCGCGCGCTCGACGCGGGCGCCTCGACCGGCGGCTTCACCGACGTACTGCTGCGCGCGGGCGCGGGCCACGTCGTCGCCGTCGACGTCGGCTACGGGCAGCTCGCCTGGTCGCTGCAGAGCGACGACCGGGTCACCGTCAAGGACCGTACGAACGTACGCGAGCTGGCCCTGGAGGACATCGGCGACCCCGTCGACCTCGTCGTCGGCGACCTCTCCTTCATCCCGCTCGGCCTGGTGCTCCCCGCGCTGGTCCGCTGCGCGGCGCCCGGGGCCGACCTCGTACTGATGGTGAAGCCGCAGTTCGAGGTGGGCAAGGAGCGGCTCGGCAGCGGCGGCGTGGTGCGCAGCGCGCAGCTTCGCGCCGAGGCGGTGCGCGCGGTCGCCGAGCAGGGCAGGGGCCTGGGGCTCGGCGCGCTCGGCGTGACCGCGAGCCCGCTGCCGGGACCCTCGGGCAATGTCGAGTACTTTCTGTGGCTGCGCGCCGGGGCGCCCGACCTCGACCCGGCGGATGTCGAGCGAGCAGTGGCGGAGGGCCCCAAGTGACCACCACAGGCAACCGTGAGCCGGGCGACCGCACCGTCTTCCTGCTCGCGCACACCGGCCGCCGCGCCGCCGTACGCAGCGCCGAACTCGTCGTGCAGGGCCTGCTGCGCTGCGGCATCGGCGTGCGCGTGCTGGACGAGGAGGCCGTGGACCTCCCGCTCCCCGACAGCGTGCGCACCGTCGCCGCCACCCCCGACGCGGCCGAGGGCTGCGAGCTGCTGGTGGTGCTCGGCGGCGACGGGACGCTGCTGCGCGGCGCCGAGTTCGCGCGCGCCTCCGGTGTGCCGATGCTGGGCGTGAACCTCGGCCGCATCGGCTTCCTCGCCGAGGCCGAGCGCGACGACCTGGACAAGGTCGTGGACCGCGTCGTCACCCAGGACTACGAGGTCGAGGAGCGGATGACCCTCGACGTCCTGGTGCGCAACGACGGCCACGTGGTGCACCGCGGCTGGGCCATGAACGAGGCGTCCGTGGAGAAGGCGTCCCGCGAGCGGATGCTGGAGGTCGTCACCGAGGTCGACGGGCGTCCCGTCTCCCGCTTTGGCTGCGACGGCGTGGTGTGCGCGACCCCGACCGGCTCGACGGCGTACGCGTTCTCCGCCGGGGGACCCGTGGTGTGGCCCGAGGTGGAGGCCCTGCTGATGGTGCCGATCAGCGCGCACGCGCTGTTCGCCAAGCCGCTGCTGACGGCGCCCGACTCGGTGCTCGCCGTGGAGGTCCAGCAGGAGACCCCGAACGGGATCATCTGGTGCGACGGGCGGCGCAGCGCCGAACTCCCGGCGGGCGCACGGGTCGAGGTGCGGCGCGGCGCGGTGCCGGTGCGGCTGGCGCGGCTGCACCACGCGTCGTTCACGGACCGGCTGGTCGCCAAGTTCGCGCTCCCGGTGGCGGGCTGGCGCGGCGCCCCCGAGAGCTGAGCCCTTCCCCGTACGACGGACCCCTCATCCGGCGTCTCCGACTCCTCCGGCATCGAACACGGTGCGCGAATCCCGTGCCGGTTCGCGCCCGTCGCGTCCCGCCGATGTGCCGGTGCTGTGCCGATCCGGTGCAGAGGCGGGCGCGCGCCGGGCCGCCGCGCGCGGTGCGGCTCCCCGCGTCCAGGACCGCGTCCCCGGCGTCACGCGGTCCTGTCCCCGGCGTCACCCCGGTTCCCCGCGGCACCGCGCGGGGCTCCGTGCGCTGCCGCGATCCCGCGCTCACCGGGACCAGGGGTGGGGACACACCCTCCGCACCTCGTATGGTCGTACCCGTGTTGGAGGAGATGCGGATCAGAGCCCTGGGCGTGATCGATGACGCCGTCGTCGAGCTGTCCCCCGGCTTCACCGCGGTGACCGGCGAGACCGGCGCCGGCAAGACCATGGTCGTCACCAGCCTCGGCCTGCTGCTCGGCGGCCGGGCCGACGCCGCGCTGGTACGGGTCGGCGCGAAGGCGGCGGTCGTCGAGGGCCGGGTGGTGCTCCCGCCCGACTCGCCCGCCGCGCTGCGCGCCGTCGAGGCCGGCGCCGAACTCGACGAGGACGCCCTGCTGCTCAGCCGCACCGTCTCGGCCGAGGGCCGCTCCCGCGCCCATGTGGGCGGGCGCTCCGCCCCCGTCGGCCTGCTCTCCGAGCTCAGCGACGAGCTGGTCGCGGTGCACGGACAGACCGACCAGCAGGGCCTGTTGCGGCCCGCGCGCCAGCGCCAGGCGCTCGACCGGTACGCGGGCGAGGCCGTGTCCGCGCCGCTCGCCGCGTACACCACCGCCTATCAGCGGCTGCGCGCCGTCGCCCGCGAGCTGGAGGAGATCACCACCCGGGCGAGGGAGCGCGCGCAGGAGGCGGACATGCTCCGCTTCGGCCTGGAGGAGATCGCCGCGGCCGAGCCCCAGGCGGGCGAGGACGCCGAACTCGCCGCCGAGGCCGAGAAGCTGGGCCACGCCGAGGCCCTGGCCTCCGCCGCCAGCGCCGCGCACGGCGCCCTGGCCGGAGACCCCGCCGACCCCGAGGGCGTGGACGCCTCCACCCTGGTCGGCGGCGCGCACCGGGCGCTGGAGGCGGTGCGGCAGCACGACCCGCAGCTCGCCGGACTGGCCGACCGGCTCGGCGAGGTGTCCATCCTGCTCTCCGACGTGGCGGGCGAACTCGCCGGTTATGCGGACAACCTGGACGCCGACCCGCTGCGCCTCGCCGCGGTGGAGGAGCGCCGCGCGACCCTGAGCCAGCTCATCCGCAAGTACGGGGCCGACGAAGCCGGCGAGGGCGAGGCCGCGCAGGACGGCGCCGCTGCCGTCCTGACCTGGGCCGAACGCGGTGCGGCCCGGCTCCTGGAGCTGGACGGCGACGACGAGCGGATCGGCGAGCTGACGGCCGAGCGCGACGAGCTGCGCGCCGAACTCGGCACCCTGGCCGGGCAGTTGACCCAGGCGCGGGAGGACGCGGCGAAGCGGTTCGCCGACGCCGTGACCGAGGAGCTGGCCGAGCTGGCGATGCCGCACGCGCGGGTCTCCTTCGAGCTCAAGCACACCGAGGCGGCCGACGGTGACGGCGTCGAGGTGGGCGGCCGCACCCTGGCGTACGGCCCGTACGGCACCGACGAGGTCGAGCTGCTGCTCGCCCCGCACCCTGGCGCCCAGCCCCGCCCCATCGCCAAGGGCGCCTCGGGCGGTGAGCTGTCCCGCGTGATGCTCGCCGTGGAGGTGGTGTTCGCGGGCGCCGACCCGGTGCCGACGTACCTCTTCGACGAGGTCGACGCGGGCGTCGGCGGCAAGGCGGCGGTCGAGGTCGGCAGGCGGCTGGCGCGCCTCGCCAGGTCGGCGCAGGTCGTGGTCGTCACGCACCTGCCGCAGGTGGCCGCGTTCGCCGACCGGCACCTGGTGGTCGAGAAGACCCACGAGGGCTCGGTCACGCGCAGCGGCGTGCAGGCCATGGAGGGCGAGGACCGGGTGCGCGAGCTCTCCCGGATGCTCGCGGGCCAGGAGGACTCCAGCCTCGCGCGTGCCCACGCCGAGGAACTGCTGGAGGCGGCCCGCGCGGCGTCCTGAGCGGCACAGCGCGGACGGGTGCGCGCGCCGTGGTTTCTTCCGCGACGGCTCCGTACGCCTCGGATTCCGTACGGGCGTGCCCCAGGCGGCAGTTCGTCGTTGTCCCCCGGGTGAGTGATACGGGTGGACCGCGCGCCGTGATACAGCGCCGTTCCGGGGACGTGCCGTACGGGCGTGCCCCGCGGCGGCTGTCATGCTGGCCCGTGCACGTGCCGCCGCACTCCGCCGGGCCACCGGGCCTGCGGGGCCGCACTGGCACGGCCCGTACCATCCGCCCCATGGGCACCGCCCGCGCCGCGCCTGCCCGCCGCCCGTCCCGCCAGGAGTTCGACCAGCAGTGAGCCGCCGCCCGACACCGTCGCCGTCGCCTCCGCCGTCCGTCGGCCGCGCGCTGCCGCACGCCGTGCAGGTCATCGCCGGTACGGACACCCCGAGCGCGAGCACGGTCGCCCATGTGCGGTCGCTGTCGGCCGGGTTGGTGGCGCGCGGGCTGCGGGTCACCGTGTGCGGGCCGCTCGATCCGGAGCAGCGCGCGGGGTTCGCCGCGGACGGCGCCGGATTCGCTTCCGCTCCCGCGCGTACCGAGCCGGAGGCGGTCGCCGCGCTGCGCCGCGCCTGCGCCGACGCCGACCTGGTGCACGCGCACGGGCTGCGGGCCGGACTGCTCGCCGGGCTCGCCCTGGGTGGCAGGCGCCGCCGCGTCCCGCTGGTCGTCACCTGGCACGGCCGCGGCACGGCCCGCGGCGGCGGGGTGCGCGAGCGCCTGGGCGCGCTGCTGGAACGCCGCGTCGCCCGCTCCTGCGACGTACTCCTGGGTGCCACGGCCGACCTCGTGGAGCGGGCGCGCACGCGCGGTGCCAGGGACGCGCGGCTGTCCCCGGTGGCCACGGCGCGCGCCGCGGGGGAGCGGCCGGGGGCCGAGCGGGACGAGGAGCGCGCGGAGCGGCTGCGGCACAAGGCCCGCGCCGAAGTGGGCGCGGTGGACCGCCCGTTGGTGTTCTCCGTCGGCCGCCTGGACGCGCACCACGCGTACGGAGCAGCCCTCACCGCCGCGCGCGGCTGGCGCGCCATGGACCCGCCGCCGCTGCTGGCCATCGCGGGGGAGGGCGGCGAGCGCGCCGCGCTCCAGCGGCGCATCGACGAGGAGGCGCTGCCCGCGCGGCTGCTGGGCCGCCGCGACGACGCCTTCGACCTGCTCGCCGGCGCCGACGTCGCGCTGCTCTCGTCCGCCTGGGAGAGCCGCTCGCTCTTCGCCCAGGAGGCGCTGCACCGCGGCATCCCCCTGGTCGCCACCGCCGTGGGCGGCACACCCGAACTGGTCGGCGGCGCCGCGGAACTCATCCCGCACGCCGACCCCGACGCCCTCTCCACCGCGGTCGGCTCACTCCTCGCCGACCCCTCGCGCCGCGAGACGCTGTCCCGTGCTGGCAGGGCCCGCACGGGACAGTGGCCCACAGAGGACGACACCCTGACCCAGGTCCTGAGCGTCTACGACGAACTGACGGAGTGACACCGCGGGCCACCGAGAGCGCGGCCGCAGCGCTGAGACCCCCGCGCCGGGGGCGCCGCGCTGCCGCCCCGCGGCAGGCTCAGCCGCTCAACCCCCGTACGCCCCCGAAGCCGTCAGCCGCAGCGCCGTGTCGATCAGCGGCACGTGGCTGAACGCCTGGGGGAAGTTGCCCACCTGGCGCTGGTCGACGGGGTCCCACTCCTCGGCGAGCAGGCCGAGGTCGTTGCGGAGCGACAGGAGCTTCTCGAACAGCTTCCGCGCCTCCTCCACGCGCCCGATCATCGCCAGGTCGTCGGCCAGCCAGAACGAGCACGCCAGGAACGCGCCCTCCTCGCCCTCCAGGCCGTCCACCCCGGCGCCCTCCTCGGAGGAGGTCGGATAGCGCATCACGAAGCCGTCCTCGGTGGACAGTTCGCGCTGGATGGCCTCCACGGTGCCGATCACGCGCTTGTCGTCCGGCGGCAGGAAGCCCATCTGCGGGATCAGCAGCAGCGAGGCGTCCAGCTCCTTCGAGCCGTACGACTGCGTGAAGGTGTTCCGCTCCTTGTCGTACCCCTTCTCGCACACCTCGCGGTGGATCGTGTCGCGCAGCTCCTGCCAGCGCTCCAGCGGTCCGTCCACCTCGCCGGTCTCGATGAGCTTCACCGTGCGGTCCACCGCGACCCAGGCCATCACCTTGGAGTGCACGAAGTGCCGCCGCGGCCCCCGCACCTCCCAGATGCCCTCGTCCGGCTCGTCCCAGTGCTGCTCCAGGTAGTCGATGAGCTTGAGCTGGAGGAGCTGCGCGTAGTCGTTCCGCGCGAGCCCCGTCATGTGCGCGAGGTGCAGGGCCTCGGTGACCTCCCCGTACACGTCGAGCTGGAGCTGCCCTGCCGCGCCGTTCCCGATGCGTACGGGCGTCGAGCCCTCGTACCCGGGGAGCCAGCTCAACTCGGCCTCGCTCAGCTCCCGTTCACCGGCGATGCCGTACATGATCTGGAGGTTCTCCGGATCGCCCGCGACGGCACGCAGCAGCCACTCGCGCCAGGCCCTGGCCTCCTCGTGGTAGCCGGTGCGCAGCAGCGAGGACAGGGTGATCGCGGCGTCCCTGAGCCAGGTGAAGCGGTAGTCCCAGTTCCGCACGCCGCCGATGTCCTCGGGGAGCGAGGTGGTGGGCGCCGCCACGATCCCGCCGGTCGGCGCGTACGTCAGCGCCTTCAGCGTGATGAGGGAACGGACCACGGCCTCCCGATACGGGCCGTGGTACGTGCAGTGCTCCACCCACTCGCGCCAGAAGCTCTCCGTCGCGGTCAGCGACGCCTCCGGGTCGGGCAGCGGCGGCGGGTCCTTGTGCGAGGCCTGCCAGCTGATGGTCAGCGCGACGCGGTCGCCGGGCCCCACCGTGAAGTCGGAGTAGGTGGTCAGGTCCTTGCCGTAGGTGGGGGCCTCGGTGTCCAGCCACACCGAGTCGGGCCCGGCGACGGCCGCCGTACGCCCGTCCTCCTTGTGCACCCAGGGCACCACCCAGCCGTACGAGAAGCGCATCCGCAGCGAGGAGCGGATGGGAACGCGCCCCGAGACGCCCTCCACGATCCGCACGAGCTGCGGCGCGTGGTCCTCGCGCGGCGGCATGAAGTCGATGACCCGGACGGTGCCGCGCGGGGTGTCCCACTCCGATTCGAGGACCAGGGAGTCCCCGCGGTACCTGCGGCGGTCGGCCGGCGGCGGCTCGCCCCCGGTGGCGTGCGCGGGCCCCAGCCTCCAGAAGCCGTGTTCCTCCGTGCCGAGCAGCCCGGCGAACACCGCATGGGAGTCGAAGCGGGGCAGGCACAACCAGTCCGCCGAACCGTCCCGGCTGATGAGGGCTGCGGTCTGCATGTCCCCGATGAGTGCGTAATCCTCGATGCGCCCAGCCACGTGCATCTCCAGTCGAACTACGGCTACGCCCCGCGGGACGTGCGCTATGACCTGCGGAATTCAGTCCTGCCCTGAAAAGGGTCCGAGCAGGATACGACGGCGTGATCAAACACGCCCCGTGGTCGCGACAGCCGGACTGCGCCGATGGGGTGAGCTTGTGGAGGCGCAGCGGAGTTGTCGGGGCCACACCGTCACCGTAGGACCCACCACCACCTTTGCGGGAGTCCGTTCGGCGAGCCGACAGGCCCGCGCCGGACGGGAGTTGTGGTCCGGGTGCCCCCGGCGCGCGGCCCGCGCGCCCGTCATCCGGCGTGGTGCCGGTCATATCGGGCAGGCCGCGCGGCCCGAACGGCCGAGGTCGCTGATACCCTGGTGGCCCGTGGACCGGTGGGCACACGTACTCGGGAAATCGAGGCGACGGCCCCCCGACCGCAGCGACGACCGCACTCCACATCACCTTCGACGCTGATGACAGGTGTGCCGGTGCGCACCCCACCACGCGACCACGGGAGCCCCCTCTTGGCCATGCCGCCCAAAACCATGACGACCAAGCACCTCTTCGTCACTGGGGGTGTCGCCTCCTCTCTCGGGAAGGGGCTCACCGCCTCCAGCCTGGGGGCACTTCTCAAGGCCCGGGGCCTGCGGGTCACCATGCAGAAGCTCGACCCCTATCTGAACGTCGACCCGGGCACGATGAACCCCTTCCAGCACGGCGAGGTGTTCGTCACCGACGACGGCGCCGAGACCGACCTGGACATCGGGCACTACGAGCGCTTCCTCGACGTCAACCTCGACGCCTCGGCGAACGTGACCACGGGCCAGGTCTACTCCTCGGTGATCGCCAAGGAGCGGCGCGGCGAGTACCTGGGCGACACCGTCCAGGTCATCCCGCACATCACCAACGAGATCAAGCACCGCATCCGGCGCCTGGCCAGCGATGACGTGGACGTCGTCATCACCGAGGTCGGCGGCACGGTCGGCGACATCGAGTCGCTGCCCTTCCTGGAGGCCGTCCGCCAGGTGCGGCACGAGGTCGGCCGGGACAACGTCTTCTTCGTGCACGTCTCGCTGCTCCCGTACATCGGCCCCTCCGGCGAGCTGAAGACCAAGCCCACCCAGCACTCGGTGGCCGCGCTGCGCAACATCGGCATCCAGCCGGACGCCATCGTGCTGCGCGCCGACCGCGAGGTCCCGCTGGACATCAAGCGGAAGATCTCGCTGATGTGCGACGTGGACGACAACGCGGTCGTGGCCTGCAAGGACGCGCCCTCCATCTACGACATCCCGAAGGTCGTGCACTCCGAGGGCCTGGACGCGTACGTCGTGCGCCGCCTGGACCTGCCCTTCCGCGACGTGGACTGGAAGCAGTGGGACGACCTGCTGCGCCGGGTGCACCAGCCGGACCACGAGGTGAAGGTCGCGCTGGTCGGCAAGTACATCGACCTGCCCGACGCGTACCTCTCGGTGACCGAGGCCCTGCGCGCGGGCGGCTTCGCCAACAACGCCAAGGTCCACATCAAGTGGGTCACCTCGGACGACTGCCGCACGCCCGAGGGCGCCAAGCGGCAGCTCGGCGACTGCGACGCGGTCTGCATCCCGGGCGGCTTCGGCGAGCGCGGCGTGGACGGCAAGCTCGGCGCGATCACCTACGCGCGGGAGAACGGCGTGCCGCTGCTCGGCCTGTGCTTGGGCCTGCAGTGCATCGTGGTCGAGGCCGCGCGCAATCTGCTGGGCATCCAGGACGCCAACTCCACCGAGTTCGACCAGGCCACCGGCCACCCGGTGATCTCCACCATGGAGGAGCAGCTCGACATCGTCGCCGGCGAGGGCGACATGGGCGGCACCATGCGCCTGGGTCTGTACCCGGCCAAGCTCGCCGAGGGCTCCATCGTCCGCGAGGTCTACGACAACGAGCCCTACGTCGAGGAGCGCCACCGCCACCGGTACGAGGTCAACAACTCCTACCGCGGCGAGCTGGAGAAGAAGGCCGGACTGGTCTTCTCCGGCACCTCCCCGGACAACAAGCTGGTCGAGTTCGTGGAGTACCCGCGCGAGGTGCACCCCTACCTGGTCGCCACCCAGGCGCACCCGGAGCTCAAGTCCCGCCCGACCCGCCCGCACCCGCTCTTCGCCGGCCTGGTCAAGGCCGCCGTCGAGCGCAAGACCGGCCCGCAGGCGGGCCGGGCCGAGCGGGACGGCCAGGCCCAGCAGGACAATGGGGCCGAGGAGAAGGCGGCCGACGGAGAGGGCTGAACGCACCCTATGAGCCAGCACGACCAGCAGGACCAGCACGGTCGGGACGACCGGCGCACGGCGCACATCACCGACGTCCCGCAGGAGTGGAAGGTCACCGCGACCTCGCTCCCGTTCCAGGGCGCCAAGACGGCGATGCGCACGGACGACGTCGTGATGCCCGACGGCACGGTGGCCCGCCGCGACTACCAGGTGCACCCCGGTTCCGTCGCGGTCCTCGCGCTGGACACCGAGGGCCGTGTGCTGGTGCTCAGCCAGTACCGGCACCCGGTGCGCGAGAAGCTGTGGGAGATCCCCGCGGGACTGCTCGACGTCCCCGGGGAGAACCCGCTGCACGCCGCCGAGCGCGAGCTGTACGAGGAGGCGCACGTCAAGGCCGAGGACTGGCGCGTGCTGGTGGACCTCTACCCCACGCCGGGCGGCTGCGACGAGGCCGTACGGATCTTCCTCGCGCGGGATCTGTCGGAGGCCGAGGGCGAGCGCTTCGAGGTCTCCGAGGAGGAGGCGGACATGGAGCACGCCCGTGTCCCGCTGCCCGACCTCGTACGCGGCGTGCTGGCCGGTGAGCTGCACAACAACTGCCTCGCGGTGGGCGCGCTCGCGCTGTCCGCCGTGCTGCAGGGCGACGGCGTGGACGCGCTGCGCCCCGCCGACGCGCCGTGGCCCGCGCGTCCCTTCGAGGGCTGAGCGGGTCACGGGCACGGGCCGTGTGGCGGAAGGGGCCATGCCGCGGAGGCGCGGCGTGGCCCCTTCCGTGTGGCTCCTGCGGGGCACCGGCCGCCGGCTCCCGCAGGACGCCGGACGCGGCTCCCGCAGGACTCCGTACGGAGCAGTGCGTGCGGCCGATGTGGTGATTTTCGGGCCGGTTCCGGGGCGCGGGTCCACCGGGTGCGTGCGCGAGGTGAACTAGTCTCGACAGCGTTTGCGCAGGCGCAGTGGACGGGAGCGTGGCCCGTGACGGATCAGGCGGCGCGGCCGGCGGGGCCGGGTCCCGCGGCGGCGCAGGAAGCACCCCCCGGCGGCTTCGTGGGACGTGATCGCGAACTCCGGGAGCTGCACGCCGAGATCGGCAGGGCCGGGCTCGGCACACTCTCCGGACGCCCCTCACCGCACAGCAGGGTGCTGCTCATCGCCGGACGCCCGGGCTCCGGACGCACCGCGCTGGCCGAGGAGTTCGTGCGGCGGCACGCGGACGACTATCCCGGCGGAGTGCTCAGGGTGCGGCTGACCGACCCCGGCGGCGCACCCGTTCCCGTGGAGCGCACCGCGCGCGATCTGCTCGCCTCGCTGGGCGCCGAGCCCGCGCCGGCCGGAGCCGACGAGGACGAGCTCCTGGAGACGGTGCGGGGCGCGCTGGGCGCGCGCAAGGTGCTGCTGCTCCTCGACGACATCGCCCGCGCCGAACAGCTCCTCGACCTGCTCCCCGACAGCCGCGACTGCCTCGTGGTGGCCGTCGGCGAAGGGCCGCTGACCGGCGCCAACGACGTACGGCCCTGCGCCATCGGCGGACTCGACCGCGCGGCCGCCGTGCAACTGCTGGGCAGCCGGGCCGGGAAGGCGCCGCGCGCCACCGTCGACCCGCGCAGCGCCGAGGCGCTCGCCGAGGTCTGCGGCGACCTGCCCGCCGCGCTGGCCATGGCGGGCGGCTGGCTCGCCGCGCGCCCCAAGCTCTCGGTCGCCGACGCCGCCAAGCAGCTCGCGGCGCCGGACGAACCCGACCCGCTGCGCCGCGTCTTCCGGCTGGTGCACGACTCGCTCGCGCCCGCCGCCGCGCGGATGCTGCGGCTGCTCACGCTCGCGCCGGTCGGCGCCGTCGACCCGCACACCTCCTCGGCCCTCGCGGGCTGCTCGGTCGCCGCGGCCCGCAGCACCCTGGAGGACTTCGTGGGCCTCGGCCTGCTGCAGCGCACCACGGGGCCCGAGCAGTACGAACTGCCGCGCTGCCTCGACCCGTTGCTCCGCGAGCGGCTGGAGCAGCGCGAGAAGCCCGGCGAGGTGCTGCTCGCCCGCGCGCGGATGCTGGAGCGCACGGTGCGCCAGCTCCAGGCGTGCCGCGCGGTCACCGAGCCGCACGGCTCCCCGGCCCGCAAGCGCCTGGAGGGCATGCCGCGCGCGCTGCGCTTCACCGACGCCGCGGCGGCCCGCGGCTGGCTGGAGGCCCGCCGCCCCGCGCTGCTGGCCTGCGCGCGGCTCGCCGTCGGCGAGGTCGACGGGCAGCTCGACACCCTGGCCAGGCGGCTGATCTCGGCGCTGGCCCGCGCCTTCGACGCGCACCGCAGCCCCCAGGAGTCGGCCCCCGAGCTGTACCGGCTGCACGAGCTGGTGCTGGACGTGGCCGAGCGCGTCGGCCTGCCCCGCGAGGGAGCGGCCGCGCTGCTCAACCTCGGCGACCTGGACGCCGGTTCGGGCCGCCTGGAGCAGGCGCTGACCCGCTACCGCGCCGCCCTGGACGCCTCCCGCGCCGACGGCAGGGACGGTCCGGCGACCGGCCGCGCCTTGGAATCCATCGGCGGTACCTACGCGGAGCTGTCCGACTGGGCGCGCGCGGCCGACTGGTACGGCAGGGCGCTCACCCTGCGCCTCGCGCACCGCGAGCGGGAGGCGGCGGCCCGGCTGCACGGCAGGCTCGGCGCGGTGCACACGTACGCGGGCCGGTTCGGCGAGGCGCTGCGCGAGTGGAAGGCGGCGGCCGCCGCGCACCGCAGGCTGCGGAATCCGCAGGGGCACGCGCGCGCCCTGAGCGAGGTCGCCAGGGTCCAGGAGTACGCGGGCCGGCCGCACGAATCGCTGCGCACCTGCCGCCAGGCGCTGGCCGCCGCGCAGCGCGCGGGCGACACCAGGCTGGAGGCCGCGCTGCTGGTGCGGCTGGCGGACGCCTGCGACCGCGTGGGGGAGAGCGCCGAGGGGCACTCGCACCGTGCGGCGGCCGGCGTGCTGCTCGACGAGGGGCCCGCCGGTGAGCGGGGACGTCCGCCCGGCGAGGGCGCCGAAGCGGAACCCTCCTACGACCGCAAGGCCAAGGGAACCTACGAAATCCATAGTGGATCCGAGAAAGATTGACCCTTTACAAGGCTGGACAGCTCGGGATCCTTCATTAAACTGGCTGGGCCGTGGTTCAACCGGCCGCACCCGGCATGCCCTCAATATGCCTGTGCACCGGGAGCTTCCCGGCATCCCGCCCGCTGTGGGCCGAGGACCGCCGTTGCCGCGTTCCCCCCGCGTACGGCGGCTTCCGCAGCCATCGAGTACCCCTGAGTCAAGGACCGTGATCGACGTGAAGGTCGGCATCCCCCGCGAGGTCAAGAACAACGAGTTCCGCGTGGCCATCACCCCGGCCGGCGTGCACGAGCTGGTGCGCAACGGCCACCAGGTCTACGTGGAGAAGGGCGCCGGAGAGGGCTCCTCCATCCCGGACGGCGAGTACACCGAGGCGGGCGCCACCATCCTCGGCAGCGCCGACGACGTGTGGGCCACCGCCGACCTGCTGCTCAAGGTCAAGGAGCCGGTCGCCGAGGAGTACCACCGCCTCCGCAAGGACCAGACCCTCTTCACCTACCTGCACCTCGCCGCCTCCAAGGAGTGCACGGACGCCCTGCTGGAGTCCGGCACCACCGCCATCGCGTACGAGACCGTGGAGACGGCCGGCCGCCAGCTCCCGCTGCTCGCCCCGATGTCCGAGGTCGCGGGCCGCATCGCCCCGCAGGTCGGCGCGTACCACCTGATGGCCTCGGCGGGCGGCCGCGGCGTGCTGCCCGGCGGCGTCCCCGGCGTGCACGCGGGCCGCGCGGTCGTCATCGGCGGCGGCGTCTCCGGATGGAACGCCACCCAGATCGCCATCGGCCTCGGCTTCCACGTCACGCTGCTGGACAAGGACATCAACAAGCTCCGCGAGGCCGACAAGATCTTCGGCACCAAGGTGCGCACGGTGACCTCCAACGCGTACGAGCTGGAGCGCGCGGTGCTGGAGGCCGACCTCGTGATCGGCGCGGTGCTGATCCCGGGCGCCAAGGCCCCGAAGCTCGTCACCAACGACCTGGTCTCGCGCATGAAGCCGGGAAGTGTCCTTGTCGACATCGCGATCGACCAGGGCGGCTGCTTCGAGGACTCGCGCCCCACCACGCACGCCGAGCCGACCTTCAAGGTCCACGACTCGGTCTTCTACTGCGTCGCGAACATGCCCGGCGCGGTCCCGAACACCTCCACGCACGCGCTGACCAACGCCACGCTGCCCTACATCGTGGAGCTGGCGAACCGCGGCTGGCAGGAGGCGCTGCGCCGGGACGCCGCGCTCGCCAAGGGCCTCAACACCCATGACGGCGAGGTCGTTTACGGCCCGGTCGCCGAGGCGCACGGCCTCCAGCACGTCGAACTGGCCTCGCTGCTCGGCTGATCCGACGCCGATCCGGGGCGGGTCTCCGGAACGACAAGTCAACGCGGCGCGTCAACGTCGCCAACATCACGTCACCGGCCGGACCTTGACCGCAAGGTCCGGCCGGTGACGTAACGATGCCGCTATATCGACCCGGGAGTACGCGCCCAACTCCCGGCGCAGGGCGCCCAGTACGTCACTTCGCTACCGTTTTGCCCTCCGGCGCGGTACGGGTAAAGCCCCCTATTGCCTCTTGACACAGGGGTGTTCGTCGGCCGACACATCGTGCCGTCTCCGGCGGATTGTGTTGCTGCGGACGCCCGACACGCCATAGAGTCGCCAACCGTCGGCAAGGTGCCACGCTGACCTTGTTTAGAAGTTTCCTGGTCACCAAGGAGGTAGGACGACTTGTGAATGAGTCGACATTTTCTCCCGGAGGTGGTCGGCCAGGAGCTCCTGAGCAGGGCCAGGGGCCCTCGGGAGCCGCGGATGTCGGCTCCGTCGCGGTCCACACCTTTGCGAGCCATCAGCACCCGACACCGAATGCGACAGCCCACCAGAGCATGGACGGCCACCAAGTGAACGCCATGGCCGGCGACTCCGGCGGCCGGTCCGCCGAGCCCGTCGCCGACTACAGTGACCCCTACGCGGGACAGACCGCGGCCTACGGCGCCGAGCTGCCCGAGGGTCACTTCTACGACCCCGACGCGGAGTACGAGCCGGACCCCGAGTACGCGGCCACTCTCGCGCCCGATGCCGCACGGCAGCGCCGTGAGCGGATCGGACCCACGGGGCGGCCCCTTCCGTACTTCCCGATTCCTGGACCTGTGAACGAACACGGCCCCGCGAAGATCATCGCGATGTGCAACCAGAAGGGCGGCGTGGGCAAGACCACGTCCGCCATCAACCTGGGCGCCGCGCTGGCCGAGTACGGGCGCAGGGTGCTGCTGGTCGACTTCGACCCGCAGGGCGCGCTCTCGGTCGGCCTCGGCGTGAACCCCATGGAGCTCGACCTCACCGTCTACAACCTCCTCATGGAGCGCGGCCTCGCGCCCGACGAGGTGCTGCTGAAGACGGCGGTCGCGGGCATGGACCTGCTCCCCAGCAATATCGATTTGTCAGCCGCCGAGGTGCAGTTGGTCAGCGAGGTGGCGCGCGAGTCCACGCTGCAGCGCGCGCTCGGCCCGCTGATGAACGACTACGACTTCATCGTCATCGACTGCCAGCCTTCGCTGGGCCTGCTCACGGTCAACGCGCTCACCGCTGCGCACAAGGTCATCGTCCCGCTGGAGTGCGAGTTCTTCGCGCTGCGCGGTGTGGCGCTGCTGACCGAGACGATCGAGAAGGTGCAGGAGCGGCTCAACCCGGAGCTGGAGCTCGACGGGATCCTGGCCACCATGTACGACTCCCGCACCGTGCACAGCCGCGAGGTGCTGGCGCGCGTGGTGGAGGCCTTCGACGATCACGTCTACCACACGGTGATCGGGCGCACCGTGCGCTTCCCGGAGACCACCGTCGCCGGTGAGCCGATCACGACGTACGCCTCGAACTCCGTCGGCGCCGCCGCCTACCGCCAGCTCGCCAGGGAGGTGCTCGCCCGGTGCCACGCCGAGTGAGTCTCCCGGCAGCCGACGAACTCTTCCGTACGACAGGGGGCTCGGCGGTCCAGCCCTCGGCCCCGCAGCAGAACGGCCAGGCGGCCGACCCCTCGGCGGGCCAGGCTGGCGCCTCCCCGTCAGGAGGAGAGGAGGCCGAGGACGCCTCCGCCGGTACGCGGGAGCAGGGCTCCGAGCACGCGGCGGCCGGCGAGGGCGACGACCCCGCGACGCCCGCGCCGTCCCCGAACGGCGCGTCCCCCAACGGGGAAGCGGGGAGCGGCGAGCACAGCGGCCGGGAGTCCGGCGCCGAGGCGGCTGGCCGGCGCGCCGGAGGCGGCCGCGCGGGCGCGCGCGCCGAGGACGGTGCGGACCGGGCGCGGCGGCGCACCTCGGTTCCCTCGCAGAACGGCGGCAGCGGTACGGGCGGTGGCGGCAAGGGCAAGGCGGTGGCCGCCGCCGGGCGTACGCAGCCGTCCAAGGGCCGCCAGGCGGCGGGCGGTTCGGGCGCTCCCGGTGCCTCCGCTCCCGCGGGGCAGGCCGCCTCGTCGGGTTCCGCGAAGCGCGGGCGCAACGCACCGCGCAGGCCCAGTGGGCGCGAGCGGCACGACGAGAAGATCACGGTCTATGTGTCCGCCGAGGAACTGATGGACCTGGAGCACGCGCGGCTGGTGCTGCGCGGCGAGCACGGGCTGGCCGTGGACCGGGGGCGCATCGTCCGCGAGGCGGTCGCCGTGGTCCTCGCCGACCTGGAGTCCCGCGGCGACGCGAGCATCCTCGTACGCCGGCTGCGGGGGCGTTGAGCGGCGGATTCCGCGCCGCCCGTCGCGTGGCCCGGAGCGTCACGTCTCGGGGCCGGCGCATGAACCCCAGTACGCTTCCCTGCGATGCCCACTCCGCCTGACGCCCCCTCCCCACGCCCCCGCCGCCCGGGCCGCCGCGCGCTGGGCCGCGGGCCGGGGGTGCCCGAGGGGGAGGAGCGGGAGGCCGAGGCGCAGGCGGAGTCCCACGTCCTGGCGGAGCCCGAAACCGAGACCGAGCCGCAAGAGCCCGAAGCTCCAGCGGAGCCCGAGCCGGAGCCGGACGTTCAGCCGGAGCCCGAGCCCGAGCCCGAGCCGCAAGCGGAGCCCGAAGCTCAAGCGGGGCTGGACCCCGAGCCCGAGGGGCAAGCGGACCCCGAATCCGACCCCGGCGCCGACCCCGAATCCGACCCCGAGTCGGACGACGGCCGCTTCACCGTGCGGCTGGAGAACTTCGAGGGGCCCTTCGATCTGCTCCTGCAGCTGATCTCGAAGCACAAGATGGACGTGACCGAGGTCGCGTTGTCCCGGGTCACCGACGACTTCATGGCGCACATCCGCGGCATGGGGCCCGACTGGGACCTGGACCAGACGACCGAGTTCCTGGTCGTGGCGTCCACGCTGCTGGACCTGAAGGCCGCGCGGCTGCTCCCCGCGGCGGAGATCGAGGACGAGGCGGACCTCGCGCTGCTGGAGGCGCGGGACCTGCTGTTCGCGCGGCTCCTCCAGTACCGCGCGTACAAGGAGATCGCCGACATCTTCGCCGCGCGCATGGAGTCGGAGGCGCGCAGGCACCCCCGTACCGTCGGACTGGAGCCGCACCACGCCGAGTTGCTGCCCGAGGTCGTCATCAGCATCGGCGCCGAGGGGTTCGCGAAGCTCGCCGTGAAGGCGATGCAGCCGAAGCCCAAGCCGCAGGTGTACGTGGAGCACATCCACGCGCCGCTGGTCAGCGTGCGGGAGCAGGCCGAGATCGTGGTGGCGCGGCTGCGGGAGCTGGGCAGCGTCGGCTTCCGGCGGCTGACCGAGGACGCGCCGGACACCCTGACGGTGGTGGCCAGGTTCCTGGCGCTGCTGGAGCTGTACCGCGAGGGCGCCGTCGCGCTCGACCAGGAGGAGGCGCTGGCCGACATCATGGTGCGGTGGAGCGGCGGCATAGAGGAGGCGGCGGAGTCCCTGGTGACCGATGAGTTCGACCGCCCGCCGGAGCCGCCCGCGCAGGACCGCCCCCAGGGGGACCAGCAGGACCGGGAGGAGCAGGAGGCCCCCACATGAGCAGCGCCTACGACGTACCGGAACACGACGTACCGCACCACGACGTACCGCAGCAGCACGCGCCGGAGCAGGAGCCCCCCGCCGGGGCCGACGGCGTCGCGGCGCTGGAGCTGCGGCCCGCGCTGGAGGCGGTGCTCATGGTCGTGGACGAGCCCGCGACCGAGGAGCACCTGGCGCGGGTGCTCCAGCGCAGCCGCCGCGAGGTGTCCGACGCGCTGCGCGAGC
Source organism: Streptomyces odontomachicola (assembly GCF_039605595.1). NCBI lineage: Bacteria > Bacillati > Actinomycetota > Actinomycetes > Kitasatosporales > Streptomycetaceae > Streptomyces > Streptomyces odontomachicola. The sequence goes on from NZ_JBCFOK010000022.1 coordinate 33,974, forward strand.
TCACGGACGAGTACGCCAGGCAGCGGCGCGGCTTCGAGCTGCGCAGGGTGGCCGGCGGCTGGCGGTTCTACACCAGGCCGGAGTACGCGGACGCGGTGGAGAGCTTCGTGCTGGACGGGCAGCAGGCCCGGCTGACCCAGGCCGCGCTGGAGACCCTCGCGGTCGTCGCGTACCGGCAGCCGGTCAGCCGCTCGCGGGTCTCGGGAGTGCGCGGAGTGAACTGCGACGGTGTGATGCGCACCCTGTTGCAGCGGGGTCTGGTGGAGGAGGCGGGCAGCGAACCCGAGACAGGTGCGATCCTGTACGGGACGACGCATTACTTTCTGGAGCGGATGGGCCTGCGCGGCCTGGACGAGCTTCCCGAACTCGCACCCTTCCTCCCCGAGGCGGACGCGGTCGAGGGTGACTCCCAGGAGGGTGTGCCGTCGTTCGACGCCGACGCAGACGACGACGGCGGAGCCCAGCAGGCACAGGCCCAGCAGGCACAGAGCCAGACGACCCAGACTCTTACGACGCAGACGACGGAACATTGATGCGAAGCAGCGGCAGGAACACCGGCGGCAACCGCGACGCGGGCGGCAACCGCAACAACCGGGGCGCGGGCAACAAGCGCGACGACAAGCAGCAGCGCGCGGGCCGCCCCCGTCCCGAGGAGCGCCGCTACGACAAGGGCGGCCAGGGCGGCGGCGGTCAGGGAGGCGGCCAGGGCGGTCCCGGCGGCAAGCCGGGCGCGCGGAAGGGCGCGGCGTCCTCGTCCCCCTCATCGAAGCTCCCGAAGAAGAACGCCCCCGGCGCGAAGCCGGGCCCCAAGTCCCCGGCGGCGAAGAAGGCCGCCAAGCAGAATCCGAAGGCGGGACCGAAGACCGGCGCCAAGTCCGGGCCCAAGACCGGTCCCCGGGGCGGCGGCAAGTCGGGCGCCAACCCGTACACCACCGTCACCGGCAGCGGCGCCCCCAAGGCCCGCACCCGCAAGGCCACCGCTCCGGCCCGCCCCCGCGAGTACGAGGCGAAGATCGAGGAGCGGAACCGCGCGCGGCACGACAAGCCGCGGCTCCAGGTGCCCAAGACCTTCGGCGAGGTGGACGGCGAGCGGCTGCAGAAGGTGCTGGCCCGCGCCGGCATGGGCTCCCGGCGCGCGTGCGAGGACCTGATCGAGCAGGCCAGGGTCGAGGTGAACGGCGAGATCGTCCTGGAGCAGGGCATCCGGGTGGACGCCGACAAGGACGAGATCAAGGTCGACGGCCTGACCATCGCCTCGCAGTCGCACGTCTTCTTCGCGCTCAACAAGCCCGCGGGCGTCGTCGCGACCATGGAGGACCCGGACGGCCGCCAGTGCCTCGGCGACTACGTGCAGAACCGCGAGACGCGGCTCTTCCACGTCGGCCGCCTCGACACCGAGACCGAGGGCCTGATCCTGCTCACCAACCACGGCGAGCTGTCCAACCGCCTCACCCACCCGCGGTATGGCGTGAAGAAGACGTATCTCGCCGCCATCCAGGGCCCGTTGCCGCGCGATCTGGGCAAGCGCCTCAAGGACGGCATCCGCCTGGACGACGGGTACGCGCGCGCCGACCACTTCCGCGTGGTGGAGAACACCGGCAAGAACTACCTGGTCGAGGTCTCCCTCCACGAGGGCCGCAAGCACATCGTGCGCCGCATGCTCGCCGAGGCGGGCTTCCCGGTGGAGCGCCTGGTGCGCACCCGCTTCGGCCCGATCGCGCTGGGCGACCAGAAGTCGGGCTGGCTGCGCCGCCTCACCAACACCGAGGTCGGCATGCTGATGGACGAGGTCGGTCTGTAAGGGCCGCCTCGCAGAAGAGAACATCGCCCCGCGTACGCACGCCGGTACGCGGGGCGAGCCGTGGGGGAATCCGAATGAACGGAACATTGGCCGCCGCCGGAGTGCCGGAGCTCGGCGGCGTACTGGACGAGGTCCAGGGTCCGGGGGAGCACCCGCTGGTGTTCGCGACGGTCTCGGGGGCGCATCTGTACGGCTTCCCCTCCCGGGACTCCGACGTCGATCTGCGCGGCGCGCACCTGCTGCCGACCGCGGATCTGGTGGGGCTGCGGGAGCCGGAGGAGACCCGCACGCGGATGTGGGAGCGGAACGGGGAGGAGCTGGACCTCGTCACGCACGACCTGCGCAAGTTCGTACGCCTGATGCTCAAGCGGAACGGCTATGTGCTGGAGCAGCTCCTCTCGCCGCTGGTCGCGCACTCCTCGCCCGTGCACGCCGAGCTCGCCGCGCTCGCGCCGGGCGTCCTCACCCGCCACCACGCGCACCACTACCTGGGCTTCTCCGGTACGCAGTGGCGGCTGCACGAGAACAGCGGGGAGCTCAAGCCGCTGCTGTACGCCTACCGCGCGCTGCTCACCGGGATCCACCTGATGCGCGGCGGCGAGGTGTGCGCGCACCTGCCGACGCTGGCGGAGGCGGTGCCCGAGGCGCCCGCGCGGCTCCCGGAGCTGATCGCGGCGAAGGCGGAGGCCGAGCACGGCGCCGCCGCCGGGCTCGTCGACGGGGAGACCGCGCGCGCCGAAGTGGCCGCGCTCCGCGCGGTGTTGGAGGAGGCCCGGCTGACCACCTCGCTCCCGGAGCAGGGCGGCGGCCACGAGGAGCTGCACGACCTGCTGGTACGGGTGCGGAGCGAGGGCGTCCTCGGCTAGTCGGGCCGTGCCGGCACGGAGGCGTGCCGGGTCCGTACGAGGAAGTCCTCGACCCGGGCGCGGTCCGGCTCGTGGGGGAGGGGGCTCGTCGCGTACGCCGCCTCCGCCTCCTCGTGCAGGGTGCGCAGCCACGCCTCGCACGCCGGCCAGGGGAGCTCGCCGCGGCGCACGGCCAGCAGGCGTTCGCGCGCGGGGCCGACGTCCAGCACGAGTTCGCCGGTGCGCAGCAGGTCGCGGCAGCTCATCAGGAGCCGCAGCAGGTGCTGTACGTGCTTCCAGCGCGGCTCGCCGCGCTGCCGCAGATCGGCCTTCAGCTTCCTGTGCTGGCTCTCCGCATAGCCGGTGAAGGTGCGGCGCACCTGGCGGGAGAGGAACGCGCCGCGCAGCGCGAGGAGTTCCCGCCCCGTCGCGTCCGCGTGCTCGACCAGCGGCGAGTGCAGGACCTCCAGGATGTTCGGGTTCGACGCGAGCCCGAGGGCGCAGAAGTGCTCCAGCTCCCAGGAGAACTGCTCCTCGCGCGGTCCCTCCACATGCGTCGGCGGCTTCTCGAAGCGCCAGAAGAGCGGGGCCGGCGCGGCGTACACCCCGCGCCTGTCGGTGTCGCTGTCCCCGGTCGCCAGGCCGAAGGCGCGCGAGCCCATGACGCAGGAGTAGACGGTGTGCCGCTCCACCAGCCGGTGTCCGGCGGTGGGGCCGGTGCCGTCCGCGCCGGGGCGCGCTATGTCCCCGCCGTGCCCGCCGCCGCTCACGACCACACCGCCGTGGACACCGCGTGGCCCTCCTCGTCGCGCTGGATCTCCAGCATGCCGACCACGGCCGTGCGGTTCACGCGCCCGTGGATGCGCGGGTCGGGGTCCCAGCGCACCGGCGCGTCCAGCTTCCGCTCGTTGATCATCAGGGCCATCACGGGGCCGACCGTGTCCCGGTGCTGCGCGTCCGCCGCGGCGAGCGCGCCCGCCTCGTCGACGGAGCAGCGCACGAAGCCGTCGTCGGACAGCGAGCGCGGCGCGAACGGCCGGTCGGGAGCCTTCAGCCAGTCGTCCAGCGGCACCACGTGGAAGATCATGCATCTTGTGTACTGCCTCCCGGCGTGCGCTGTCGCCCGGGCTCACCGCGTCGCGGCGCCCCCGCCGTACCGCCTGACCGGCCCGTCTCACCTGCCGGGCCGCCCGCACGCCCGGGGCCGCGCGGATCTACGCTGGTCAGGTACGCGGACGGAACGGAGGAACGGGCACGTGGCGGTACGAGCGGTACGCGGAGCCGTGCAGTTGGAGCGCGACGACGCCGGGCACATGGACGAACGGGTCGCCGAGCTGATGACGGCGGTGCTGGAGCGCAACGCGCTCACCTCCGACGACCTGATCAGCGTGTGGTTCACGGCCACTCCGGATCTGCACAGCGACTTCCCCGCGGCGGCGGCGCGCAAGCTGGGCATCGTGGACGTCCCGCTGATCTGCGCGCAGGAGCTGGACATCCAGGGCGCCATGCCCCGGGTCGTCCGCATCCTCGCGCACGTCGAGTCGGAGCTGCCCAAGTCCGACATCAGCCACGTGTATCTGGGGGAAGCGGCCACGCTCCGCAAGGACATCGCCCAGTAGGGGAAGCTCAGTAGGGGAAGCCCCGTACGGGAAACCCGCCAGGGAAACCCCGGAAGGGAAGCCCCGGAAGCCCCTTGAGGCGCGCCCCTCAGGGCCCGCCCCGCCATCGCCCAGCTAAGGACATCGACCGGCATGCGTACCGCGCTCGTCATCGGCACCGGACTCATCGGCACCTCGGCCGCCCTCGCGCTCACCGGGCGCGGCGTGCGGGTGCACCTCCGCGACCACGACACGGAGCGCGCCCGCACCGCGGCCTCGCTCGGCGCGGGAACCCAGGAGGAGCCCGAGGACACCGTCGACCTGGCCGTGGTGGCGGTGCCCCCGGCGCACATCGCGGAGACCGTCGACCTGGTGCGCCGCCAGGGGCTGGCCCGCGGCTGCATCGACGTGGGCAGCGTCAAGGGCGGCCCGCGCCGCGAGCTGGCGGAGCTGGGCGGCGACCTCAGCGGCTACCTGGGCACCCACCCCATGTCGGGGCGGGAGCAGAACGGGCCGCTCGCCGCGACCGCCGACCTCTTCGAGGGCCGCCCCTGGGTGCTGACCCCGACGCCCGAGACCGACACCGAGGTGCTCAACCTGGCGCTGGAGCTCATCGCGCTCTGCCGCGCCGTGCCGGTGATCATGGACGCGGACGCCCACGACAGGGCCGTCGCGCTGGTCTCGCACACACCGCAGCTCGTCTCCAGCCTGGTGGCCGCGCGGCTTGAGGGCGCCGACGAGACCTCGGTACGGCTGTGCGGCCAGGGCATCCGCGATGTGACCAGGATCGCGGCCTCCGACCCGGCGATGTGGGTGGAGATCCTCTCCGCCAACCCGGGGCCCGTCGCCGACATCCTGGACGGCGTCGCGGGGGATCTGGATGAGACCGTACGGGCGCTGCGCGCGCTGGAGTCCTCGGACGAGGAGAAGAAGAGCGACGGCGCGGGCGGCATCGGGCGGGTGCTGCGCCGCGGCAACGCCGGGCGGGCCAGGGTGCCGGGCAAGCACGGCCAGGCGCCGGCCGCGTACGCCACCGTCGCTGTGCTGATCGGCGACCGCCCCGGCGAGCTGGCCCGGATCTTCGCGGACGCGGGCGCGGCCGGGGTGAACATCGAGGACGTGCGCATCGAGCACGCGACGGGGCAGCAGGCGGGCCACGTGCAGCTCATGGTCGAGCAGTCCGCCGTGCAGGTGCTCAAGAGCGCTCTGCGGGAGCGGGGCTGGACGATGCGGCAGGAGTGAGCCGCGGGGCCGTGCCGCGAGGGCCGCCCCGCGGGGCCGTGCCGTGTGGGCCGGGCGGGCGCGGTTGGTCCGTGCGAAGCCCGTCGGGATACGGTCCCGGCAGCCGGTAGCCTTGTGCGAGGCGTTTTTCGCCCACCGCCCAGCGCCGCGCAGCACCGCCCGTGATTCGAGAAAGGTCACCACACCGTGTCAGCAGTGATTGTCGCCATCGACGGCCCCTCCGGCACGGGCAAGTCCAGCACCTCCAAGGCGGTCGCGGCCAAGCTGGGGCTCAGCTACCTGGACACCGGCGCGCAGTACCGCGCGATCACCTGGTGGATGCTGAGCAACGGCGTGGACGTGAACGACGCGGACGCGGTCGCCGCCGCTGCGGGCAAGCCCACCATCGTCTCCGGCACCGACCCCGAGGCCCCGGCCATCTCCGCCGACGGCCAGGACGCCTCGGGCCCGATCCGTACCCAGGAGGTCACCTCCGCGGTGAGCGCCGTGAGCGCGGTGCCCGAGGTGCGCAGCCGGATCACCGAGCTCCAGCGGAGCATCGCCGCCGAGGCGCCGCAGGGCATCGTCGTCGAGGGCCGGGACATCGGCACCACCGTGCTGCCCGACGCCGACCTCAAGATCTTCCTCACCGCCTCCCCCGAGGCCCGCGCGGCCCGCCGCTCCGGCGAGCTCAAGGGCAAGGAGGCCACCGACATGGCCGCCACCCGCGCCGCACTGGAGCAGCGCGACAAGGCCGACTCCAGCCGCAAGACCTCGCCGCTCAAGCAGGCCGGGGACGCGACCGAGGTGGACACCACCGAGCTGACCCTGGAGCAGGTCATCGAGTGCGTGGTCACCCTCGTGGAGAAGGCCCGCGCGGAGAAGGCCGGAGAGCCGCAGGAGGCCGGGCAGGTGGCGGCGGAGTGACCGGCGATGGCTCCCTGCCCAGCGCGCGGGGCGCCGCCGTGGGGCGCCGCATCGGCATCGGCCTGATGCAGGGCCTGTGGAGGCCGCGGGTGCTGGGGGACTGGCGGATGCCCTCCTCGGGGCCCGTGATCCTCGCGGTGAACCACTCGCACGCCGTGGACGGCCCCATGCTCATGGGCACCGCGCCGCGGCCCGTGCACTTCCTCATCAAGAAGGAGGCCTTCGTCGGGCCGCTCGACCCCTTCCTGCAGGGCATCGGCCAGGTGAAGGTCGACCGGGAGAGCACCGACAGGCAGGCCGTGACCGACGCGCTGGGCGTGCTCCGGAACGGCGGCGTGCTCGGCATCTTCCCCGAAGGCACCCGGGGCGAGGGCGACTTCGCCTCGCTGCGTTCGGGGCTCGCGTACTTCGCCGTCCGCTCGGGCGCCCCCGTGGTGCCCGTCGCGGTGCTCGGCAGCAACGACCGCAGGAGCCGCCTGGTGCCGGGCGTGCCGCCGCTGCGCGGCCGCGTGGACCTGGTCTTCGGCGACCCCTTCGAGGCCGGCGACGGCTCGGGGCGGCGTACGAGGTCGGCGCTGGACGAGGCCACGGTGCGCATCCAGAAGCGGCTGGCCGGGCACCTGGCCGACGCGCGGCGCCTCACCGGGCGCGAGGACGCTCCGGGCTGAGTCCGGAGACTCGACACCGCAGACTTGAAGCAGCGGCCGTACGGAGAGAGGCCCACGGGCACTCCGTACGGCGGCGGACCACCTGAACGACAGCGACGGGGACGCTACGTCTCCGCGAGGAGAACCCAGTGAACGACCAGACACACTCCGGCGACGACGGGCACGAGCACGGCGAGCTCGGCGACGCCGAGTACGCGGAGTTCATGGAGCTCGCCGCGGAGGAGGGCTTCGACCCGGACGAGGTGGAGGGCGCGCTCGGCGACGCCGGGCACGGCCCGCTGCCGGTGCTCGCGGTCGTGGGCCGCCCCAACGTCGGCAAGTCCACCCTGGTGAACCGCATCATCCGGCGCCGCGAGGCGGTCGTCGAGGACCGCCCGGGCGTCACCCGCGACCGGGTCACCTACGAGGCCGAGTGGGCCGGGCGCCGCTTCAAGATCGTCGACACCGGCGGCTGGGAGATCGACGTGCTCGGCATGGACGCGGCCGTCGCCGCGCAGGCCGAGTACGCGGTGGAGGCGGCCGACGCCGTGGTCTTCGTGGTGGACGCGATGGTCGGCGCGACGGACTCCGACGAGGCCGTGGTCAAGATGCTGCGCCGGGCGGGCAAGCCGGTCGTGCTGTGCGCCAACAAGGTGGACGGCCCCTCGGCCGAGGCCGAGGCCGCGTACCTGTGGTCGCTGGGCCTCGGCGAGCCCTACCCGGTCTCCGCGCTGCACGGCCGCGGCACCGGCGACATGCTCGACGCCGTCCTGGAGGTGCTGCCCGAGGCGCCGGAGCAGACCTTCGGCACCGTGCTGGGCGGCCCGCGCCGGGTGGCCCTCGTCGGGCGCCCGAACGTCGGCAAGTCCTCGCTGCTGAACAAGCTCGCCAAGGAGGACCGCGTCGTCGTCGACGACACCGCGGGCACCACCCGCGACCCGGTCGACGAGCTGGTCGAACTCGGCGGCAAGACCTGGAAGTTCGTGGACACCGCGGGCATCCGCAAGCGCGTGCACCTCCAGGAGGGCGCCGACTACTACGCCTCGCTGCGTACGGCGGCCGCGCTGGAGAAGGCCGAGGTCGCCGTCGTCCTGATCGACGTGAGCGAGTCGATCAGCGTGCAGGACCTGCGCATCATCACCACCGCCGTGGAGGCGGGCCGCGCGCTGGTCCTCGCCTACAACAAGTGGGACACGATGGACGAGGAGCGCCGCTACTACCTGGAGCGGGAGATCGAGCGCGACCTCGTGCAGGTGCGGTGGGCCCCGCGGGTCAACATCTCGGCGCGTACGGGACGGCACATGGAGAAGCTGGTCCCCGCGATCGAGACGGCCCTCGCGGGCTGGGAGACCCGGGTGCCGACGGGCCGTCTGAACTCGTTCCTCGGCGAGCTGGTGGCCTCCCACCCGCACCCCGTGCGCGGCGGCAAGCAGCCCCGCATCCTCTTCGGCACCCAGGCGGGGACCCGGCCGCCGCGGTTCGTGCTCTTCGCCTCCGGCTTCCTGGAGGCGGGCTACCGCCGCTTCGTGGAGCGGCGCCTGCGCGAGGAGTTCGGCTTCGAGGGCACCCCGATCCACATGAGCGTGCGGGTGCGGGAGAAGCGCGGCAAGAAGAAGTGAGACCGCGCCCCGCGCCCGGCTGGGGGTGCGGGGGTCGTCCCCCGCTGATTCGCAGCATGAGCGTGCGGGTGCGGGAGAAGCGCGGGAAGAAGAAGTGAGAGAGAAGAACTGAGAAGGCGCCCGGTGAGCCGGGCGCCTTTTTAGTATCCGTACGAATGTCCGTCGCGCTGGCCCGGGGGCCGGGCCGCCGGCAGTGCGGCGGGGCGGCGCTGCTCGGGGGGCTGCCAGGCGCTGTGCGACCAGTGCGCGTTGCCGTCCCACTGGCCGATCCCCGTGCCGTGCACCGTGCCGAACCCCTCGAACCTCAGCTCCTCCTCCCCGCTGCGGTCCCCGGGCAGTGCGCGGAAGAGCCGTCGGTACTCCGCGTACAGCGAGTCGTAGATCGGGGTGCCGGAGTCGCCGGGCATCCTGCCGTGGTTGAGGAACGGGTTGTGAGCGTGGGGAGGTTCGTAGGGTTGCACAATCCTGACAACGATCCCGCCGCCCGGCGGGTGCGGGGCCGGGCGGCGAATGACCTGATCGCAGGTGTGCGCGGGGCGCCATCCGGGGAGTCCCGGGGGCGCCCCGCGGGGGCTCAGGTGCCCGCGAGCGGCATGGCGGCGGCGACCAGCACGCCGCGCTCGGCCGCGCCGTCCAGCGCCTCGCGCAGCAGGTCCTCGCGGGGCTGCTTGCCGATGGAGCCGGCGGGGGCGGCGTAGACGAGGACGGTGCTGTTCTTGTTCGCCGTGGTGCGCCACTCGTCGGTGACCGGGAGCGGCTGGTGCGCCTGCCACCAGGCGACCGGCTGGGTGCTGCCCTCGGTCGGCGGCTGGAGGATCGCGTGCAGCCGCCCGGTGGCCAGCAGCACCGACCAGCCCGGCAGCATCCCGGGCACCTTGCCGGTGTCGGTGACCGGCATGAAGCCCTGCTCGATGAGGAGCGGGAGGAAGTCGTCGCCGGGCCCGTCGGAGCCGGGGCGGACGATCGCGCCGGTGGGCTCGACGACCAGCGCGGCGTGCAGCGCGTCGTCGATCAGCACCTGGCCGCAGGTGATGCCGAGCACCGCCTGGCGGGGCGCGGGCTGCGGTCCCTCGTCGGCGCCGGCGGCGCCCGCCGGCGCCTGCTGCTGCGGCGCGGCGGCGCCGCCCTCGGCCGACTCGTTTCCGGTGATGTACCGCACTGCGCCCTGGAGTTGCTCCTCGGAGACCGTCACGACCTGCGAGGGGATGCAGGTGGCGTGGGCGAAGGCGAGCACCGCCGTCTCTTCGCCGACGAAGAGCACGGTGCTGGTCTGCTGCTGCCCTGTGTCGCCCTGGGTGCGGCACGAGGTGCAGTCGTAGCTGCCGGGGGCGTTCTCTCCGGCGAGCAGCCGGTCGGCTTCTTCGTCGCCGATCTCGGCACGTACGTCGTCGCTGACATCGAGCATGGGGGACACGGGGGCTCCTGGCTTTCGGGTCTTGTCCGTAGGGACAACGGGCGATCTGTGGCAGCGGTCACGCGGGAGGGCTCCGGGAATCACGGGCTCGACCGCACAGGGTGAACTCCGCGCCGAAATTCGTGACGCTTCGTGAAACCGTGCGCAGGGCATGGAAGTTGGCCCCGTGACCTGAGTCACAGATCGGTACGGAAGTGGGGTGAGATATAGCGATATCACCCGTGTTAGTGGGTGACCGAAAATCGTCGTTAAGCCGGGTAACCGGCAACTGGCCAGGAACGACGGTGTTCCGGTTGATAGCGGGGCGAGAGGGTCCATACATTCCGCGGCGGTGCAAGGAGCACCACCCGGAGGAGCGGGGAACGGAACGCCGGCGTCCGATGCCGGCGCTCACCCGCTACGGGGGAGCAGGCGGGCCGAACCAGGGCCCGCCGTAAGGGACTTCCGGGTTCGTGGAGAGGGATTCCTTTGTCCATACGTCGTGTCACGGCAGCGCTCGCAGGCGCCGGAATCGCCGCGCCGCTCGCGCTCCTCGCCGCCACCGCCCCCGCGGCCCAGGCGGCGCCGAACGACGGGGTGTGGGACCGCATCGCGCAGTGCGAGAGCGGTGGGAACTGGAGCACCAACACCGGCAACGGCTACCACGGCGGACTGCAGTTCTCCGCCAGCACCTGGCGTGCGTACGGCGGTGGTGCGTACGCGCCGACAGCGGCGGGCGCCAGCAAGTCGCAGCAGATCGAGATCGCGGGCAAGGTGCAGCGCGCGCAGGGCTGGGGCGCCTGGCCCACGTGCTCGGCGAAGGCGGGCGCGAGTGGTTCGGCCCCCGCTGCCGCGCCGCAGGCACCCGCGCAGCGGCACGTGCACAAGCCCGTACAGCGGACGCAGCGGGCACAACCCGCGCAGCCCGCACAGCAGCCGGTGGAGCCCCGTACCTTCACACGGGCCGACCGCGGGCAGAGCCGCGGTGACTACACGGTGCGCAGCGGAGACACGCTGGGCTCCATCGCCGCGGCGCACGGCACCAGCGTGAGCGCCGTCTTCGCGGCCAACCGCGCCGTCATCGGCGGCAATCCGGACCTCATCCTGCCGGGCCAGCAGCTGAACCTGTGACCCGCAGGGCGACCCGCGCACCGAGCCCCGTCCGGCCCACAGGCCGGGCGGGGCCCGCGCGTGTGCGGGGACTCGGCGCGCGCGGGACCCCCGAGCTCAGCGGGGCGCGCCGCGCTCGGCCGGCTCGCCGCTGAACGCGACCGTGCCGCGCCGGAGTCGGTGCACGAGGGTGACGGCCTCGGCGAGCTCCGGAGTCAGCCGCTGCTCGGCGAGCAGCACCGTGCGGCCCCCGCGCGCCGCCTCGGCCAGCAGCGCGCAGGCGCGGGCCGCCGTGGCGGGGGACATGCCCTGGGTGGGCTCGTCCAGCAGCAGCACCGTGGCGGGCGAGAGCAGGGCCCGGGTGAGGGCCAGCATGCGCTGCTCGCCGCCGGAGAGGGTGGCGGCCGTACGCGGCAGCAGCGCCGCCAGCTCCGGGAACGGCAGGCCGGGGAGGGGCCCGCGGTGTACGAGGCGGAGCTGCTCCCCGACGGTGAGGGTGCCGAACACGCTGCCCCGGTCCGGCACGTACGCCAGCCCTCGACGGGCGCGTGCGGGGGCCGGCAGGCGGGTGACGTCGGCGCCGCGCCACAGGACCCTGCCGGAGGAGAGCCGCACCGTTCCCGCGAGGGCGCGCAGCACGGTGGTGCGGCCCGAGCCGTTCTCGCCGAGGAGTGCGGTGACGCGTTCCGCGGGCACCAGGAGACCGGCGCCGTGCAGGGCCTCCAGCGGGCCGTAGCGCACCCGGGCCCCGCACAGGGCGAGTTCGACGGTCATCGCGCGGGCTCCGGGCGCTGCGGCGGGCTCAGTGTGTGCACGGCGTCCGCCAGTTCCTCGACCAGCGCGGGGTCGTGCTCGATCAGCAGGATCGCCATGCCGTCGGCCGCCAGGGCCCGCAGCACCCGCGCCAGTTCGGCGCTCTCCGCCGGATCGAGGCCCGCCGTGGGCTCGTCCAGCAGGAGGGTGTGCGGGCGCGTGGCGAGGGCGCGCGCGATCTCGACCCGGCGCAGCGCGGCGGTCGGCAGCCCGTGCGCGAGGGTGCCGGCGAGGTGGTCGATGGCCAGGAGGCGCAGGGCGCTGTGTGCGGCGGGTGGGATGTGGCCGGTTTCCTTCCGTATGGGGGAGCCGCGGCCCCTCGCGCCCTGTTCGGCGCCGAGCACGACGTTCTCCGCCACGGTCAGCGAGGGGAACACGGCGAGCTGCTGGAAGGTGCGCGCGACCCCGAGGCGGGTGCGGGTGTGCGGGGCGAGCCGGGTGATGTCGCGCCCACCGAGCAGTACGCGGCCCGAGCGGGGGGCGAGGGTGCCGGCCAGGCAGTGGAACAGGGTGCTCTTGCCGCTGCCGTTGGGCCCCGTGAGGGCGGTGACGGCGCCGTGGGGGACGGTCAGGTCGATGCCGCTGAACACGGTGTGGCCGTCGTAGGCGGCGGTGAGGCCGCTCGCCCTGAGCGTGCCGTGCTGCGGGGCCCGAGCCTTTGGAGGGGGACGGGTTGAGCGCGCTGTGGCCGGTGTCGCGTACCGCCGGGGTGCCGTGCCGTCGCGGCGTACGAGGGGAGTGCGTACGAGGGAAGCGCGGGTGAGGGGCGCGCGGATCAGGTCGTCCAGCGGGGGGAGCCGTCCCGCCGCCAGGGCCAGGAGGCCGATCACCGCCGCCGACCAGCCCGCGCGCGGGCCCGCGTCGAGCCCGACCACCAGGGCCGCGGCGGCCAGCGCGCCGGTCACCGTGTCCGAGCCGAGCACGAACAGGGCCGCGAACCACAGGAGTCCGCGCACCGGGTCGAAGGCGCCGGGGTCGAAGGCCCGTACCCCCATCGTCAGCATGCCGCCGCCCAGCGCGGCCAGCGCGGCGCCGGTCACGAAGGCCGCCAGCTTGACCGTGGGGACGGCCACTCCGGCGGCGGCAGCGGCCCGTTCGTCGTCGCGCACGGCCTTCAGCGCGCGGCCCGAGCGGCCGCGGCGCAGCGCCGCGACGGCGCCGGCGGCCAGCGCCAGCAGGACGAGTTCCAGCGCGTAGTAGGCGCGGTCCTGCGCGAACCCGGCGGGTCTGTCGGGCAGCACGTCCCACGGGCGCTCCAGTACGAAGCGGCTGACCGCGAGCGAGATGGCCAGGGTGGTGAGGGCGAGCGCCAGGCCCTGGCGGCGCCAGCCCGTCAACAGGCCGAGCGGCGCCGCCAGCAGGGCGCTGAGCCCGAGCGCGACGAGCCCCGGCATGTGCGCGGAGAGCAGGGCCGTGCCGAGTGCGCCGAGCCCCGCGTACGCGGCCTGGCCCAGCGAGATCTGGCCCGAGAGCACCACCAGGGACAGCAGGATCACCGCGAGCGCGGGCACCTGCACCGCGGTGTGCAGGTCGCTGCCCGCGAGGCCCAGCGGGAGCAGGAAGAGCACCGCGGCGATCAGCGGCACGGGCGAGCGGCCGCGCGGCGCGGCGCGAACGGAGGGCGGCAGTCCGGCCGTCGAGGGGAAGACCAGCGCGGCCGCCAGCAGCGCGAGCGCGAAGAGGTTGGCGCTCAGGTCCGGCTGTACCCGGGTGAGGTGGCTCTGCGCGACCCCGATGAGCAGGGCCGCGCCGACCGCGACCGGAACGCTGCGCAGCCGGGCCGCGACGGCGACCGCCATCACCTCCATGACCAGCAGGGGAAGCCCGTACGGGTCGAGGCGGAGCCGCGGGGCCAGCAGGACGCCGCTGAGCCCGGCCGTGCAGGCGCCGAAGGCCCATCCTGCCGCGGCCACCCGCTCGGCGCGGATGCCGGAGAGCCCGGCGAGCGTGCGGTCGTCGACCACCGCGCGCAGCTCCCGGCCGAAGCGCGTCCAGCGGGTGACGGCTGCCACGGCGGCCGCCAGCGCGAGGACCGTGCCGAGCTGTATCCACGGCCCGCCGGGCAGCAGCCGCGGCGCGTCGGCCCGCGCGCCGGTGCCCCACACCAGGGTGGCGACGCCGGTGAGCAGGACGAACACGCCGACCGTGGCGACCAGGGCGTGCACGCCGGTGAGGTGCCTGAACACCGCGTAGTACAGGGCGAGTCCGAGCGCCGGGGCGAACAGCAGCAGGGTGCAGAGGGCGGCGAGCGGCAGGGGCCAGTGCCATTCCACGGTGAGCTGCCGCAGCATGTACGCGCAGATCATGGCCAGGGCGCCGTGCGCCAGGTTGAGCACCCCGGTGGCGCGGTAGGTGACGATCAGGCCGATGCCGGTGAGGGCCGCCGCGCCGCCGATGGCGAGCCCGGCGAGGGTGAGTTCGTAGGCGAGCACGGCTCAGCCGCCGGCCGTCGGGGCGCCGCCCGGTTCGCACACCGGACAGGGTTCGGCGGCGCTCGCGGCGGGTTCCGTCTCCTTGCCGTCCAGCAGGGGGCAGTCGGGGCGGTGCGCGAGCCGCCCGCCGGGTACGGAGAGCGGCGGGTCCTCGGAGGAGGGGAGGGTGGGGCGTACGTCGATGGGGGTGCTGCGGCCGTCCGTTGAACCGTCGGCCCCTCCGCGTAATCGCCCTGCCCACAACCCGTGCAGCTCCCGCGCCTCGCGCCCCGGGCCCGGTGCCGTCAGCAGCAGTGCGCCGGCCACCAGCAGCGCGGCCCCGGGAACGGTGCAGGACGCGAGGTAGGGGATCTGGCGCTCGGCGAAGCGCTCGCCCGAGACCCCGTACCAGCCGACCGCGCACAGCAGCGCGCCCGCCGTGAGCGCGGCCCACCCCGCAAGCCAGGTCCTCATCCCCGTGACCCCCCGCGTCGCCCCGTGGCTCCCCGGTGCCTGTGCACGGCACGCGTTGAGGGGCACTATGCCGTGACAAGGCCGATAGCAGAAGGGGTGGGGCATATGGGCCGAGGGGGCTGGTCCCTGCTGGTGGCCGCCGCGCTGCTGGTGCCGGTCGCCGGGTGCGGCGATCCGGGCGAGGACCGGGAGAAGGCGCCGCAGCCCACGCGGACCGAGCAGGAGACGCCGCGGCCGACGCGGACCGCTTCGCCGCCGGCCGGCGAGCCGGCCGACCCGAAGGCGGCCGAGGCGGAGGTGCGCAGGAACTGGCAGCGGTTCTTCGATCCGGATGTCTCCAACGACGAGAAGGCGAAGGTGCTGGAGAACGGGGAGCAGCTCAAGCTCCTCCTGGAGGCGTTCAACGGCGACCAGCGCGGGCGCCAGGTGCGCGCGAAGGTGCAGCACGTCTCCTTCACCTCGGCCGAGGACGCCGACGTGGACTACGCGCTGACCCTCAAGGGCGCCACCGCGCTGCCCGGCGCCAAGGGCACCTCCGTCGAACAGGGCGGCGTGTGGAAGGTGTCGGTCAAGTCGCTCTGCGCGCTGGTGCGGATGAGCGGCACCAATGTGCCCAAGGCGCCCGGGTGTTAGTGCCCCGCAGGGTGCTCGGCTGCCTGCTGGCCGCGCTGCTGCTCGCGCTCGCGGCGTGCGGAAGCCGGGTCCCGGAGCGGGAGTTCGAGGACAGGCGAGGGCAGAGCGGCCCGGCGGCCGAGCCCTTGAAGGTCGGCATCATCACCAGCGCGACCAGCCCCGTCGGCGGGGACGCCTTCACCGGGCCGCGGGACGGCGCGCAGGCGTACTTCACGATGCTGAACCGCCAAGGCGGCCTGCGCGGCCGTCCGGTGCGGGTCCTCACCTGCGACGACGGCGGCAGCGGCGTGGGCAGCAACACGTGTGTGCAGCGGCTGGTGGAGCGCGACAAGGTGTTCGCGCTCGTCGCGGGCGCGAGCCTGGACTACGCGGGCGCCCCGCGGGTGTCCGCCGCCGGGGTCCCGGACATCGGGGGCCAGCCCATCGGCGCGGCGTACGACACCTACCCGCACCTGTACGGCATCTACGGGAGCTGGGCGCCGCGCGACGGCAGGCCGGGATGGGACGGGAAGCTGTACGGCGGGACGGAGGTCTACCGGTACTTCAAGCGCGAGCACGGCGCGCGCACCGCAGCAGTCGTCGCGTACAACCAGGCGGCCTCCGCCTCCTACGCCAGACTGGTGACCCGCGGACTGCGCGCCGAGGGGTACAAGGTCATCCCGCTGACCGCCGACTTCGCGCTGCCGGACTTCGCCGCGCTGGCGGCCCGGATGCGCGAGCGCCGCGCCGATCTGGTCTTCGACGCGCTGGACACGCACGGCAACGCGCAGCTCTGCGAGGCCATGGACGCGGCCGGGGTGCGGCCCACCGCGAAGGTGACCAACGTGCAGAACTGGAACGCGGCCGTCCCCGGCGACTACAAGCGCGCACCGCGCTGCCGCAACGCGCTCTGGGCCACCGGCAGCAGCCGCAACTACCAGGACACCGGGCACCCTGCCGTGCGCGAGTTCCGCCGCGAGATGGCGCGGCAGCACAGGACGGGCGCGCACGGCGAGCGGCTGTCCCAGTGGCAGCTGGAGGGCTGGGCGGCGGCGCGCTGGCTGCGCGATGCGGCATATGCGTGCCGGGAGTTGACGCGCGCATGTGTGGAGCGCTATGTGGAGCGCAGGAAGCCCTACACCGCGCACGGGCTGCTCCTGCCCGTGTCCTACGAGCGGCACAGGGAGCCGCCGCGCGAACGCCGTACCTGCCTGTCCGTGGCGCGCTGGCGTGACGGGCGGGGATGGGTCACCCAGGGCGAGATGACCCGCACCTGCTTCACCGTCCCGCAGCTCGGCTACCGGCCCTGAGCGGGGTCTGTGAACGGACGGCCGGGCCGCGGAGTTCCCCGATCCGCCTCACGATGTCCCAACACTTCGGGAACAAGGTGGTGATAGTCCCCAACCTTTAACGGGACGACCTGGTCCAACAGGGTGGCAGGCGGACAGAGAGGGCTGGCCGCGAAGTACCGTTGGACACGGGTGAAATGCATATTTCTTTTCTGAACAGCGATGGACACCCGATCGGAGGCACATACCGGACGGCCGGCGCCACCGCGCGAGCGCACGCCCAGCGCCCGTGGCACGCCGGAGCACCGCACACCGTGTACCAGGAGGGGGCGCGCCGCGGCCCGGAGCCGCACGGCGCGCACCACGAGGCACCGCCGGGCAGCGCGTTCGCCGACGGTGCCGACCCCGCCGGGCAGCAGATGTCCGGCACCTGCCACACCGCGCCCCTTGGAGCTCGAGCATGACCACCCGGGCCACCACCGAGAGCACTCCGCCGACGCCGGCGGAGACCGTGCCGCACCGCGGCGCCCTGCGGCACGGCAGGGGCCTGCCGCCGCAACCTGCCCAGGACACCGCCCAGTTGCCCGTCGCCGACTGCACGGCCGACGGCGCGGGCGGGCTGACCTTCGACGTACGGCTGCCGGAGCCCGCGCACGAGATTCCGCCCGCCGTGCGCGCCCGCGCGCTGGAGAACGCCGCCGTCCTGCTCGTGCGGCGCGGCACGGACCCGCTGGACAACGGCGACGGAACGGTACGCCTGCCGCTCACCCCCGTCGCGCCCGGCGGACCGCTGCGCGCCGCGCTGCCCAGCACGATGTCGCTGCCCGAGGGCCGCTGGGACGCCTATCTGGAGGGCGGCTGCCTGGACGGCGCGGCGGGCGACGAGGGCCCGCAGCGGATGCGGCACGGCGCGCACGACCTGCGCTCGCTGACCGGACGCACCCCGCGGCACGGGCGCACCTGGCTGGGTGTGCGGATACCGTACGCGGCCGTCGACGGGCACCTCACGGTGCGCGCCTGGCTGCGCTGGCCGCACGCGGAGGCCGGCGAACTCCACGCCGACGAGGACGGTTTCGTGCTGGAGGGCCGGCTGTACGGGGCCGAGCTCGGCGCCGAGGCGGCCCTGGTGGCCCAGCTCCGCGATCCGGCCGGGGCGCGCGAGCCCGCGCGGGTGACCGTGCCGGTGAGCCGGGTGGAGGACGAATCGGGGGCGGAGGGCGCCGCGTTCACCGTTCGGCTGCGGTACGCGGACCTGGCGGGGCACGCGGCGCTGCCCTGGCGGCTGCTGCTCGCGACCGGCGGCGACGGGGACGGCGGCACCGAGGAGGCGCAGCCGGTGCGCATCGCGCGGATACTCGACGACGTGGCCGACAAGGAGCACACCTACGTCTACGCGCCGGGCCGAGTGGGCGACGGTGCCGATGCGTTGACCGTGCAGCCCTGTTACACGGCGGACAACGACCTGGCGCTGCGGGTGGCAGAGGGAGCCGCAGGAACGGTGTGAACCGCCGCCTCCTGGCTACCCGGTGGGCTGGAGGTGTTCTGAGCGATGGTTCCCATTCTGCTGGTACTGCTGCTGGCACTGATCCTGTTCGGCGCGGGCTTCGCGCTGAAGGCGCTGTGGTGGATCGCCCTCGCCGTCCTGGTGATCTGGCTGGTCGGCTTCCTGGCGCGCGGCACGGCCGCCGGAGGCGGCAGGGCGCGCTGGTACCGCTGGTGAGACGGCGGCCGGGGGCGCCGCCTGCGGTCAGGAGGCGCCCCCGGCCCGGAGCTTGGAGGAGGGCCCGGCTCAGTCCGGGCCCTCCGTCGTGTCAGGACCGGCCGCTTCCGGGGCCGGCGGGGCCTCCCGGGCGCCCTCGCGCCGCAGGCTCGCCTCGTACTGGGCCTCGTACGCCACCACTTCGGGGTGGTGCAGGTCGAAGGCCGGGGACTCGGAGCGGATGCGCGGCAGGGTCACGAAGTTGTGCCGCGGCGGCGGGCACGAGGTGGCCCACTCCAGCGAGCGGCCGAAGCCCCAGGGGTCCTCGGTCTCCACCCGCTTCCCGTACTTGGCGGTCTTCCAGACGTTGTAGAGGAACGGCAGCGTGGACAGGCCCAGCAGGAAGGCGCCGATCGAGGACAGCGTGTTGAGCGCGGTGAAGCCGTCGGCGGCCAGGTAGTCCGCGTACCGCCGGGGCATGCCCTCGACGCCCAGCCAGTGCTGGACCAGGAAGGTCAGGTGGAATCCCACGAAGAGGGCCCAGAAGTGGATCTTCCCGAGCCGCTCGTCCAGCATCTTGCCGGTGAACTTCGGCCACCAGAAGTAGAAGCCGGCGAACATCGCGAACACCACCGTGCCGAACACCACGTAGTGGAAGTGCGCCACCACGAAGTAGGTGTCGGACACGTGGAAGTCCAGCGGCGGGGAGGCGAGGATCACGCCGGTCAGGCCGCCGAACAGGAAGCTCACGAGGAAGCCGATGGCCCACAGCATCGGCGTCTCGAAGGAGAGCGAGCCGCGCCACATGGTGCCGATCCAGTTGAAGAACTTCACACCCGTCGGCACCGCGATCAGGAACGACATGAAGGAGAAGAACGGCAGCAGCACCCCGCCCGTGGTGAACATGTGGTGCGCCCACACCACCAGCGACAGCCCGGTGATGGCCATCGTGGCGCCGATCAGCATCACATAGCCGAAGATCGGCTTCCGGGAGAAGACCGGGATGATCTCGGTGATGATGCCGAAGAACGGCAGCGCGATGATGTAGACCTCCGGATGCCCGAAGAACCAGAACAGGTGCTGCCACAGCAGCGATCCGCCGCTGGACGCCTCGAACACCACTGCCCCGAACCGCCGGTCCGCCTCCAGGCACAGCAGCGCCGCCGCCAGTACGGGGAAGGCCACCAGCACCAGGATCGAGGTGAACAGGGTGTTCCAGGTGAACACCGGCATCCGGAACATCGTCATCCCCGGCGCGCGCATCCCGATGATGGTGGTCAGGAAGTTGACCGAGCCCAGGATGGTGCCGAACCCGGAGAGCGCCAGGCCCATGATCCACATGTCCGCGCCGACGCCGGGGGAGCGGGTCAGCGAGTTGAGCGGCGCGTAGGCGAACCAGCCGAAGGCCGCGGGCCCTCCCGGCACCATCAGGCTGGCCAGCACGATCACGCCGCCGAACAGGAACAGCCAGTAGGAGAGCATGTTCAGCCGCGGGAAGGCCACGTCGGGCGAGCCGATCTGCAGCGGCATGATCTCGTTGGCGAAGCCCGCGAACATCGGGGTGGCGAACAGCAGCAGCATGATCGTGCCGTGCAGCGTGAACGCCTGGTTGAACTCCTGGTTGGTCATCAACTGCATGCCGGGCCGCGCGAGTTCGGCCCGCATCAGCAGCGCCATCACGCCGCCCACCAGGAAGAAGCCGAACGCCGTGACCAGGTAGAGGTGCCCGATCTTCTTGTGGTCCGTGGTGGTCAGCCAGTCCACGACCAGCCGGCCTGGCTGCCGCGGACGCCCCGCGGGGTATCCCTGGGAGGTCACGTCTGCGGTGTGCGTCGCCATACGGTGCCCCTTCGCCGCGCTGCGGTACGGGAGGTGCGTGGGCCGTGCGGACCAACCGCCCAATGATGCTGCCCTCAGTCGCGCGGCAGCAATGGGCCGAGCGGCCCGAGATCCAGGTTGAGTTCCGAGGGGTCGATTCCGTAGCGCTCGCACAGCTCGTCCATGCGCTCGGCGAGCAGCATGAGGGTCAGGCCGATCCGCTCCTCCTGGTCCTCGCTCAGGTCTCCCTGGTCGACGCGGCGCAGCGCCTGCCGCTCCATCAGCTGCCGCAGCAGCTCGACGACGGTGAGCACCAGGCGCATCAGGTCGTGCTCGACGGTGTCCCGGTCCAGCTCCACGGTGCGGGAGCGGGGGGAGCGGTGCGCGTTCTCGGTCATGGCTCGTGCTCCTCCGGTGCGGGAGCGGTGGGCGGTACGGGAGCGTCCGGAAAGGGCGAGGGCACCCGGTCGTTCACCGAGCTGATCAGCGCGCGCAGGTCGATGCGCACCAGGTCCACGTCGGCGATGCGCAGCGTCAGGTCGCCGGCGACGACGGCGCCGCCCGCCAGCAGCCTGTCGAGCAGGTCGACCAGCGCGATCTGCCGCTGCGCGAGCGGCCGTCGGTGATCGGGTACGTGGTCCGGCGCGTGCTCCGGTACGAGGCCGTCCCCGCCCCCGCCGCCGTACGGCTCATCCTCGTACGGACGCGTCATCCCGGCCCTCCGTGCCGGCGTCGGCCACGGCATCGGCGAAGGAGTAGGGGGCCCACGGGCCGGTCAGCTCGATGCGTACCGCGGGCTCGCGCTCGGCCAGCTTGCCCACCCGCTCGGCGAACGCCTCGGAGTGCCGCTCGGGCACCAGATAGGCGGCGTTCAGCAGGTTCTCGGCCGTCGTGCCGGAGAGCTGCGGGTGCTGCGGCCGGTAGAGGCGGGTGCGTTCGGCGAGCGCCGCCAGCGCGTCGTGCACCTCGTGTGCGCACGCGTCGGCTCGGGCCGCGTGCGCCTCCGCCTCCCTGCGTGCGCCGCTCCGCTGCCGCAGATAGGCGCGCCCCGCACCGGCGGCCGGGGCCGAACGGCCGCCCGTACGGGGCGAGTCGGCGCGCGGCGTGCCGGGGGCCGGTGTCGCGGCGAAGACCTTCACGCCCCATTCGACGCGGCCCGACAGCGCCTCCAGCGCCGCGGCGAAGCGGGCCCGCCCCTCGGCGAGCAGCCGCCGCACTCCCGCCTCGCCGCGACAGACCGTGGTCATCCGCAGCGGCAGCACGTCGGCCCGGCGCGCGGCCCGCGCCACCACGCCCTGGTGGGCGCGCGCGGTGCGCTCCAGCCAGTCCAGGTCCTCCAGGTTCCGCCGCAGCGGCTCCTCGTCGAACTCCGTGTGCGGTACGGGGCCGACGAGCGCGGCCAGCCCGGCGTGCCGCAGCACCTCCACGGGGCCGCCGCCCACGCCCCGCACACCGGTGGCGTGGGCGGCGGCCGCCGCGTCCTCGTCCAGCACCGCGTACACGTACAGCAGGGGCGGGGTCCGCTCCTCAGTCACCGCTCTGCTCCTTCCGGGGCTGTGTCTTCTTGCGGGCCTGTGTCCTCTTCCGGGGCTGTGCGGCCCGCTGTCGTCCGCCGTCCTGCGCGCCGTGCCGTCCGCCGCCGTCGGCCGTGCCGTTCTCCGCCGTGTCCGTTTCCGCGCCCGTGTCCGCGCTCTCCAGCTCCTCGATGCGGGCGCGGAGGCGGTCGTTCTCCTCGCGGAGCCGGCCCTGTTCGAGCTCCGGCTGCCCGTCGCCGCGCTCGACCGCGCGGGTGCGGGCCTGCGAGGACAGCGAGGGGTCGTCGCGCCACCAGTCGATGCCCATCTCCTCGGCCCGCTCGACCGAGGCCACGATCAGCCGGAGCTTGATCGTGAGCAGCTCGATGTCGAGCAGGTCGATGCGGATGTCGCCGGCGATGACGACGCCCTTGTCCAGGACGCGTTCGAGGATGTCGGCGAGGTTGGAGCCGCCGCCCTGCGAGGCGTAGCGCTCGGGGAGAGCCGTCATCGCGCGCTCTCCACGGTGCGCCGCGAGCGGGTGCGCTTCCCCGCGCCCTCGCCTTCGTCCTCGCTCTCGTACGGCTCCTCGTCCTCGTACGGTTCCTCGTCCCCGTACCGGCGCTCGTCCTCGTAGGTCTCCTCGTCGTCCTCCTCGGGCGGCTCCTCGCCCTCGAAGTCCTCCTCGTCCTCCTCGACTTCGGCCTCGTCGCCGTCGGGCTCCTCGGGCTCGGCCGGCGCCTCCTGCTCGTCCTCGGCCGGCGCGGAGTCCCGCTCGCCCTCGGCCTCCACGGCCTCCTCGTGTCCGCGGACGACCTCGCCGTCGCGGATCTCGCCGCGCCAGGCGCCGGTGGCCTCGCCGCGCATCGTGACGAAGCGGCGGAAGTGCTTGAGGTCGAGGCGGGCCCTGCGGCCCTGGGCGCGCCAGATGTTGCCGGTCTTCTCGAAGAGGCCCTTCGGGTAGTACTCGATGACCAGCAGCACCCGGGTCAGGTTCGGCGCCAGCTCGTGGAAGGTCACGACGCCCTTGGTGGTGCCCTTGGCGCCCTCGGAGGTCCAGGCGATCCGCTCGTCCGGCACCTGCTCCGTGACGTCCGCCTTCCAGCTCCGCTGCGACCAGAACACCTTGGCGCGCCAGTTGGAGGAGGTGTCGTCGGTGGCCTCCACGCCCTGCACGCCCTTGGTGAAGGTGCTGAACTCCTGGAACTGCGTCCACTGGCCGTACGCCTCGCGCACCGGCACGCCCACGTCGGTCTGCTCGGCGATCGTGACGAACTTGCCCTGTCCGCCGCCGCCCTTGCGGGAGCCGCCGAGGCTCTGGACGGCCTCCTTCGCCTTGTCCTTGACATTCGACGCGCCGATCTCCAGCGCCGAACGGAGCGGGCCCTTGCCCTGTGCGGCCTTCTTCCCGCCCTCCTTCGCCAGCGAGAGCAGGCCGGGACTGCGGCCCTCCGCCACCTCGTTGAGGCGGTCGGTGGTCGCGCCGAGCTTGCGGCCCGTCGCGCTGACCAGGCGCTGCGCCTGTGCGGCCGCGTAGTGCGCGGCCTCCTCCTTGAGGCGGTCCACCGCGGGCCCGCGCAGCTCCTCCTTGAGGCTGCCGAGTACGGAGTCGCCCTCGCGCCTGTTCTGCCGCTCAGCCACGGCGGTCACCTCCCGCGCCGGTGCGGGCCTTCCCGCCCGCGGTCTTGGCCGCCGACTTGCCCTGGGACGCCGCCTTGGCCGACTTGGCAGGTGCCTTGCCCGCGCCCTTGGCGGAGGCGGAACGAGTCTTTCCCGCCGCCTTGCCGGTGGCCGAACGTGCGGTGCCCGCGCCGGACTTGGCGGCGGAGGCGGCCTTCTTGGTGCTGGTGCTGGTGCTGGTGTCGGGGGAGGGCTTGCTGCTCTTGCCGGCCGCGCCGCCCTTGCCGTCCTCGCTGGAGGCGGACGCGCTCTCGTCCTCGTCCCGCTCCTCGTCCCGGCCCTGCTCCTCCTGCTCGTCCTCCTCGCTGTCGACCACCTCGCCGGGTATCGCCGCGCCGAGGCCGTCGCGGATGTCCTCCGTGCGGCCGTGCAGCGAGTCGGCGAGGTTCTCCAGCTGCCGGCTCACCAGCGCGCCGGTCGCGGCCCTGCCGACACCGGACAGGTCCTCGCGCAACTGGCCGCCCAGCTCGGCGAGCTGCGGGTTGTCCTTGATCTGCTCGCCGAGCATCCCGGCGAGCTGCCGGGGGCCGAGGTTCAGGCGCCGGCCCAGCACCATCCCGCCGACCCCGAGGGCCAGCCGCATCTTCTTCGTACGGCCCAGTACGTAGCCGCCCGTGACGGCCAGTGCCAGCGCCATGCGATTCGTCATCGGGGCTCTCCTCGCTCCTCCTGCGGTCCCGTCTCCTGTGCCGCGCCCGCCGCCTCCAGGCGGTCCAGCAGCTCCTCCTCGCGCCGCTCGAACTCCTCCCGGCCGATGCGCCCCGCGTCCAGGTCCTCGGCCAGCCGGCGCAGTTCCTCCTGTACGGCCGAGGGGTCGCGGTACTGCCGCTCCGCCTCGGCCACCACCTGCCGCAGCACCCATCCGACGCCGCGCACGGGCGCGGCCGGCAGCTTCAGCACCTCGCCGAGCAGGCCCATCGGCGGTCACCCCGCGTACTGCTGCGGCCGCTGCGGCTGCTCGGGTCCGCCGGGCGGGGGCGCGTCGGCCGCCACCGGCTGGATCACGAAGCTGTACGGCGGCAGCGGTCCCGAGACCCGCACGTCGAGCTGCGGGTTGGCCTCGCGCAGCCGGTCGACGGCGGCGAGCAGTCCTTCGGCACCGTCCTGCCGCGACTGCGCGGACGGCTGCGGTTCCTCCTCAGAAGCCTCCGAAGCCTGCGGGTCCTGCGCGCCCCCCGGTGCCCGCGGTACCTGGCGTACGAGCAGGCAGAGGTTGGCCAGCCAGCCCTGGCCCTCGGGGCCCGGGCAGTGCCGCTCGGCGTGCGGCGCCAGTGCCTCCTCGACGCGCCGGGCGTCCCGCTCCTCGCGCTGCCGCACGGCCTCGGCGACCAGCTCGCCCAGCCGGATCCGGTCCTGGTAGGTGCCGCCGCCCGCCGCCTGGTTGGCCGCGCTCAGCCGCCGTACCCCGGGCTCCTCCTCCAGCACCTGGTGCAGGACGGCCTCCTCGTGGTGCGCGGCCTTCACGTTGTACTCCACGCAGCCCTCCAGCTCGGCGAGCTGGCCGCGGTAGTGCTCGGAGTGCTCGGAGAGGACCGAGCGCACCGTGTCCTCGTCGGCCGAGACGCTGCCGAAGCGCAGCGGCAGCACCACGTCGGCCGCCGCGGTCTCGGTCAGCACCTGCTGATGGGCCAGCAGATCGCGGCGCCGGGGCCGCAGATCCTCGGGGCAGTCGCTGACGACGGCCGCGAGACCGCCCTCGCGCACGGTGCGCACCGCGCGGGGCGGGTCACCGACGCCCTCCATGCGCTCGGGCAGCGCGGGGTGATCGTCCCTGGCGATCCCGTACACGTACACGCTCACTCGGACTCCTCCTTCCTGCGGGAGGCGGGGCGGCGCCTGGCGCCCGAGCTCTGCTTCTCGCGCCCGTCGCCCGCTCGTGCGCCGTCACCCTCCTCGCGGCCCTGCTTGAACGCGTCGGAGAACGTCTGCGCGGCGCCGGACAGCGCGCCCTTGGTCTTGCCCTCGGCGCCGGACTCGGTGATCTCGCCGACGGCCTCGGGCAGCCCGGACGGCTTCTTCTGGCCGGACTCCAGGTCCAGCCGGTTGCAGGCCTCGGCGAAGCGCAGGTACGTGTCCACGCTCGCCACCACGACGCGTACGTCGATCTTCAGGATCTCGATGCCGACGAGGGACACGCGGACGAAGGCGTCGATCACGAGCCCCCTGTCGAGGACGAGTTCCAGTACGTCGTACAGGCCGCTGGTGCCTCCTCCGCCGCCGGTCTGCTGCTGTGCCGGAACAACGGTCATGTCGGTGGTTCACCCCTCCCGGGTGGACGGCGCGCGGCCGCCGGCGGCGCTCCCCTCACCGGGTGAGCGCCTGGGCTCATGAGCCGGTGCGGCCGCGCTCGTAACGCCGCAGCCGCCGGTAGCCGGTGAGCCGGCCGCCGCCGTCGAGGGTCACCTCGTAGGTGGCCAGCAGGCTCATCGTGTCCGGGATGCGCGAGAGTTCGAGCACTTCGATCTCCAGAGCCCAGCCGTCGCCTTCGCGCTGCAACTTGGACACGGACTCCGCGCACATACCGGTCAGCTCCGCGAGTTCGTCGCGGGCCGCGCGCATCACTTCGATCGGTGCGAGGTCTTCGTTGTCTGTCATGGGGGTTCCTCGCAGCGCCGGGTACCCGCGGCCCGTCCGGCAAACGGAAATCCGGACCCCGTGTGAATTCCCGGCGTCCTTGCGGGTGTTGGTTTCCGAACGCGGAATCGGGGAAGTCCGCGCGCCCGGAAATCGACCGGCTGCATCGGGCACGTACGAGTGATACGGGTAACTGCGCAGCGCGCCTGTGATGCTGTGACAGAAGTGTGACGCGGCACGGATCGGGCCGGGACTTCCGGGCTGATAACGCGAGGTCGTACGGTGTCCCGCATGGCACCGGAATCAGCGGCACCCGATCCGTCTGCGGACGAGCCGGAGAGCTATGTGGGACTCGCCGTGGACGACGCCGAAGCGCGCGCCTACGAGCGGGGCTGGAGCACCGTGCGGACGCTCGCACCGGACGCGGTCATCACCATGGAGTACCTGGTGGGGCGCATCAATCTGGCGGTCGAGGGAGGCACCGTGGTCCGCTGCTGGCCCGGCTGAGGACCCGCCGCGCCCACGGGAGCGCCGCACACGGGACGCGCCGCCGCCCACGGAAGCCCCGCGCACACGACACGGCCCCGGCACTCGCGAGGAGTGCCGGGGCCGTTGTGTGCGGGGCGAAGGCTGTGCGTACCGTGCCCCGCGCTCAAGGGGATTCCCGGTACGGCGGGCCGTACTCGCCCGGCGGTGCGGTCAGTTGGGGAATGCGCCGGTGCGCCCCCGCGGTGCCGGTGTGCGGGCCGCCGCGGTGTCCGGCGCCGCGGTGCTCAGCGCTGCCGCACCGGCCGGATTCCGCGGTCGGGGTGCAGCGGGTGCTGGCGGGCGCCCGCCGCGTGGTGCCGCGCCGCGGCGCCGCCCGAGGACCCGCCGGTGGCCGAGGACGCGGCGGACGGGCGCGCTCCCGGTGCGCCCGCGCCGCTCTCCGCGGCCTCGTCCTGGGCCATCTGCGAGGCCGTCTGCTGCGCGCTCTGCAGGGCCGAGGCGGCGGCCGTGCCGCGCGCGCCGTGCGCGGAAGGGGCGGCGTGCCCGGAATGCGCCTGCGACTGCGCCCCCACCGGTGCGGCCGGCGCGGGCACCAGACCGCGCCGGCGCTGCTGTGACCAGCGGAACCTGGCACGCAGCGCGAAGATCAGCGCCTCCACCCGCGCGATGGCGGGCTCGCACCAGGGCAGTGCCAGGAGCACCAGCAGCCCGGCCGCCCAGCCGAGCACCACGTCGCTGAGCCAGTGCGTGCCCAGGTAGACCGTGGTCACGCCGATGCTGAGGGAGAAGAAGGCGGCGACCACGGACAGCCATCTGCGGGCCCTCGGCGTGGTCGCGAGATAGGCGAGGATGCCCCAGGTCACCACGGCGTTGGCGGTGTGTCCCGAGGGGAATATGTCGCCGCCGGCGAAGAGTTCGGCGGAGCCGATCGAGGTCGCGTAGTGCGGGCCCTGCCGCCCCAGCCCGTACTTCACGGCGCCGACCGAGGCGTTCAGCAGCAGCAGCGAGGTGCCCAGCACCAGCAGCGGCCGCAGCGTCCGCTGGCGCCAGGAGCGCCAGCCCAGCCAGGCCATCACGAGCACGGCCGTGGGGCCGCGCTGGCCCAGCACGACGAAGTAGTCGAGGAGCGCGTGCACTTCCGGCCACTGCTTGTAGGGCCGGAAGAGGAAGAGCTGCCAGTCGAGCCGCACGAGTTCGGTCGGCATGAGCACGGCAAGGACAATGAGCGCATACAGCACCAATGTCACGCCGCACAACGCGATGCGGGTGCGGCTCATGCGCGGCACATCGCGGCTGCTAGGTCGCTCCGGCTCTTGCTCAAGCCGGGCGAGGATTCGGTCGGTACGCACCCAATCGACGGTACATCGGCCGCGAGAGGGGTTCTGACATGTCACCGGGTTCGTGATGACGATGTGATGTGGAGTGCGTCTCACGCGGGCCATTGTTCCGTGAATTCCCGCAGCTTATCCGGGACTTACCCACGGCAATCCGGGTGGTTGATTGCGGAGTGACAATCCGCACCGTTGAAAGAATTGCGTTCACCGACAGGTAAGGGGGAATTCCCCCTTCCTATGCCGGGAAGGGGAAGGGCCGCGCGGACCGGCCGCGGACCGGCCTCGGCCCCGGTGCGCCGCCGCGACGCCCCCGTGCGCGGCTGGGCCGCGCCCCCCTGTCTCGCCTACGCTGCCCGGGGCGCCGCTCGTGCGCGCCCCGTGCGGGGGACCCGAGCGGGAAGGTGTGTGCGAGCCGGGAGGCGAAGTGTGATGCGCCACGCTGCGCCCGCGACGTCTCGCGTACGCTAACGCCCACTCGCCCTTCCGCATCCGTGCCGCGGTGCACTGTCCCGGCACCGCTGACGGCGATCTCCCACGGACTCACGGGAAGGCGCGAGCGCAAGAGGAGGTGCGTACATGTCCGGGACGACCACGGCCAGGGGCCAGGAGGCGGCGGACGTCCCCGAACAGCCGCCGGTCCACCGCGGTCCCGCCAACCGCTGGACCGTCCTCGTCGTTCTCTGCGCCAGCCTGCTGCTCGTCGCGATCGACGCCACGGTGCTGCACGTGGCCGTTCCCGCGGTCACCGAGGACCTGCGGCCCGGCGCGGCCGAGCTGCTCTGGATCGTGGACGCCTATCCGCTCGTGTGCGCCGCCCTCCTCATCCTCTTCGGCACGCTCGGCGACCGGATCGGGCGACGCCGTGTGCTGCTGTTCGGTTACGCGCTGTTCGCGCTGGCCTCCGCGCTGGCCGCCTACGCGCACACCCCAGGAGTGCTGATCGCCGCCCGCGCCCTGCTCGGGGTCGGCGGCGCCATGATCATGCCCGCCACCCTGTCGATCCTGCGGCTGGTCTTCCCCGACCGCAGGGAGCGCGCGCTCGCCGTCGGCATCTGGAGCGCGGTCGCCGCGGTCGGCGCCGCGGTGGGGCCGCTGGTCGGCGGCGCCCTGCTGGAGCACTTCTGGTGGGGCTCGGTGTTCCTGGTCAACATCCCGCTGATGGCGGCCAGCCTCCCCGTGGGCCGCTGGCTGCTGCCCGAGTCCACCAGCGACGCCGAGGGGCCGTGGGACGTGCTCGGCGCGGTGCTCGCCGCGACCGGGCTCTTCGGCGTGATCCTCGGCGTGAAGCGCGCGGGCAGCGGCGATCCGCTCTCGCCCCTGACCATCGTCCCGCTGGTGCTCGGCGTCGTGCTGCTGGTCACCTTCGTGCTGCGGCAGCGCCGGCGCGCGCACCCGCTCATCGACTTCCGCACCGTCGCGCGGCCCGCCTTCGGTACCTCGCTGGGCTGCATCGTGCTCACCGTGCTCGCCCTGGTGGGGCTCGCGCTGATCGCCGCGCAGTACCTCCAACTGGTGCTCGGCCTCTCCCCGTTGCAGACGGGGCTGCGCCTGCTGCCGCTCTCCCTCGCCGCCATCGCCGCCGGCCTGTGCGGCTCCCGCCTGCTGCGGCTGCTGGGCCCGCGCGCCATGGTCTCGCTCGGCTTCCTGCTCACCGCGGTCGCCGTGCTCAGCCTGCTGACCGTCGGCCAGGAGGATCGTCCCGCCGCGCTCATCGGCGGCTTCGTGCTGCTCGGCTTCGGCCTGGAGACCACGCTCTTCGGGTGTTACGAGTCGATGCTCAGCGAGGCACCGGCGGACCAGGCGGGCGGCGCCGCCGCCGTCGGCGAGACCGCGTACCAGCTCGGCGCCGGCATCGGCATCGCGCTCCTCGGCAGCGTGATGAACGCCGCCTACGCGCCCGGCGTCCGCGAGCTCAAGGGCGTGCCGCGCCCCGACGCCGGGGACGCCAGCCACTCGCTGGGCGAGGCGTACGAGGTCGCCGACCAGCTCGGCGGGGGCACCGGGGCCGCGCTCCGCGAGGCCGCGCGCGACGCCTTCGTCCACGGGCTGCACGTGACGCTCACCGTCAGTGCCGGACTGCTGGTGCTGGGGGCGCTCGCCGCGCTGCGGCTGCCGCGCAGCATGGAGCAGGGCCGCGCGCGGGAGAGGGCGAGGGGCGGCGGCCCAGGGCCTGCGCCGGGGAGGAACGACCAGGACAGCGGCCCCGGGGACCTCTTGTCGAGCGGTGTGGGCCGGTCGTAGCGTCAGCGGCGAGCCGCTGCTGATCTTCCTGCCGGGAGGCACCCACCATGAGCAAGCGCCCCGCGTTCGACGCCGGCGACCCGCTGGGCCTCGACGACCTGCTGAGCGACGAGGACCGCGCGGTGCGCGACACCGTGCGGACCTGGGCGGCGGACCGCGTGCTGCCGCACATCGCCGAGTGGTACGAGAGCGGTGAGCTCCCCGGCGTGCGCGAGCTCGCCCGCGAACTCGGCGGGATCGGCGCCCTGGGCATGTCCCTGGAGGGCTACGGCTGCGCGGGCGCCAGCTCGGTGCAGTACGGCCTCGCCTGCCTGGAGCTGGAGGCAGCCGACTCCGGCATCCGCTCCCTGGTCTCGGTGCAGGGCTCGCTCGCCATGTACGCGATCCACCGCTACGGCAGCGAGGAGCAGAAGCAGCAGTGGCTGCCGCGCATGGCGTCGGGCGAGGTCATCGGCTGCTTCGGCCTGACCGAGCCCGACCACGGCTCGGACCCCGCCGGGATGCGTACGTACGCGAAGAGGGACGGCTCCGACTGGGTGCTCACCGGGCGCAAGATGTGGATCACCAACGGCTCGGTCGCCGGGGTGGCCGTCGTCTGGGCCCGTACCGACGACGGCGTACGCGGCTTCGTCGTCCCCACCGACAGCCCCGGCTTCTCCGCGCCCGAGATCAAGCACAAGATGTCCCTGCGCGCCTCGGTCACCAGCGAACTCGTGCTGGACGAGGTCCGGCTGCCGGCCGACGCCGTGCTCCCCGAGGTCACCGGGCTGCGCGGCCCGCTGAGCTGCCTCAGCCACGCGCGGTACGGGATCGTGTGGGGCTCGATGGGCGCGGCCCGCTCCGCCTTCGAGTCGGCGCTGGAGTACGCGAAGACCCGCGAGCAGTTCGGGAAGCCCATCGGCGGATTCCAGCTCACCCAGGCCAAGCTCGCCGACATGGCGGTCGAGCTGCACAAGGGCATCCTGCTCGCGCACCACCTGGGCCGCCGCATGGACGCCGTCGGACTGCGCCCCGAGCAGGTCAGCTTCGGCAAGCTGAACAACGTGCGGGAGGCCATCGAGATCTGCCGCACCGCCCGCACCGTGCTCGGCGCGAACGGGATCTCCCTCGAATATCCCGTGATGCGGCACGCCAACAACCTGGAGTCGGTGCTCACCTACGAGGGCACCGTCGAGATGCACCAACTGGTGCTCGGCAAGGCGCTCACCGGCCTGGAGGCGTTCCGCTGAGCCGCACTCGCCGGCCCCGCCGCCCCGCCGCGCCCCGTTGCGCGGACCGTGGAGGGGCGGACCGCGGCCCGGCTCCCGCGAGGGGAGCCGGGCTCAGTCCTGGTTGAAGAAGCCGCCCTCGGCGGCGCGCCGCTCCTCGCCGCTGACCACGTGGTAGTCGGCGGGGGAGAGCAGGAACACTCTGGTCGCGACCCGTTCGATCGAACCGCGCAGACCGAAGGTCAGCCCGGCGGCGAAGTCGACGACGCGCTTGGCGTCGGCCGGCTCCATGGTCGTCAGATTCATGATGACCGGGACGCCGTCCCGGAAGAGCTCGCCGATGCCCCGCGCGTCACGGAAACCGTCCGGGGTGACCGTCGCGATGCGCGTGCCCTGGTCCTGCGCGGCCTCCGCCGTGACCCGCACCCGCGGGTCCGTCACCCACGGCTCGCGGGTGGCGTCGGCGGCGTCGCCGGGCTCCGGCCCCTCGGCGTAGTCGTCGTCGTAGTAACGCATCTCGTTGTCGTCGACGAGGCCGAGCCAAGCACTCGCCTTGCGCACCGATCCCATGGACGCCTCCTTTCCTCTGCGCGGCTTCCGCACCGTCCGCAACTCTATGGTCGTGCATGAGGCGGATGATGCGCCAAGCGGATAGCCACTGGAAACGTGATTCGTGACGGTACTGGTGCACGAACGGCACGGGAATCTGGCGTGGTATCAGGCGCCTTGCGGGGAACGGGAGCTGACGGAGAACCGGATTTCGCCCTGCGCCGCCGGACGGGTGGCCGGGGGGACAGACGGGTGAGAAAGACCGCTTCCCGGACGGAGAACGACCCCCTCCGTTTGTCGTGCACGTGACGGGCTAGAGTGCCTGCCGCACCGGCCGGCGCGGTCCGCGTGATGTCCTGCGGAGGTGCTGCGGTCATGCCGAGCGCCGGTGCCACAGCACGGAACTGCGGAACGGGGGAGCGGTGTTCGGCATTGTCCGGCCCTGCCGGCATGGGCTCGGCGAGCGGCTGAGTACGGAGTGGACGGCGCATCTGTGCGGGCTGTGCCTCGCACTGCGGGGCGAAACGGGGCAGTTCTCGCGTGTCGCCACCAATTACGACGGCCTGATCGTCTCGGTACTGGTAGAGGCGCAGGCCGAACGGCCGGGCGGCGAAGGAGGATGGCGCCGCACCGCCGGGCCCTGCCCGTTGAGGGGCATGCGCAGGGCGTCCGTCGCGCAGGGCGAGGGAGCACGGCTCGCCGCCGCGGTCTCCCTCGTACTCGCCTCGGCGAAGATGCGCGACCACGCGGACGACGGCGACGGTGCGCTGCGCCGCAAGCCGGTAGCAGCCGCCGCGCGCACGGTGGCCGCCGGATGGGACCGCGCCGGCGCTCGTACGGGGGCCGGGCTCGGGTTCGACACGGCGCTGCTCACCGACGCCGTGGACCGGCAGCGGGCGCTGGAGGACGCGGCGGGGCCCGGCACTTCGGTGCTGGAGGTCACCGAGCCGGCGGAGACGGCGACGGCCGCGGCGTTCGCGCACACGGCGGTGCTCGCGGGGCGGCCCGGCAATCAGGAACCGCTCGCCGAGACGGGCAGGTTGTTCGGGCGGCTGGCCCATCTGCTGGACGCCGTGGAGGACCTGACGGCGGATGAGAAGAGCGGCGCGTGGAATCCGCTGGCCGCGACCGGCACGGACCTGCGCGAGGCGCGGCGGCTGTGCGACGACGCGGTGTACGGCATACGGCTGGCGCTGGACGAGGTGGAGTTCACCGACGGCGCCCTGGCGCGGCTGCTGCTCGGCAGGGAGCTGCGGAAGTCGGTGAAGCGGTCGTTCCGCGCCGCCGGTGCGGCGGGTCCGCACGACGGGGGCCGTGGGCACGGCTGTTCGGCAACCGAAAACGCCGTTCACGGAGCGGGCCCGCACGCGCCGCAGCAGCCGAATCCGTACGCGCCCGGCGGACCCGGCGGTGATCCCGACGGTGACGACGGCGGCGGCAGCGGCGACGACGGGCGGGGCGGCCGGGGGCGCAGGCGCGGGCTGTTCGCGGGGTGCGCGGTGTGGACCGGGCTCTGCGTCATGGGCCAGGTGTGCTGCCGCGACCCGTACCACGACCCGTGGAACGGGCAGTCCCGCGAGGGCTGGTGCCACAAGTGCGGGGACTGCTGCGACTGCTGTGACGGATGCAACTGCTGTGATTCGTGCAGTTGCTGCGACGGTTGCGATGGCTGCGACTGCGGGTGCGACTGCTGAGCGGCGGCGACGGGGGCGGCGCGGCGCTCACTTCTTTTCGGGCGGGCTGATGCGGGAGCGGTCGATGGCCGAGGGCGTGGTGCCCCACTTCTCGAGGATGCGGTCGTAGGTGCCGTCCTTCTTCAGGCGTTCGACGGCGGCCTGCAGGGCGGGCGCCAGCGGCGAGTGCTTCTTGAGCGCGAAGCCCACGTCGAGCCGCTTGTACTCGTTGAGGAAGCGCAGGCCCTGCTGCTGTTTCACCGCGTAGCGCACGCCGTTGATGGTGCTCATCACGACGTCGGCCCGGCCCTGTTGGAGCGCGGCCCACGGGGCGCTGGTCTCCGCGTAGGTCTTCACCGAGTACGGCTTCTTCCCGGCCTTCGCGCATTCCGCCCTGTGGTCCTCCAAGGTCTTCTCGAAGGTGGTGCCCGCGCCGGTGGCCACCGTCTTCCCGCAGAGCTGGGTCAGCGAGGTGACCTTCTTGAGCGCGCTGTCCTCGCGCACGGCGAAGCCCTGCCCGTCGTTGATGTACGTGACGAAGTCGATGCTCCTGCGCCGGTCGTCGGTCACCCCGAAGTTGCCGGTGCCCAGGTCGTACTTGCCGCTCCCGAGCGCGGGGAGTATCGCCTCGAAGCCGGCCTCCTCGCGCTGCAGCTTCAGGCCGAGTACGCGGGCCGCGGCGTCGGCGAAGTCGATGTCCTGGCCGACCACGGTCCTGCCGTCGTCGAGGTACGCGGAGGAGGGCGGCGAACCGACGCTGCTGGCCAGCCGCAGCGTGCCCTTCTCGCGTACGGAGGCGGGCAGCAGGCGCGCGGCCTTCGGATCCTTGCGCGCGGCGGAGACCACGTCCTTGGTGGGCAGAGGCGCGGGCCCTCCGCCCTCCGCCGGGGCGGCGGTGCCGCAGCCGGACACCGCGGCGAGCAGCGCGGGGAGGAGCAGGGCGGCGGACAGGGCGCGGCGTACGGGGCGTCTGGTGCTCATGGTGTGCGGGGCTCCGGTGGGTCGAGGTGCTTCTCGAACGGCAGCTTGCGGAGGGACTCGGGCTCGGCGGACAGGTCGAACAGCGGGCGGTAACCGGCGGCCAGATACAGCCCCTTGGCCTCCGGCTGGCGCGGTCCCGTGGTCAGCCACATGCGCCGGTAGCCGCGTCGTGCGGCCTCCCGCTCCAGGGCGCGCAGCACCCGGCGGGCGAGGCCGCGGCGGCGGTGTTCCGAGTGGGTCCAGATGCGCTTGAGCTCGGCGGTCTCCGCGTCGTACCTGCGGTACGCGCCACCCGCGACGGCCTGCCCGCCGCTGTCCAGGAGCAGCAGGAACATGCCGTCGGGCGGTGCGAACTCGGCGGCGGGATAGCGGCGCAGATCGGCGTCCGAGCCGTAACGGGTGCGGTACTCGCGGGAGAGTTCCTCCAGAAGGGGCCGGGCGAGCGGGTCGTGAGGCGTCGTCAGGCGCACGGTGTCGCGGGCGGGCACAGGCATCCTTCCGCGGGGCGGAACGGAATGAGGGGAGGGGTGTGAAGGCGTGGGAAACCCCTGTCCGCCGCAGCGGAAAGGGAGTTCAGCGGAATTGGCCGGCGGTTTCCCGGCGGTGACTGCGCCAGGTCAGCACTCGGCACAGAGCCGGAAAGCCGGCGACGAAAAGCGAGAAACGTCGGGCGGGGCCGTCATCGGCCCACACGCCCGGCAGGGCGCTAGCGCTGACAGGAGCAGGACCACACCCGACCGAAGTCGATGTGGTCGCGGGTGACCAGCCGCTGCAAGGGACGCATGAGCCCAAGTGGAACAGGCGACCGAGGAGACGTCAACTGCTGCTCCCCGCCGGGCCCCTGCGGAACGCTCTTGACAAGCGCGCGTCCGCGCTGCCTACTCTTCCGAGGTCCGGTCGTGCTGAGGGGCGCGGCCGGAGTGTGAAGGCGCATCCGTTCTCATCCGGCCTGACGGCCGGACTCCCAGTCACGGAGCCTTCGCATGTCCGTCCCGACGGATGCTCTCGGCGCCGCCTCCGCCCCGCGCACAGCGAGCGAGGACACCCAGAGCCCCAGCCCTCCTTCCGATGACTCCTCCGGCCCGCTCCGGATCGTTCCCGTACGCCGCACCGGCCAGTGGGCCGCCGCCGCGCTGATCCTGCTGCTGCTCGCGATGGCGCTCAACAGCGTCGTGCGCAACGACGCCTTCCAATGGGCCGTCGTGGGCCGGTACTTCACCTCCACCGCCGTCCTCCGCGGCCTCGGGCTCACGCTGTGGCTCACGGCCGTGGTGATGCTGCTCGGCTTCGCGCTCGGCACCCTGCTCGCGGTGCTGAGGCTGTCGTCCAACCCCGTGCTGCGGTATGTGAGCTGGGGTTACGTGTGGGTGTTCCGCTCGGTGCCCGTACTGGTGCAGCTCCTGTTCTGGTTCAACATCGGGGCGCTGTATCCGACGCTGGGCCTGGGGGTCCCGTTCGGGCCCGAGTTTCTGACGGTGAAGACCACCCAGCTCTTCGGCCCGCTCTCGGTCGCCGTCATCGGGCTCACCCTGCACGAGGCCGCGTACGCAGCCGAGATCGTGCGCGGCGGGCTGCTCTCTGTGGACAAGGGGCAGACCGAGGCGGCGCAGTCGCTCGGTCTCGGCCGCGTGCGGCGGCTGCGGCGGATCATCCTGCCGCAGGCGATGCGCGCCATCGTGCCGCCCGCAGGCAACCTGCTGATCGGCACCCTCAAGGGCACCTCGATCATCAGCGTGATCGCCGTACAGGACCTGCTCTACTCCGTGCAGCTCGTCTATCACCGCACCTACCAGGTCATTCCGCTGCTGCTCGTCGCGACGCTCTGGTACTTCGCGGTGACCTCGCTGCTCGGCGTCGGGCAGCACTTCATCGAGCGGCACTACGGGCGCGGCGAGGCGGACGCCCGATGAGCGGCGACGAGGAGGTGCCCTCGCTGGTGATCGTCGGCGCCGGGCCGCGCGGCACGGGACTGATCGAGCGGATCGCCGCCAACGCCGCCGAGCTGTATCCGGACGGCGAGCTCGACCTGCACCTCGTGGACCCCTACCCGCCGGGCGGCGGCCGCGTGTGGCGGGACGGGCAGTCGCCGCTGCTGTGGATGAACTCGATGGCCGGGGACGTCACGATGTTCACCGACGACTCGGTGCGCGCCGAGGGCCCCATTCGCCCCGGGCCCTCGCTCGCCGAGTGGGCCGCGCTCGTACGGGAGGGCCGCGAGCCGGCACCGGCAGACCCTCAAGTGGCAAGCGCCGTACGGGAGTTGGAAGCGGGCGGCTTCGCCGGGCGGCGGGTGCAGGGCGCGTATCTGGCCTGGGTGTACGAGCGCGCCGTGGCCGCGCTGCCGCCCGGGATACGGCTGCGGCGCCACCAGCGCCGCGCGGTGCGGGTCACCGGCGCGCGCGGCGCGCGGCAGCGGGTGTGGCTGGAGGGCCGCGCCGCACCGCTCCACGCCGACCTCGTGGTGCTCGCGCTCGGGCACCTGGACTCGGGGCCGCGCGGCGAGGAGAGCGAACTGTCCTCCTTCGCCGACGCGCACGGGCTCACGTACCTGCCGCCCGCCTACACCGCGGACGCCGACCTGTCCGCGCTGCGCCCCGGCGAGGACGTGCTGGTCAGAGGCTTCGGACTGGCCTTCGTCGACCTCATGGTGCTGCTCACCGAGGGCCGCGGCGGACGGTACGGGGAGGGCGGGAGCGGCGAGCTCGTCTACCGGCCCTCGGGGCGCGAGCCCGTGCTGCACGTGGGCTCGCGGCGCGGCGTCCCGTACCACGCGAAGATCGGCTACGGCTGGACCGGCGAACGCCCGCCCCTCCCGCGCTTCTTCGGCCCGGACCGGGTCGCCGAGCTGCTGCGGCGCCCCGGGCCGCTGGACTTCCGCCGCGACGTGTGGCCGCACATCGCCAAGGAGCTGGGATACGCGCACTACCACCGCCTCTTCACCGCGCACCCGGAGCGTGTACGGGAGAGCTGGCCGGCCTTCGAGGAGAAGTACGCGGCGACCGAGGCCGACGAGGACCGGCTGCGGGCGCTGGCCGAACAGTTCGTGCCGGACCCGGCCGACCTGCTCGACCTGACCGCGCTGGACCGTCCGCTGGCCGGCGCGCGCTTCCCCGACGACGCCGCGCTCCAGGGCGCGCTGCGCTCGTACATCGCCGCCGACCTGGAGCGCCGCGCCGATCCCGGACGCAGCCAGGACCTCGCGGTCTTCCTCGCGCTGCTGTCGGTGTACGGGGAGATGCCGCAGCTCATCACGTCGGGACGGCTCGCGCCGCGCTCCCGCACCAAGGATGTGGACGGCTGGTGGCACGGCTTCTTCAGCTATTACGCGTCGGGGCCGCCCCCGTACAGGCTGCGCCAGCTCCTGGCGTTGGAACGCGCGGGCCTCGTCCGCTTCCTCGGTCCGGGGCTGAGCGTGGAGGCCGTCGAACCGCCGGAGGGGGGCGGGGAATTCCGGGCCCGCAGCACCGCCGTGCCGGGCCACGTGACGACGGCGCGCGCCCTCGTGGAGGCCCGGCTGCCCTCGCCCTCGGTGCGCCGCACCGGCGATCCGCTGCTGCGCGCCCTGTACGAGGACGGCGCGGGCGGCGAGGAGGTGCTGGACGACGAGGGCGCGCAGGTCACGACCGGGCTGCTCGCCGTGCACCCGCGGGACGGGCGGGTGCTGGACACCGACGGGACCCCGCACCCGCGGCGCATCGCGCTCGGCGCGCCCACCAACGCCCGCGCCTATGCGGCCTTCGCGCGGCCGCACACCAACGCGCCCGCGTTCCGGCAGAACGACGCGACGGCGCGGGCCGCGCTGGAGTTCCTGCGCGTGGCCGCGTGTCGGGCCGCGGCCTGATCCCCTCACGCGACCGCTCGCCTCTCTCACCCCAAGGAAGAACATGTCCCTCACCAGCGAAAAGGCGTCCGCTCCACCGGAGACGGAACAGGACCCGCGGCCGCCGGACCCGGAAGCCTCGGAGGGGCCGCCGGGCCCCGATGCGCAACCCCTCAAGGTCGTCCCCGTCCGGCACCCCTGGCGGTGGGTGGCCTCCGCCGCGACCGCCGTGCTGCTCGCCCAGTTCGCGCACGGGCTCGCCACCAACCCGGCGTGGGAGTGGGAGGTGTTCGCGCAGTTCTTCACCGCGCAGACCATCGTGCGCGCGGTGTGGACGACGCTCCAGCTCACCTTCTACGGCACGGCGCTCGGCTTCGCGCTCGGGCTGGTCCTCGCCTTCATGCGGCTGTCGGCCAGCCCGTTCCTCAAGGGCGTGGCCTACACGTACATCTGGGCCTTCCGCTCGATCCCGCTGATCGTGCAGCTCCTGTTCTGGTTCAACCTGTCCTACCTCTACAAGCGGCTGGACTTCGGCATCCCCTTCGGGCCCGGCTTCTTCTCCCTCGACACGATGGGCCTGGTCGGCGCGATGAGCGCGGCGGTGCTGGGGCTGGCCCTGCACCAGGCCGCGTACGCGGCCGAGATCGTCCGCGGCGGGGTGCAGTCGGTGGACCGCGGTCAGCTTGAGGCGGCGGCCGCGCTCGGCATCCCGCGGCTGCGGCAGCTCCGCCGCATCGTGCTCCCGCAGGCCATGCGCTCGATCCTGCCGAACGCCGCGAACGAGGTGATCTCCCTCTTCAAGGGCACCTCGATCGTCTCGGTGATGGCGATCGGCGAGCTCTTCTACCAGGTCCAGGTGATCTACGGGCGGAACGGCAGGGTGGTGCCGCTGCTCATGGTGGCGACGGCCTGGTACATCCTCCTCACCACCGCGCTCAGCGTCCTCCAGCACTACGTGGAACGCCACTTCAGCAAGCACACCCAGCAGGTCAAGCACACCCAGCAGGCCAAGAACACCGCAGACGCCAAGGAGGGCGCCCGATGAGCGCCATGGTCGATGTCCGCTCCGTCCACAAGAGCTTCGGCTCCCAGGAGGTGCTGCGCGGCGTGGACCTCACCGTCGGCACCGGCGAGGTCACCGTGGTGCTGGGCCCCTCGGGCTCCGGCAAGTCCACGCTGCTGCGCACCCTCAACCACCTGGAGAAGGTGGACAGCGGGTGGATCAGCGTGGACGGTGCGCCGATCGGTTACCGCCGCGCCGGGAACAAGCTGTACGAGCTGAGGGAGCGGGAGATCCTGCGGCAGCGCACCCGCATCGGCTTCGTGTTCCAGGACTTCCACCTCTTCCCGCACCTCACCGTCCTGGACAACATCACCGAGGCACCGGTCTCGGCGCTGCGGAAACCCCGTAAGGAGGCCGCGGCCAAGGCCGAGGAGCTGCTGGAGCGGGTCGGGCTCGCGGACAAGGCGGACGCCTACCCGCGGCAGCTCTCCGGCGGGCAGCAGCAGCGGGTCGCCATCGCGCGGGCGCTGGCCGTCGAGCCCAAGCTGCTGCTCTTCGACGAGCCGACCTCGGCGCTCGACCCCGAGCTGGTCGGCGAGGTGCTCGATGTGATCAGGGACCTCGCGGAGCAGGGCACCACGATGATCGTCGTCACCCACGAGACCGGCTTCGCGCGCGAGGTCGCCGACTCCGTCGTCTTCATGGACGGCGGCAGGGTCGTCGAACAGGGTCCGCCGACCGCCGTCCTGGACGCCCCGCGGCACGAGCGCACCCGCGCGTTCCTCTCCAAGGTCCTCTGAACGGCAGGGAGTCATGCGAGTCATGCACATGAAGCGCGCACACACCACACGTACAGCCGCCGCGACCGCGGTCACCGCTCTCGGCGCCCTGCTGCTCACCTCCTGCGGGGCCGGCAACGCGGCCGTGCCGGAGACGCAGGCCGCCGGCGGGAAGCGGAAGTTCGACGACAGCCCCCAGCAGCACCGGGTACGCGGGCACAAGGACGCGAAGCTCGCCGCGCAGGTGCCCGCGAAGATCAGGAAGCGGGGCACCCTGGCGGTCGGCTCCAGCACCGACGGCTCGCCGCCGCTGAACTTCTACGCCAGCGACGACCGCACGCCGATCGGCGTCGAGACCGACATCGCCACCCTCGTCGCCGACAACCTCGGCCTCAAGGCCCGCATCGAGCCCTCCTCGTGGGAGAACCTCTTCGTGGGCCTGGACAGCGGGAAGCTGGACGCGGGGTTCTCCAACATCACGGTCACCGAGGAGCGCAAGCAGAAGTACGACTTCGCCACGTACCGCGAGGACCAGGTGTCCTTCGAGACCCGTAAGGGGGGCGGCCTGGGACGCGTACGGGGCCCGGCCGACCTCGCGGGGAAGCGGGTGGCCGTCTCCTCGGGCACCAACCAGGAGAAGATCCTCACCGACTGGAGCGCGCGGAACCGCAAGGCGGGC
Source organism: Streptomyces odontomachicola (assembly GCF_039605595.1). NCBI lineage: Bacteria > Bacillati > Actinomycetota > Actinomycetes > Kitasatosporales > Streptomycetaceae > Streptomyces > Streptomyces odontomachicola. The sequence goes on from NZ_JBCFOK010000022.1 coordinate 74,775, forward strand.
CGCAAGCCCATCGACATCCGCTACTTCCAGCGCTCCTCCGACTACTACCTCGCCCTCCAGTCCGGACGCATCGACGCCTACCTGGGCCCCAACCCGAACGTCGCCTACCACGTGGCCACCTCCGGGCAGACCCGCAGCGTGGGCACGCTCTCCGGCGGGGGCGGCAGCGTCCAGGGCAAGATCGCGGCGACGACCAAGAAGGACAACGGGCTGGTCAAGGCCCTGCACGGCGCGCTCAACAAGGCGATCGAGGACGGCAGTTACGCCAAGGTGCTCAAGCGCTGGGACCTGTCGACCGAGTCCGTGCCCCGCTCCGAGATCAATCCGCCCGGCCTGCCCGCAGCGTCATGACACCCGTGACCCCTAAGTTGATCACCATGACGACGGATGCCGGATCGGACGACCAGGACGTACCGACCGATGTGGAGACCGGGGCGGATGTGCAGGCCGACGCGCGGCAGGACGCGACGGGTGCGCAGCGCGCCGTCGCGGACGCGCGGCGCGACTGGCTGCGCTGGCACGAGCAGCGCACCGGAACGGTGTCCGCCCCCTACGGGGTGCTCTCGGTGACCGGCACGCACTGGATCGCCGACGCCGAGGACGGGCGGCTGCCCGGGGTGCCGGGCGAGTGGTACGAGGCCGAGGGCGGCGACGCGGTGCTGCTCCGCGCCTCGGTGGCCGACGGGGTCGCCGTGGACGGTGAGTTGCTGGTCGACGAGGTGCGGCTGGGCGAGGACGCCGGGCGGCCCGAGGATTCGCGGGTCTCCTACAGCGAACGCAGGCTTGTGCTGATGCGCCGCGAGGGCGCGTGGGCGGTGCGGGTCTTCGACCCCGCCTCCGCCGCGCGGCGCGCCTTCGGGGGCATCGAGGTCTTCCCGTACGACCCGGAGTGGGTGCGGCCGGGCGTCTTCCGCCCGTACGAGGAGGGCCGGCGCAGCATCCTGGTCGGCAACGCGGACGGCGCCGAGCGGGGGCTGAGCCTCGCGGGGGAGCTGCGCTTCACGGCGCCGGGTTCCTCCGGTGGCGGGGGTGCGGAGCACGCGTTGCAGGTCGCGCGGTACGAGGACGGGACGCTGTGGGCGGTGCTGGCCGACGGGACGAGCGGGCGGAGCAGTTACCGGTTCCGGTTCCTGTACGTGGCGCCGCCCGGGCGGTCGGGCGGCGGTGCGGGTGGCGGCTCGGAGGGGGAGGTCAGCGTGGACTTCAACCGGACCGTGCTGCCTCCGTGCGCCTTCTCCGACCACTTCCTGTGCCCCTTCCCGCCGCCGGGCAACACCCTCGCGGTGGACGTGGCGGCGGGGGAGCGGGAGGTGGCCGTCTCCTGAGCCCGGGCGCCGGTCGCGCTGCTCACGGAGAGTGCGGGCCCCTGCCCCGCCGTGCACCCCTGCACAGACGGGCAGGGGCTCGACCCTTTCTGTCCGTGGGGCTACCGTTGAAGACATCTCACCCTGAATGCCGGATTCGGTCGTCAGGAGGCCGTGATGGTCGTGGAGTTGGTGACGGCGCTGGTCGCGGGCGGGGGGCTGTACGCGGTGGCCGCGGCACGGGTGGTGAGGCAGTACGAACGCGGGCTGGTCTTCCGGCTGGGGCGGCTGCTCCCCGGCGCGCGGGAGCCGGGATTCACCATGATCATCCCCGGCGTGGACCGCCTCCAGAAGGTCAACATGCAGGTCGTGACCATGCCGGTGCCCGCGCAGGAGGGCATCACGCGGGACAACGTCACGGTGCGTGTGGACGCGGTCGTGTACTTCAAGGTCGTGCACCCCGCCGACGCGATCGTGCGGGTGGAGGACTACAGGTTCGCGGTCTCGCAGATGGCGCAGACCTCGCTCCGCTCGATCATCGGCAAGAGCGAGCTGGACGACCTGCTCTCCAGCCGCGAGAAGCTCAACCAGGGCCTGGAGCTCATGATCGACAGCCCCGCCGTGGAGTGGGGCGTGACCGTCGACCGCGTAGAGATCAAGGACGTGTCGCTCCCGGAGACCATGAAGCGCTCGATGGCGCGCCAGGCCGAAGCCACCCGCGACCGCCGCGCGCGGGTCATCAACGCGGACGCCGAGCTCCAGGCGTCCAAGAAGCTCTCCGAGGCGGCGCAGCAGATGTCCGGCACCCCGGCGGCGCTCCAGTTGCGGCTGCTCCAGACGGTCGCCTCGGTGGCCACCGAGAAGAACTCCACGCTGGTGCTGCCGTTCCCCGTGGAGCTGCTGCGGTTCCTGGAGGGGCAGCGCGAGGGCACGGGCGGCGCCCCGCAGGGGGCGGCGCAGGGCGCTCCGCAGGTCGCCGCGTCCGGAGGTACGGAGCAGGGGACCGGTGCGCAGGGCGCGGGCGGCGTGGGTGCCGCGGCGCCGGCAGTGGACGCGGACCTCCTCGACGTACCGCCGGCCGAACTCGCCGCCGCCGAGGCCGCGGACGCGGCACTGCCGCTGACCCGGGAGAAGCCCGCGAGCGCGGAGAACGTGGACGGCGCGGAGGCCGCGGAGGAGGCGGGCGGTACGGAAAAGCCGGGTGAGCAGGGTGAAAGCCCCGTAACGGGCGAGCCGTTGACCGAGTCCCGGCCTGATTCCGTCACCTGAGGGGCGATTACAGGACAACTCCCTTACGGAGGGTGAGAGTTGGAGGAGCGGTGCCTGGCGCCGCTCCTTCGGCGTGTGCGGGACGCGTGCCGGGTGTGACACCTGTGAAGATCGCAGCGAGTGCCCGGAGATGCACGCACCGGGTGTGGACATCCTGTGTGCAATCCAACATTCTTTCGCCTGACGCGTACCGGCCCTTGTGCGCCCACTGCGGTCTCGCAATACTCGGCGACTACAAATTGGCATGGACGCGTCTCCCGCCCAGGTGGGCTGGGAACAACGTAGGTATCCGCACCCCCTCCGGGGCCGTCCCCATGCAGCGGCCCCAACCCCCACTGGAGGTTGACGACTTGAGACACAAGCGCCGTATATCCAAGGGCAAGGCAGCCATAGCCGGTGCCGGAGTCGCCGCCCTCGCCGCGGCCTCCCTCACCTTCTCGCAGGCCAACGCGGCCGAGGAAACCCCCACACTGAAGACGCTCTCGGCGGACTCCGCCTCGCAGTTGGCGTCCAAGATCACCTCGGGCCTCAAGGGCGACGCCGGTTCCTTCTACGACGCCAAGGCCAAGAAGCTTGTCGTGAACGTCACCGACAAGTCGGCCGTTCACAAGATCGAGGCGGCCGGCGCCGAGGCCCGGGTCGTCAAGCACACCCTCGCGCAGCTCGACGCGGCCAAGGACGCGCTGGGCGGCAAGAACCGCACGGTGGGCACCGCGCGCGCCGTCGACCCGAAGACCAACAAGGTCGTCGTCACCGCCGACCGCACGGTCAAGGGCGAGAAGCTGGCCAAGCTGAAGAAGCAGGTCGCCGCCGAGGGCGGCAAGGTCGAACTGAAGCACACGGCGGGCAAGTTCACGACCCGCATCGCGGGCGGCGACGCCATCTGGGGCTCGGGCTCGCGCTGCTCGCTCGGCTTCAACGTGGACGTCGGCGGCAAGCCGGGCTTCATCACCGCCGGGCACTGCACCAACGCGGTGCAGAGCTGGTCCGACAAGCAGGGCGGTCAGGAGATCGCCAAGACGAAGGACGGCAGCTTCCCGGGGAACGACTACGGGCTGGCGATGTACTCGGGCGACACCGAGCACCCCAGCGAGGTCAACCTCTACAACGGCAGCAGCCAGAAGATCTCGGGCGCCGGTGAGGCGACCAAGGGCATGAAGGTCCAGCGCAGCGGCAGCACCACCAAGGTGCACGACGGCACGGTCAAGGCGACCGACGCGTCCGTCGAGTACCAGGAGGGCACCGTCGACGGCCTCATCCAGACCGACGTCTGCGCCGAGCCCGGCGACAGCGGCGGCGCGCTCTTCGCGGGCGACAAGGCGATCGGCCTCACCTCCGGCGGCAGCGGCGACTGCTCGTCCGGCGGCGAGACGTACTTCCAGCCGGTCGGCGAGGCGCTTCAGGCGTTCGGCGCGAAGATCGGCTGACGCGTGACCGGCTGACGCCGGATAAGCCGATGGGCCGGGCCCCTGGGGGCCCGGCCCTTTCGCGTTGGTGCGCTGTGGTCGCCCTGCGCCGGCGGCTGCCGGTTCCGTCCTGCCCGCCCGTTCCGCCCCAGCGGAACGCACGCCCAGAACTTTTTAGGAAAGCTCGGCTGCGACCAGCTCGGCGATCTGGACCGCGTTCAGGGCCGCGCCCTTGCGGAGGTTGTCGTTCGTGAGGAACAGGGAGAGGCCGTTGTCCACGGTATCGTCCTTGCGGATGCGGCCCACGTAGCTCGGGTCCTTGCCCGCCGCCTGGAGCGGGGTCGGGATCGCGGACAGCTCGACGCCCTCGGCGCCCTCCAGTAGCTGCCGCGCGCGCTCCGGGGTGATCTCCCGCTCGAAGCGGGCGTTGACCTGGAGCGAGTGGCCGGTGAAGACCGGGACGCGCACGCAGGTGCCGGAGACCTTCAGCTCCGGGATGTCCAGGATCTTGCGGCTCTCGTTGCGGAGCTTCTGCTCCTCGTCGGTCTCGTCCGAGCCGTCCTCGACGATCCCGCCCGCGAGGGGGAGCACGTTGAACGCGATCGGCCGCTTGAACTTGTTCCCCTCGGGGAAGTCCACGGCCTCGCCGTCGAAGGTCAGCCGCGAGGCGTCCTCGCCGACGGCCTTGACCGCCTGCTCGTTGAGCTCGTCGACGCCGGCGAGACCGCTGCCGGAGACCGCCTGGTAGGTGGAGACGACCAGCGCGGCCAGGCCCGCCTCGTCGTGCAGCGGACGCAGTACGGGCATCGCGGCCATGGTCGTGCAGTTGGGGTTGGCGATGATGCCCTTGGGGCGGCGCTTGGCGGCGTCCGGGTTGACCTCGGAGACGACCAGCGGCACCTCGGGGTCAAGACGCCAGGCCGAGGAGTTGTCGATGACGACCGGGCCCTGCGCTGCGACCTTCTCGGCGAGCGCCTTGGAGGTGGCGCCCCCGGCGGAGAACAGGACGATGTCGAGCCCGGAGTAGTCCGCCTTCTCGGCGTCCTCGACGGTGACCTCGCCGTCCTGCCAGGGCAGCGTGCGCCCGGCGGAGCGGGCGGAGGCGAACAGCCGCAGCTCCTCGACCGGGAACTTCCGCTCGGCCAGAATCTCGCGCATCACTCCGCCGACCTGGCCGGTGGCTCCGACGATCCCGATCTTCATGGGGCTCCTTCAGTTTCCTACGTGTGCTGCGTGGCCGCGGCGCGCGTACGCCGCGTCGTGCCCGGCGCGTAAGAGCGTACGGGGACCCCGCGGGCCGCTCGCCCACGGGGCTTCGCGTCCGCTTCTACCCTGCCTTGTCCGTTCTACGGCGGGCCACTTCTTTGACGTCCGTCACACTCGGTGATCCTGGGGGCTCCCCTCGTACCCCTCCGTACCCCACCCGAAATCCCCTGGGACGCGGCGCGCGCTCCGGCTAGCGTGGCCGCCCATGAGCGAACCGCAGGCGAACACCCGGCAGGAGAGCACCCGCGGCACCGACCCCCTCATCCGCTCCGCGCGGCCAGGGGACTACGAGGCCATCCTCGCGGTGGCCGACGGGTGGTGGGGGCGGCCCGTGAGCGCGCTGCTCAACCGGCTGTACCTGGATCACTTCTGCGGCACCAGCCTGATCGCGGAGGAGCCGGACGAGGAGGGGGACGGGGCGCTCGCCGGGTTCGTGATCGGCTTCCTCTCGCCCGCCAGGCCCGAGCTGGCCTACATCCACTTCACCGGGGTCGCGCCGGCCAGGCGCCGCGACGGGCTGGCCCGGGAGCTGTACGAGCGCTTCTTCGCGCTGGCCAGGGAGGCGGGCCGCACCGAGGTGAAGGCCATCACCTCGCCGTCCAACACGGGGTCGATCGCCTTCCACACCGCGATCGGCTTCAGCGTCTCCGAGCCGGTGCCGGACTACGACGGGCCCGGCCAGGACAGGGTGGTCTTCCACCGCGAGCTGTGAGACCGGAGCCTCGCGGGGGTTCCGCTTGCCCGCCGTGCGCTCCGGGGCGACCGTGACAGAGGGGTCATCGGCGTACGGCCCGAAGTGCGAGGTCCGAAGCCGTGGCCCCCGGTCGGCGGCCCTGTGGCCCGTACGGAGAGGTGGTCCGCGCATGAAGGCCCTGCAGTACCGGGAGCCGGGGGCGTCACCCGAGGTGGTCGAGGTCCCTGATCCCGAACCGGGTCCCGGACAGGTCCTGTTGAAGGTCGACGCGGCCGGGGTCTGCCACTCCGACCAGGCCGTGATGTCGATGCCAGCGGATCAGCTCGGCTTCCCGCTGCCGCTGACCCTCGGCCACGAGGGCGTCGGTACCGTGGCCGCGCTCGGCGACGGGGCGACCGGCCTGGACGTGGGCGAACCCGTCGCGGTCTACGGCCCGTGGGGCTGTGGCATCTGCCCCAAGTGCGCCGAGGGCAAGGAGAACTACTGCCTGCGCGCGAAGGAGCTGGGCATCTTCCCGCCGGGCCTGGGCGCGCCCGGCGCGATCGCCGAGTACCTGATCGTGGACGACGCCCGCCACCTCGTACCGATCGAGGGCCTGGACCCGGTGACCACGGTGCCGCTCACGGACGCGGGGCTCACCCCGTACCACGCCATCAAGCACTCGGTACCCAAGCTGGTGCCGGGCAGTACGGCGGTGGTCATCGGCGCGGGCGGGCTCGGGCACGTCGCCATCCAGCTGCTGCGGGCGCTCACCGCGGCGCGGGTGATCGCGCTCGACGTCGGCGAGGACAAGCTCGCCTTCGCCGCCGAGGTGGGCGCGCACGAGACGGTGCCCTCGGACGAGCACGCGGCCGCGCGGGTACGGGAGCTGACCGGCGGCCGCGGCGCCGAGGCGGTCTTCGACTTCGTCGGCGCCCCGCCGACCACGGCGACCGCAGGGGGCTGTGTGGCGGTCGAGGGAGACGTGCAGGTCATCGGCCTGGGCGGCGGCACGCTGGGGGTCGGCTTCGGCGCCCTCCCGTACGAGGCCTCCGTCTCCTCCCCCTACTGGGGAACCCGCGGCGAGCTGATCGAGGTCCTCGACCTGGCCCGCACCGGCGCCGTCCGGGTCCACGTGGAGACCTACTCCCTGGACGAGGCCCCCCGCGCCTACGAGCGCCTGCACGACGGCAGGATCAGCGGCCGCGCAGTGATCCTCCCCCACTCCTGACCGGTCCCGGCGCGCCCCGCACACAACCCCAACAGGGGCGCGTTCCCCGCCAGTTGACCGCCGTATGCGCCCGGGTGACCATGAGGGCGGCCGGGCGGGACGGGGAGCGAGGGGCGCGGGGTGCGGAGTGGCTGGCGGGGGCGCGGGCCGCTCGTCGCGGCGTGTGCGGCGGCGGTGCTGGCCGCGCTGCCCACGGTGCTGGCGGCGGCGGGCGTCAGGGCGAAGTGGGCGCTGACCGCCGGCACGGTGGTGGCCGCCGTCGCGGGGCTGCTCCTCGCGGTGCTGACGAACGACGTCACCGGCGCCCGGCAGCGGCGCAGGCAGGAGGAGCAGGACGGGGAGCAGATCGCGCGGAGCTGCCTCGGCGCCGACGGCACGCGGCTCCCGCTGGTGGGAGAGATCACCGACCCGGGCAGGCTGGGCGTCCGGAGGGCCTGGGGCGCCGAGGGCCCCGACGCGCTGATGCCTCCCTACGTACGCCGCGAGGAGCACGGCGCTCTCGTACGGGACATCAGGGCGGGCGCGTTCGTACTGCTCGTCGGCACGGAGCTGGCCGGCACCTCGCGCACGGCGTACGAGGCGATGCGGGAGGCGGTGCCCGGGCACGTGCTGATCGCTCCGGACCCCGCGCTGCCGGAGCGGCTGGAGGCCGTGCTCGACCGGGCGGAGCGGGAGCCCGAGTGCGTGCTGTGGCTGGACGGCGCGCGGCGCTTCCTGGGGCCGGGCGGGCTGACACGGGAGCGGGTCGAGGCGCTGCGCAGGGGAGGCCGGCGGCCGATCGTGGCCACCATGCGGACCGGCGACCACACCGCCTGCCTCAGCGGCGGGTCACCCGAGGACCGGGACGGGCGGCAGGCGCTGGACTCGGTGCGCCGGCACACGCTGGAGCGCCACCTGCCCGAGCGGGGCGCATGGGCCCTGCTGGACGGGGAGGAGAACGTGGACCCCCGCGTCGCCGAGGCGCGGCGCGCGGCGGACACCTTCGGGCTCGCCGAGTACCTGACGGCGGGGCCGCTCCAGCACGAGCGCTGGCGCAACGGGTGGGAGAAGGGCGCCAACCCGTGCGGCGCCGCCCTGGTGCGCGCCGCCGTCGACTGCCGCCGCATGGGCCTGGAGCGGCGGCTGCCGCGCGCGCTCCTGGAGCGGATGCGGCACGGCTATCTCGACGGGCACGAGCCGCGGTTGAGGACCGAGCCGCTGGCCGAGGCGTGGGCGTGGGCGCACGAGCAGACCGAGGGTCTCGTCTCGCTGCTGTATCCGGACGAGGGGCCCGTCGAGGTCTTTCCGTATCTGGTGGAGCGGGCGCGGGAGCGGGACCGCAGGGGCCGCCCCACCCCGGACTGGGTGCCGGACCACGCCTGCCTGGCCGTGCTGGAGGACGCCTCGCCCGAGGAGGCGGAGACGCTCGGGGGCCTCGCGTTCCACTATCAGCGGGACGCGGTGGTGCGCCGGGCACTGGAGCGCTCCCTGTCCGTGCGTACGGTCAGGGACGGCCCGCGCGCCGGCGGAACACTGGCCGTCCGCTCCGCCCTCGCCCGGGACTTCCACCGCCGGGAGGAGACGGCGGAGGCCGGGCGGCTGGTGCGCGGCTGGACGCGGGACATGGCCGAGGTGCTGGGGAGCGCCATCCCGAGGCCCTGGCCAGCCGCTATGTGCTGGCGCTCACGCTGTACGAGGAGGGCGCGCGGGAGGAGGGCGTCGCCGAGTGCGCCGCAGCCCATGCCGGGTTCGCCGAGCTGTGGGGCGCCGAGAACCCCACGGTCCGGGACTGCGCCGACGTACTGGAGGCCATGCGGAGCGGTTCTCCCGCGCCGGAGTATGCGGGGCCGTCGCGCCGCGCTGATCCCGGGGCCGCGCGCCGCGTCCTGGAGTCCAGGAGAGCGGAACTGGGCCCGAGGGCCGCCCCCACCCTGACGGCGCAGCTCGCCTACGCGGTGGCGCTCAAGGAGGCCGGGCGGCTCCGCGAGGCCCTCGCCGAGTGCCGGGCCGCCTGGCGGGAGCAGTGCCGGCTGCTGGGCGAACGGCACCCCGAGGCCGCGGCGGGCGCCCTCCTCCTGGAGCAGCTGGAGGAGTCGGCGGGCGAGTCGGAGGGGGAGTCGGAGGGGGAGTCGGCGGAGGGGCACGCGGAGTAGGCCGCCCCCTGGCGTGAAAACGCGCATCCCGTCTCTCCTCGGTCCCATGACCTGGATCGCCCTCGCGTTCGAACGAAAGTTCGATGGCTGGTTTAGGGTGGTGGTGTCACGGGGGTGGGCCAGGCAAGGAGGAGCGGCGAGCGCGACGGGAGGTGCGTGCGGTGGGCGGGTTCGTGCATCTGCACGTGGCCTCGGGTTTCTCGCTGCGGTACGGGGCCTCGCACCCCGAGGTGCTGGCCGAGCGCGCCGCCGCGCGCGGCATGGAGGCGGTCGCGCTGACCGACAGGGACACCCTGGCCGGCGCCGTACGGTTCGCGAAGGCGAGCGCGAAGGCCGGGGTGCGCCCGGTGTACGGGGCCGACCTGGCCGTCGCGCAGCGCCCGGCGGAGCGCAGCGCCGTACGCCGCAGAAGAGCCCCGGTCAGGGGCGGAGCCTTCGTCGACGAGTCGGCGCAGCGTGCCGTGTTCCTGGCCGGGGACGGAGCGCGCGGCTGGGCCCGCCTGTGCGCGCTGGTCACCGCGGCGCACGCGGAACAGCGGGACGGGAGCCCGCTGCTGAACTGGGAGGACGCGGCGGAGCTGAGCGACGGCGCGCTGACCGTGCTGCTCGGCCCCGGGTCCGACGTCGGCCGCGCCCTGGCCGCCGGCCGCCCCGACCGCGCGGCGCGCCTGCTCGGCCAGTGGCGGGAGGCGCACGGGGGAGCCCTGCGCCTGGAGGTGTCGGCGGCGGCGCCCACACGCGAGGCGGCCCGGATGCTCGGGCTCGCCTTCGAGCAGGGGATCACGCCGGTGCTGACCAACGCGGTGCGCTACGCCGACCCGGGTCAGGGCGGGGTCGCCGACGTACTGGATGCCGCGCGCCGCCTCGTACCCATCGATCCGCGCGGGCGACTGGACGGCGGCGAGCGGTGGTTGAAGGGGCCCGGCGCGATGGCCTCGGCGGCGGAGCGGATCGCGGAGGCCGCCGGGTACCGGCGCGGCGCCGCGCACCGGCTGCTCGCGCTGACCGAGGAGACCGCGGCCGGCTGCCGGGTGGACCCGGAGGACGACATCGGCATCGGCGACGTGCACTTCCCCGAACCGCGCCTGGTCGGCGCGGGGCGGCGGACGGCCGCGCGGGTGCTGCGCTCGCAGAGCGCAGCCGGGATGGTGCGGCACCGCTACGACCGCGACCGCAGCCGCTGGGACCGGCTGGCCGAGGAGCTGCGGATCATCGAGGGGCTCGGCTACTCCTCGTACTTCCTCACCGTCGCCCGGGTGGTGGAGGACGCGAAGCGGATGGGCGTGCGGGTCGCGGCGCGCGGCTCCGGCGCCGGCTCCTTCGTCGCGCACCTGCTGGGCATCGCGCAGGCCGACCCGGTCGAACACGGGCTGCTGATGGAGCGGTTCCTCTCGCCGCGCCGCACCGCGCTGCCGGACATCGACATCGACGTGGAGTCGGCCCGCCGCCTCGACGTCTACCGCGCGATCTTCGACCGCTTCGGCGCCGAGCGGGTCGCCACCGTCGCCATGCCGGAGACGTACCGGGTGCGGCACGCCGTACGGGATGTGGGCGCGGCCCTCGGGTGCGACCCCGACGAGGTGGGCCGGCTGGCGAAGGCGTTCCCGCACATCAGGGCGCGGGACGCGCGCTCCGCGATGGCCGAACTGCCCGAATTGCAGGGCGCGTTGGAGGGCCTCGACAAGGACGCGTACGGGGACCGCTTCTGGGATCTGGTGGAGGCGCTGGACGCGCTGCCCCGCGGAATGGCCATGCACCCGTGCGGCGTCCTGCTCTCCGACGCCTCGCTGCTCGCCCGCACGCCCACCGTGCCGACCAGCGGCGAAGGCTTCGCCATGTCGCAGTTCGACAAGGACGACGTGGAGGACCTGGGGCTGCTCAAGCTCGATGTGCTGGGCGTGCGCATGCAGTCCGCGATGGCGCACGCGGTCGCCGAGACCGAACGCGCCGCGGGGGAGCGGATCGACCTGGACGCGGTGATGGAGAACGGCAGCGGCGGCGCCCCGGAGACCTATGCGCTGATCCGCTCCGCCGAGACCCTCGGCTGCTTCCAGATCGAATCGCCTGGTCAGCGCGACCTGATCGGGCGGCTCCAGCCGGAGAACTTCCACGACCTGGTCGTGGACATCTCGCTGTTCCGCCCCGGGCCCGTGGTCGCCGACATGGTGAAGCCGTTCATCGAGAAGCGGCACGGCCGCCGCGCCCCCAGCTACCCGCACCCCGACCTGGAGCCTGTGCTGCGCGAGACGCACGGCGTGGTCGTCTTCCACGAGCAGATCATCGGGATCGTCTCGGTCATGACCGGCTGCGACCGCGCGATGGCCGACGAGGCGCGGCGCGCGCTGTCGGACCCGGAGCGGCTGGGGCGGGTGCGCGCGTGGTTCGGCCAGGAGGCGGAGCGGCGCGGGTACGGGGCCGAAGTGGTCGCGCGCACATGGGAGATCGTGGAGGCCTTCGGCTCGTACGGCTTCTGCAAGGCGCACGCGGTGGCCTTCGCGGTGCCCACGTACCAGTCGGCCTGGCTGAAGGCGCACCATCCCGCCGCCTTCTACGCGGGGGTGCTGGAACACGATCCCGGCATGTACCCCAAGCGGCTGCTCCTCGCGGACGCCCGGCGGCGCGGCGTACCGGTGCTGCCGCTGGACGTGAACCGGTCCGACACGTCCTATCGAATCGAACTGGAGTCTGAATCAGGGACGTGGGGCCTGCGGCTGGCGCTGGCCGAGGTGCAGGGCATCAGCGAGGCGGACGCGGCGCGCATCGCGGCGGGCCGCCCGTACGCCTCGCTCTCCGACCTGTGGCAGCGGGCGCGTCCGCCCCGTCCGGTCGCCGAAAACCTGGCGCGTACCGGCGCGTTGGACGCCTTCGCGCCCGGCGGCAACCGCCGTGACCTGCTGCTGCACATCGCCGAGCTGCATCGCGCGGGGCGCGGGAGCGGCGCGGTCGAGGGGCAGTTGGCGCTCGGGGAGGAAGCGGCCCATGAGCAGCGGGAGGAGCCTGCCGGGCTGCCCGACATGGACGGCGACGAGCGGCTCGGCGCCGAGCTCGGCGTGCTCGGCATGGACGCGTCCCGGCATCTGATGGCCGATCACACCGCGTTCCTGCGGGAGTTGGGCGCCTACCGCGCGAAGCGGCTGCGGGACGCCGAACACGGGGAGACGGTGCTGGTCGCGGGCGCGAAGGTGGCCACGCAGACCCCGCCGATCCGGTCCGGGCGGCGGGTCATCTTCACCACCCTCGACGACGGCACGGGACTGGTGGACCTCGCCTTCTTCGACGACTCCCATGCGGCCTGCGCGCACACCGTCTTCCACTCCTGGCTGCTGCTCGTGCGCGGCACCGTCCAGCGGCGCGGGCCGCGCAGTTTCAGCGTGGTCGGCGAGGCGGCCTGGGACCTGGCCGAACTCGTCCGCGTCCGCCGCGAGGGCGGCCTCGACGCGGTGGCCGAACGGCTCGCCTCGCCCGCCGTCCCGCAGGGCGAAGGCGCCCCGGACCGCACAGTCGAGGTCGCGAACGGCTACGCGATGCACCCCTGGGCCGACCTGCGCCCGGCGGGGGAGTCGGCCGCATCGCCGCAGGCCGTACGGAAGCTGTGGCACTCCAGCCCGGGGAGCGCGGGATGAGCGGTACGGAGGAGACGGGCGGCGCGGAGGACGAGTTGGGCGTTCTGTACGTGCACTTCGGCAGCCGTACGGAAGAAGAGCACGCGGCGCTGCTCGCGCTCCTCGCCGGGTTCACGCCCGCGGTGCAGGCGCTGCCGCCCGACGCGGCGTACGCCGATGTGCGCGGAGCGCTGCGGTACTTCGGCTGCGGCGCCGAGGAACTGGCCCGGCTCGTGCGCTGCCGTGTCCTCGCACACCGCGGCACCGACTGCACCGTCGGCGTCGCCGCGAACCGGCAGCTCGCGCGCATGGCAGCGCAGGCGGGGCCGCCCGGCGGGGTGCGGGCGGTGCGGCCCGAGGACACCGCGGCCTTCCTCGCCCGGCGTCCGGCCGCCGCGCTGGACGGCGTCGGCCAGGCGACCGCCCGCACCCTGTGCGCGTACGGCCTGGACACCGTCGGCCGCATCGCGGAGACCCCGCCCGGAACGCTGCAGCGCATCCTCGGCGTACGGGCCGGGCGGCGGATGTACGAGCGGGCGCGGGGCGTGGACCCGGTGCCCGTGACGCCCAGCGCGCCGGCGCGCTCGGCCAGCGCCGAGTACCGCTTCGGCCACGACGAGCTCGACCGCGAACGGCGGCGCCGCGCGCTGCTCACCCTCGCCGACGAGCTGGGGTACGGCATGCGCGAGGACGGGACGGTGGCGCGCGCGGTGACCCTCACCGTGCGCTACGCGGGCCGGGACCGCGACGACTCCACCACGCGCACCCGCACGCTGCCCGAACCCACCTCGCACACCCCTGACCTGGCCGCCGCCGCGTACGCGCTGCACGAGGCGCTCGGGCTCCAGCGGGCCCGGGTGCGGTCGGTCGCGCTGCGCGCCGAGCAGCTCGGCCCGGCCGAACACGCCGTACGCCAGCTCTCGTTCGACCCCCGGGCGGAGAAGTCCCGCCGCGCGGAGGAGGCGGCGGATCGGGCCCGCCGCCGGTTCGGGGCGTCGGCCGTGGGGCCAGCGGGTCTCTTGGACGCGGCATGAACCTCGGTGGCTAACCCACTGTTTGCGCGGGTGCCCGGCCCCGTACGGGCAGGAGAACGAGCAGGCCCGCCGCGACGATCGCCGCGTCGAGCCAGACCGCCGCCTCCCAGCCGCCGGTGCTGTCGCGGAGGGCGCCGCTGACGGCGGGGGAGAGTACGGCGCCCATCTCGCCGATGAGGTTCTGCATGCCGAACGCCGAGCCGCGCAGGCGCGGTTGGGCGAGGTCGGCGAGCAGCGCGTGCCCGATGGGCTGGAGCGCGTTGAAGAACAGGCTCGCGCTGAACAGCAGCAGCCCCATCACCCACAGCGAGGGCTTGCCGGCCGCGCTGAGGTAGAGCGCGAACGCCACGGTAAGCACGGCCTGTACGGCGGTGAACGACAGCAGCATCGGCTTGCGGCTCCAGCCGCGCCGTACCGCGTAGTCCGAGAGCCAGCCGCCGGCGGGGAAGCCGAGGATGCCGGCGCCCGCGTTGAAGCCCGCGGTCAGCGCGGCGGAGGCGAAGGAGGAGTGCGCGGCGCCCGCGACGATCGCGACCGACCAGAAGGAGAAGAACCACAGGTTCCAGAGGATCGCGATGTACGCGAGATAGATGCAGACCAGCGAGCGGTTCCGCAGTACGGGGCCGAGCTCCTCGCCCTTGCGCAGCAGCGCGAACAGCACGAGCCCCACCGCGAGCACGCACTCCAGCACCGCGATCCACAGCCCCGAGAGGCCCGCCTCGTCGCCGAGCCAGCGCACGCCCATGATCAGGGCGAGCGAGATCCCCGAGTAGAGCGCCAGGTGCGCGGTGGCCCTGCCGAACCGGCGCGGGCTCAGGTGGGACCGGAAGTACCAGGCCAGCGCCCCGGTGACGAGCAGCGTCGCGAGGCCCAGCACCCAGAACGCCATCCGCCACGCCTCGACGTCGTCCGGCATCAGCAGCTTGCCGAGCCCGATGAAGTGCGGGGTGAAGACGATGGCGATCGTGATGCCGAGGGCGAGCCCCGTGATGACGACCCCGAGCCCGAGGCTGCGGTGCCGCTCGGGGGTGTCGGCGGCGATGACGGTGCGGTCGTTGGAGTAGTACGCGCCCTCGCCGAGCCCCGTGACGACCCGGACCACGATGAAGGCGGTCAGGCCGCCCACGAACCCGGTGAGCAGCGTGGCCACTCCGGCCCACAGCAGGCTGACCACGATGAGGGTGCGGTGCCCGTAGCGGTCGCCGAGGTAGCCGCCGGGGAACTGGGTGAGCATGTAGCCCGCGAAGAACAGCCCGCCCACCAGGCCGCCCAGCGCGTGCGGGTTGGGCTCGTCGGCGAGGAAGCCCACGCCGTTGTCGATCATCCAGGTCACCACGGGGCCCGTGACGGCGCGGTCGGCCGCGCTCACGGTCCAGCCGAGCAGCAGGAGGAGCCACAGGGTGTGCCACGGCCTGATGCGGCGGCCCGGTGTGGCGGGGGATGCGGGCGGCGGGCCGGATTCCGGCCCCGTACGGTCGGCGCGGCGAGCGGGTCGCATCCGGCCCTCCAAGTGTCCGCAGGACGGGTGCGCCGACTGTAAGGGGCGCCGCACGCCACGGGGAACACGCGCGCATCCCCTCCCGTCCCCCTCACCCGGGTGAACACCGAACCTTCACGTGCACGCCGCTGGAAACCCTCCTTACCCGCCCGTAAGTTGACGGAAATTCAATTGGCGTCATCCGTCCTCTCAGAGTCGCGAGGAGGCCGCAGCATGCAGCGTTCGGGAAAGCGCGCTAGATCTGTGCTGGTCACAGTGGTGAGCGCCGGGGTGGTGCTCACCGCCGCGCCCGCCGCGCCGGCCGGTGCGGAACCGGTGCCGACGGGGTCCGCGAAGACGGTCAAGTCCGCGAAGACGGCCCTGCCTGCGAAGGTGGTCAAGGCCGCGCCGGGCAAGGGCGGTTGGAACGACTATTCGTGCAGACCCTCCGCCGCACACCCCCGCCCCGTCGTGCTGGTGCACGGCACCGGCGGCAACAGCGTCGACAACTGGCTCGGCCTCGCCCCGTACCTGGTCAAGCGCGGATACTGCGTCTTCTCGCTGGACTACGGGCAGTGGAGGGGCATACCGCTCATCCACGGGCTCGGGCCCGTCGAGAAGTCCGCGGGTCAGCTCGACGCCTTCGTCGACAAGGTGCTGGCGGCCACCGGCGCCCCGAAAGCCGATCTCGTCGGGCACTCACAGGGCGGCATGATGCCGCGCTACTACCTCAAGTACCTGGGCGGAGCCGCCCATGTGAACACCCTCGTCGGCATCGCGCCCAGCAATCACGGAAGCACTCTCTCCGGCCTCGGGAAGCTCGCCGACAAGTACCCGCCCATCGGCGACGCCGTACGCGGCTTCGCGCCCGCCGCCATGCAGCAGAGGAAGGGGTCGGCCTTCCTCCAGCGCCTCAACGAGGGCGGGGACACGGTGCCGGGCGTGAAGTACACCGTGATCGCCACCAAGTACGACGAGGTGGTCACCCCGTACAAGTCGCAGTTCCTGCACGGCCCGGACGTGAAGAACGTGCTGCTCCAGGACCTGTGCCCGGCGAACATCTCCGAGCACCTGGCCATCGGCCTCGCCGACCGCATGGCCTTCCACGAAACGGCCAACGCGCTCGACCCGGCCAACGCGAGGCCGACTACGTGCAGTTCGTGACACGGGCCGCGACACGCGACTGACCGGGACATGGCGACGCCGCCACCCCTGGAGGTGCTGTGTTTTCCGGGGGCAACCCCCGGACCCCCGGCCGACACACGGCGACGCCGCCACCCCCGGAGGTGAAGGGAACAGGGGTGGCGGCGCCGGGCCTTGGGGTCAGGCGCGGTGGCGGTTGCCCGTCGCGCGGCGGCGCACCGTGCCGAAGAGCACCGCCGAGCCGAGCGCCAGCGCTGCCGCGCCGCCGATGGCCAGGGTGCCGGTGCCGTCGTCCTCGCCGCCGCCGGTGTGCGCCAGCTTCGCCGCGCCGCCGTTCGGCTTCGCGCCGCCCTGCGCCGAGGTGTCCTGCGCCGCGTGGCCCTCGTGCTGCTGCGCCGAACCGTCCGCGTACTCCGTGCCGTTGTGGCCCCGGTGGTCGGCGCCGTGGCCGCTGTGGTCCACGGTGGACTTCGCCTCGCCCGCGCTGATCTGCCGGTCGTCGGGTGCGGCGGGGGCCGAACCCTCGCTGCCGGTCGCGGATTTGGCACCGGCACCTCCGGCCTTACCGCCGAAGGTCACGTCGGAGCAGCTGTAGAACGCCTCCGGGCTGTCCGAACGCTGCCACACCGCGTAGATCAGGTGCCGCCCCGACTTCTTCGGCACGGTGCCGGACAGCGTGTAACTCCCGTTCTTCACCTGCGGGTCCTTGACCGTGGCGAACGGCTTGGACTCCAGGTCCGCCCACTTGAGCGGCTTCGACGCGTCGTAACCGTCCTTGGTGATGTACAGGTCGAAGGTGCCCTTGTGCGGGGCGGTGGCCTTGTACTGGAAGGCGTGCTTCCCCGCGGTCATCTTCGTCGCGGGCCAGTCCTTGCGCGGCAGGTCGAGGCCCTTGTACTTGTCGCGGCCCGCGCTGCACAGCTTGCCGTCCGGGATGATCTGGCGGTGCTTGCCCGCCGCGTCCGGGATGTTGACCTCGTTCCAGTCGTAGAACGCCTGCGGCCCGCTGGCCTGCACCGCCGCCTTGCAGGCCGCGGACTTCGGGCTCTCCGGGCCCTCGGCGAAGCAGGTGGAGACCCGGCTGACCGGGTCCTCCATGGAGCCGTGCGCTGCGGCCGGGCCCGCGGCCAGCACGCTGAGTGCGAGCGGCGCGATGCCGAGGGCTGCGGCGCTTGCGGCCTTCCGGCGAACGGTCATGGTTGCGGTCTCCTCACGCTGGGGGCCGGTCCCGCGTGGTACGCGGTCCCGCCTGGCGACCAGCACGTTAGACAGCAACGGCCCGCTTTTTGAGCCCGATTGGGGCTGCGCGACGATCGTTATGCCGCGCTTAAGGGGCGGCTCACGACCGATTAAGTACGTGCTTCGCGGGGCTCCGCCCCGGGGCCCCGTTGGGTGCGTGGATGGGCGGGGCGGTGACCGGCGGTCAAAGCTCCAAAGGAACCACAACGCGCGCCCACGCTTAAAGCGCGGCCCTGTCCCCCGTGTCCACCCTCTCCGTCGCGTTGGACGCTCGGGCGGCCTGTTGGCGGACCTGGTCTGTGGTGAGGGCGTAGCCCGTCGCGTCCTCGCTGGTGGAGCGGGCGAAGATGACGCCGGCGACGCGGCCGTCGGTGGTCAGCAGGGGACCGCCGGAGTTGCCCGGACGCACCGTGGCGCGCAGCGAATATATGTCGCGGGTGCTCAGGCTGCTGCCGTAGATGTCCTGGCCGCGCGCGTTGACCCGCTCGGCGACGGTGGCCGCGCGCAGGTCGAGGCCGCCGTTCTCGGGGTAGCCGGCGACCACTCCGGGGTCGCCGCGCCGCGCGTCGCCCGCGAAGTCCAGCGAGGGCGCGTCGAGTCCGGGCACGTCGAGCACCGCCACATCCGTACCGGGGTCGAAGAGGACCACCTTGGCCTCCCTCCGCTCGCCGGTGCCGCCGACTCGCACGGTGGGGTCGTCGACGCCCGCGACCACGTGCGCGTTGGTCATCACGTGGTCGTCGGAGTAGACGAAGCCACTGCCTTCCTGCCCCTGCTGGCGCCCGTCGACGTTGGCTATGCCCTCGACCTTCACGGTGCTGCGCTGCGCCGCGCGGGTGGCGGCCGGCGTGACCGAGTCGCCGGACGGCTTGGCGACCGCGGTGCCCGGCTCGTGCTCGAAGGGGTTGAAGACGGGCGGGAACCCGGCCGTCGTCAGCGCGCCCGTGGCCCTGTTGAACCAGGTCGCCGCCTGGTCGGGCAGCCGGTCGTGCACCGTGCCGAGGACCGAGGACGTGCGGATCGCCTGATTGAGCTGGGGAGAGGGCGAGGACGCCAGGGCGCTCGCCGCCATCCAGCCGACGACCAGCACCGCGACCCCGTTCACCACCGCGCCGCCGATGCCGTCGGCCCAGCGCACCGGCGCCCAGCGCAGCGCCTCGCGGGCCCGTGCGCCGAGCGGCCCGGTGACCGCCTGCCCCGCGGCCGCGGGTATCAGCACGGTGAGCAGCGCGACGACGGTCGCCGCCGTGGTGCCCTCGTCGACATACTGCAGGGCGAAGGGGAGCAGCCAGACGCCCAGCACCGCGCCCCCGACGAAGCCGGCCAGCGAGCACAGCCCGGCGACGAGCCCGCGCTGATAGCCGGACACGGCGAAGACGAGCACCGCGAGCAGCAGGAGCACATCCAGAAGGTTCACCGCACTCCCCTTTCGCTGCCGTTGCCTGTTCTCTCCGCAGGTGTCCGTCCGCCGGTGTCCGTGGGCGGCCCGGTCGGAAAACGCCGCTCGGAGGACAGAACGCCGGAGAACGCCTGCCCGGTTCCACATGTGACGGAGCGCATGCATGCGTACCCACCTGAGTCCATGCCTCCGGGGCGCCCCTTAGGGGTCGGGACCCACCCCGTACGCACCCCGTACGCACCCCGTACGCAGGCCCCGTACACGACCCGTACGCGCCGCGCCCCCAAGCTCCAGAGCCGCGGATCGTCGCTATCGCAACCGTCGTCCCACGCGTCCCAGCGCCTCGGCGAGCACGCCCAGCTCCTCGGGTTCGAGCACGTCGATCAGGGCGTGGCGGACCGTGGCCACATGGCCGGGCGCCGCCTTGTCCAGCACCCGCCGCCCCTCGTCGGTGATCGCCGCGATCACGCCCCGCACATCGTCCGGGCACGACTTGCGCCGTACCAGTCCGCGCTTCTCCAACTGGCCGACCTGATAGGTCAGACCGCTCTTCGAAGTGATCAGCAGGGCGGCCAGCTCCGTCATCCGGGCCTCGCCGCAGGGCGAGTCCGCCAGCCGTACCAGCACCTCGTACTGCGGGTGCGACAGCCCCGCCTCCTCCTTGAGCTGCTGCTCAAGTCTGCGGCCGACCCGGTTGCTGGCCTCGAGGAATCCCTCCCAGGCCGCCATCTCCCGATCGTCCAGCCACCGGCTCTCCGTCATGCCGCCATATTACGCAAGGTTGTTCAAATTCAAACCTTCGGCTAGGCTCAAGCTCTGGTTCGAATTTGAACAATGGCGAACAAAAACGGACCGCAGGTGCCTGATCACCGCACACGTCCCCGTAGCGGCGTTCGCATCTGCCAAGCGCGCAGCACGGCGCGCACCCCCACAAGCACGCCCAACCCCCTACGACGTTGGAGGCTCCGCTCATGTCGTCCCCCCGCGCCACTCTCGACTCACCCATCTCCGCCGACCAGGCACGCCCGGCAGGACCCGCGCCCGCTGCCTCGGCGCACGCGTACGACGTCGGCCTGCTGGTGCTCCGCGTCGTGCTCGGACTGACCATCGCGGCGCACGGTGCGCAGAAGCTGTTCGGCTGGTTCGGCGGCGGTGGTCTGGAGGGCACAGGCAAGGCGTTCGCCGGGATGGGATACCCGGCGGGGAAGGCGATGGCGACCGTCGCCGGGCTGACCGAGACCTTCGGCGGGCTCGGCCTGGTGATCGGGCTGCTCACGCCGCTGGCTGGCGCCGCCGTGCTCGGCACCATGATCAACGCCGTCTCGGTGACCGCGAGCGGCGGCTGGTTCGCGCCCGAGGGCGTGGAGTTCGCCGTGCTGATCGCCGCCGGCGCCGCGGCGCTCGCCCTGACCGGGCCCGGCAGGTACGCCGTCGACCGGATCCTCCCGGTGCTCCGCTCGCACCGCCTCGTCTACGGCGCCGCCGCCCTGGTGCTCAGCGCCGTACTCGCCGCGGGCACCCTCCTCATCCGCAACTGAGCTCCGCGACCGAGCAGGACCGGAACGTCCGGGCGGCCCCGCACCACGGGGCCGCCCGCCCCGGCCCCCGGCAGAGAGGTCCAACGGCCATGACCGACACCCCCGTTCCGGCGCCCGGCCCCGTCGAGGCGCCGGGCCCCTCCGCGGCCCGGATGCCCGTCCTCTATCTGAGCCACGGCGCCCCGCCGCTCGCCGACGACGCGCTGTGGACGTCGCAGCTCGCCGCCTGGTCACGGGAGCTCCCGCGGCCCCGCGCTGTGCTGATGATCTCGGCGCACTGGGAGTCGGCGCCGGTGACCCTCGGGGCGACCGAGACCGTTCCGCTGGTCTACGACTTCTGGGGCTTCCCGGAGTGCTACTACGGGGTGCGGTACGAGGCGCCGGGCGCCCCCGCGCTCGCCACCCGCGTACGGCAGCTCCTCTCCGGACCCGGCGGCCGGGCCGCCGCGGGCTCCGGGGTGCGGGAGGCGCCGGAGCGCGGGCTCGACCACGGCGCGTACGTACCGCTGGTCGAGATGTATCCGGACGCCGACGTGCCGGTGCTCCAGATGTCCATGCCGACCCTCGACCCCGGGCGGCTGCTGGACCTGGGCCGCAGGCTCGCGCCGCTGCGCGACGAGGGGTACCTGATCGTCGGCAGCGGCTTCTTCACCCACAACCTCGACGGCATGACCCCCGGTACGGGCCCGGCCGAGGCGCCGAACTGGTCGCGGGAGTTCGACCACTGGGGCCGCGAGGCGCTGGAGCGGCAGGACGTGGACGCGCTGCTGGACTTCACCCACCGGGCGCCCGGCGGCGGGTACGCGCACCCGCGCAGCGAACACTTCGCCCCGCTCTTCGTCGCCCTCGGCGCGGGCGAGGCGGACCTGGCGGGCCAGCGCACGGTGATCGACGGCTTCTGGTGGGGCCTGGCCAAGCGCTCGCTCCAGCTCGGCTGAGCGACGGCCGAGCGACGGCCGAGCGACGGCCGAGCGGAGGCCGACCCGCGATCGGGCCGCGCCGGACTCCGCGCGTGCCCGGGGTGGACAATGGGCGCGTGACCTTGAAGATCCGTATCGACACGGCCGATCAGGACGCGCCCTACGAGCAGCTGCGCGCGCAGATCTCCGGGCAGGCGCGCTCCGGCGCCCTGCCCGTCGGCTACAAGCTGCCCACCGTGCGCGGCCTCGCCGAGGAGCTGGGGCTCGCCGCGAACACCGTGGCCAAGGCGTACCGCGCGCTGGAGTCCGACGGCGTGATCGAGACCCGCGGCCGGCGCGGCACCTTCGTGGCGGCAGCCGAGGACGCCGCGTCCCGCGAGGCAGCCGAGGCCGCGCAGTCCTACGCGCAGCGCGCACACCGCCTCGGCCTCGACGAGACCGCGGCGCGCGCCGCGGTCGAGGAGGCCCTGCGCGCCACCTACGGCTGACCCCACGCCGGGCCACCTGCGCCCCACGGCCTACCTGCCCCCGCGCCGGTCCGCCCGCGCCGCACGGCCCACGGTCCAAGGCCGACCCCGCGCCGCACGGCCTACGGCCGACCCCGCGCCGGTCCGCGCGCCGCGCGGCTGACCCGCGCACACCGCCCACGCCGCGCGGCCCGAGGCCGACCGCGCCCGCGCCGCACGGCCGACCCGCGCACACCGCCCACGCCGCGCGGCCCGAGGCCGACCGCGCCCGAGCCGCGCGGCCCACGGCCGACCCCGCCGGGCCACCCGCGCCGCGCAGCCCACGGTCCAAGGCCGACACGCACTGTCGACCCGCGCCCAGCCGCTCCGCGACCCCCCGCCTCCCCACGCCACCCCGCCCGCGCGGGCACGCGCACCCGCACGGGCGACCCGCTCGCACACAGCACCGCCGGTTCGCCGCGGCGGGACGCGGGAACGCTTCAGCGCATGTCACCGCACGCACTGCGCCGCCACACCGCCCTCGTACGCCGCCCGGGTCCCCGCCTCGCCGAGGGTCTTGTGACCCATGTCGACCGCAAGCCGGTGGACGTGGCGCTGGCGGTGCGCCAGTGGGAGGAGTACGTGGCGGCACTGCGCACGCACGGCTGGGAGACCGCCGAGGCGCCGTCGGCCGAGGAGTGCCCCGACGCCGTCTTCGTCGAGGACACCGCGGTGGTCTTCCGCGGCACCGCGCTGCTGACCCGCCCCGGTGCCGCGTCCCGGCGGGCCGAGACCGCGGGCTCCGAGGCCGCGCTCGCCGGGCTCGGCTACACGCTCCGGCACATCGAGGCCCCCGGCACCCTGGACGGCGGCGACGTACTCAAGGTCGGCGACACCGTCTACGTGGGCCGCGGCGGGCGCACCAACGCCGAGGGCCTGCGCCAACTCCGCGGCGCCTTCGAGCCCTTGGGCGCCCGCGTCATCGGCGTACCTGTCAGCTCCGTACTGCACCTCAAGTCTGCCGTCACCGCGCTGCCCGACGGCACCGTCATCGGCCACCCCTCACTGACCGACCACCCCTCTCTCTTCCCGCACTTCCTGCCCGTGCCCGAGGAGCGCGGCGCGCACGTCGTGCAGCTCGGCGGCAGCGCCCTGCTGATGGCGGCCGGGGCACCGCGCACCGAGGAGCTGCTCAGGGGGCTCGGCTACGACCCGGTGCCGGTGGACATCGGGGAGTTCGAAAAGCTGGAGGGCTGCGTCACCTGCCTGTCCGTGCGGCTGCGCCCGGTGGGACCGCGAAGCGGCTGAGCAGCCGCTTCCGCGCCTCCATCAGCGCGAAGCCGAGCAGATTGAGGCCCTGCCAGCGGGCCGGGTCGTGTGCCGCCTCGTCGTCGGACGCCAGCCCGATGCCCCATATCCGATCCAGCGGGCTGGCCTCGACCAGCACGCGGTCGCCTGTGCCGAGCAGGAACTCGCGCAGCTCCGTGTGCTGGTCGAACTTGTGGGTGCTGCCCTCCACCACCAGCTCGAACCGCTCCCGCTCCCACACCGCCTCGTCGAAGCCGCGCACCATGCGCCCCTCCGTCTTGGCCTGCCCGGGGTGACGGGCCGCCAGCGCACGGCGCTCCGCCTCCGCGTCGCCGAACAGCCGGGCCTTGCCGGCCATCATCCAGTGCTCTGCCGTGGCGTACTCCACCCCCTCGACGGTGAACGGGGCGTGCCACCACTGGCTCAGGCAGCCCCTGCCCGCGCTGCCGTCCCGCAGCGGGCGGTGGCCCCAGAAGCAGAGGTAGGAGAAGCGCTCGCCGCGTGCGGTGCGCTCGGTCAGTTCGGCGACATCCATTCCCGGATTGTGGCAGCGGGCACTGACAACGCTCGATCCATTTACGTTCGCCGCCCCGCCACCGACTCGCCGCCGCCGCACCGCTCCGACGCCGGTCCGCGGCTTCGCCGCCCCACGGGACCCGCCGCCCCACGAGCCCCCGCTGACGCCCTGTCACCGCACGTCACCCGGGTGGTCCCGGCGAGCGCGTAAGGGGCCTGAACGGCTCTTAGCGTGACCGGAGACCAGCTCGTACCTTGCGGCTCTGCCCGGAGGGCAACGCCGGGGTTCCGGGCCTGTCCACGCCGAGGAGGGTCAGTGACAGCCAGTCCGAGCAGGGGTGCACCGGGTCTGGACGGCGCCGCGAGCGAACTGCTGCTGCGCACCGGGAGGTTCTTCACCCGGGGTGTCGTCTCCGGCGACCTGCGGACGGTCACGAAGGAGGGCGGGCGGGACGGGGACGTCTTCTACCGGGACCGCTGGAGCCACGACAAGGTGGTCCGCTCCACGCACGGCGTGAACTGCACCGGATCCTGCCGCTGGAAGGTGTACGTCAAGGACGGGATCATCACCTGGGAGACCCAGGAGACCGACTACCCCTCCGTCGGCCCCGACCGCCCCGAGTACGAGCCCCGCGGCTGCCCGCGGGGTGCCGCGTTCTCCTGGTACACCTACTCGCCCACCCGGGTCCGCTATCCGTACGTGCGCGGCGTCCTCCAGGAGATGTACCGCGAGGCGAAGCAGCGCACCGGCGACCCCGTCCTGGCCTGGGCCGACATCCAGCACGACGGCGAGCGGCGGCGGCGCTACCAGAGGGCGCGCGGCAAGGGCGGGCTCGTGCGCACGACCTGGGACGAGGCCGTGGAGATGGTGGCCGCGGCGCATGTGCACACGATCAAGAAGTACGGGCCTGACCGGGTCGCGGGCTTCTCGCCGATCCCGGCGATGTCGATGGTGTCGCACGCGGCCGGGGCCCGCTTCATGTCGCTGATCGGCGCTCCGATGCTGTCGTTCTACGACTGGTACGCGGACCTGCCCGTGGCCTCTCCGCAGGTGTTCGGCGACCAGACCGACGTTCCCGAATCGGGTGACTGGTGGGACGCGGCGTACCTGCTCATGTGGGGCTCGAACGTGCCGGTCACGCGGACGCCGGACGCGCACTGGATGGCCGAGGCGCGGTACCGGGGTCAGAAGGTCGTGGTGGTGGCCCCCGACTACGCGGACAACGCGAAGTTCGGCGACGAGTGGGTGCACCCGCACCCGGGCACCGACGGCGCGCTGGCCCTGGCCATGGGGCACGTGATCCTCAAGGAGTTCTTCGTCGAGCGGCGCACCCCCTTCTTCGAGGACTACGTGCGCCGCTTCACCGACCTGCCGTTCCTGGTGACCCTGGAGGAGAGGGACGGCGCGTACGTGCCGGCGAAGTTCCTGCGCGCCTCCGACCTGGGCGACGGCAGCGAGGGCGCGGAGTGGAAGACCGCGGTGCTGGACGGCGCGACCGGCATGCCGGCGGTGCCCAACGGTTCGCTCGGCTTCCGCTGGACGCAGGGCGGCGAGGGCCGCTGGAACCTCGACCTGGGGGAGACGGAGCCGCAACTGACGCTGCACGGGAGCGAGTTCGCGACCGGCGCCGAGGTGCTGCTGCCCCGCTTCGACACCGACGGCGGGGCGCACGGGCAGGGGCGAGGCGAGACCGTGCGGCGCGGCGTGCCCGCCACACGATTGGGTGGTCAGCAGGGGCCGCTGGTCACCACGGTCTTCGACCTGCTGCTGGCGCAGTACGGCGTCGCACGTGAGGGGCTGCCGGGGGAGTGGCCTGCGGGGTATGAGGATGCGAGCACCCCCGGCACACCAGCGTGGCAGGAGGAGCACACCTCGGTACCGGCGGCTCAGGCGGCGCGTATCGCGCGGGAGTTCGCGCGGACGGCGGAGAAGTCCGAGGGGCGCTGCATGATCCTCATGGGCGCGGGGACCAACCACTGGTTCCACTCGGAGACGATCTACCGGACCTTCCTCGCGCTGCTCCAGCTCACCGGGTGCCAGGGGCGCAACGGCGGCGGCTGGGCGCACTACGTGGGCCAGGAGAAGTGCCGCCCCGTGACCGGCTGGGCCTCGCTGGCCTCGGCCAACGACTGGTCGCGGCCGCCGCGGCAGATGATCGGCACCGCGTACTGGTTCCTCAACACCGACCAGTGGCGCTACGACCGCTTCACCGCCGATGTGATGGCCTCGCCGCTTGGTACGGGCGCCTTCGAGGGGATGACCGGCGCCGACTGCCTGGCGCTCGCGACCCGTACGGGGTGGATGCCCTCGTACCCGACCTTCGACCGCAATCCGCTGGACCTCGCCGACGAGGCGGGCGAGGCCGATCCGGTGGGCGACATCGTGAAGCAGCTCGCCGGAGGGCGGCTCGGCTTCGCCTGCGAGGACCCCGACGACCCCGCCAACTGGCCGCGCGTGCTGACGCTCTGGCGCGCCAACCTGCTGGGATCGTCGGCCAAGGGCGCCGAGTACTTCCAGCGCCATCTGCTCGGCACCGACTCCTCCGTGAGCGCCGAGGAGGCACCGGAGGAGGTGCGGCCGCGCGATGTGACCTGGCGGCCCGAAGCGCCCGAGGGCAAGCTCGACATGCTGCTCTCCCTCGACTTCCGCATGACCTCCTCCACGCTGATGTCGGACGTGGTGCTGCCCGCCGCCACCTGGTACGAGAAGCACGACCTGTCCAGCACGGACATGCACCCCTACGTGCACTCCTTCACCCCGGCGGTGAACCCTCCCTGGCAGGCCCGCTCCGACTTCGACGCCTTCCACGCCATCGCCCGCCGGTTCAGCGAACTGGCCCGCGACCACCTCGGGGTGAGGAGAGACGTCGTCGCCACGCCGCTCCAGCACGACACCCCCGGCGAGACGGCCCAGCCCGGCGGCGTCGTACGGGACTGGCGCGCGGGCGAGTGCGATCCCGTACCCGGCAAGACGATGCCGCAGCTCACCGTCGTCGAGCGGGACTACCCGGCGGTCGCCGAGAAGATGGCCACGCTCGGGCCGCTGGTGGAGAGGCTCGGGCTCCCCGCCAAGGGCATCGCGCTCCACCCGGACCGCGAGGTCGAGCAGCTCAAGCAGCGCAACGGCATCCGGCACGGCGGCCCTGCCGACGGGCGGCCCCTCCTGGACACCGCGGTCAAGGCGTGCGACACGATCCTCGCCCTGTCGGGGACCACCAACGGGCGCCTGGCGACCCAGGGGTTCCACACCCTGGAGGCCCGTACGGGGCAGGAGATGGCACACCTCGCGGCCGAGCACGAGGGCAAGCGGATCAGCTACGCGGACACCCAGGCGGCGCCCGTACCCGTGATCACCTCGCCCGAGTGGTCGGGCAGCGAGTCAGGGGGCCGGCGCTACACCGCGTTCACGCTCAACACCGAGCACCTGAAGCCCTGGCACACGCTCACCGGGCGGCAGCACTTCTTCCTCGACCACGACTGGATGCACGAGCTGGGCGAGGCACTGCCCGTCTACCGGCCGCCGCTCGACATGAACAGGCTGTTCGGCGAGCCGGAGTTGGGCCCGGACGGCGAGAAGCAGGTGACCGTCCGCTATCTCACTCCGCACAGCAAGTGGTCCATCCACTCCGAGTACCAGGACAACCTGTTCATGCTGGCGCTCTCGCGCGGCGGGCAGAGCATCTGGATGTCGCCGCAGGACGCCGAGGCGATCGGGGTGTGGGACAACGACTGGATCGAGGCCGTGAACCGCAACGGCGTCGTCGTGGCCCGCGCGATCGTCTCGCACCGCATGCCGCGCGGCACCGTCTACATGCACCACGCGCAGGACCGCACCGTGGCCACCCCCAAGGCCGAGAGCACAGGGAAGCGTGGCGGCATCCACAACTCGCTGACCAGGCTGATCCTCAAGCCGAGCCATCTCATCGGCGGCTACGGGCAGTTCTCCTGGGCCTTCAACTACCTGGGCCCGACCGGCAACCAGCGCGACGAGGTGACGGTCATCCGCCGCCGCGCGCAGGAGGTGACGTACTGATGGCGGGCCGGAAGGCGAAGCAGCAGCAGGGCCGCCGCGTGATGGCGCAGATCGCCATGGTCATGAACCTCGACAAGTGCATCGGCTGCCACACCTGCTCGGTCACCTGCAAACAGGCGTGGACCAACCGCGGCGGCGTCGAGTACGTGTGGTTCAACAACGTCGAGACCCGCCCTGGCCAGGGCTATCCGCGCCGGTACGAGGACCAGGACACCTGGCGCGGCGGCTGGGAGCTGAACAAGAAGGGGAAGCTCAAGCTCAAGGCCGGCGGCCGCTTCAAGAAGCTGGCGACGATCTTCGCCAACCCGCTGATGCCCAACGTCAAGGACTACTACGAGCCCTGGACGTACGACTACAAGAACCTCACCGAGGCCCCGCTCGGCGACGACATCCCCGTCGCCGAGCCGCGCTCGCTGCTCTCCGGCAAGCCCATGAAGATCGAGTGGAGCGCCAACTGGGACGACAACCTCGGCGGGTTCAGCGAGGTCAGCGACCAGGACCCGCTGGTCAGCAAGGTGCGCGAGTCCACGCAGCAGAAGGTCCGGGCCGAATTCGAAGAGACCTTCATGTTCTACCTGCCGCGCATCTGCGAGCACTGCCTCAACCCGTCCTGTGTGGCCTCCTGTCCGTCCGGCGCGATGTACAAGCGCAGCGAGGACGGCATCGTGCTCGTCGACCAGGACCAGTGCAGGGGCTGGCGCATGTGCGTCACCGGGTGCCCGTACAAGAAGGTCTACTTCAACCACAAGACCGGCAAGGCCGAGAAGTGCACGCTGTGCTACCCGCGCCTCGAGGTCGGCCTGCCCACCGTCTGCTCCGAGACCTGCGTCGGCCGGCTCCGCTACCTCGGGGTGATCCTCTACGACCCCGACAAGGTCACCGAGGCGGCCACCACGCCCGACGAACAGGGCCTGTACGAAGCCCAGTTGGACGTCTTCCTCGACCCCGCCGACCCCCAGGTGCGCCGCGACGCCGAGCGCAACGGCATCCCGCACGACTGGATCGCCGCGGCCCAGAAGTCCCCGGTGTACGCGCTGATCAGCACGTACAAGGTGGCGCTGCCCCTGCATCCGGAGTACCGCACCATGCCGATGGTCTGGTACGTGCCGCCGCTCTCGCCCGTGGTGGACGCGCTCACCGAGACCGGCAACGACGGCGAGGACGCCGACAACCTCTTCGGCGCCATCGACACCCTCCGCATCCCCCTCGAATACCTCGCCGAGCTCTTCACCGCCGGCGACACCGGTCCTGTCCGCTCCTCCCTGGAGAAGCTCGCCGCGATGCGCGCGCACATGCGCCGGGTCAACCTCGGCGAGGAGAGCGGCGTTTCCGAGGAGGAGGCCGCGCGGAAGGTCGGCATGACCGGGCGCGAGCTGGAGGAGATGTACCGGCTGCTGGCCATCGCCAAGTACGACGAGCGGTACGTGATCCCCACCGCCGCGGTCGGCGACGCGCAGAGGCTGGAGGAGACCGCGCTGCCCGACACGTGCAGCCTCGACTTCGAGGGCGGGCCCGGCATGGGCGGCGTTCCAGGCTCGGGTCCCGTGGGAGAGGAGTCCGGCGGCCCCGTACCCGTCGCCGTCGAGAACTTCCACGTCCTGCGCGACCGCCAGACCGCCGACGAGCCCGCCGACCCCACCAAGGGCCGCGTCAACCTCCTCAACTGGGACGGCAACGGACGCCCCGACGGACTCTTCCCGGAGACCCGGGCGGAAGAGGGCGGCGACAGACCCGGCGCCGCGCCCGAGGGAGGCGAGCCGCGATGAGACCGCGCAAGATCCCGTACGACGTCGAGCACCAGGCGGCGGCGCGCTGCCTCAGCTACCCCGACGCGCGGCTGCGCACCGACCTGCCGCTGCTGCGCCGCGCGCTGGAGGGCCGCCGCGGCGCACCGGCGCGGCTGCTGCGCGCCTTCCTCGACCACGCGGAGGCCAGCGGGCAGCAGGATCTTGAGGAGCACTACGTACGGGTCTTCGACTTCAAGAACCGGCGCTGCCTCCATCTGAGCTGGTGGACCGACGGGGACACCCGGCGGCGCGGCGAGAGCCTGGTCGCCTTCAAGGAGACCTACCGCGCGCACGGGCTCGACTTCCACGACACCGAGGAACTGCCCGACTTCCTGCCGGCCGTGCTGGAGTTCTCCGCGCTCGCCCGCACCGATGAACTGCTCCGCCGCAACCGTCCGGGCCTCGAACTGCTGCGGCTCTCCCTCGCCGAGGCGGAGACCCCGTACGCGGGTCTGCTGGAGGCCGTGTGCGGGACGCTGCCCGGCGCCTCGCCCAAGGACCGGGAGGCCGCGCGCGCGATGGCGCGGGGCGGGCCGCCCCAGGAGACCGTCGGCCTCGAACCGTACGGCGCCCCCGACGCGCCCGGATCCTCCTCCCGCCTCCTCCCGATCCTCACCGGAGAGCAGTGATGACCACCCTCCTGTGGACCGCCCTGCCGTACGTCGTCCTCGTGCTGCTCGTCGCGGGAACCGTCTGGCGCTACCGCTACGACAAGTTCGGCTGGACCACGCGCAGTTCGCAGCTCTACGAGTCCCGGCTGCTGCGCTGGGCCTCGCCCTCCTTCCACTACGGCATCCTGTTCGTCTTCGCCGGGCACCTGGTGGGCCTGCTCATCCCGCAGTCCTGGTCGGACAAGGTCGGCGTGAGCGAGCACGTCTACCACCTGTTCTCGCTGATCGGCGGCACCTTCGCGGGGGTCCTCACGGTGCTCGGCATCGCGCTGCTGATCTACCGGCGGCGCACCAACGGCCCCGTGTTCCGGGCGACGACCGTGAACGACAAGCTCATGTACCTGGTGCTGCTCGGCGCGATCGTCATGGGCATGTGGGCCAAGCTCACGCACGCGAGCGGCGACGGCTACAACTACCGGCAGTCGATCGGGCCCTGGTTCCGCAGCCTCTTCACGCTCCAGCCGGACACGGCCCGGATGGAGGGCGTGCCGGTCCTCTACCAGATCCACGTGGTGGTCGGCCTCGCCCTGATCGCGCTCGTCCCCTACACCCGGCTCGTGCACATCTTCAGCGCGCCCGTGCAGTACCTCTTCCGCCCGTACGTCGTCTACCGCAGCAGGGACGAGGGCAGGCTCGCCGCCCGTCCGGAACGCCGCGGATGGGAGCGTGTCCAGTGAACGCCCAGTCCACAGAGCCGAGTCCGGCTCCGCCCGTGCCCTCGGCCTCCGGGAAACCCGACCCGGCGGCCTACCGCAACCTCTTCACGGCCACGGCGATGTTCGCGCTCACCTTCTGGGCCTGGAACCTGATCGCCCCGCTCGGCTCCGACTTCGCCGCCGACCTGGGCATCGGCTCCTTCTCGCAGTCGCTCATGGTCGCCATCCCGGTGATCGTCGGCTCGCTGGGGCGGGTGCCGGTGGGGGCGCTCACCGACCAGTACGGGGCGCGGCTCATGTTCCCGCTGGTCACCGCGCTGACCATTGTGCCGGTGCTGCTGCTGGTCGTGGTGCAGAGCTCGTTCGCGGGGCTGATCGTGGTCGGCTTCGTGCTGGGGCTCGGCGGCACGACGTTCGCCATCGGGGTGCCGCTGGTCAACTCCTGGTTCCCGCCCGCGCAGCGGGGGTTCGCTGTCGGCGTGTTCGGGATGGGCATGGGCGGGGTAGCGCTGTCGGGGTTCTTCACGCCGCGCATCTACAAGCACGGCGACGGGCTTCCCTTCTACGTGGTCGCCATCGCCCTCGCGACGTTCGCCGTGCTCGGCTGGCTGCTGCTGCGCGACCGGCCCGACCGGCAGGTCCCCACGACCCCGCTCGGCGCGCGGCTGCGGCAGGCCGGCGACCTGCGCGTCACCTGGGAGCTGTCCGCGCTGTACGCGATCGGCTTCGGCGGCGTGGTGGCCTTCGGCGTCTACCTGCCCACGTACCTGAAGACCTGGTACGAGCTGACGCCCACGGACGCGGGGACGAAGGCGGCGGGCTTCGCGCTGGTCACGGTCATCTTCCGGCCCATCGGCGGATGGCTCTCGGACCGTGTGCACCCCGCCGTGGTCACCACCTGGGCCCTGGGCATCGTGGCGTTGTTCGCCATCGTCCAGTCCTTCGACCCCTCCCTGGCGCCGATGGGGACGCTCGCGCTGCTGGTGATGGCCGCGGGCCTCGGGACGACGAGCGGCAGCGTCTTCGCGCTGGTGTCGCGGGTGACGCCGCAGGAGCAGGTGGGGAGCGTGACGGGGATCGTGGGCGCTGTGGGTGGGCTGGGCGGCTTCGTGCCGCCCATCGTGATGGGCGCGATCTACAGCGCGAAGGGGTCGTATGCGATCGGGTTCATGCTGCTGGCGATGTTGGCGTTGGCCGGGTGTGTGTATGCGTATGGGCGCATGCGAGAGGCGGGCACGTAACCGCCCACTGAGGTGTGGGTTGCGGTCAAGTCCGGGGCTCTGCCCACCCGCCGTCCCGTACGAGGTTGCGGGCTGCGGTCCCGCCTGGCGGCCTCCCCCCCCACGAGGTTGTGGGCATTCGTTCCGCTGGGGCGGAACGGGTGGGCACAACCGGACTTGCGCCCCCGGCCTCCCGCAACCACGCACCCAACGGGGTCCGGGGCGCAGCCCCGTGAACGCCCGCGCCGAGCGCGGGACTTGGGTGCGCGGGGGCGGGGGCCTCGCGGCTGGCGGTTCCGGTGTGCCCGCCCGTTCCGCCCCAGGGGGCACCTCCCAGCGGTAGCTGGGGGAGGAACGCACGCCCACACCTCCGTAGGAGGAGACGCCGCGGCGCGCAGCGCCCACACCCAGACGCAAGGTCAGAGGTACATCCCCGCTCCCTCTCGGGGGCCCTGGGGTGGGAGGGAGGAGGGGGACGTGCCCTTGCGGAGGGCGAAGAGTTCGGCGAGGGTCGCGCCGTCGCGGCCCACGCCCTCCTCGGTGCCCAGCCAGCCGACCGCCTCCTCGCGCGTCAGGGCGCCGACCTCGATGCGGGCCAGGCAGCGCCCGGGACGGACGACCGCGGGGTGCAGCCGCTCCAGGTCCTCGTTCGTCGTGACGCCGACGAGGACGTTGCGGCCCTGCCCGAGCAGGCCATCGGTCAGGTTCAGGAGCCGGGACAGCGCCTGACCGGCCGCCGCCTTCGCCTCCCCGCGGATCAGCTCGTCGCAGTCCTCCAGCAGCAGCAACCGCCACCGCCCGTCGTCCTCCGCGTCGTCCGCGCCGATCGCCAGATCCATCAGATACCCGATGTTGGAGAACAGGTGCTCCGGATCGAGCACGCAGTCCACCTGGCACCAGTCGCGCCACGACCGCGCGAGCGTACGCAGCGCCGAGGTCTTCCCCGTACCGGGCGGCCCGTGCAGCAGGAGAAGCCGCCCGGAGATCTCGTCCGGCGTGACCTTCATCAGCTCGTCCATGGCGGTGGCCACCGGCGCCGTGTAGTTGGGCCGCACCTCCTGCCAGGAGCCGGCCGAGATCGTGCGCGTCGTGCGGCGCGGCCCGCGCATGGGGGAGTGGTACCAGAAGCCCATGCCGACCTTGTCGGAGTGCGGCTCCGGCTCGTCCTCCGCGCCGTCCACCGCCGCGTCCAGCTTCTCCTTCGCCAGCTCGTCGGAGACCGCGGTGACCGTGACGTCCGCGCCGTGGTGCCAGATGGAGACCAGCGCCGTCCAGCCCTCGCCCTCGCAGAGCGTGGTGACCCGGCCGTCGGCGCGCGCCTCCCGCAGCACCGTCGCGCCCGGCGGCAGCAGGGTGCGCCCCTTCTTGACGCGGTCGACCGAGTGGGCCCGCGAGTAGGGCTGCTGCCCCTTCGTGAACCGCCCCAGGAAGAGCGCGTCGATCACGTCCGAGGGCGAGTCGGTGTCGTCGATGGTCAGGCGGGCCTCGAGGGCGTCCTCGGGGCGGACGGGAGAAGTCAGGGGGTCGCTCCTGTCGGTCGGTGCGGAAAGCGGTCGGCGGTGCGCAGACATGCCGCCCATGATCCGGCATCGCGCCCGGATCGTGCACACCTGTTTCCCGAGCGCCCTGCCGGACCCGTACGGGATGGTGTACGGGGCCGGCGCACGGAGCCGTTGTACGGGGCCGCCGTGCCGGGCCGCCCGCCGCGCCGGGCCCTGTGCCAGAGCGGTGACGAAGCCGTACCCGACCCGTGCCACACCCCGCCCGCACCCCGCGCCACCTGCGAAGCCGCCGGGCCGTGAACCCCCGTTCCGCACACGTTTACCCAGACGTTCGAGCGGAACCGGCAAATCCGGGCATCCGCCTCGATACCCTGGCCCGGACGGTCACGCGGCGCGGGGGGAGAGCGCGGGCGCGCCGCGCGAGGAGGGGCTGCAGGTGGGGGACGTACGGCGATGAATGTGCAGAAGTCACGCATGGCGGGTCTGGCGGGCGCCGCCATCGTCGTGGCCGGGCTCATATTGGCCATGTGCGGCTTCCCCCCGGGGAGCTCCGGAGGCCAGGGCGGCGTCTTCGGCGACCCGACGCCGCCCACGGGCCGGCAGAGCGTCGACCTCGGCTGGGGCTTCACCCACACCGCGGCCAGCGCGGACGAGGGCGACAAGGGCGCGGTCGGCAAGGCGGACTCGCTGCTCGGCGACGTACGCCTCCCGCAGAACCAGCACATCATGGGCTGGGGCGCCGACAACCCCGAGCCGTCACCGGGGAAGTACGACTTCGCGGACCTGGACCGGCGGGTCGACCTCATGCGCCGCACCGGGCGCCCGCCCGTGATCACGCTGTGCTGCGCCCCCGACTGGATGAAGGAGGGCGGCGAGCCCGGCAAGACCGACTGGGGCGATCTGGAGGGCGCGCCCACGCCCCGGCACTACGCGGACTTCGCGCGGCTCGCGGCCACGGTCGCCCGGCGCTATCCGGACGTGCGGCACTTCGTCGTGTGGAACGAGCTCAAGGGCTTCTACGACGACCGCGCCGACCGCTGGGACTACGAGGGGTACACGCGCCTCTACAACCTCGTCTACACCGCGCTGAAGAAGGTCAACCGCAACAACCTGGTCGGCGGCCCGTACGTCGTGATGGACAGCGTCGGCCGCGCCAGCACCCACGCCTCGGACGTGACCGGGCCCTGGGGCGCGCTGGACCAGCGCTCGCTGGACGCGGTGGAGTACTGGAGCCGGCACAGGAAGGGCGCCGACTTCGCCGTGGTGGACGGCTCCAGCTACTCCATCGACGACCGGTACGTCCCGGACGAGTTCACCGCGACGCAGAAGTTCACCGCGGTCAGCGAGTGGGTGCGCAAGGTCACCAAGCTGCCGCTGTGGTGGAACGAGTGGTATGTGGAGACCGGCGACGAGAACGACGAGCGGGACGGCTGGAGCGAGCAGCACAGGCTCGCCGTGCAGGCCGCCGGCATGGCGGCGCTCGCACGCGGCGGCACCGAGACCGCCTTCTACTGGAACCCGCAGAACAAGGGCGGCAAGTGCGCCGGCTGCCTGTGGCGCTCCACGGAGCTGGGCGACGGCGGCGGCGAGCTGCCGATGATGGGCCTGCTGTCCCGCTTCGACAAGGAGTTCGGCCCCGGCACGCGCTTCCGGCAGGTGTCGATCGCCAAGGACGACCGCCCCAACGTGGTCGTCCTCGCCGACGACAAGGCGGTCCTGGTGGTGAACACCCTGGACCGCCGCATCGACGCGAAGATCGACGGCCGCAGCTTCCCGATGAAGGGGTACGAGGTGAAGTGGCTGTCGCGTAAGTAGGCGCCGCGGACGACGCGTTGAGGGGGTGGGGGGGCGCGGGCCCCCCCCCCCCCCGTTGGGGGCGCCGCGCCCCCCCAATCGCGCCACCGCCCGCCCCCCCCCCCCCCCCCCGACCCACCGCACCC
>NZ_JBCFOK010000023.1:0-105328 GCF_039605595.1 Streptomyces odontomachicola
CCTCCCCCCCGCCCCCCCCGCCCCCCCCGCCGGCCCCCCGCCCCCGCCCCCCCCCCCCCCGCCCCCCCGCCCCCCCCCCCCCCCCCCCCCCCCCCCCCCCCCCCCCCCCCCCCCCCCCCCCCCCCCCCCCCCCCCCCCCCCCCCCCCCCCCCCCCCCCCCCCCCCCCCCCCCCCGCCCCCCCCCCCCCCCCCCCCCCCCCCCCCCCCCCCCCCCCCCCCCCCTGCGGTCCGCTGTGCCCACCCGTTCCGCCCCGCGGAACGATTGCCCACAGCTCGTGGGTGGGGAGGCGGAGGCGGAAGCGCGCAGCGGGCCGCCGCGCATACGGCGGAAAGGGCCACAGGCGCGTTGTTTCAGGCCAGGGCGGGAGCCCTGGCCGTCGGGCTTGCCATGACGGGCCGGTCGTGGGGGAGGATGGCGGAATTCCGTACGAAGGGAAGTCCACGGTGAGCATCGACCCGTCCTCGATCCCGAATTTCGGGGACCAGCAGCCCGACCCGCAAGAGGGTGCACCCTCCGGGCCCATCCTCCCGGACCAGGACCTGGTGAAGCAGCT
This sequence comes from Streptomyces odontomachicola, assembly GCF_039605595.1. Classification (NCBI taxonomy): domain Bacteria; kingdom Bacillati; phylum Actinomycetota; class Actinomycetes; order Kitasatosporales; family Streptomycetaceae; genus Streptomyces; species Streptomyces odontomachicola. The sequence continues at coordinate 555 of NZ_JBCFOK010000023.1, forward strand.
CCTGGACCAGATGGAGCTCAAGTACGTCGTCGACGAAGAGGGAGACCTCGCGGCGCCGTGGGAGGAGTTCCGCACCTACTTCATGTTCCGCGGTGAGGAGGACCAGCAGGTCTTCTCCGTCCGTACCTTCTACGACCGTCCGCACCCGATCGAGGACAAGCCGAAGATCCTCGAGACGATGGACGACTGGAACCGCCGCACCCTGTGGCCCAAGGTCTACAGCCACACCCACGACGACGGCACCGTCCGCCTCATCGGCGAGGCGCAGATGCTGATCGGCACCGGTGTGTCCCTGGAGCACTTCGTCTCCAGCACCGTGAGCTGGGTGCGCGCCTCCATCGAGTTCGACAAGTGGCTCGTGGAGACCCTCGGTCTGGAGAAGGACGCGGAGTCCGGTTCGGAGTCGGGTTCCGCCGACGACGAGTGAACCCCTGGGGAGGGCCCCGGCGGCCCTCGCCCTACGGCGCCTGGGGCGCCCCCTTGAGCCGCGCCGCGGCCTCCGAGAGCACCTCCTGCTTCTTGCAGAAGGCGAACCGGACGAAGGGGGCGCCCTGCGCCTCGTGGTCGTAGAAGACCTGCGTGGGCACGGCGACCACCCCGCACCGCTCGGGCAGCGACAGGCAGAAGTCGATGCCGGAACTCTCGCCCAGCGGGCGGATGTCCGTGGTGATGAAGTACGTGCCGGATGACCGGAACACCCCGAACCCGGCCTCCGAGAGCCCCCGCGCCAGCAGGTCGCGCTTGGCGCGCAGATCGTCCCGCAGCCCCGTGAAGTACGCGTCCGGCAGCCGCAGCGCCTCGGCGACCGCGTACTGGAAGGGCCCGGCGGACACGAACGTCAGATACTGCTTCGCCGAGCGCACGGCGGAGACCAGCTCCCGCGTGCCGGTCACCCAGCCGACCTTCCAGCCGGTGAACGAGAAGGTCTTGCCGGCGGAGCCGATGGTCACCGTCCGCTCCCGCATCCCGGGGAAGGACGCCAGCGGCAGGTGCTCCCCGTCGAAGACCAGGTGCTCGTACACCTCGTCGGTGACCGCCAACAGGTCACGCTCCACGCACAGTTCGGCGATCGCGGCGAGCTCGTCGCGGGTCAGCACCGTGCCGGTGGGGTTGTGCGGGGTGTTCAGCAGGATCAGCCGGGTGCGCTCGGTGACCGCGTCGCGCAGCTCGTCCAGGTCGAGCCGGAAGCTGCCCGAGGCCTCCTCGCCGGTGTGCGGTCTGAGCGTGACCGGCACACGGGTGCCGCCCGCCATGGCGATCGAGGCGGCGTACGAGTCGTAGTACGGCTCCAGCGCGATCACCTCGTCGCCCGGCTCGACGAGTCCGAGCAGCGAGGCCGCGATGGCCTCGGTCGCGCCCGCGGTGACCAGCACCTCGGTCTCCGGGTCGCAGCGCACGCCCAGGTGCCCGTACCAGTGCTCCTGGTGCGCGGCGACCGCCTCGCGCAGCTCGGGGACGCCGGGGCCCGGCGGGTACTGGTTGCCGCGGCCCTCGCGCAGCGCGCGCACCGCGGCCTCCCGCACCTCCTCGGGTCCGTCGGTGTCGGGGAAGCCCTGGCCGAGGTTGATGGCGCCGGTGCGGACGGCGAGCGCCGACATCTCGGCGAAGATCGTGGTGCCGAACTCGGCGAGCCGCCTGTTGAGCAGCGGACGCGTGTGCGGACCTGGGCGCGCAGAAGTCATGTGCGTCATCCTCCGGGAACCTCTGTTCTTCCTCAACTGTGCTTTGGGCGGCGCGCGTGCGGGCAAGAGCCAGGCCATGTGCGGAACGGCACGGGCGGCGCCCCGCGTCTCCGCACGCGTGCGGGCGGGGCCCGCGGAGCGGGAATCGCGGAACGGGCAACGCCGTGCGGAAACAGGCAACGAGTTAAGGGGGATCCGCACATGGGTGGACTTGTGGTGATCGTGGTGGTCGGCGTCGCCGTCGTCCTGTTCGCCTCGCTGGCGAAGGGCACGGGCGGCACGGGCGGCGGCTCCCGCGGCGGTGGCGGCGGCTGGTACGCGGGTGGCGGCTCGTCGGACGGCGGTGGCGGCAACTCCTGCGGTGGCGGCGGCTGCTCCTGCGGCGGCGGTGGCGGCGGAGGCGGCTGCGGCGGTGGAGGAGGCGGCGGTGGCTGCTGAACCACCTCGCCGAGACGCCCCGGTGCCCGCAACTGCCGCGGGTGCCGGGGCGTTTGAACACCTGAGCTGCCCGGCCCCCGCGGGGATGGAAACCCGGCGAAGATGGGTAAAAACGCTGTGGGCGCCCGGCATTCCATGATTCGGTGATTTCGTATCCCGGACCTGACGTGGGCACGAGCCGGCGTACGAACGACCCCTGGTCCTGGTGTCGAGGGGTGGGCCGGCCCACCCTCCATTGCGTGCCTTGCGGAGCCGACCCATGCTCACCACACTCCACACCCCCTATACCGACACCCGCGCGGGCGATCTGGCCTGGGCGCTGGGCCGTGAGCCGATGCCCGCGCTCGCCTCGCTCGACATCGAACTGAGCGGCGCGCACGTGCGGTTGAGCCTGCTCGGCGCCTCGCACCAGGTGCTTCTCGAGGAGCGGAACGGAAGCTGTTCCGAGACCGTGGCCTGCATGCCGGGCAGCAGCACACCGCTGCCGCTGGGCGTCTCCAAGCGGGTCGGCGGGTGGGAGTACGAGTTCGCCGCGCGCGTGGAGACCCTCTCCAGCGGCTCGTTCGCGGGGCGCGCGCAGGAGCTGCTCGCGCTGGTCTCGGACCACCCCAACGGCCTGGCCGGCACCTTTCCCGGTGCGCCGCACGCCTTCACCGCGCTGCTGGTGCAGCGCAACGAGGGCCAAGTGCAGTGGCGTACCTGGCACTCGTACCCGCAGGAGGGCTGCCTCGTCTCCACGCGGACCCGCGTCGCGATGCGGCCCGTCGACCCGCTGGCCGCGGTCGACGCCGTCGGCGGCGGGGCCCGCGGGACCGGCGCGGGCCGCGTGGCACCGGCCTGACCTGCGCCTTCGCGGGTTCCGTACGGGGTCGGCGCACTCCACACGTGTGGGTGACCAGGCGTCCTGAGGTGCTCACGTAGCGTTCGGTCCATGATCGACCGCACCCCTGTGCGGGGTCCTGCGGCGCCGGACTCCGCGCGCCTGCCCGTACCGCCGGCCCTCGGCCGCGTCTGCGTGCTGCTCTCGGTCTTCGTCTGCGCCGCCTGCGGCCTGGTATACGAACTGGAACTCGTCGCGCTCGCCTCGTACCTGGTGGGCGACTCGGTCACCCAGGCGTCCGTCGTGCTGTCCGTGATGGTCTTCGCGATGGGCGTCGGCTCGCTGGTCGCCAAGCGGCTGCGGTGCCGCGCGGCCAGCGGTTTCGGCGCGGTGGAGGCCCTGCTCGCGCTGGTCGGCGGCGGCTCGGCGATGGCGCTGTACGCGGGCTTCGCGTGGTTCGGCGAGGCCCGCGTCGCGCTGGTCGCCTTCTCCTTCGCGATCGGTCTGCTGGTCGGCGCCGAGATGCCGCTGCTCATGGTGCTGATCCAGCGCATCAGGCAGCAGGACCCGGGCGGCGCCGTGGCCGACCTGTTCGCCGCCGACTACGTGGGCGCGCTGGTCGGCGGCCTCGCCTTCCCCTTCCTCCTGCTGCCGCTGTGCGGGCAGTTGACCGGTGCCCTGCTCACCGGGGTGGTGAACGCGGCGGCCGGCGGGGTGGTGGTCCTGTGGCTCTTCCGCCGGGAGGTGAGCGCCCGCGCCCGCTGGGGCCTGGTCACCGCGAACGGCGTGGTGCTGGCCCTGCTGGTCGCCGGAATGGCGTGGTCCGGCGCGTTCGAGGAGGCCGCGCGCCAGGCGGTGTACGGCGGGGGCGTGCGGGTCGCCCGGCACACCGATCAACAGGAGGTGGTCCTGACCGGAGGAGCACGCCCCGACCCCTACGGGAGACCCGCCCCTTACGGGAAGCCGGACCCTCACGGGAAGCCCGGCCCCTACGGGAGTTCCGACCCGCACGCGCGGCGCCGGGACACCCAGCCGCTGGAGCTGTTCCTCGACGGGCGGCTGCGCGCGAGCTCCGAGGACGAGGCCCGCTTCCACGAGGCGCTGGTGCACCCCGCGATGCGCGGCGGACCGCACGCCAGGGTGCTGGTCCTGGGCGGCGGCGACGGACTGGCCGTGCGCGAGGTGCTGCGGTACCGCGGCGTGCGGGAGGTCACCGTGGTCGAATCCGACCCGGGCGTCGCGGAGTTGGCGCGCACCGACCCGGGCCTGCGCCGCCTCAACCGCGACGCGTACCGCGACCCGCGGGTGCGCCTGGTGACCGGCGACGTCTTCGGCAGGCTCCGCGACCGCGCCTTCTCCCCGCGCTCGGCCCCGTACGACGTCGTGATCTCCGATCTGCCCGATCCGGCCATCTCGCCGAGCACCAAGCTCTATTCGCAGGAGTTCTACGGGCTCGTCGCGTGGGCACTGGGCGAGAACGGCCGGCTGGTGGTGCACGCCGGGGCGCCGAGCGTGCGGCCGCGCGACTACTGGACGGTGGAGTCCACGGTCCGCGCCGCGGGCCTCGACCCGGTCCCGTACGTGGTGGACGGCAGGGTCTCCGGGTTCAGCGCGGGGCCCGACCGCTCGCTGGACGGGCGCGGCAGCAGCGGCGGCTCCGGACGGGGGCCGCGCGACTGGGGGTTCGTGCTGGCGTCCCGGGGCGGCGGCACCCGCGCGGCGCTGAGCAGCACCGCGTCCCCGCCCCTGAGGGCCCTGTCCGAACGGAAGTTGAGCGTGGCGCGGCAGCGGGCCGAGCGCTCCCGCACCGCTCCCCCGCCGCCCTCGTCCCTGATGCACCCCCGCTATCTGCGGTGAGGGCCGTGCGGTGACACGCGGCGGATGACGGGCGACCGGTCACATGTGCGGGGTGTGGTGGGTAGGCTCCGGCCTATGGAGCACGAGGTGTACGTTCCGTTTTCCGTCGGGTCGGTACGGGCGGCGCTCGCCGAGCGGGAGCGCGTGGCGCGCTGCGTTCCGGGTCTGCTGCTGGACGCCGGGGCGCCGGGCGACGCCGCGGCCGGTGAGCTCGAGGGGCGGCTGCGCGTCAGGATCGGCGGCTCCACGATCACGTACCGCGGCAGCCTGCGCCTGACCCCGGACGACGAGGGTCTGCACGCGGAGGGCACCGGCGCCGAATCGCGCGGCGACGGCTCCGTGCGGGTCTCGGTCACCCTGGCGGCGCGGCTCTCCGCCGACGGCGAGGGCACGACCCTGGTGTGCACCGGCACGGCGGAGGGCGCGGGCAGGCTCGCGGAGTTCGCCGAGAAGACGACCCGCTCCGCCGGGCAGCGGCTGCTGGAGCGCTTCGCCGCCTCGCTCGGCGAGAGCATCGGCAAGACCCCGCCCGGAGCGGTGCCGCCGCCGGCGGAGGCCGGCCCCGTGCCCGAGGTGGAGGAGCGCGCCGACGACGCCGCCGACGCGGATGACGCGGACGACGACGCCGAGGCGGCCGCCGAGGCGTCCTCCGGCGGCGGCATCGGCGAACCCGACGACAACGAGCGCGCCATCCCCGGCATCCCCGACCCGGACAGGGCCGAGGAGGACCGCACCGGCAAGCCGCAGGACGGGCAGGGCGAGCAGGGCCACGACGGGCAGGCCGACGAGCACCTCAGCGTCTTCGAGGCGGACATCCCCCCGTCCTCGCTCGACCCGATGCTGGACGCGGGCGACGACGCCGAGGACGAGGAGGCGGACCGCCCGGTCACGGCCGAGGCGGCGCACGCGCGGCGCACGATGATCGGGCGCAGCGCGGAGGAGGTGGACCACGCGCCGCCGCGCGGCCGGTACGCACCCATTCCCGCCCCCGAGGCCGCGGCCACCACGGCGACCCTCCGCTGGGCCGCCCCCGCCGCGGCTGCGGTGGTGGCGGGCGCGATCGTCCTGACGCGAACTCTGCGGCGCCGGGGCTGAGTTGGAGCCCGCGCGGCGCTGATCCGGCACGCGGCGCACGGCGGCCGCTGCGGCGGTGTTCGCCGGTGCGCGCGGCACCCGCACACGGGCGCGATGACGCGTGCCCCGTACGGGTCGCGTGCGGGGCGCGGGCGTGCCGTACGGGCGGTTAGGGTCGCCGTATGACGGATTCCCCCACCCCCGCCGGAGGCGTCACGCTCCGCGCCGGTGACACCGAGCTGACGGTGGACGCCGGGAACGGCTGCCGGGTCAGCTCTCTCACCGTGGCCGGCACCGAACTGCTGCGGCAGGGCGAGAAGTACGGCGCTTTCGTCATGGCCCCCTGGTGCGGCCGCACCGACCACGGCAGGTTCCGCAACGGCGGCGAGCTCTACCAGCTCCCCGTCACCAGCGGCCCGCACGCCATCCACGGCACCGTGCGCTCCGCGCCCTGGCGCCGCTTCCGCACCACGGGCGACCCGGAGCGCAGCGCCGCTTTCATGATCGACCTGACCGATCCGTGGCCCTGGGAGGGCAAGGTCACCCAGCACGTCGAGCTGGCCGAGGACGGCGGCAGCGTGACCCTGACGCTGGGCGTGGAGACCGCAGACGACTCGTTCCCCGCGCAGGCGGGCTGGCACCCGTGGTTCCTCCGCAACCTGGGCAGGGGCGGCGAGGACGTACGCATCGACTTCGATCCCGAGTGGCAGGAGGAGCGCGGCGAGGACCACCTGCCGACCGGCAAGCGGATCGCGCCCCAGCCCGGCCCGTGGGACGACTGCTTCGGCATGCCCGACGGCGTGGACGTGACCCTGACCTGGCCCGGAGAGCTGGAGCTGAAGGTCGCCAGCCGCGCGGAGTACGCGGTGGTCTACGACGAGCAGCCTGAGGCGGTGTGCGTCGAGCCGCAGACCGGGCCGCCGAACGGTCTGAACTCGCACCCGCAGCTCGTCACGCCCATAGACCCGCTGGAGGTCTCCACGACGTGGAGCTGGCGGACACTCGCGCCGTAGCGCTGGATAGGGTCGGAAGCATGAGTGACGTGCGTGGTGAGCTGCTGCGGCAGATCAAGGACAAGGCCGTGGTGCACGGCAAGGTGACTCTGTCCTCAGGGGCGGAGGCCGACTTCTACATCGACCTGCGCAGGGTGACCCTGGACGGGGAGTCCGCGCCGCTCGCGGGGCAGGTCATGCTGGACGCCACCGCGCATCTGGACTTCGACGCGGTCGGCGGGCTGACCCTCGGCGCCGACCCGGTCGCCTCCGCGATGCTGCACGCGGCGGCGGCGCGCGGCCGGAAGCTGGACGCCTTCGTGGTCCGCAAGGCCGGCAAGGCGCACGGGCTCCAGCGCCGCATCGAGGGCCCGGACATCGCGGGCCGCCGGGTGCTGATCGTCGAGGACACCTCGACCACGGGGAACTCCCCGCTGACCGCCGTCGAGGCCGCGCGCGAGGCGGGCGCCGAGGTGGTCGCGGTGGCGACGATCGTGGAGCGCGGCGCGGCCCCGGCGATGGAGCGCGAGGGGCTGCCGTACACCTACGCGTACAGCCTCGCCGACCTCGGTCTGGACTGATCACACGCGGTACGCGGGCGGTCGCGGAGGTTTCACGTGAAACCTCCGGGCCGTGCCCCGCGGCCCTCATCTCCCGCTCCCGGAGCGGCAGTTGAGGGCCCCGCCGTGATCCCCGGCGTGACCCCCGCCGAACCCCCTCACGACCCCCTTTCGGCCCCCGTATGAGGGGCCGGAGCAGGGGCTGGAGCATTCGGGGCGGTCTGGGAAGATGGGGGCGACGATGACGTCGATCCGTCGGTCCGGGCCAGAGCCCGCGACTCCAGAGCCGCAAGACTCCAAGAGCCGTTAGAGCCGTTACGCACTCGCACACCAAGGAGCGGACAGATGCCCATCGCGACCCCTGAGGTCTACAACGAGATGCTCGACAGGGCGAAGGCAGGCAAGTTCGCCTACCCCGCCATCAACGTCACCTCGACCCAGACCCTCCATGCGGCGCTGCGCGGCTTCGCCGAGGCGGAGAGCGACGGCATCATCCAGATCTCCACTGGTGGTGCGGAGTTCCTGGGCGGCCAGTACAGCAAGGACATGGTCTCCGGCGCGGTGGCGCTGGCCGAGTTCGCGCACGTGGTCGCGAAGAAGTACCCGGTCAACATCGCCCTGCACACCGACCACTGCCCCAAGGACAAGCTGGACGGGTACGTGCGCCCGCTGCTGGCGATCTCCAAGGAGCGCGTGGACGCGGGGCAGAACCCGCTGTTCCAGTCGCACATGTGGGACGGCTCGGCGGAGACGCTGAAGGACAACCTGGCCATCGGCCAGGAGCTGCTCGCCCAGGCCGCCGCCGCCAAGATCATTCTTGAGGTCGAGATCACCCCGACCGGCGGCGAGGAGGACGGCGTCACGCACGAGATCAACGACGAGCTGTACACGACCGTCGAGGACGCGCTGCGCACCGCCGAGGCCCTGGGCCTGGGCGACAAGGGCCGGTACCTGCTGGCCGCCTCCTTCGGCAACGTGCACGGCGTCTACAAGCCGGGCAACGTCGTGCTCAAGCCGGAGCTGCTGAAGGAGCTCCAGTCGGGCGTCGGCGAGAAGTACGGCAAGACCGGCAACGACGCGTTCGACTTCGTCTTCCACGGCGGCTCGGGCTCCACCGACGCGGAGATCGCCACCGCGCTGGAGAACGGCGTCGTGAAGATGAACCTGGACACCGACACCCAGTACGCCTTCACCCGCCCGGTCGCGGACCACATGTTCCGCAACTACGACGGCGTGCTGAAGGTCGACGACGAGGTCGGCAACAAGAAGGTCTACGACCCGCGGAGCTGGGGCAAGGCCGCCGAGAAGGGCATGGCCGAGCGCGTGCAGAAGGCCTGCGCCGACCTGCGCTCGACCGGCACGAAGCTGAAGTAACACCCGCCGGGGTGTGTGCGGGGCGGGGCCGGGCGGCCCCGCCCCGCAGTGCTGTCCGGCGCCTGTCCGTCGTGCTCTCCGGTGCGGTCGGCAGCGCTGTCCGCCGTGTTGTCCCATGCTGCGAAACTGGGGGCATGGCCATTCACGAGAACCTGCTCGGGGGACCGCCCCCGACCCATCTCCCGGACGACCCCGAGCCGCGCGAGCTGCTCGCCTCCGGGACCGCCCCGTCCGAGGTGGCGGCGAAGCACCCGACCTCGTCCCTGGCGTGGGCGCAGCTCGCCGACGACGCCTTCGAGGCGGGGAACGTGGTCGCCTCGTACGCGTACGCGCGCACCGGCTACCACCGCGGGCTCGACGCGCTCCGGCGGAACGGCTGGAAGGGCCACGGTCCCGTCCCCTTCGAGCACGAGCCGAACCGCGGCTTCCTGCGCGCGCTGCACGCGCTGGCGCGGGCCGCGCAGACGATCGGCGAGGACGACGAGTACGAGCGGTGCAGCACCTTCCTGAAGGAGAGCTCGCCGACCGCGGCGTCGACCCTGACCTGATCGTCGATCGTGTCATGAGGGTCTTCCAGGGCCGCCGGAGCCTGTCTCCGGCGGCCCTTGCCTTTGCGCGGGCGGCTCCCTGATGATGCTGTTGGATTCCGTGCCCGCAGGTCAGAAGTACCGCAGGCCACAGGTGCCAGGGCACGGCGATCCGAGGGGACCGGGGCTCCGACATTGCCGGCTGGAAGGAGCGGACCGCTACCCGGTGGTTTCACGTCGAGGAGGACAGCAATGTCCCGAGAGATGTCCCAGCACCCCGCCGAGCCCCAGGCTTCCGGCCCTCCTGCCCAGGAGGCCGACGCGCCGGAGCTGGACTTCAACGGCACGACCCCGTACGAGGACTACGTACGCGCGGATACGCTCACGCACCTCCAGCACCCGCTCTCCGACGATCCCGGCGAGATGGTCTTCCTGGTGACCACCCAGGTCATGGAGCTGTGGTTCACCGTCATCGTGCACGAGTGGCACACCGCGGCCGAGTCGCTGCGGCAGGACGACGTGCCGGGCGCGCTGGCCGCGCTGCGCCGCTCCACGTACGAGCTGCAGTCGCTGAACGCGTCGTGGGAGCCGCTGGCGCACCTGACGCCCGCGCAGTTCAACGCGTACCGCTCGGCGCTCGGCGACGGGTCCGGATTCCAGTCGGCGATGTACCGGCGGATGGAGTTCCTGCTCGGGGAGAAGTCGGCGTCGATGCTGGTCCCGCACCGCGGCGCGCCCCGCGTGCACGACGAGCTGGAGAAGGCGCTGCACGAGCCGAGCCTGTACGACGAGGTGCTGCGCTTCCTGGCGCGGCGGGGCGAGGAGATCCCCGCCGAGGTGCTGGAGCGCGATGTGACGCGGCGCTACGAGGGGGATCCCGGGGTCGAGGCCGTGTGGAAGCGGATCTACGAGCGCGCCGGCGAGGAGCCCGAGGGCGAACTGATCCGGCTCGGCGAGGCGTTGACCGAGGTCGCGGAGCTGGTGTGGCGATGGCGCAACGACCATCTGATCGCGACGCGGCGGGCGATGGGCGCGAAGACCGGCACCGGCGGCTCGTCCGGGGTGGCCTGGCTGGAGAAGCGCGCGGGCAAGCAGGTCTTCCCCGAGCTGTGGACGGCGCGCAGCTATGTCTGAGGGGGAGCAGGTGCTGAAGGACGAGGCGGCCCGGCTCGACGCGGCCGATGAACTGGCGCACAAGCGCGCCGAGTTCGCGCTGAACGACGGCGTGGTCTATCTGGACGGCAACTCGCTGGGCGCGCTGCCCCGCGGAGTGGCTGACCGGATCGCTGATGTGATCACCCGCGAGTGGGGTGAGCTGGGCATCCGCTCCTGGAGCGAGTCCGGTTGGTGGGAGGCGCCCGAACGGGTCGGCGAGCGGATCGCGCCACTGATCGGCGCCGCGCGGGGCCAGGTCGTGGCCGGCGACTCCACCAGCGTGAACGTCTTCAAGGCCGTGGTCGGCGCCGTACGGATCGCGCAGGCGGCCTCGCCGGACCGCACCGAGCTGCTGGTGGACGGCCGCACCTTCCCCACCGACGGCTATATCGCCTCGTCGGCGGCCCGCATGACCGGCTGTACGGTGCGTGCGCTGCCGCCCGCGGACATTCCGGACGCGGTCGGTACGCGGACCGCCGCGGTGCTGGTCAACCACGCGGACTACCGCACCGGCGAGCTGCACGACATGACCGGCGTCACCGCGGCCGTGCACCGCGCGGGCGCGCTCGCGGTGTGGGACCTGTGCCATACGGCGGGGGCGCTGCCCGTCGCGCTCGACGCGTCGGGCGTGGACTTCGCCGTGGGGTGCACGTACAAGTACCTGAACGGCGGGCCGGGTTCGCCCGCCTTCCTCTACGTACGCGAGGAGCTCCAGCCGCAGTTCGACACCCCGCTGCCCGGCTGGAATTCGCATGCCGACCCGTTCGCGATGGAGCCGGGATACACCCCGGCGAAGGGCGCGGCGCGCGGCCGGATCGGCACCCCGGACATCCTGTCCCTCCTGGCCCTGGAGGAGGCGCTGAAGGCGTGGGACGGGGTCGCGATCGAGGCGGTGCGCGCCAAGAGCCTCGCGCTGACCGACTTCTTCCTGCGCTGCGTACGGGCCTACGTGCCCGAGGGCAGGGTCACGTCGGTGACCCCTGAGCAGCACGAACGGCGCGGCAGCCAGATCTCGCTGCTCTGCGAGGGCGGCGTGGACGCGGGCTCGGCGATGGAGGCGCTGACGGCGCGGGGCATCGTGGGCGATTTCCGGCGCCCCGGTGTACTCCGCTTCGGCTTCACCCCGCTCTACACTGCGTTCACCGACGCCGAGCGTGCTGCTCGCGTCCTGGGGGAGGTGACGGGGGTGGCGGAGTGAGCGACGCCGAATACAAGGATCTGCTGATGCTGGACCCGGCGGTGCCCGAGCGCACGGAGCGGTACGGCGAGCATCCCTCGCAGGTGATCGACTACTACGGGACGCGCGGCGCGGGCCCCCGGATCGCCGTGCTGCACGGCGGCTTCTGGCGGGAGGCGTACGACCGCACCCACCTCACGCCGTTCGCCGCGGCGCTGGCGGGGCGCGGGATGCGGGTCGCGCTGATCGAGTACCGGCGGGTGGGCGGCGACGGCGGATGGCCCACGACGGCCGAGGACGTGGACACGGCCCTCGGCCACCTGGGCCCGCCGCCCGACGTCCTGCTGGGCCACTCCGCGGGCGGCCAGCTCGCCCTGTGGGCGGCGAACAAGCGGGAGCGCGCGGCGGAGCGGGTGGTGTGCGTGGCGCCGGTCGCCGACCTGGGCCGGGCGCACCAACTGGGGCTCAGCGACGGCGCGGTGGCGGATTTCCTGGGCGGCGACGCCCAGGTGCCCTCCCGTCTCTACGAGGCGGACCCGATGCGGCTGTTCCCCCGCGTACCGGTGGAGATCCTGCACGGGACGGGGGACACGGACGTACCCCTGGAGCTTTCGCGGCGTTACGCGAACGACTGGGGCACGCGGCTGCACCTGCTGGGCTGCGGACACTTCGCGCCGCTGACGCCGAACACGGCGGCGTTCGATGTGCTGGTGAGCACGCTGCGGCGGTAGGGGTTGTACGTGTGAGGGCCCGCACTCCTGGAGGAGTGCGGGCCCTCGTTGTGTGCTCTCGTGCTCTCGTGCTCTCGTTATGGCAGCCGGCGGGCCATCTTCGCCGACTTCCGGTTGTGGCCCTTGGTGGCCCACCACTCCTCGATCAGGCTGCGGACCAGGCGGACGAGCATGTCGAGCCGTTCCGGATCCGGCTCGTCGGCGGTGAACACGTCGGCGAAGGACTTGTCGTCCCAGCGCAGTGTCCATTCCCAGCGCTCGTCTTCGCCTTCGCGCGGCGTGACGGTGAGTTCGTACGTCAGCGTCACGGTGCGGTCGGCGTGGTACGCGGCGGAGAAGCCGGTGACGGTGTAGGTCTCGCGCCCGTCGCCCGCGGTGTACGAGCGGGCGAGCGCCCGCTCGGCCGGTGTCTCCGCCATGGTCACTTCCTTAGCACGTGGCGGCGAAGCGGGTCACCCTGTACGCGGTGCGCAGGTCGTTCCGTGCCGCCGGTGTGCCCAGGAGGGTGCGGAACTTCTCCGTGCGCGGGCAGGCGTTGGCGTACGTGGAGTAGCCGCCGCGCCCGTTGGCCTCGCCGGACCAGATGGCGGCGCGGATCCGCTTGTCCATGGTCTTGTTCCAGCCGTGCCCCGCCTTGATGTGCTTCCAGCCCCACTTCTTGGTGCCGCAGCGGAGCGTGAACTTGGCGGGCCCGCGGAAGTACTGGCGCACGATGTGCTTGCGGCTCTTGTGCTTGCAGGTGGCGGCGACGCCCTCGACGCCGACACCGGTGGCGGTCACCTTGGTCTCCGCCGGTGACGCTGCGGTCGCCGTGCTCGCCCCGGCCGGGATGGCCAGCGCGGCCGCGGCCACGACCCCGACGAGAGCGGACTTGATGCTCGTGCTGAGGCGCACGTGTTCCCCCATGTGTATTCGGTTGTGCCCCGTTGTGCGTGAGGCTGTAGAGGACCACGTTCCGATGTACACGGTCAAGAACTTTCGCCCGCGCGCCTATGGCCAGCGAAGACCCTTGCTCCCGAGGGGTGTTGGGCGACAGCCCGGCTGCTCCTGCCCGAGTACGAAGCAGAGCTGCGCGTGCAGCAACTCGGCCTCGGCGGTGGTGAGGTGGAGCGCGACGTCGCCGTCGAAACCCACGACGGGGTGCCCGATGTGGTGCCCGTGGATCACGTACGGGCCGGTGTCGATGCCGTCCAGCGCGAGGGGGAGCGCGGTGCGGCGTTCTTCCTCCGTCGGCGGTTTCCTTGCAGCCATCCGCCGCCCCCTCTCGCGGCGCTTCACTACCTTCGGGGCGCGGGGGCTAGCTCACCCAGTTCTTCAGGATCTCCGTGGTCAGGGTGATGCCCACGGGGTCGGGCAGCTCTGCGTCCTCGCCGAAGAGGACTCGGACGATGCGCTTGTACCGGGGGCCGTCCGGCTCGCTGTGCACGACCACTTCGCAGGAGTCCCGGTCGATCAGCAGGTATACCGGGATACCGGCTTCCGCGTACGCGCGCGGCTTCTCCTTGCGGTCGCGGCTGTCGGTGTCGGAGTCGTAAGAGGTGACCTCGACGGTCATGAGGACGGGTGTGGGGTCGGCCCAGTCGCCCTGACCGGCGAAGGAGAACTTCGGCGCCAGGGTGGCGTCGGGACGTGCACAGCCCTTGCGGTAGGCCCCGACCCTCAAGCCTTGTTCCCAGTTGAGCGAGAGGTCGGGCCTGTGCTGCATGCAGATGTGCATGAGCCACTCAAGGATCGTCCCGTGATCGCCGTCTGGCACGACCTTGCCCCCGATTCGTCCGTTCAAGAACTCCAACCTGACGGAATCGGGTGCGGCGGAAGCGATCCGTTCGAACTCTTCCACCGACATCTGAGACTTGGGCTCGGCCATAACCGTCATGCTGCACCCCCCTTCCAGGCGGAAGCCAGTGTGTCCAGCGCGGGCGCGGCGCGGGCCGGATCAGTTCCCGGCTCACTCGTGTGAGTGAGCCGGTGTGGCGTGCCGCGACCCTGGACCAGGTCGTCGAAACACGTACGCCGCCGGGCCGCAGGCCCAAAGGACCCGGGCCCGGCGGCGTTCATGCCGCGGAGCGGACGTTCACAGGAACGAGTTGATCTGGATCGTCTCGTCGCGGCCCGGGCCCACGCCGATCGCGGAGATCGGGGCGCCGGACATGTCCTCCAGGGCGCGGACGTACGCCTGGGCGTTGGCCGGGAGTTCGGCGAAGGTCTTGGCCTTCGTGATGTCCTCGGTCCAGCCCGGCAGGTACTCGTAGACCGGCTTCGCGTGGTGGAAGTCGCTCTGGTTGTTGGGGAGTTCGTCCACGCGCTCGCCGTCGATCTCGTACGCGACGCAGACCGGGATGCGGTCCCAGCCGGTCAGGACGTCGAGCTTGGTGAGGAAGAAGTCCGTGAGGCCGTTGACGCGCGTCGCGTAGCGCGCGATCACCGCGTCGAACCAGCCGCAGCGGCGGTCGCGCCCGGTGGTCACGCCCCGCTCGCCGCCGATGTCGCGCAGCGCCTCGCCGTCCGCGTCGAACAGCTCGGTCGGGAACGGGCCCGCGCCGACGCGGGTCGTGTACGCCTTGAGGATGCCGATCACGCGGTTGATCTTCGTCGGGCCGACGCCCGAGCCGGTGACGGCGCCGCCGGCCGTCGGGTTCGAGGACGTGACGAAGGGGTACGTGCCGTGGTCCACGTCGAGCAGCGTGCCCTGGCCCCCCTCGAAGAGGACGACCTTGTCCTGGTCGATGGCCTGGTTGAGGATCAGGCCGGTGTCGGCCACGTACCCCTTGATCTGCTCGCCGTAGCCCAGGAGCTCCTCGGTGATCTGCTCGGGGCGCACCGCGCGGCGGTTGTAGAGCTTGGCGAGGATCTGGTTCTTGAAGTCGAGGGCCGCCTCGACCTTCTGCCCCAGGATCGACTCGTCGAAGAGGTCCTGGACGCGGATGCCCACGCGGTTGATCTTGTCCGCGTAGGCCGGGCCGATGCCGCGGCCCGTGGTGCCGATCTTGCGCTTACCGAGGAACCGCTCCGTCACCTTGTCGACCTCGGTGTGGTACGGCGTGATCAGGTGAGCGTTACCGCTGATGAGCAGCTTGGACGTGTCGACGCCGCGCTCGTTCAGACCGCTCAGCTCGGAGAGCAGGACCGACGGGTCGACGACGACTCCGTTGCCGATGACCGGTGTGCAGCCGGGGGAGAGGATTCCGGAAGGGAGGAGGTGCAGCGCGTACTTCTGGTCGCCGACGACGACCGTGTGGCCGGCGTTGTTGCCGCCCTGGTAACGCACCACGTAGTCCACGGACCCACCGAGCAGGTCGGTGGCCTTTCCCTTGCCTTCATCACCCCACTGAGCACCGAGCAGCACGAGTGCGGGCACAGGCGTACACCCCTTCCGGGTGGGGCATGTCCCACGTGCGTGGCGCTTTTGCCATCGCAAGAGCCGCGGACCGGTGCCCCGAGATAGCGGAAGCCCCTGGCGCAACAGCGACAGGGGCTCTTGCACCGAGAGGTTACCTGAGAGAGGAACGAGGTGTCGGCTCCAGACCCCACGAGGACCTCCGGTGCTCCGCTGCTGGTGGTCGTTGATCCGGTGGCGAGGGAAGCGGACGGGGAGTCCGTGCGGATCGCCAGGGACGTGCTGTGTGCGGGTGCACCGGGTGCGAAGGTGTGCCTTCCGGAAAGCGCGGAGGAGGCGGCGCGGGTGCTGGCCCGTCGCTGCGGGCCCCGGCGGCCCGTGGTGGTCGGCGACGACGGCGCCCTGCTGCGTGCCGTCCAACTGCTGCACAGGGAACGGGTGCTGGGCGAGGCCGCGCTCTCCCTCGTACCCGTAGGGGACTCCCCCGGCGGGGTGCGGCTCGCGCGCAGCCTCGGGATCCCGGCGGACGCGGTGAGCGCGGCGCGTGCGGCGCTGCGCGGCGCCGAGCGGGCCGTCGACCTGCTGGTGGACGACTGCGGCGGGGTGGTGCTCGGCAGCCTGCGGCTGGCCACGGGCCCCTACGGGGACGGCCGCGGGAACGGCTCCGAGGCGGATTCTCCCTGGCAGCGGGTCTACAGATCGCTGGCCGGTACGGCGCGTGCGCGGGTGCCCCGGCAGCGCATAAGGGTCGAGGCGGACGGCGAGCTGCTGGCCGACTGGGACGTGCCGGTCGAGGAGGTGTCGGTCGCGCCCGACGGCTGCGGCGCGGGCTTCGCCGAGATCGCCGTGCGGGGCGCGCAGCCCCCGGTGCGGAGGGCGCTGGCGCGCCGGATCACCGTGGCGGGCCCCGAGTTCCGCTACCGCGCGGGAGGCGGGGCCGAGTACGGACCCGTACGGGGAGCCCGTACGTGGACGGTGGCGCCGGCGGCCCTGCGGATGATCGTCCCGGGCAACGAGACGCTTTCCCGCCGCGGCGGCGAGTAGCCCGGCGGGGCCGGCCGGCGGTGACAGCGTGCCGGGCCTGGCACGGGGAGCGTGACCGGCGGCTCGCGAGCGGCGAAGGAGCTGAGCGGAAAGCTCACTTCTCCCGCTGCGCGCGCCAGCGCCGCATGAGGTCGTTCAGCTCGGCCTTCATGAAGTCGAAGAAGTCCTGGGTCTCCTGGATGCGGCGGCCCGCCGCTGTGTCGGGGCCGATCTGTTCGGCGCCCGCCGCCAGGGTCGCGTGCCAGCGGGAGAGGAGCTGGTCGCGGTTGGTGAAGGTCTCGTACCAGAGGTCGGCGTGCACGCGGTAGCGCTCGCGGCGCGAGCCCGGCTCGCGCTCCCTGCTGACCATGTGGACCTGGGAGAGGTAGCGGACCGCGCCGGAGATCGCCGCGGGGCTGATCCGCAGCCGCTCGGCCAGCTCCGTGGAGTTGAGCGCGCCCTCCTCGGAGGCGAGGAGGCAGGCGAAGACGCGGGAGGCCATCCGCTGCATCCCGGCCTCGGTCAGATCGGCCGCGAAGCGCTCGACGAACGGGGAGACGTTCTCGTCGTACTCCTTCACCTCGGCCGTCCGCTCCCGGTCTTCGATCGTCCGCTCCCGGTCCTCGGACGCGGGTTCGGCCCTCCGGGGCCCCTGCGCTGCACTCACCGTCTCAGCTTCTCCCTGTTCAGCTCGTCGCTGCCCACGACCCTAACGCTCTAACGCTTTCTTAACTTCACAAATTTGTGAAACGAGCGTAGCTTCACAAGCATGACAACGGCAAGCACGGCCATCGCCGTCTCGGGACTGGTGAAGACCTTCGGCAGGACGCGTGCCCTGGACGGCCTCGACCTGGAGGTGGAGGCCGGCGAGGTGCACGGCTTCCTGGGGCCCAACGGCGCGGGCAAGTCGACCACCATCCGCGTGCTGCTCGGCCTGCTGCGCGCGGACACCGGCAGCGCCAGGCTGCTGGGCAGGGACCCGTGGGACGACGCGGTGGAGCTGCACCGGCGGCTCGCGTACGTACCGGGCGACGTCGAGCTGTGGCCCAACCTCACCGGCGGCGAGGCCATCGACCTGCTCGCGCGCCTGCGCGGCGGGGGCGGAAGCGGCAAGGGCGAGGGCAACGGCGGCATCGACCCCAAGAAGCGCGCCGAGCTGATCGACCGCTTCGACCTGGACCCCACCAAGAAGGGCCGCACCTACTCCAAGGGCAACCGGCAGAAGGTGGCCATCGTCGCGGCGCTCGCCTCGGACGCCGAGCTGCTGCTCCTGGACGAGCCGACCGCGGGGCTCGACCCCCTGATGGAGGTCGTCTTCCAGGACGTGATCACCCAGGCCAAGGCCGCGGGCAGGACCGTGCTGCTCTCCAGCCACATCCTGGCCCAGGTGGAGAAGCTGGCCGACCGCGTCAGCATCATCAGGCTCGGGAAGAACGTGCAGACCGGCACGCTCAGCGAGATGCGGCACCTGACCCGTACGACGGTCGAGGCCGAGACCGAGCGGGTGCCGGAGGGCCTGGACGGGCTGCCCGGCGTGCACAGCGTGCGCACCGACGGGAAGCGCGTGCACTTCGCGGTGGACGGCGAGCATCTGGACGGCGCCGTACGGCACTTGACCTCGCTCGGCATCCGCGGCCTGACCAGCCATCCGCCGACGCTGGAAGAGCTGATGCTGCGGCACTACGGCGACGAGCTCGCCGCCAACGGGCACGGCAACGCCGGGGAGGAGGCCGCGTGATGGCCGCCTCGTCCACCTCCGCCCCGACCGCTGCGGGGACCCGCGCCCCGCGGCCGGCCGAGGAGCGTCCCGGGCCCCGGCACCCCTTCGCCGGCACCGGCGTCCTCGTACGCTTCGGGCTGCGCAGGGACCGGGTGCGGATGCCGGTGTGGATCCTGGCGCTGGTGCTCGGCACGGTGTCCACCGCCAACAGCACCGCGCAGCTCTATCCGCACGCCGCCGACCGCGCCGCGATGGCGAAGACCATCGACAGCCCTGCGGGACTGGCGATGACCGGGCCCGCGCACTTCCTGACCGACTACGACTACGGCGCGATGCTGAGCCACCGCATGATCGGCTTCATGGCCGTGCTGGTCGGGCTCATGAGCGTGCAGCTCGTGGTGCGGCACACCCGGGCCGAAGAGGAGGCCAACCGCGCCGAGCTGGTGCGTTCCACCGTGGTCGGACGGCACGCCACGCTGGCCGCCGCCCTGCTGCTCGCGGTGCTCGCCAACCTCGTACTGGGACTGCTCCTCGCGCTGGGCCTCGGCGGCCTCGGGCTCGCGGGGATCACCTGGGGCGGCTCGCTGGTGTACGGCGCGGCGCACGCCGCGACCGGGCTGGCCTTCGCGGGGGTCGCCGCCGTCACCGTGCAGATCACCGGGCACGCGCGCGCCGCGGCCGGCATGGCGCTCGCCGTGGTCGGCGCCGCCTATGTGCTGCGCGCGGCGGGCGACGTCGGCTCCGGCGCGCTGTCCTGGGCGTCCCCCATCGGCTGGGCGCAGCGCAGCTATCCGTACGTCGACGACCGCTGGTGGCCGCTGCTCCTCGGGGTGCTGCTCGGCGCGGTGACGGCGGCGGCCGGATTCGTGCTGAGCACCCGCAGGGACGTGGGGGCCGGGCTGCGCGCGCAGCGCCCGGGCCCGGCCGCCGCCTCGCCGTTCCTGGGCAGCCCGCTGGGCCTGGCGCTGCGCCTCCAGCGCGGGCTGCTGACCGGCTTCGGTATCGCGGTGTTCGTGCTCGGCGGGATGTACGGATCCATCCTCGGCCAGGTCAAGGACATGCTGGAGAACGTCGACGCGGTGCGGAAGGCGCTCGCGCAGGCGGGCGGTTCGGTCGAGGAGTCCTTCGCCGCCACGGTGATGACCGTGATCGCGGTGGTCGCCGCTGTGTACGTGGTGATCGCGGCGGTGCGGCTGCGCGGCGAGGAGACCGCGGGGCGCGCCGAACCCCTGCTGTCCACCGGCCTGTCCCGCACCCGCTGGGTGCTCGGCCACGTCCTGGTCGCGGCCGTCGGCGGCACCGTCCTGCTGGCCCTCGCCGGCCTCGGCTTCGGCATCGCGGGCGCCGCCTCGGCGGGGAGGGGCGGCCTGGTGCTCTCGCTCACAGGAGCGGCGCTGGCCTACGCGCCGGCGCTGTGGGTGACCGCCGGGGTCGCGGTGCTGCTCTTCGGCTGGCTGCCGGGTGCCGTGCAGGCGGCATGGGCGGTGCCGGTGTACGCGTTCGTCGCGGGCTACCTGGGGCGGATGCTCCGGTTCCCGGGGTGGATGGACAACCTGTCGCCCTTCGGGCACGTGCCCCGACTGCCGTCGCAGGACCTGGACCTGGTGCCGCTCGCCGTGCTCACGCTGCTCGCGGCCGCGCTGGTGGCGGTGGGGCTCGCCGGGTTCGGGCGGCGGGACCTGGACCTCAAGTGAGGGCCGGGCAGACAGGTTTCGGGTGACTCCTCCGCGTGGCTCCTCCGCGCCGCCTCCGTACCGGGCCGCTTCCTAGCGCGGTGCCGGTACGGAGGCGATGCGGCTGTCCTGGAGCGCGGTGAGGCGGCGGACCATGGGGATGGCCAGCAGCGTCGCCGGGATTCCCGTGACGGCCATGAACACCGCGAGGAAGATCCGGCCCACCGCCTCGTCCACGGTGGCGGCGTCGTACCAGCTACTGAAGAAGCCCGCGAAGGCGACGAAGAAGAACGCCAGCCAGAGCGTCCACCAGGCGGTCAGCAGCGGGCGCGACACCTGCGGGTGCGGGGCGCCCGCCGTCAGGCCCGCGCCCTCCGGGGTGGAGGCCGTCCAGATGTCGTTGGCGATCTGCTTCGGCATGAAGAGGTAGCAGACGGGGATGAACCAGCAGCCCAGCGCCATGCCCGCCGGGTAGCGGACCCAACCGGGCGCGAAGCTCTCCGCGTTGAGCCGCATCCGCCAGAACCACCCCAGCCACAGCACCATCACGCACAGGAACAGCGGCCAGCCCAGGAACCGCAGCGCGCGCCCCGCGACGCCCAGGCCGCCGACGCCGCCCTCGGTGTTGAGCGGCGCCTCGGGCTCACGGCTGCTCAGGCTCGACAGCGCCGCCAGGTCCACGATGAGATGCACCGCCAGCCACGCGAGGAACACCCCGAGCACCCAGGTCAGCGGCCCGGCGAGGCTCCGCCCCGAGCGCACGTCCTGCGGTCTGGCGGGACCGGCCTGCGCGAGGCCGGGAGCCGCCATGCCGTGACTGGCCATGCCGGGCGGCGGGGTGCCGGGGGCCGGGACGGATCCCGGCGGCGGGGTGCCCCCTGGACCGCCGATGCCCCCGGGGCCTCCGGGCGGCGGCGTACCGCCGGGCCCCGCGAATCCTGCGGGCGGTCCCGGCGGGAATCCGCCCTGGTACGGGGCGGGGGCCGGGGGGCCGTACGCGCCGGCCGGTGCGCCGAACCCCGGGTGCGGGGTGCCGTGGCCGCCCGGAGCGTGGGCCGTTCCCGGGGCGCCCGTCGGGGCCGCGGGGCCGAACCCGGCTGCCGCGCCCGTGCCTTCGGCGTTCGCCGCCAGCCCGCCGAACGAGCCCGTCGCGCCCTCGGGGTCCTCGCTGTCCAGCAACTGCACGGCGTGCCGCCCCAGTTCGGCCAGGACCTCCCCCGGCAGCCAGGCGCCGCCGGCCAGCGCGCCGTCCAGCCCCTCGGCGAGCTCGTCGACCGCGGGGCGGCCCTCCGGGTCCTTGGTGAGGCAGGCGGTGATGAGCTCCAGCAGCGCGCCGTCCACGCCGCCGAGGTCGGGGTCCTCCTCGGCGATGCGGAAGAGCAGCGCGTGGATGCCGCTGTCCTGGGTGCCGAAGGGCATCCGCCCCGTCGCCGCGTACGCCAGCACCGCGCCCAGGCAGAACACGTCGCTCGCCGGCGTCACCGGCTGCCCGCGCACCTGCTCGGGCGACATGAACCCGGGCGAGCCCACCAGGCCGCCGGTCGAGGTCAGTCCGCCGCCCGACTGCACGGCGCTGTCCAGCGCCCGCGCGATCCCGAAGTCGATGACCCGCGGGCCGTCGATGGTGATCAGCACGTTGGAGGGCTTGAGGTCGCGGTGCACGAGCCCGGCGCCGTGCACCGCGCGCAGCGCCTGCACCAGGCCCGAGGCGAGCGCGAGTGCCGAGCGCCGGGGCAGCGGTCCGTACTGCTCCTCCACGATCCGGGTGAGGGAGGGGCCCGCGACATAGCCGGTCGCGACCCAGGGCGTGGCCGCCTCGGTGTCGGCGTCCAGCACCGGGGCCGTCCACTCGCCGCCGACCTTCCGCGCCGCGTTGACCTCCAGCGCGAACCGCTTGCGGAAGTCGGACTGGCGGGCCAGCTCGGCGCGTACGACCTTCACGGCGACCGTGCGGCCGCGGTCCGAACGTGCCAGGTAGACGCGGCCCATCCCGCCCTCGCCGAGACGGCTCAGCAGTCTGTACCCGCCGATCCAGCGTGGGTCCTCGGCATTCAGCGGCTCCACGTGGGCGACTCCCCCCGGCGGTGGCTCAGCGATGGTTGTCCCCCGAGGATAGGCGTGCGGGTGTGTACGCGTGCGGCGGGGGAGAACCCTGTGGCGATCCGCGGACACGCCGACGGGACCTCAAATGCCCCAGTCGTGACCGTTAACGGTCAGGGGAGGTCGCGTTAACCTCCCACTCCCTACCTTCATCTGCATGGAATCGATCGGACAGCTCCTCGCCCACCTGGTGCTCGACCTGGCCGCGGTGTCGGTGCTCACCTTCGGCGTCTACTACCCGCGGCACCGCCGCCGGGACCTCGTACCCGCCTACCTGGCCCTGAACGTCGCGCTGTTCTCGGTGGTCGCCGCCCTCGCACGGGTCGGCGGGAACGGCGGACTGGCCCTGGGGTTCGGGCTGTTCGGCGTGCTGTCGATGATCAGGCTGCGCTCCGAGTCGATCCAGAACGAGGAAGTGGCGTACTACTTCACCACCCTGGTGCTGGGCCTGCTGGCCGGGCTCCCGCACCTGCCGCTGTGGCTGTCCGCCGCACTCTGCGCGATCCCGCTGGCCGTGGTGTACGCGGCTGACCACCCGCGGCTCTTCGCGCGCACCGGACGCTCCGTCGTCACCTTCGACGCGGCGGTCACGGAACCCCCGGACGTTGAGGCTTATATACGGAAGCACTTGGGGGAACCTTTGTCCTGGAAGGTCCAAGAAGTCGACTACGTACGCGACCTCGTGGTCGTGGATGTCCGCTACCGCTCGCTGGAGGCCGCCGCATGACCGCCCCCGCCGTCCGCGCCATCGGCCGCGCCGCACTGGCCGCGCACCCCATCGGCCTGCCCGACGTCCTGGCCCGCGCCTCCCTCCTCGCCCGGTACGACCGCGCCTACCTGGTGCCGGCCCGCGCCTTCCTGGAGTTCGCCGGTGAGCTGACCGACCCGCACCGTGCCGATCCGTTCCGCGCCCTGTCCATCGACGGGCGCAGGTGGTTCAACTACCACTCGGTGTATTACGACACCGTCGGCCTGCGGGCGTATCACGACCACCGCCAGGAGCGCCGCCACCGCTTCAAGATCCGTGAGCGGCTGTACGCGGACTCCGGCGAGCGGCAGTTCGAGCTGAAGCTGAAGAGCGGCAGGGGCGAGACGGTCAAGTTCCGCCAGCCGCTGGAGGGTTCGGCGCTGGGCGAGAAGCCGGCCGGATTCCTGGCGAAGACCCTGCGCAGGGAGTACGGGATCGAGGCGCCCACCGGGCTGACCCCCTCCCTCGTCACCGAGTACCAGCGGCTGACCCTCGTCGCCGACGGCCAGCGCATCACCTGCGACGCCGGGCTGGTGTGCAGGGACGGCGCGGACCGGGACCTCTCGGTGCGCGGCGCGAGCGACTTCGTGCTGGTGGAGACCAAGTCGACCGGCCATCTGACCGAGGCCGACCGGCTGCTGCACCGGATGGGCTTCCGGCCCGCCGACTTCACCAAGTACGCGGCGCTGGCCGCGCTCCGCCCCGCGCTCCCCGGCAACCGCTGGCGCCGCGCTCTGCGCACGGCGTTCCCCGCGCTGCCGGCGACGGTGGCGGCGGGCTGACCGCCAGGGGCTGAGCGCCGGGCCTCGTACGGGGTTCAGCTCCGCGCGGCGGGGGTCTCCTTCCCGGAGGCCCCCGTTTCGCGCTGCGAGGCCCCGGTCTCGCGTGCGTCCCCGTTGTCGCGGAACGCCCACCCCATGCGCGGCTCGACCGCGAAGCGGAACACCCTGCGCACCGGCGGCGTGCACAGCAGCGTGACCGCGCACGCGGCCAGCACCGTGATCACGGCGATGCCCCACGGCGTGTGCACCCACGCGGCGCCGAACCAGCCCCACGCCTCGGGCCCCTTGATCACGAAGCCGTGCAGCAGGAAGCCGTACAGGGTGCCCGCGCCCAGCGCAGAGAACCACATGCCGCGGCGCGGCACCACGGCGAGGAAGGCCGCCGTGAGCACGAGCGAGCAGCCGTACATCGCGAAGGTCATCACGAGCCCCGCCCACCAGGGAGCGCCCAGCTCCTGCGCGCTCTCGCGGTGGTAGAACCACACCTCGTTCATGTGCTCCGCCGCCCAGTAGGCGAAGCCGGCGGCCGCCACCAGCACCGGTACGGCGATCTGCCGGGCCCTGCGGGTGCGCAGCCGGTCGAAGTGGCGGGGGCGCAGGAACAGACCGGTCACGAAGAACGGCAGGAACTGGAGCACCCGCTGCATGTCCAGGTCGTCGCCGATGTCGGGGGACACCGTGGCGAGCGCCGCGACGGCCAGCGAGAGCGGGACGGGCCAGCGCACGACCTTCCACAGCGGGGTGGTCAGCCGCCAGACGAACAGCGCCACCAGGAACCAGGTCAGCCACCACGGATCGAGCAGCGCGACGGGCTGACCCGGATCGCCGCCGGTCACCCGCTCGAAGCCGGTGTAGGCGAGCTTGAACAGCACATAGGGCACGGCCACCCCGGTGACCAGCTTCCGGAGCTGCTGCGGCGTCGCCTCGAAACTCCGCGAGAAATAGCCGGAGATCACGATGAACGCCGGCATGTGGAAGGCGTACACGAAGAGATAGAGCGCGGAGACGGTGTGCGAACCGTCCTTGACCGGCTCCCAGGCGTGGCCGATCGCCACCAGCACGATGGCCAGGTACTTCGCGTTGTCGAAGAAGGGATCGCGCCGCTTCGCCGCGGGGTCCCGCGGGCGGCCGTGCTCCCGCGTCTCCGGCGCGGCCCGCCGCGATGCGGCCTCCGGCAGCGTGGCGTGGAACATCGGCCTCACTGTAGTTGCCTGCGTGTGCCACGGATTTGCTGCGAAGGGCCCGTACGCAGGTTCTCAGCCGATTCTCACCCGTTTCTCATACGGGCTTGCTCCGTACGGCCGCGCCTCGTGACCCCGCCCGTACGGAGCCTCAGCCGGCCCCCTGGTGGCTCTCCCGGTGGCCCTCCGGCCGGAACGCGCACCGCACGCACGCGCCCTTGCCCCCGGGGCCCGCGCCCAGCCGCACGCCGCCGCCGACCGACTCCGCGGTGCGGCGCGCGATGTCCAGGCCGAGGCCCGTCGAGCCCGCGCCGCTCGTGCCGCGCTCGGCGAAGCCGCCCTCGGGGAAGCCGGGGCCCTCGTCGGCGACGGCCAGCTCGCCCTCGTCGGTGACGCTCACCCGCAGGGCGGCGCCCTCAGGGGTGTGGTCGAGGACGTTGCCGATCAGCGCGTCCAGCACCGCGCTCAGCTCCTCGTCGGAGACCGGCACGGGCACGGCGTGCTCCGGCACCTTCACCTCGACCTCGCGGCCCTGGTCCTCGGCCAACGGGGCCCAGAAGTCCGCGCGTTCGCGCGCCACGGCCGCCAGGTCGCCGCGCTCGCTGCCCGGTTCGGCGCCGGCCCGCCTGGCCGTGCGGATCACGTCGTCCACGCTGCGCTCCAGCGCCGCGACGCTCGCGCCGATCCTGGCCGCCTCCTCCTGGTCCCGCAGGCCCTCCGCGTCCAGCCGCAGCGCGGCCACCGGCGTACGCAGCCGATGCGCCACATCAGCCGCGCGCTCCCGCTCGGCCTCCATCAGCACCCCGATGCGCTCGCCGAGCTCGTTGAGCCTGCCCGCCACGAGCTTGAGCTCCGGCGGGCCCAGCGGTTCGGCGCGGGCCTCCAGGTCGCCGCCGGCCAGCCGGTCGGCCACTCCCGCGAGGCGGCGGGTCGAGCGTACGAGACGCGCCGCGAGCCGGTCGGCGAAGGCCAGGCCGAGCAGGATCAGCGCGACCCCGAGCCCCGCGACGGCGAGCCAGGAGGGCAGCACACCGGCGTGCAACTGCTGCTCGCTGACCGAGACCTGGACGATCGCGGGCCGCCCCGTGCCGCCGGACGACGTGCTCTGCCCGCTCTTCCCCGGACCGCCCAGCACCGGCACCATCACCACCCGGCCGCCCGACTCGGGCGCGTAGGTGAACGCCCGCCCGCGCTGCGCGAGCTGCCGCGCCTCCGCGCTCACTCCCTGCGGCTTGCTGCCGAGCACCGTTCCGCTCGGCAGCACCACCGAAGTGCGGGGCTGGTCCGTGCCGTTGAGGCCGTCGAGGACGCCGCGGATCACCTCGTCGCCGTCCCGGCCCGAATCGCCGCCCGCGCCGCCGTTCTGTCCGCCGGGGGTTCCCGCGCCCGGCCCCGTACCGCTGCTTCCCGTACCGCCGCCGAGCGCTCCCGCGACCACTGCGGCGACCGACTGGCCGCGCTCGGTCGCGTCGGTCATCGCGCGGTCCTCGGCGTGGCTGCGGGTCAGCAGCCCCAGCGGGATCAGCAGCACCGCGAGCACCACGGCGGTGGTCGCGCCGGTCAGCAGGAGGAGGCGGCTACGCATCGGTGCCGCCCAGCGCGTCGGTGTCTCCCGCGCTCCCGCCGGTGCCCCCGCCGCTCTCCCCGCCGCCCTCGCCGCTCCCGTCCGTGGCCTCGTCCTCCTCGCCGGGCGCCGCCAGCTTCACGCCGACCGTCCGTACGGTGTGCAGATAGCGCGGCTGCTGCGCCGTCTCCCCCAACTTGCGGCGCAGCCAGGACAGATGCACGTCCACCGTCTTGTCGGCCCCGCCCAGCGGCTGCTGCCACACCTCGGCCAGCAGCTCGCGGCGCGAGACCACCTGGCCCTTCCTGCGGGCCAGGAAGCAGAGCAGGTCGAACTCGCGGGGCGTCAGCTCCAGTTGCCCGCCGTCCAGGGTCACCTCGCGGGCCGAGGGCGCCACGGTGAGCCCGCCCACCCTGATCGGGGCCTCGGGCTCGGCCTCGGTGCCGCCCTTGCCGAGCCGCCGCAGCACCGCCTTGACCCGCGCGTCGAGCTGGGCCGCGCCGAAGGGCTTGACGATGTAGTCGTCGGCGCCGTCGCCGAGCACCGCGACGATCTCCCCCTCCTCGTCCCGCGCCGTGGCGACGATCACCGGCACCTGGCTGACCGCGCGCAGCATCCGCAGCACCCGCGCGCCGTCCACGTCCGGCAGCCCGAGGTCGAGCACCACGAGGTCGGGCTTGTGCGTGACGGCGGCGTCCAGGCCCTCCATCCCGGTGGAGGCGGTGGCCACCGCGTGGCCGCGGTCGCGCAGCGCCCGGATCAGGGCGCCGCGGAGCTGAGGATCGTCCTCGACGACCAGAAGGTGCGACATGCCTGTCACGTTAGCCATGCCGTTCACCGCCCTGTCACCCGCGTCCCGCCCTCTGCCAGCGCTTTTGTGGGGGCCTTAACCGGGCGTTAGGAGACGCACCGGCAGACTGGCCGCATGCCAGCCTCAGCAGAAGACCACGGCGGGGACCCCGCGGCGCGGCCCGGCGACGGCCCCGCGGCGCAGCCCGGCGAGGACCCCGTCGCCCGGAGCCGCCGCCGTCGCCGCACCGCGCTGACCGCGGGCGCCTGGGTGGCCTCCGTCGTGGTGGCCGGGGTGCTCGGCGCGTGGTCGTTCGCGCACGCCGAGCCCGGCGGCCGGTACGAGCGCCCCAAGCCCCTCGGCGACGCGGCCGTACGCCACGAACTGGTCCAGGAGAAGCAGCGCGCGGCCCGCGGCGAGGGCGCCATGGGATCGGGTGAAAGCACTAAATCCCCTCAAAGCGGTCAGAGTTCCGGAGCCTCCTCCGGCACACCCTTCGTGGGCCCCGCCGTCACCGTCCGCTTCCCCGGCGGCGCCGGCACCGCATCGGTCCGCTGCGAGCGGCACGTCGAGGAGGACGACGGCAGGAAGAAGACCGAGGAACAGGTGCGGCTGCTGAGCGTGATCCCGGCCGAGGGATACAGCGTCGACGACGTCGACCACGGGCCCGACAAGGCGGTCAAGGCCGAGCTGGAACCGGCCGACGACGACGCCGACGACCTCACCGTGGCCGTACGCTGCGCCGATGGGAAACCCCACACCTCTGTCGTACCGGAGGACGGGGACGACGACTGATCTCTACCCTGGGGTGGTCCGCCCAGGGTCCGGTGCGGACACGAAGCGAGTGAACTGAGGTATGACAGTGACTACGCAACCAGCCGGGATCGCCGCCGACCCCGAGGCGGGCAAGGCCGTCAAGGCGAAGGACCGCGCGCACGTCTTCCACTCCTGGTCTGCGCAGGGCCTCATCGACCCGCTCCCCATCGCGGGCGGCGAGGGCTCCTACTTCTGGGACTACGACGGCAACCGCTATCTCGACTTCGCCTCCCAGCTGGTCAACACCAACATCGGCCACCAGCACCCGAAGGTCGTCGCGGCCATCCAGGAGCAGGCGGGGCGCATGTGCACCCTGGCGCCCGGTTTCGCCGTCGACGTGCGCGCCGAGGCCGCGCGGCTCGTCGCCGAGCGCACCCCGGGCGACCTGAACAAGATCTTCTGGACCAACGGCGGCGCCGAGGCCGTGGAGCACGCGGTGCGCATGGCCCGCGTGCACACCGGCCGCAACAAGGTGCTGAGCGCCTACCGCTCGTACCACGGCGCCACCGGCACCGCCATCAACATCACCGGCGACGCGCGGCGTTGGCCCTCCGACAACGGCACGGCGGGCACCGCGCACTTCTTCGGCCCGCACACCTACCGCTCGCCCTTCTACTCCGAGAACGACGAGCAGGAGACCGAGCGCGCCCTCGCGCACCTCGACCAGACCATCGCCTCCGAGGGCCCCGGCACGGTCGCCGCGGTGATCCTGGAGTCCGTGGTCGGCACCGCCGGCATCCTCGTGCCGCCGCCCGGCTACCTCCAGGGCGTCCGCGAGATCTGCGACAAGTACGGCGTCGTCTTCATCCTGGACGAGGTCATGGCCGGCTTCGGGCGCACCGGCAAGTGGTTCGCCGCCGACCACTTCGACGTCACGCCCGACCTGATCACCTTCGCCAAGGGCGTCAACTCCGGCTATGTGCCGCTCGGCGGCGTCGCCATCTCCGGCGCCATTGCCGAAACCTTCGAGCAGCGCCCCTACCCGGGCGGCCTCACCTACTCCGGGCACCCGCTGGCCTGCGGTTCCGCCGTCGCCACCATCAACACGATGGCGGAGGAGGGCATCGTCGAAAACGCCGCGCACATCGGCGAGACGGTCATCGGCCCCGCCCTCCGCGAGATGGCCGAGCGCCACCCCTCGGTGGGCGAGGTGCGCGGCCTGGGCGTCTTCTGGGCGCTCGACCTCGTACGCGACAAGGCCACCCGCGAGCCGCTGGTCCCCCAGGGCGCGAGCGGCGAGGCCAACAAGCCGATGGCGGACTTCGCGGCGGCCTGCAAGCGCGGCGGCGTGTGGCCCTTCGTGAACGCCAACCGCACCCACGTCGTGCCCCCGTGCACCATCAGCGAGGCCGAGGCCAAGGAGGGCCTGGCGGTCCTCGACGAGGCGCTGAGCGCGGCCGACGCGTACACCGTCGGCGGCTGACGCGCGGGACACGGAACGGCGGAACGGGCCGACGATGATCCAACGCAGCACCCTGCGCGCACAGGTCGCCACCGCACTGCGCGACGAGATCCTGGCCGGACGCCTGCCGACCGGCAGGGACTTCACCGTGAAGGAGATCGCCGAGCAGTACGGGGTCTCCGCCACGCCCGTGCGCGAGGCACTGGTGGACCTCTCCGCGCAGGGGCTGCTGGACGTGGAGCAGCACAAGGGCTTCCGCGTGCACGAGTTCACGCTCGCCGACTACCGCGCCATGGTCGAGGCCAGGAAGCTCGTCTACGACGGCCTCTTCCACGGCGCCGAGGACGGCGTGCTGCCCGCTCCGCGTGCCGGGGCCTCCCCTGAGGCCCCGGCGTCGGTCCGCCGCCGCGCCGACGCCGCCCGCAGGGCGGCGCTGGCCGGCGACGTCGACGTGCTGATCGGCTACGACCTGCGCTACTGGCGCGAGTTGAGCGGCCTGCTCAGCAACCCCTACGTCTGCGACTTCCTGGACAGGCTGCGCGTGCAGTGCTGGGTGTTCACGGTGCCCTGGCTGCGCGGCACCGAGCGCCTCGCGGGGCGCCTGTGGAGCGGCCACAGGGAGCTCGCCGACGCCGTGCACGAGCGCGACGCCCGCGCGGCCCACCGCATCGTGGACGGCTACAACCGGCACGCGCTGGAACTGGTGGAGAACTGCGGGATGCGGGAAGACTCAGGCCGATGACGGGCCGATGCGGACCGGGGGAGCACCCCGCGAAACGGTGAGGCACCGGCGCGACGGCGCCGCGCACCGCACTGTGTTCGTACGGTGAAGTCCGCATTACGCTGGCCCGTCCGACCCGACGACGTCTTCGCCCGCGACCCCGCGACCCGCTACCCGGGACATCCCGAGGATGGAGCCACTCTTGGCGTGTGATCTCTGGCTGGTACCCCTCGTCGACGTGCTGTGCCACAGCCCCGACAACCCCTTCGCCGAGGAGATCGCCGCGTACGACAAGGCCCTCACCGAGGCGGGCCTGCCGCCGGTCCCCGTGCATGCGTACATGCCGGGCCTGGTGGGCGATGTCGCACCGGCAGCCGGATTCGACTACGAGGCGCTGCACTTCCTGCGCCGCGCCTACCTGCTCCAGCTCTGCGGCCTGGAGGTCACCCCCGTCGACGAACTCGGGGGCGACTACCAGCAGTTGCTGGAGATGTTCGACGCCACGGCCCGCCAGTCGCACCTGGTGTGGCACTACGACCACGCGGGCGCCTACGTGCCGCTGGACTTCCCCGCGCCGCTGGGCACCGAGGAGCTCATGGAGGGCGGCGGCCCGCTCGGCTCCTCGCACGGGCTGCTGCGCGAACTGGAGGCGGTGGCCCCTGTCCTGGGCATCGACCCCTCCAACCCGCCGGCCACACCCGAGCCCCCGCGGCGCCCCACCGACCTGGAGGAGCCCGCCGCGCTGCCGCCCGGATACGGCGACGGGCCCTTCGGACGGGAACGCCATGTCTGGCTCGGCCTGCACGCCGCGGCCACCCGCAGCCTGGCGCAGGGCTCGATGATCGTCTTCAGCTGACCGCCGGCCGCCGAGTCCCCGTACGGGGCCTTCTCGTACGGGGCTTCGTACGGGGACTCAGCGCGGGCCCTCCGGGGGGCGCTGGCGGGGCATGCTCGGGCGGGCGCCGGGCGGCAGCGTGAACCGCGGGGCGCCGTTCGGGCTGGACCCGTGCTCCTCGCCCGACGGGCTGCGCCGCGCTCCCGTCCACACCGTCTGCTGGACCCGCAGCGGCGCCGCGCCGCCCGGCGCGAACTCGACCATCCAGTCGGCCGTTTCGGACCGCACGATCTCGGTCACGTCGTCGGCGAACCGCCGCAGCACCCCCAGGCACCGCTCGGCCGCCTCGCCCGCCGTGCCCTCGGTGGGGCCCAGCACCTCGCGGATGCTCTCGCACGCCCAGTCGTACTGCAGCGCCTCGAGCCGCCGCTGCACGGCCTGCGCCGTCGCCACGTCCCGCATCCATCCCGAGGTCAGCCCGAAATACCGGTCCACGCCCGTGCACACGACGGCGCCGAGCACCGCCGCATACCCCCAGGCCAGGAACCCGCCGCCGTGTCCGGCGCCCGCCGTGCCGGTGAGCTCCAGCACCGGGAGCAGCGCGGCGAACCCGGCGCACGCGGCCGTGCCGGCCCGCAGCGTGCGCGCCGCGCGGCGCTTCCACACCCGGTCGGCGAGATACCACTCGACCATTCGCAGCGCGCCGTCCTCGACCCACTGATACAGCTCGTCCAGCCGCTCGGCGGGCTCGCCCCAGTCGCCGTGCGGGAAAGCGCGGCCCAGCAGGTCCCCGCTTCCGGCACCGGCCTTTCGCGAGGCCCCTTCGGGCCGCATTTCCGGCTGACTCACCCGCCACTCCCTACAACAGGCCGCTTGCCCCGAGCGGTCTCCCGACCTCATCGGAAAGTCCTTCCTACCCGTCCAAAGCGGCCCAGTGGCCTTGCTTCGGGGATTTCCCGCTCAAAAGTGGTCGCCGGTCAGGCAGAACACCGTTACGCCCCTCACTCGAAAGTGGCCCGACACGGCACGGGAGCCACCCGGACGCCCGCACCACCGGGCCCCCGCACCTGGTCACGGGCCCGAACTCGCCGCCCCACCGGCCGCGTTGGCGACGGGGAGCACGGTGCCGCGAGCGGCACCTTCGGAACCGTACATCCGCCACATTCCACCGATACACGAAATCCGACGTAACCCGCCGTAAACCCGAGCACACATCCCGGTCCGTTCCGGTACGCCGCGGCCGGCGCGGCGTGCTCCCCGGCCCCGGGGCGGGAGGTGGCGGTGCGCCCCGAGGGCGTCGATAGGGTGACGGCGTGAGGATTCTGGTCATCGGCGGCGGCGCCCGCGAACACGCCCTGTGCCGCTCTCTTTCGCTCGACCCCGAGGTCACGGCGCTGCACTGCGCGCCGGGCAACGCCGGCATCGCCGAGGTGGCGACGGCGCACTCCGTCGACGCGCTGGACGGCGAGGCGGTCGCCGCGCTCGCGCTCTCCGACGACGTGCGCGCCGACCTCGTCGTGATCGGCCCCGAGGCCCCGCTGGTCGCGGGCGTCGCGGACGCCGTGCGCGCCGCCGGGATCCCGGTGTTCGGGCCCTCGGCCGAGGCCGCGCGCCTGGAGGGCTCGAAGGCGTTCGCCAAGGACGTCATGGCCGCCGCCGGGGTGCCCACCGCGCGCAGCTATGTGTGCACCACCCCGGACGAGGTGGACGCCGCGCTGGACGCCTTCGGTCCCCCGTACGTGGTCAAGGACGACGGACTGGCCGCCGGCAAGGGCGTCATCGTGACCGGCGAGCTGAAGGAGGCCCGCGACCACGCGCTGGCCTGCCTGGCGCAGGGCGGCGGGGACGGCGGGGGCCGCGCGGTCATCGAGGAGTTCCTCGACGGGCCCGAGGTCTCGCTGTTCGCCGTGACCGACGGCGAGACCGTCGTACCGCTGCGCCCCGCGCAGGACTTCAAGCGCGCGTACGACGCCGACGAGGGCCCCAACACCGGCGGAATGGGCGCCTATTCGCCGCTCCCGTGGGCCTCTCCCGAGCTGGTGGGGGAGATCGAGCGCACCGTGCTGCGCCCGACCGTCGACGAACTGCGCCGCCGCGGAACGCCCTTCTCCGGCCTGCTGTACGCCGGGCTCGCGATCACCTCGAGGGGTGTGCGGGTCATCGAGTTCAACGCCCGCTTCGGCGACCCGGAGACCCAGGCCGTGCTGGCCCGCCTCAAGACCCCGCTCTCCGGGCTGCTGCACGCCTCGGCCACCTCGCGCCTCGCCGAACTCCCGCCGCTGCGCTGGAGCGAGGACGCCGCGGTCACCGTCGTGGTCGCCGCGCACAACTACCCCGGCACGCCCCGCAAGGGCGACGTGATCGAGGGCCTGGACGCGGTGGCCGAGCAGGACGGGCCCGACGCGTATGTGCTGCACGCGGGCACCGCGCTGGACTCCGAGGGGCGCGTCGTCAGCTCGGGCGGGCGCGTGCTGTCGGTCACCGCGACGGGCCCGGACCTCGGCGCGGCCCGCGAGCGCGCGTACGCCGCCGTCGGCCGCATCCGCCTGGACGGCTCGCACCACCGCACCGACATCGCGGCACGCGCGGCGGAAGAGGCGGCGGCACAGGCGGCGGCACAGGAGGCGGAAGGCTCCGCCGACCAGCGCTCCTGACGCGGCACCGCGAGCACCCGTACGCGGGGGACGTACCGGGCCCTGACCGGGTCCGGTACGCAGGCCGTCCACCTGGGCACTCGCATAACGGGCACCCCGTACACCCCCTCCTGACGCAAGACCTCTCCCCAAAGCCATTCCATCGGGTGACCGGCTCCCGGTACTGCTGACGCCGCCTGTGCCCCCAACTAGGGTTCCGCGCAAGTCGGATGAGCAGGGTCCGTCGAGCAGTGCCCGAGGCCGTGCGCCGCTCCGTCGGCCGGCTCTGCGCAATTGCGCTGTCGGTGCTCGGTGCCACAGTGGGGAGAGCCGGAATGCCCGGGACTCCGGGGGCCGGAAGCCCGGTTCCGGGACGTCGTTTGGGGGTGAGGGAGCTCGTGGTTGGCCAGGAGGCAGACGCGCGGTCGGCCCGCGCACACGCGCTGGCGGTGCTGCGCATCCGCGGCACCGCGCTGGGCGCCGCGCTGCTGCCCGCCGCGGTCGCCGTGGTGCTCGCCGTCGGCGCGGGCACGGGGCGCATCGGCCCCGGCTGGGACGGCGTCCGCTGGGCGGTGACCGCGCTCGCCGTGCTGGTGCTGGTGCCCGCGGTCGCGGTGGCCGCCGTGGTGGTGCGGGCCAGGCCCGCCGTGTCCCCCACGGTCGCGATCGAGGAGCGCGACGCACCTGATCTGTACAGCCTGGTGCGCGACCTGGCCGACCGCCTCGGCGTCCCCGCGCCCTCCGCGATCGCCCTGACCCCGGACTGCGACAGCTGGCTCGAGGACCGCACCCATCCGGCCCAGCAGACCGAGCGGCACGCGCACCGCACCCACGACACCGGGGGCCGCTCGGCCCCCGTCCTGGTGATCGGCTCGCCCTTCCTGTGGTGGATGAGGATCGCCGAGCTGCGCGCGCTCCTCGCCCCCGTCGTCGCGGGCACCGGGCCCTCGGCGCACCCCGACATAGCGGCGGCCCGCCGGTTCGTGCGCGGCCTGGACGCCGCCGTCGCCGTGGGCGAGCGCGCCGCGCCCCCGCTCCGGCCCGTGCTCGGCCTCGTCGGCCGCGCGGCACGGCAGCTTCTCCGCTCCGCTGGCCCGCACGCCGCCGAGATGGAGCGCGGGGTCGCCGCGGCCGCCTCGGCGCGGGCGCACGGCGTGGACCACGGGCTGCGCGCGGTCGCCCAGGAGCAGGTCGGCCTGGCGTATGCGGGCTGGGACAGGCTGCTCACCCGCGTCGCGCTGCCCGCCTGGCGCATCGGCCGCTGGCCCGCGCGGCTGGACGCGGGCGTGGTCTCCGCGCTGACCGAGCTCTCCCGGCGCGACCGGCTCGCCGAGGGCTTCGCCTCACGGCTGGGCGAGCGCCCCGCCTGCGACCTGCTGGAGGAGCCGGGCGAGATGGACGCCTCGGTCTCGCTGCTGGCCGCCCGGGTCTGCCTCGGCACCGAGGACTTCGGCCCCGACTGGTCGCCCGTCGACTGGTCGGCCTATCCGGAGGAGGTCGTGGACCGCATCTGGCGCATGGAGGCGGCCCGCCTCTTCGAGGCCCTGGACGCGACGGAGGAGACCGCCCAGGACACCTCCGTACGAGGTCCGTCACCCGCCCCGGAGGCGGCGTTCGCGCCGGAAGCGGCGTATGTGCCGGACACCGCTCACGACTCCGACGCGGAGGAGAGCGGCCCCCCTGGCGACGCCGACGGCCTGTGCGGGCCGACCCTGGCGCGGGTGATGGAGCGGCTGACCGGGGACGGCGGCCGCACCGACGCGCTGGCCGCGCGGATCAGTTCGGCCGCCGCCCGCGACGAGGCGCGCGGCCCGGTCCCCACGGCCACCGGCGCCCCCGCCGGCAGTCCGTACATACCGGGCGGCGACGCCCCCGCCATGGGCCTCCCGCTCCAGCCCCCGCGCACCGGCCGGGAGTTGATGGCCGACCACATCACCGCGGCCGTGTGCTGCGCCGCCGTGGACACAGCGGGCGCGGCCCCGGGCCTCGACTGGCTGGACGGCCCGGCGCTTCTGCTCGGCGGGGAGCGCAAGGCGGAGCTCACGCGCCCCGTGCTGGACCTCGTCGAGGACGGTGACGCGCAGCCGCTGCGCGACTGGCTCGCCGAGGTCGGGGTCCGCGCCGACAAGCCGGTGCGCCTGGTCTGAGGAGCCGGGACCCCGTCCGGCACCCCGGCGGGAGAGGGCGCGAAGTGCCGCAGATGGCCACGCCGTTGGCAGAACCGCTCAGGAAATAACGACGAACGGTGACGACATGCTCGCTACATGTGATGTCCTGGGATGCCTGAACGGCCTCGCACACGGAGGACTCGCACACGGAGGGGCACCGCGCTGACCGAGGGAGGGACGCGACAGTGACCAGGGCGACGAAGGAGACGGAGCCGATCAGGCGCTGGGAGCCCGGGACCCTCGCGCACGCCGTGACCGATCCGTTCGGCCAGGGCCCGCTGCCCTGGCTGCGCGGCGGCGAGCACTACTTCGACAACGGCCGCGTCATCCCCTGGTATGTGGGCGACGCCGACCTGGACCAGCTCATCCCGGCGCAGCGCATCCGGCACACGCCCAACTCGGCCCTGCGCACCCCGGACGACGAGCGCTGCCAGATCAAGGGCTTCGCGGCGCACGGCGGCGGCGTACTCCCGGGCGAGTCACTGGACTTCAGGATCACGGTCAATCCGCCCCAGCCCTTCGGCGTCGACGTCTACCGCATCGGTCACTACGGCGGGGAGGGCGCAGCCAAGGTCAGCACCAGCCCGCGGCTCTCCGGCATCGTGCAGCCGCCCCCGCTCACCGCAGGCCGCACCGTCTCCTGCCACAACTGGTGGCTCTCCTGGCGGCTGCATATCCCGGAGTTCTGGACGCCCGGCGCCCATGTCGCGGTGCTCACCACCGCCGAGGGATACCGCTCGCACATCCCGTTCACGGTCCGCAGCAACGACCCCGCCGACCTGCTGCTCCTGATGCCGGACATCACGTGGCAGGCGTACAACCTCTTCCCCGAGGACGGCCACACCGGCGCCAGCCTCTATCACGCGTGGGACGAGGACGGGCGGCTGCTGGGTGAGCCGGACGCCGCGACCACGGTCTCCTTCGACCGCCCGTATGCGGGCGCGGGACTCCCGCTGCACGTGGGCCACGCCTACGACGTGGTGCGCTGGGCCGAGCGGTACGGCTACGACCTCGCGTTCGCCGACGCCCGCGACCTGCACGCGGGGCGCATCGACACGACGCAGTACCGCGGCCTGGTCTTCCCCGGCCACGACGAGTACTGGACGGTGCCCATGCGCCAGGCCGTCGAAAAGGCCAGGGACAACGGCACCTCGCTGGTCTTCCTCTCGGCCAACACCATGTACTGGCAGGTCGACTTGGACGCCCTCCCCTCCGGCGCCCCCGACCGCCTGCTCTCCTGCCGCAAGCGCCGCGGCCCCGGCCGCGCGGCGCTCTGGCGCGACCAGGGCGAGCCCGAGCAGGCCCTGCTCGGCATCCAGTACGCCGGCCGCGTCCCCGAGCCGCACCCCCTCGTGGTCCGCAACGCCGACCACTGGCTGTGGGAGGCCACCGGCGCGACCGAGGGCGACGAGCTGCCGGGCCTGCTCGCGGGGGAGGCCGACCGGTATTTCCCGCGCACCTGCCTGCCCGAGCACACCGCCAGGGTGCTCCTCGCCCACTCGCCGTACGAGGACGAGCGCGGCTCCCGCCGCCACCAGGAGACCTCGCTCTACCGCGCGCGCTCCGGCGCCTATGTCTTCGCCTCCGGCACCTTCGCCTGGTCACCCGCGCTGGACCGTCCTGGCCACATCGATCCCCGCGTCCAGCGCGCCACAGCCAACCTCCTCGACCGGATCTGCACCCGCGTCTGAGACCACCGGCCGCGAGACCGCCGACCGGGAGATCGCCGGCTGCGAGACCGCCGACCGCGAGATCACCGGCCGCGAGACCGCCGGCCCACCGGATCACCGGCCCACCGGATCACCGGTCCACCGGATCACCGGCCCACCGGATACCGGACCACCGGCCCCGGACCCTCGCGTTCCGAGGCGCCGCAGGCCAGGGCGCGGAAGGGGCGTACGGGCGGCTGCGGGGCGCATGCGGGCGCCGCCCCCTCGTACGGAAGAATCAGTGGCTCGACCGTTCGGTTTGGACCGTAACCCCCGGAGGAGCTGTGTCGGGATTCGTGGAAAAGCCCGAGCCCGTGGAGGTGCCGGGTCTCGTGCACCTGCACACGGGCAAGGTGCGCGACCTGTACCGGAACGAGGCCGGTGACCTCGTCATGGTCGCCAGCGACCGCACGTCCGCGTACGACTGGGTGCTGCCGACCGAGATCCCGGACAAGGGCCGGATCCTCACCCAGCTCTCCCTGTGGTGGTTCGAGCAGCTCGCCGACATCGTGCCGCACCACGTGATCAGCACCGAGGTCCCGGAGGGCGCGCCCGCCGACTGGGAGGGGCGGACCATGGTGTGCCGCCCGCTGAGCATGGTCCCCGTCGAGTGCGTCGCCCGCGGCTACCTCACGGGCTCCGGGCTCAAGGAGTACGAGCAGACCCGCACGGTCTGCGGCCTCGCGCTCCCCGAGGGGCTCACCGACGGCTCCGAGCTGCCCGGCGTGCTGTTCACCCCGGCCACCAAGGCCGAGGTCGGCGAGCACGACGAGAACGTGAGCTACGAGGAGGTCGCCCGCAGGGTCGGCCCCGACACCGCGGCGCTGCTGCGCCAGTGCACGGTCGCGATCTACCAGCGGGCCCGTGACATCGCGCGGGAGCGCGGCATCATCCTCGCGGACACCAAGTTCGAGTTCGGCTTCGCCGAGAGCGGCGACCTGGAGGGCCAACTCGTCCTCGCCGACGAGGTGCTGACCCCCGACTCCTCCCGCTTCTGGCCCGCCGACCAGTGGCAGCCGGGCCGCGCCCAGCCCTCCTTCGACAAGCAGTTCGTACGCGACTGGCTGTCAGGTCCCGAGTCCGGCTGGGACCGGAACGGCGAGCAGCCCCCGCCGCCCCTCCCGCAGGAGATCGTCGAGGCCACCCGCGCCAAGTACGCGGAGGCGTACCGCCTGCTGACCGGCGTCGAGTGGCGCTGACCACACACACGGAGAAGGGCCCCGGTCGATGACCGGGGCCCTTCTCCGTTGCTTCCGCTGAGCGGACGACGAGGCTCGAACTCGCGACCTCAACCTTGGCAAGGTTGCGCTCTACCAACTGAGCTACGTCCGCCTGCCGCACATTTCCGCGCGACGTGCGCCGTCCACTATAGCCAATGCCCAGGGCGACCGGAGCCGCCAGGGAGTGACGACCGTCACGAATCCCCGGGCGCTGCCTGGCCCCGCGCGCCTCGGGGCCATCCCGACCGTTTCCTGAACGGCGGGGAGCGCTTCCGCCGCGCCCTCCGCCGGCGCCGTGCACACCGTCACAAACCCTCATGACAAATGTCAGTGTCCCGTCGACCGGCCCGTTCATCCTGTGGTGAGCTGGCCGTGAACCGGCCGCCACTGGGCGGCAGTCCGCACGGCTGACCACCGTGCGCGGCCCGGGCCGACGCCGGGCGCCTCATACGAGACATCACGCGCCGTACGGCGCCACAGGGCAGGGGGACCCGCCATGCGTGTCACAACGCTCGACCAGCAGCTGGTGCTGCTCACTCTGGATTCCCGGGGGGCCTTCAGGGACCGCTACAAGACCGAATTCGCCGCGGCCGGCGGAGTGCTGCTCGAACTCGCCCTGCACGCCCGCATCGACGTGCCCGACGGCACCGTCACGGCCGTCGACGCCACCCCCACGGGGCAGCCGCCGCTGGACGCCGCGCTGGAGCGGATCGCCGCGAGC
The DNA here is from genome assembly GCF_039605595.1 of Streptomyces odontomachicola. NCBI lineage: Bacteria > Bacillati > Actinomycetota > Actinomycetes > Kitasatosporales > Streptomycetaceae > Streptomyces > Streptomyces odontomachicola. The sequence continues at coordinate 40,085 of NZ_JBCFOK010000023.1, forward strand.
GAGCACCCGTATCCGACCCGGCGCTGGGTGCGGGAGCTGCGCAGGAGCGCGTTCGAGAACGCTGTGGACGCGTTGACCACCGCCGGGCTGCTGCGTACCGAGCCGCACCGGACCCTCGGGCTGCTGCTCACGCCGCGCCATCCGCGTACGGGCGAGGCGGCCGAGCGGGCCGAACGCACCCTGCGCAAGCGGCTGTCGGACCTGGTGACCTGCGCGGACGAACCGGCCGACGCGCGCACCGCCTGCCTGGCCGTGCTCGCCGACGCGGCCAGGCTGCACCGCTGGGCCTTCCCGCAGACCGACGCCCGCACGGTCGGCGAGCGCGCCAGGGAGCTCGCGGCGGCCGGCCTGATCGCCCCGGCGGTGCGCGGGGCCGTCGAGGTGGTCCAGCGCGAGGCGGCGGCAGCGGTCACCGCGGGAGCCGCCGGGGCCACCGCGTACTGAGTCACGGAGCCCGCCGAGCCGCAGAAGGAAAGCCACAAAGAAAAGGGCCCGAATCCCTCAGGGATTCGGGCCCTTCACGCTGAGCGGACGACGAGGCTCGAACTCGCGACCTCAACCTTGGCAAGGTTGCGCTCTACCAACTGAGCTACGTCCGCCTGCCTCCACCCGGCTCTCACCGAGTGGCGCGACCGATACTGTACCCCATCGTTTCCGATGTCGGGTCCAGCGAGAGCGGGTGACAGGGATTGCACACTGCGCCTCCCTCTTGGAAAGAGGGCGCTCTACTACTGAGCTACACCCGCGCGTTCCGCCTGGTCCGTTCCGTTTCCGGCCCGTTCCCTGCGGCGTTGACCACGACTTTAGCCCAGCACCCGGGGTGGATGGCAAATCGCGTGGCCCCGGCCGCCGGCGGCGGGAGCCGGGGCCCCAAGTCGCGGGTCAGCGCGAGGCGTTGAACGCCTCGTAGACCTTCTTCGGGATGCGGCCGCGCGCCGGCACCTCGAAGCCGTTGGACTCGGCCCAGGCGCGGACGGCGCGCGGGTCGGGGGCGACGGCGGTGTGCCGGTACGTCTTGCCGGACTTCGCCCGCTTTCGTCCGGCCTGCACATATGGTGCGAGTTCCTCGCGCAATTTCTTTGCGTTGGCGTCGTTCAGATCGATCTCGTACGACTTGCCGTCGAGCCCGAAGGACACCGTTTCCGCCGCTTCTCCGCCCTCGATGTCGTCGGAGAGCGTCACCACTACGCGCTGCGCCACGGATATCGGTCCTTCCGTCTGGATCACGAAGGAGATCGCCGGACAACTCCGCTTGGACAAGCGTTGACGTGCGAGGACGCCGGGCGATCCGGGGATCGGGATCAATGCCTTTGTATTTGTACAGCGGCAGACATCGCATTGCGAAGCGCGGATATTCCGGCTCGCGTGTCATCCCGCAATCGGGACCATACTTTTTTCTCGCCGGTTTTCCCAGTGCCGCCGTCTTGCCCCGTTCCGTGCGCCGGTGTTGCACGGAGGAGAGCCCCACGATATCAACGCGCGTAGATTTTCCGGGCCGGTACGCTGTCGAACGCAGCCCATCACCACATCACCGGGAGTACCAGTGGCTCGCGTCGTAGTCGACGTCATGCTGAAGCCGGAGATCCTCGACCCGCAGGGCCAGGCGGTGCAGCGTGCACTGCCGCGCCTCGGGTACGACGGCATCGCGGACGTACGCCAGGGGAAGCGCTTCGAGCTGGAGGTGGAAGGGCCGGTCGACGACGCAGCGCTGGCCCGTATCCGCGATCTCGCCGAGAACTTCCTGGCCAACACGGTCATCGAGGACTTCACCGTCCGAGTGGAAGAGCCCGCGGCCGACGGCGCGGGAGCCGCCGCGTGACCGCGCGGGTCGGAGTCGTCACCTTTCCGGGGTCGCTGGACGACCGGGACGCGCGGCGGGCCGTGCGCCTCGCGGGCGCCGAGCCGGTCGCGCTCTGGCACCGCGACAAGGATCTGCACCAGGTCGACGCCGTCGTGCTGCCGGGCGGATTCTCGTACGGCGACTATCTCCGCTGCGGCGCCATCGCGCGCTTCTCGCCGGTGATGGAAACGCTGGTGGAACAGGCGAAGAACGGAATGCCGGTGCTCGGCATCTGCAACGGCTTCCAGGTGCTGTGCGAATCGCACTTGCTGCCGGGCGCGTTGACGCGCAACGACCATCTCCACTTCATCTGCCGCGACCAGCGCCTGCGGGTGGAGAACGCGAACACCGCGTGGACCGCCGACTACACAGCGGGACAGGAGATCACCGTCCCGCTGAAGAACGGCGAGGGCGGCTACGTGGCCGATGAACGCACCCTGGACGAACTGGAGGCCGAGGGGCGCGTGGCGTTCCGGTATCTCGGCATGAACCCGAACGGTTCGCGCCGCGACATCGCCGGCATCACCAATGAGGCCGGGAACGTGGTCGGCCTCATGCCGCACCCCGAGCACGCCGTCGAGGAGCTGACGGGGCCGACCACCGACGGGCTCGGCTTCTTCTCCTCGGTACTCAAGAAGCTGGTCGACGCCTGATGACTGAAGCGCACACCACCGAAGCGCACACCACCGCGAGCACCAAGCTGGACACCGTCGAGCACGCCGCAGGCACCCCGGACGCCGAGCAGCCCTGGGCCGAACTCGGCCTGAAGCAGGACGAGTACGAGCGCATCCGCTCCATCCTGGGCCGCCGCCCGACCGGCGCCGAGCTCGCCATGTACTCCGTCATGTGGTCCGAGCACTGCTCGTACAAGAGCAGCAAGGCGCACCTGAAGCAGTTCGGCGAGAAGGCGCCCGAGACGGACGCGCTGCTCGTCGGCATCGGCGAGAACGCCGGCGTCGTGGACGCGGGCCAGGGGTACGCGGTCACCTTCAAGGTCGAGTCGCACAACCACCCCAGCTACATCGAGCCGTACCAGGGCGCGGCCACCGGCATCGGCGGCATCGTGCGCGACATCCTCGCGATGGGCGCGCGCCCGGTCGCCGTCATGGACCCGCTGCGCTTCGGCGCGGCCGACCACCCGGACACCAAGCGCGTGCTCCCCGGCGTCGTCGCCGGCATCGGCGGCTACGGCAACTGCCTGGGCCTGCCCAACATCGGCGGCGAGGTCGTCTTCGACGACTGCTACCAGGGCAATCCGCTGGTCAACGCCCTGTGCGTGGGTGTCATGAAGCACGAGGACATCCACCTCGCCAAGGCGTCCGGCACCGGCAACAAGGTCATCCTGTACGGCGCGCGCACCGGCGGCGACGGCATCGGCGGCGTATCGGTGCTGGCCTCCGAGACGTTCGACTCGGAGGGCCCGGCCAAGCGCCCCGCCGTCCAGGTCGGCGACCCCTTCCAGGAGAAGCTGCTCATCGAGTGCACCCTGGAGATCTTCAAGGAGAACCTGGTCGCGGGCATCCAGGACCTCGGAGGGGCCGGACTCTCCTGCGCCACCAGCGAGTTGGCCAGCGCGGGCTCCGGCGGGATGCGCGTGGAGCTGGACACCGTGCCGCTCCGCGACTCCTCGCTCTCCCCCGAGGAGATCCTGATGAGCGAGTCCCAGGAGCGCATGTGCGCGGTGGTCGAGCCGGACAAGGTCGACCGCTTCCTGGAGCTGTGCGAGAAGTGGGACGTGCTGGCCACGGTCATCGGCGAGGTGACCGAGGGCGAGCAGCTCGAGATCTTCTGGCACGGCGAGCAGATCGTCGACGTCCCGCCGCGCACGGTCGCGCACGAGGGCCCGGTCTACCACCGGCCGTACGAGCGCCCCGAGTGGCTGGACGCCCTCCAGGCCGAGGACGCGGCGAAGCTCCCGCGCCCCTCGACCGGCGACGAGCTGCGCGCCGACGTGCTGAAGCTGGTGTCCTCGCCCAACCAGGCGTCCAAGGCGTGGATCACCGACCAGTACGACCGCTACGTCCTCGGCGACACCGTGCTCGCCACCCCCGAGGACGGCGGCATGATCCGCATCGACGAGGAGACCGGGCTCGGCGTCGCGGTGGCCACCGACGGCAACGGCAGGTACGCCAAGCTCGACCCGTACACGGGCGCGCAGCTCGCCCTCGCCGAGTCGTACCGGAACGTCGCCGCCACCGGCGCCAAGCCGCTCGCGGTCACCGACTGCCTCAACTTCGGCTCGCCTGAGGACCCGGGCGCCATGTGGCAGTTCGCCGAGGCGACGCGCGGCCTGGCCGACGCGTGCCAGACCCTGGGCACCCCGGTGACCGGCGGCAACGTCTCGCTCTACAACCAGACCGGCGAGGCCGCCATCCACCCGACTCCTGTGGTCGGCGTGCTCGGCGTGATCGACGACGTGGCGCGGCGCACCCCGATCGCCTTCGCCGAGGAGGGGCAGCTGCTCTACCTCCTGGGCGACACCAGGGAGGAGCTGGGCGGTTCGGCCTGGTCCGAGGCGGTGCACGGCCACCTGGGCGGACTGCCCCCGGCCGTCGACCTGGAGCGGGAGCGGCTGCTCGCCGAGATCCTGATCTCCGCTTCCCGGGACGGGATGGCGGACGCCGCGCACGACCTCAGCGACGGCGGCCTGATCCAGGCGGTCGCCGAGTCCTGCATGAAGGGCGGCAGGGGCGCGCGGCTCGTCGTGCCCGAGGGCGTCGACCCGTTCGTGTTCCTCTTCTCCGAGTCGCAGGGCCGCGCCGTGGTGTCGATCCCGCGCAGCGAGGAGGTCCGCTTCACCGAGATGTGCGCGGCCCGCGGCCTGCCGGCGGCCCGCATCGGCGTGGTGGACGGCGAGGACATCGAGGTCCAGGGCCAGTTCACGCTCCCGCTGAGCGAGCTGCGCGAGGCGTACGAGGCGACGCTGCCGGAGCTGTTCGGCTGAGCGGAGTCCCGTACGGGCTGTCCCGTACGGGTCCCGTGCGCGTCCCTTACGGGCTGTCCCGTACGGGGCGCGGGCAAGGCATCAGGGGGCGGCCGCTCACAGCAGCGGCTGCCCCCTCTGCTCGTCGTCCACCGCGCGGTAGATCTCCCCCTGGAACCAGTCCGGCTCCGGCACATGGCGCAGCGTCATGGTCCCCTGCTCGGAGGCCGACTGGACGGAGAGCGTGCCGTAGCCCAGCAGCCGCTGCCACGGCGTCGCGCGGAAGCTCACGTCGTTGACCCGCAGCAGCGGAATGCTGCGGCTGCTCCTGGTCAGGAAGCCGGAGCGCTTGTAGATCCGCTTCGTGGTCAGTACGTAGCAGCGGTACCGCCACTTCAATACCGGGAAGAGCCAGCAGCGCAGCGAGCCCACCAGCGCGGCGAGCACCAGCACCCAGAAGGCGAACGGCGCCCAGGGTGCCCCGGACGGCAGCATGCCCACCAGCACGGCCGTGACCAGCCAGATCGCCCCCAGCAGCGCGAACTCCTCGACCAGCTGGGACCAGTGCTGCCGGGTGATGTGCAGCAGCTCCTCGTCCTCGGCCAGATCCTGCTCCGTAAACGACATATGGGGCATCGTGGCACAGGCCCCCCGCGCGGCCCCGTATGGACGCGAGGCCGTCGGCGGGGAGCGCTAACCTCGCGTCCATGCCGCCTGCCAAACGCACCACCGCCCGCAGCCACGACCCCGCCAAGGTCCGCAAGGCGCTCATCGCGCAGGTCGAGGCAGTCCAGGACGCCGCGCACGCCCTCACGGCGCAGCAGCGCGCGCTGCCCGCGGGACTGCCCGGCTGGGACGTGCACACATTGCTGGTGCACATCGCCCTCATGATCGACATCGTGCCGCGCTATCTCGCCGTACCGGAGTCCACGGCGCCAGCGCCCGAAGTGGACCTGCCCACATGGGCGCGCAGGGCCGCCGACGTCGCGGACAGGATCGACGAGGAAACCCGCGCGGAGGCCGAGCGCGTCACCGACGGCGCGGGCCGCATCGACGAGGCGGTCGCGCAGCTCGACCCGGTGCTCGAATCGGCCGTGCGCGAGGACCTGCTGATCCCGCACGGCTTCGGCGCCATGCGGATGCTCGACTTCACCGTGACCCGCCTCGTCGAACTCATCGTGCACAGCGACGACCTGGCCCGCGCCGCCGGTGTGCGGGTGCACCTGGACCGGCAGGCCCTCGCGGTCACCACCAGGCTGCTCGCCGACGCGCTGGCCGCGAAGTCGCCGGGCGGCGCCGTGGAGGTGCGGGTGCCGCCGTTCGCGGTGGTGCAGTGCATCGAGGGCCCGCGGCACACCCGCGGCACCCCGCCGAACGTCGTCGAGACCGACCCGCTCACCTGGCTCCGCCTCGCCACGGGCCGTACGGAGTGGGCCGAGGCGGTGGAACGGGGCGCCGTCTCGGCCCGAGGGGAGCGCGCCGACCTGGCATCGCACCTGCCAGTGCTGGGCTGAGCACCTGCCCGTGCTGAGTTGAGCACCTGCCCGTACTGGGCTGACCAGCACCTCGTACGGAGGCGGTGCGGGGCCGGCGCGAGGGCTCGGGCCGTACACCCCACGTGGCCGCCCGGTCACCCGCACCGCATGCGAAGTCCAACCTCCGTACCGGATTCGGAGCAGCGGGCCACCTGTCCTAGACTCGTGGACGTGCCACGTGGTGACGGACGACTCAACCACGACCTCCTCCCGGGTGAGAAGGGCCCCCAGGACGCCTGCGGCGTCTTCGGTGTCTGGGCCCCCGGCGAAGAGGTCGCCAAGCTCACGTACTTCGGGCTGTACGCACTGCAGCACCGCGGCCAGGAGTCCGCGGGCATCGCGGTGAGCAACGGCTCCCAGATCCTGGTCTTCAAGGACATGGGCCTGGTCTCCCAGGTCTTCGACGAAACATCGCTCGGCTCGCTCCGCGGACATATCGCGGTGGGCCACGCCCGCTATTCGACCACCGGCGCCTCGGTCTGGGAGAACGCCCAGCCCACCTTCCGCGCCACCGCCCACGGGTCCCTCGCCCTGGGCCACAACGGCAATCTGGTCAACACCACCGAGCTCGCCGAACTCGTCGCCAAGCAGGCGGCGGCGGGCAACGGCCGGGCCACCCAGGTCGCCGCGACCAACGACACCGACCTGGTCACCGCGCTGCTCGCGGGGCAGACCGCGGAGGACGGCACCGCGCTGACCGTCGAGGAGGCGGCACCGGTGGTGCTGCCGCAGGTCAAGGGCGCCTTCTCGTTCGTCTTCATGAACGAGAACACGCTGTACGCGGCCCGCGACGCGCAGGGGATACGCCCGCTGGTCCTCGGCCGCCTGGAGCGCGGCTGGGTGGTGGCCAGCGAGACCTCGGCGCTGGACATCTGCGGCGCCTCCTTCATCCGCGAGATCGAGCCCGGCGAGTTCATCGCCATCGACGAGGACGGCCTGCGCAGCAGCCGCTTCGCCGAAGCAAAACCCAAGGGCTGCGTCTTCGAGTACGTCTACCTGGCCCGCCCCGACACGGACATCGCGGGCAGGAACGTCTATCTCTCCCGCGTCGAGATGGGCCGCAAGCTCGCCCAGGAATCCCCGGCCGACGCCGATCTGGTCATAGCGACCCCGGAGTCCGGCACCCCTGCGGCAGTCGGCTACGCCGAGGCCAGCGGCATCCCGTACGGCAGCGGACTGGTCAAGAACAGCTATGTGGGCCGGACCTTCATCCAGCCCAGCCAGACCATCCGCCAGCTCGGCATCCGCCTCAAGCTCAACCCCCTCAAGGAAGTCATCCGCGGCAAGCGCCTGGTGGTCGTCGACGACTCGATCGTCCGTGGCAACACCCAGCGCGCCCTGGTCCGGATGCTCCGCGAGGCCGGGGCCGCCGAGGTGCACGTGCGGATCTCCTCGCCGCCCATCAAGTGGCCCTGCTTCTTCGGCATCGACTTCGCCACCCGCGCCGAGCTGATCGCCAACGGCCTCTCGGTCGAGGAGATCGGCAAGTCGCTGGGCGCCGACTCCCTCGCGTACATCTCCATCGACGGGATGACCGAGGCGACCACCATCGCCAAGCCCAACCTCTGCCGCGCCTGCTTCGACGGCGAGTACCCGATGGACCTGCCCGACCCCGAGCTGCTGGGCAAGCAGATCCTGGAAGCGGAGACCGAGGCGCCGTCGCACAGCGACGCCGACGGCGTGCAGAGCATGACCGCGGGCCTGGGCGCCTCCGACGCGCTCAAGCGCCCGTAGCCGCTCCCGCGCCCCGCACACCCTCCGCATCAGCATCACCCCGACCGACCCCGAAGGGTTCTCCGCCATGCCTTCTCAGTCCCGTCCAGGCGCCGGCCACGCGGCCGCGGACACCGGCGCCAGCTACGCCGCGGCGGGTGTCGACATCGAGGCCGGCGACCGTGCCGTCGGCCTGATGAAGGAGTGGGTGCGCAAGGCGCAGCGCCCGGAGTCGGTGGGCTCCCTCGGGGGCTTCGCCGGCCTCTTCGACGCCAGCGTCCTCAAGCGGTACGAGCGGCCCCTGCTGGCCTCGGCCACCGACGGCGTGGGCACCAAGGTGGCCGTCGCGCAGCGCATGGACATCCACGACACGATCGGGCACGACCTGGTCGCCATGGTCGTCGACGACCTGGTGGTCTGCGGCGCCGAGCCGCTGTTCATGACCGACTACATCTGCGTCGGCAAGGTCGTGCCCGAGCGCGTCTCGCAGATCGTGAAGGGCATCGCCGAGGGCTGCGTCCTGGCGGGCTGCGCCCTGGTCGGCGGCGAGACGGCCGAGCACCCGGGCCTGCTGGGCCCCGACGAGTACGACGTCGCGGGCGCCGGCACCGGCGTGGTCGAGGCCGACAGGATGCTGGGCGCCGATCGCATCCGTACGGGGGACGCGGTGATCGCGATGGCGTCCTCCGGCCTTCACTCCAACGGGTATTCGCTGGTCAGGCACGTCCTTCTGGAGCGTGCCGGCCGCGCGCTGGACGAGCGCGTGGAGGAGTTCGGGCGGACCCTCGGCGAGGAGCTGCTGGAGCCCACCAAGATCTACTCGCTGGACTGCCTGGCGCTGAACGCGGCCACAGAGGTCCACGCGTACTCGCACATCACCGGCGGCGGCTTGGCCGCCAATCTGGCCCGCGTGATCCCCGACGGGCTGCACGCCACCGTGGACCGCTCGACCTGGACGCCCGGCGCCGTCTTCGACCTGGTCGGCACCGAGGGCCGGGTGGAGCGCGAGGAACTGGAGAAGACCCTGAACATGGGCGTCGGCATGATCGCCGTCGTCCCGCAGGACTCCGCCGACGCGGCGCTGGCCACCCTGTCGGACCGCGGTGTGGACGCCTGGGTCGCCGGCGAGATCGGCGAGCGCGCAGCGCAGACCGAGGCGGTGACCCTGACGGGCGACTATGCGCGCTGAGTCAACAGCCGCTGCGCTGCGTGAAGTTCGCGGAGCCCGTGCGCCTCACCCGGTGCACGAGGCCCGCGGACCTCACAGAGCAGCACAGAACCCGGTCCGGCAGTGCCGGACCGGGTCATGGCTGGTGGACGTCAAGCGCGACGTCGTTGCGACGAGGAATTCGAGGACTCGTCCTCGTCCTCTTCCTCATCGTCGTTGTACAGCTCCGCGTACTGTGCGTACGGGTCGTCGTCCAGCTCATCGCCCTCGAAACGATCGCCGTTCGGCGACTGGTTCGACGTCGATGCGCCCAGCTCCTCGGCCAGGCGCGTGAGGTCAGTCCCACCGCTGTTGTACTTCAGCTGGCGGGCGACCTTCGTCTGCTTGGCCTTGGCCCGGCCGCGCCCCATGGCTCGACCCCCTCAACGACGGGGCTCGACGGCCCCAGAGTCTTGACACGCGTTCATAGTGCAGAGCGGACTCTCGACAGAGAGACCGGTCCGTAGGGCTTCAACGGTACCTGCTTCCGCGGCCGTACGGTACGTCGCCCGCACGACCCGAGAGCGTCCCGACGCGCCCGGTGACCTTCCCTTTGCTGGTCAGACGAGATTTTACCTTGCCGCTCCGAGTCGTCTCGCCAAGGGGTCGTGAGAAGACTCTCGCCGCAGGTCAGACGTGTCGTGGCGGGGCCGGCACGGTCAGTCGCCCGCCCCCTTCCCGGCGGCGATCCGCTGTTCCGCGAGGCGATCGGCCGCTGCCGCCGGCGGCACCCCGTCTTCGGCGGCCCGCTCGAAGATCGACAGCGTGGTGTCGAAGATCTTTGCAGCCTTTGCTTTCGCGCGGTGAAAATCGAAGCCGTGCAGCTCGTCGGCTACCTGGATCACGCCGCCGGAGTTGACCACGTAGTCCGGCGCGTAGAGGATCCCGCGGTCCGCGAGGTCCTTCTCCACGCCGGGGTGGGCGAGTTGGTTGTTCGCCGCGCCGCAGACCGCCTTGGCGGTGAGCACCCCGACGGTGTCGTCGTCCAGCGCGCCGCCGAGCGCGCACGGTGCGTACAGATCGAGCCCCGGTACGCGGATCAGCGCCTCGGTGTCGGGGACAGCGGCGACCTCGGGGTGCGCGGCGCGGACACGGGCCACCGAGTCGGCGCGCACGTCGGTGATCACGACCTGCGCCCCGTCCTCCAGCAGGTGCTCGACCAGGTGGTGGCCGACCTTGCCGACGCCCGCGATGCCGACGGTGCGGCCGCGCAGCGTGGGGTCGCCCCAGAGCCGCTGGGCGCTCGCGCGCATGCCCTGGAAGACGCCGTAAGCGGTGAGCACGGAGGAGTCCCCGGCCCCTCCGTTCTCCGGTGAACGGCCGGTGGTCCACCGGCACTCGTCCGCGATGACGTCCATGTCCTGTACGTAGGTGCCGACGTCACACGCGGTGACGTAGCGGCCACCGAGCGAGGCCACGAACCTGCCGTACGCGCGCAGCAGTTGCTCGGTCTTGATCTGCTCGGGGTCTCCGATGATCACGGCCTTGCCGCCGCCGTGGTCGAGCCCGGCGAGCGCGTTCTTGTAGGACATCCCGCGCGCGAGGTTGAGCGCGTCGAGAACGGCGGCCTCGTCCGGCGTGTGGCCGTGCGTCGAGGCGTCCGTGTACGCGTGGAAGCGGGTGCCGCCGAGGGCCGGGCCCAGGGCGGTGGAGTGGAGGGCGATGACAGCCCGCAGGCCGCTGGCGCGGTCCTGGCAGAGCACGACCTGTTCGTGGCCGCCCTGGTCGGAGTGGAACAGGGTGCGCAGAACTCCCGCGTCGCTCGGACCGTCGACGCTGACGGTGTGACGTACGTCGGTCACGGTGGTGACTCCTGTGTGTGAGGTGTCGCGGTGACTGGTTGTCGGCGGGCGCCCCCTCAAGGGGTGCTGAGGGGCCGGCCGGACAGCAGCGTAGGCCCTGCGCATTGCGGCATCGTTGCGGTGCCACGATCGGGGTAGTCAACTGTCCCTCCGGGAGCGCCCGTCGGGGCATCGGCAGCACAGTTGAACGGCCACGACGGGTACCGGAAGCGACGGGGAAGCAACTGACGGCACGGCCGCACGAGCGACGGAGGAGAAGCGAGTGGCCCAGCAGGCGGCGGTCATCGTCCCGTACACGGCGTATCTGCGGGTGTACGAGCCACTGGCCGCGTTCCCGGAGCCGGAGCGCTCGCACTGGGTGCGGTACGCGAAGCGGGAGCGGTTCCCCACGGCGCAGGACGAACTCCGGCGCTCACTGGCCGACTTGCTGCCCGTACCGCCGGTCGCGGTGCCCGTACGGGAGAGCGCCGACGCGTTCGTGGCCGAGGTGGACGGCGTGACGTGCGTCTGCCCCTGGCGGACCCGGCTGCGCGGCTGGCAGGCGCTCTCGGCGCTGACCCAGGCCGCGGGGGAGGCGGACATCGCGCTGCCCCAGCCGGTGCTGGACGCGGCCGTCCCGCCGGTGGTCCGCAGGGAGGCCGAGGCGGACTACGAGGCGTGGCTGTCTCGCAATCCGGACGCCAGGCCGTGGATCAGGACGGCCGTGTGGCATGTTCCGGTTCGGTGGTTCGTACTCTTCTCCGATGAAGAGAAGGAGTTTGCGAAGCCGGGAACGGGTGAGGAGAGCGGTCAGCAGTTCGTCCTCCGGTACAGGACCCCGATGGTCGAGGCGCGGCGCCGCCTCGCCCGCGGCCTGAAGGTGCTCCGCGAGGAGCTGGAGGAGGGACCGCTCGTCGAGGGTCTGGTGGATGTGGGGCGCTGGCTGGAGGAGTTCCATCCGCGCTCACTCGTCGAACTGGATTACGGCGGCCTCGTGCACGTCATCCCCGAGGACGGCCTCGCGGCCGACCACTCCGCGGCCGATGTGGCGGAGGGCATCGCGGCGCTCAGGGAGGGCGACGGCGAGCGGGCCGGCGCGGCGTACGAGCGGCTGACGGACCGCTGGCGCGCGGTGCGTGAGCTCCAGTTCGCCAACTGAGGGCACGTACGGAGGGGCCGGCCGGTCACGGCCGGCGAGCGGAACGGACCGGACCGGTCCGGATGCTGGGATCCGGATTCGGACTCCTTCGGACGAATAGGGCATACTGCCTGTTCAGCGTGGTCAGGACCTAGGTCCTGAACCGGGCTATTGCCTCAAGCGTGACGGATAGCACGTAACCCGGGTCTTGCTGGCAGACCTACCCCCCGTGTCAAAATAGGACAAGGAGCTCGGAGAGGGCTCCATACGTCCAACTACGGGCGGATTGGCCGGTATTGCGCTCCTTGGTGGGTCTGGTGGCGATCAGTCACCTTGTGACTGATCGTCACGGCGACGTAACTGTCCGCTATGGCACGGTCCATCGGCTTCCGCCGAGGTTGAACACCTGAGAGGGCAATTCCATCGGTTTGGCCGTCGTGGCTGGACAGATGGTGTAGTTGTAGTGCCGAGGACAAGCCGTTCGTCCTATAACCGACTCGGCTCGCGTGCGCCATTTCGGGCAACGCGGGTCAAGGTGCAGAATTTAGAGGAAAGAACCGTGATGGTTCGGTTCTCCCGAGGAGGCCGCTCATGACCGCTCGCACCCCTGATGCCGAGCCGCTGCTGACCCCGGCTGAGGTTGCCACGATGTTCCGCGTGGACCCGAAGACGGTCACGCGCTGGGCAAAGGCAGGCAAGCTCACGTCCATTCGCACGCTCGGCGGGCACCGCCGCTACCGCGAAGCGGAGGTGCGTGCGCTGCTCGCGGGCATCCCGCAGCAGCGTAGCGAGGCCTGAAAGGCCGGGCAGCAGCAGCCTGAACCATTGGGCCGCAGAGCCTGATTCAGGCGAAAAAGAAGCTGAAAAACCGCTCAATCAGGGCGTTTCCGGGCCCCCACTCCCGTTGACGCCCAACTGGCACCACACGCAGGGCCACTGTCCCCAACAGTGCTTGTGCGTCGGTCGCGCTGGACTCCGCCGGGTCCAGCGCGATCTTTTTTTGTGCCGGAAAACCCCTGCGTGCGCCCGGTGATCACCGGGGGACACGGGGCCGGCCGCCGGGCGGTGCCGTCGCCCGAACCGGTCCGTGAGCTGCCGGAACGCCGTTCGTCCGACCCTCCCGAGTGCCCGACTCGGCCGCCGCCGCGGTGACTTGGAGGCCGTCGGAGAGACAGCGCGGCGGCACGGCTCGGAGAGGCGAGGGAGCACGGGAGAGGGCAGTGCAATTGCACATATTAAATTGACCGGGTGTGACGGGCCGTTGAGTTCCCCATTCCTCGGGGCGGATTCGGTGACACCCGTCACAGCAGGGACTTCTTGAAGCGCGGGTTACCCCTGCGATAGTGGGGAAGGCGCTCAGGTCGGCCGTCCGTCCGGGTTCCAGAGTGACATCCGGTGCGTGCTCGCGGGGGCCGCTTTGGTCACTTCGATGAGGGACTTTGGTCCTCGGCCTGTGCCGATTCCAGTGCCAGTCGCAGCAGTCGGTGGCATATCGGACAGTGCCTGGTCACATGCCGGTAGCGCGTGGCGGCCGCGAGATGCGCGCGCAGCAGCGCCTTCGTCTCGTGCCGGGTCCTGCCAGCCGCCTTGGCCCGCATCCCGCCCCACCTCCTGGATCGCCCTTCTTGCAGGCGTACTCGCGGCCCGTGCGGGCGTCAAGGCGCGGATCCGTCCCGAAGATGCCGCGGGCCCGTGCCGCGCGGTTCCTCGCGCACGCGCCACGCGCCCGCGAGGGCGCTCCCGCGCGGGCGCGGAGGGTTTCGGAGGACGTACGGCGGCAGCGGGCGGGCGCGCGAGGTGCGGGGCGGTCGTACGCAGCGGGCGCGGGGCGGGCGTACCGGACCGGAGCGGGCCGGAAACGGCGAAAGGCCCGTCTCCGTGAGGGAGACGGGCCTTTCGTGATGCCTATCCGTGCGGTCCTGACGGGATTTGAACCCGCGGCCTCCACCTTGACAGGGTGGCGAGCACTCCAAACTGCTCCACAGGACCTTGTGGTGCGCCGTGTTCGGCACGAGACGAGACTTTACAGCAGGCCCGGCCGCCGAGGCGAACTCACGTTGCGTGACTGACCCGTTACGGCCGTCACGACCCTGCGGCGCCCGGCGGCGCCACCGCGTCCACGGCCTTCATGATGCGTTTGTCGGAGACCGGATACGCCGTGCCGAGGGCGTGCGCGAAGTAGCTGACCCGGAGTTCCTCGATCATCCAGCGGATGTCCAGCGCGGCCTGCGGGACGGGCCTGCCCTGCGGGAACTGCTCCAGCAGCCACAGGTACTCGTCGCGCATCTCCTGCACCTTGGCCATCCGGGAGCGGTCCCGCTCGGCGTTGTTGGGGAGCTGCTGGAGGCGCCGGTCCACGGCCACCAGATAGCGCAGCAGATCGGGCAGCCGGCCCGCGCCGTGCTTGGTCACGAAGCCCGGGCAGACCAGCTCGTCGAGCTGCCGGCGCACGTCCTGCACCGAGGAGAGCAGCACCGGGCTGTTGAGCCCGCGCAGCCGCTGCTCGCAGGAGTGCCAGGCGGCCAGCACCTCCTGGACCTGCTTCACGGTGCGCAGGGTGGCGTCCACCAGGTCGGTCCGTACCGCGTCGAAGAGCTTGCGGAAGGACTCCTCGTCCCAGGCGGGGCCGCCGTGCACGCCGATCAGGTGGTCGGCCGAGGCCGTCACGCAGTCCTCGAAGAGCGCCTGCACGCTGCCGTGCGGGGAGCGGGAGAGCGCCAGCTTCTGCGGGTTGGACATCTTCGACGCGGCGAACTTGGCCGGGTCCGAGGGGATGTTGCGCAGGATCAGCTTGCGGGTGCCGCGCCACATCGCGCGCTGCTGCTCGGCCTCGGTGTCGAAGAGCCGTACGGAGACGGTGTCGGTTCCCTGGCCGTCGTCGGCGAGGGCCGGATACGCCTTGACCGGCTGGCCGGCGCGGCGGGTCTCGAACGTGCGGGGGAGGCTGCCGAGCGTCCAGGAGGTCAGCCCCGTACGCCCTGTCAGGGAGTCGGGGGCGTCCGCCGGACCCGAACCGCCGCTCTGCGGCGCCTCGTTGGCCTGTGCGGCGCTCTTGCCGCCCTTCGCGCCCTTGCGGGCGCGGGAGCGCTCGGAGGACGCGAACGCCTTGTTGATCGCTTCCTGGGTGCGGCTGCGCAGCCGGTGCCGCAGGTCCTCCAGGTCCTTGGACTCGGCGAGCTTGCGCTGCCGCTCGTCCACGACCCTGAACGTGATCCGCAGGTGGTCGGGGACCTTGGCCAGGTCGAAGTCCTCCGCGCCGACCTGCACGCCGGTCATCCGCTTGAGCTCGCGCGCGAGCGTGACCGTCAGCGGCTCCTGCCGGGGCTGTGCCGCCTGGGACTGCGCCGCCGCGAGGAAGCGCCGCGCGTAGTCGGGCGCCGGCACGCAGTGGCGTCGGACGGGCTTGGGGAGCGCGCGGATCAGCTCGGTCACCAAGTCCGCGCGCAGGCCCGGGATCTGCCAGTCGAAGCCCTCGTCGGCGACCTGGTTGAGCACCTGGAGCGGGATGTGCACGGTCACGCCGTCCGCGTCGGCGCCGGGCTCGAACTGGTAGGTCACCGTGAAGCGGAGCTCGCCCTGCTGCCAGGTGTCCGGGTAGTCGGCCTCGGTGACCTGCTGCGCCTGCTCGTTGATGAGCATGGACTTCTCGAAGTTGAGCAGGTCCGGCTCTTCGCGGCGCTTCTTCTTCCACCAGGAGTCGAAGTGGGCGCCGGATACGACGTGTTCGGGTACGCGCTGGTCGTAGAAGTCGTACAGCGTCTCGTCGTCGACCAGGATGTCCCGGCGCCGCGCGCGGTGCTCCAGCTCCTCGACCTCGCCCAGCAGCTTCCTGTTGTCCTGGAAGAACTGGTGGTGGGTGCGCCAGTCGCCCTCCACCAGCGCGTTGCGGATGAACAGGTCGCGGGAGGTCTCGGGGTCGATCCGCCCGTAGTTGACCTTGCGGGCGGGCACGATGGGCACGCCGTAGAGCGTCACCTTCTCGTACGCCATCACCGCGGCCTGCTTCTGCTCCCAGTGCGGCTCGCTGTAGGTGCGCTTCACCAGGTGCTCGGCGAGCGGCTCGACCCAGTCGGGCTCGATCTTCGCGTTCACCCTGGCCCAGAGCTTGGACGTCTCGACCAGCTCGGCCGACATCACCCAGCGCGGCTGCTTCTTGAAGAGCGCGGAGCCGGGGAAGACCGCGAACTTGGTGCCGCGGGCGCCCAGATACTCGTTCTTCTCGCCCTCCTTGACCCCGATGTGCGAAAGCAGCCCGGCCAGCAGCGACTGGTGTACGCGGTTGCCGTCGGGCTCCTGGTCGCCGGAGTTGAGCTGGAGGCCCAACTGCTTCGCGACCTGCCGGAGTTGGGTGTAGATGTCCTGCCACTCGCGTATGCGCAGGTAGTTGAGGAACTCCGACTTGCACATGCGGCGGAAGGCCGAGGTGGAGAGCGCCTTCTGCTGCTCGCGCACATAGCGCCACAGATTGAGCAGCGCGAGGAAGTCGCTGGTCTCGTCCTTGAAGCGGGCGTGCTGCTGGTCGGCCTGCTGCTGCTTCTCGGACGGGCGCTCGCGCGGATCCTGGATGGAGAGGGCCGCCGCGATGACCATGACTTCGCGAACGCAACCGTTCTGCTCGGCCTCCAGGACCATCCGGGCCAGCCGCGGGTCGACCGGGAGCTGTGCCAGCTTGCGTCCCGTGCCGGTCAGCCGCTTCTTGGGATCCTTCTGCCGGGTGTCGAGCGCGTGCAGCTCCTCCAGGAGCTGGATGCCGGCCTTGATGCTGCGGTGGTCCGGCGGGTCGATGAAGGGGAACTTCTCGATGTCGCCGAGCCCCGCCGCCGTCATCTGCAGGATCACCGAGGCCAGATTCGTACGGAGGATCTCCGCGTCGGTGAACTCGGGGCGGGAGAGGAAGTCCTCCTCCGAATACAGCCGGATGCAGATGCCGTCCGACGTGCGGCCGCAGCGGCCCTTGCGCTGGTTGGCGCTGGCCTGGCTGACCGGCTCGATCGGGAGCCGCTGCACCTTGGTGCGGTGGCTGTAGCGGGAGATGCGCGCGGTGCCCGGGTCGATCACGTACTTGATCCCGGGGACGGTGAGGGAGGTCTCCGCCACGTTCGTCGCCAGAACGATCCGTCTGCCGCTGTGCCGCTGGAAGACGCGGTGCTGCTCGGCGTGCGACAGCCGCGCGTAGAGGGGGAGGACCTCGGTCTGCGGGAGCTTGCGCTTGGTGAGGGCGTCGGCGGTGTCGCGGATCTCCCGCTCGCCGGAGAGGAAGACCAGGATGTCGCCCGGGCCCTCGCCGCGCAGCTCGTCCACGGCCTCGCAGATCGCGGTGATCTGGTCGCGGTCCGGGGTGTCGGACTCGGCCTCCAGGAGGGGGCGGTAGCGCACCTCGACCGGATACGTGCGGCCCGAGACCTCGACGATGGGGGCGGCGGGGCTGTCCGCGCCCTCGGTGTCCTGCGGCTTCGGCTTGGTCGCCGGCTCGGCCTGGTGCTCGGCCTCGGCTTCGGCCCGCTGCTTCGGTGCCTGCCCGGACTGCTGCTCGGTCCCGCGCCCGGACTCCGTACCCACCGTGGCGAAGCGGCCGAAGTGGCGGGCGAAGCGCTCCGGGTCGATGGTCGCCGAGGTGATGACGACCTTCAGGTCGGGGCGGCGGGGCAGCAGTTGGGCGAGGTAGCCCAGCAGGAAGTCGATGTTGAGGCTGCGCTCGTGCGCCTCGTCGATGATGAGCGTGTCGTACTGCCGCAGCTCGCGGTCCTGCTGGATCTCGGCCAGCAGGATGCCGTCGGTCATGAGCTTGACCAGCGTGTTCTCGCCGACCTGGTCGGTGAAGCGGACCTTCCAGCCGACGGCCTCGCCGAGCGGGGTGTCCAGCTCCTCGGCGATCCGCTCGGCGACCGTGCGCGCGGCGATGCGGCGGGGCTGGGTGTGGCCGACGAATCCGTGCACGCCGCGGCCCAGCTCCAGGCAGATCTTGGGGATCTGGGTGGTCTTGCCCGAGCCGGTCTCGCCGGCCACGATCACGACCTGGTTGTCCCGTATCGCCTCGAGGATCGCGTCCTTCTTCTCGCTGACCGGGAGCTGTTCGGGATAGGCGATCGCCGGCACGGCCTCGCGGCGGGAGGCGACCCGCAGCTCGGACTCGTCCATGGCGTCGGAGATCTCCGCGAGCACGGCGTCCCGCGCCTCGGGCTTACGGATCTTCCGCGCACCCTCCAGCCTGCGGGCGAGGCGCGTACGGTCGCGCAGCATCAGCTCGGGCAGGCGCTCGCGGAGAGCGGCGGCGGAAAGGGGCGTGGAAGTCGACATACCTGGCCCAGGATCTCACCTCGCGGATCGGCGTGGCGAACGGTTTGCGCTCCGCTCCGCCTCCTCGGGGGCTCCATGGGGCCTTCGTACGGGGTTCGGGCGGGGGCCGTGCGGGCTTCGCGTGGGCTTCGTGCTGGGTCCGCGTGGGCTTCGCGCCGACTCCGCGGGTGTGCGCCGAGGCGCCTCGGACCTGCGCCTTCGCGGCCGTACGGGGCGGTGTCCGAGGGCACCGTTAGGCTGGGCCGGGACCAGGACGTGAGGAATGAGGAGAGGCGGCCGGTGATGGACAGCAGCGCACCGCGACGGCGCATCGCCGCCGTGCTGGTGGGGCTGCTGGTGGTGGCGTGCGGGGTGCTGTTCCAGCAGTCCGGGACTGCGGCTTCCGCTTCGGCGTCCACGCCGGGTGCTGCTTCTGCGGCCGCACCCGCTTCTTCGTCTTCCGCCTCCGCGCCGGCGGCTTCGGCGCCTGCGGCTGCCTCGGCCTCCGCTTCCTCGCCTTCCGCGTCAGCGGACTCCGCGCCTGGCGCCCCCGCTTCCGCTGCCTCCGAGCGCGGGTCCAAGACCGCCGCCGCTTCCGTCGATTCGGGGTACGGAGACTCCGCGCACGCCCTGCGCGCCGCCGTCGCCGAGGGCGACCCCGACGGCATGCCGGGGTGCCACAAGCAGCAGGGCGGCACCAACGGCACCGTCCCGGCCACACCCAGCGCCTCCCAGCAGAACGTGCTGCCCGCGCTCACCGTGTGCCCCCTCCCCGAGTCACACCTCGCACACGCCGCGGCCCAGTCGAGACTGCCGGTGCCGGGGCCGTCCCCCATACCTCCGCCCTCGCCTGCGGAACTCTCCGTCCTGCGCGTGTAGATGCGCCGGACGGCACCCCACCCGTGCGCGCCGCGCGTGCCACGGGGGTGCCGCTCCGTCCGCCTCCACCCGTCATCAGGACAGGAGTCATTCCGCATGCGCACTGTCATGCGTTCCGGCGCGCGCAGCGCCGCCGCGGGCGCGGTGTCCTCGCTGCGGCTCGCCGCGCGGGCCGTCGTGGCCTGGCCGCTCTCGCGCTGGGCCCTCGCCGCCGGCGCCGCCGCCCTCACCGCGCTCGCCGTGGGACTGCCCACCGCCGTGGTGCCGAACCCGTTCTTCGGCCGCTCCGTGCCCACCCCGTGGTGGGCCTACCCGGTGCTCGCCGCCACCGCCGTCCTCGCCGGGCTGCTGCTCGCCACGTACATCCGTACGGGGCGGGGCGGCGGCTCCGAGGGGCCGGAGGAGCCGGCGGAGGACCGGCGGCCCGGGCGCTTCGGCGCCGTCGGCGGGCTGCTCGGCTTCTTCGCCGTGGGCTGCCCGGTGTGCAACAAGCTCGTGCTCCTCGCGCTCGGCACCTCGGGTGCCCTGACCGTGTGGCAGCCGTTGCAGCCGCTGCTCGCCGTGGTCTCCCTGGCGCTGCTCGCGGCGGCCACGGTGCGCAGGCTCGCGGGCGAGACGGCGTGCGGGGTGCCGGCGCGGGGCTGAGCGGCGCGATGCGCCCCTGCCCCCAGGGGCCCTGCCCCTTAGGGGTGGCCCCTGCCCCTAGGGGTTCGGCTCCCCTAGGGGTCAACTCCTCGTTCTCTTCCTTCAGTTACTCAGAGCAGCCCCGAGCTGCTCAGCGTTCTCATTCCAGGAGAATCCCATGAGCTCGACCAAGCCCACGAAGTCCTCAGCCAAGCCCTCAACCAAGTCCTCGGCCAAGCCCTCCGCCGACTCCTCACCCAAGTCCCGCAAGGGCCTGATCATCGGGGTCACGGTCGCCGTCGTCGCGCTGCTCGCCGGGTGGCTGTCGCAGTACATGGTGAACGGCGGCGGCAGCGGTTCCGGCGGCAAGGACACCTCGGCCACCGGCAACGAGAACGCCACCGTCGAGGGCGGCGACGAGGCCCCCGGCGACCCGGCCCTGATGAAGCTCGCGCGCCGGGACGCGAACGACCCCATGGCGCGGGGCAAGAAGGACGCCCCGGTCGTGATGATCGAGTACGCCGACTTCGGCTGCTCGTTCTGCGGGAAGTTCGCCCGGGACACCGAGCCCGCGCTGGAGAAGAAGTACATCGACAAGGGCCTGCTGCGCATCGAGTGGCGCAACTTCCCGGTCTTCGGCGAGGGCTCGAACCGCGCCGCGCTGGCCGGCTGGGCGGCCGGTGAGCAGGGCCGCTTCTGGCAGTTCTACAAGGCCGTGTACGCGGACGAGGGCAACGAGAAGAACTCCTTCACCGACGGCCACCTGCACGACATCGCCAAGCAGGCGGGCATCGAGGACCTGGACCGCTTCGACCGCGACCGGAAGAGCAAGGGCGCGCAGCGGCTCCTCGCCAAGGACCAGAACGAGGCGTACAGCCTGGGCGCCGCCGCCACCCCGGCGTTCCTGATCAACGGCCGCCCGATCGCGGGCGCCCAGCCCGACCAGGTCTTCACCGACACCATCGACGCCGCGCTCGCCGAGGCGAAGAAGAAGGACGGCGGCTCGGACAAGGGCGGCTCCGGTAAGGGCGGCGAGTGATGGACGTCGGTTACTTCGCGGCCTTCCTCGGCGGGCTGCTGGCGCTGCTCAGCCCGTGCAGTGCCCTGCTGCTGCCCGCCTTCTTCGCGTACTCGATCACCAACACGGGCAAGCTGCTCGCCCGCACCGGCGTCTTCTACCTCGGCCTCGCCACCACCCTCGTACCGCTGGGCGCGGCCGGATCCTTCGCCGGGCGGCTCTTCTACGGGCACCGTGACCTGCTGATCTCGGTCGGCGGCTGGCTGATCATCGCGCTCGGGCTCGTGCAGATCCTGGGCATGGGCTTCGCGCCGAAGAGCCTCCAGCAGGCGTCCGGGCGCATCCGCCCGACCAGCGGCCTCTCGGTGTACGCACTCGGCGCGGTCTACGGCCTGGCCGGTTTCTGCGCGGGTCCCATCCTGGGCAGCGTGCTCACGGTGGCGGCGGTGAGCGGCAACCCGGTGTACGGCGGGCTGCTGCTGGCGGTGTACGCGCTGGGCATGGCGGTCCCGCTGTTCCTGCTCGCGCTGCTGTGGGAACGCTTCGACCTGGGCAAACGCCGCTGGCTCCGCGGTCGGGGCTTCACCCTGGGCCGGCTGCGGCTGCACACCACCTCCCTCCTCTCCGGCCTCTTCTTCCTCGTACTCGGCGTGCTCTTCCTCGTCTTCGACGGGGCGGCCTCGCTGCCCGGACTCACCAATGTGGACGGCGCGTTCACCGCCGAGGAGTGGGCGAAGCGCGCCGGTTCCGCCGTCCCGGACGGCGCGCTGCTGGCGGCCCTGGTGGCGGTGGTCGCCGTGGTGCTGCTGGTCCGCTGGGTACGGCAGCGGCGGCAGAGCAGCGGCACACCGGCGGAGGACGAGCGCACACCGGCGGAGGACGAGGGCGTCCCAGCCGGAGAAAGCGGGGCAAATCAGACTTAGGGTGTGCTCCATGAGCGAGCCGCACCCGCACCCCGAGCCGGACCCGGAAGGGGAGTCCGGCGCCACCCGTGCGCCGGGCTCTTCCTCCGGGGCGCCCCGTACGTCCGCCCCCGAGGAGCCCCGGCCCTCAGAACACCCTGACGGGGAGAACCCTCACGGGGAGAACCCCGACGGGGAACACCCCCACGGGGCGCACGGACGGCTGCCCACCGGCGCCGAGAAGTGGCGCTCGTTCAAGAAGTCGCCGTACCTGCCCGCGCTGGTCCTGATGCTGATCCTCGGCGCGGCCGCGGGCCTGTTCGCCGGCTCCTACACGTACGCGATGGCCGACCCGACGCCGCACCACGTACCCGTCGCGGTGGTCGGCAAGGCGTCGAGCCAGAAGGAGTCGCGCACCTTCATCCAGGGCATGGAGAAGGCCCTCGGATCCTCGCTCAAGCTGCACCACTACTCCACCTACCAGCGCGCCGAGCAGGACATCGAGGAGCAGCGGGTCTTCGCCGTCCTGCGGGTGAAGGGAGACAGCCGGGTCGAAATGGATATCTCCAGCGCGTCCGGCGCCTCGGTCGCGCAGGTGCTCCAGCAGGCCGGTCCACAGGTGGGGAAGAAGGCCGGCGTGCAGGTCGCGGTGAAGGACCTGAAGCCGCTGAACACCGGCGACCCCCGCGGCCTCTCGGTGTTCTACATCTCACTCGCGGCCGTGATCATCGGCTTCGTCGGCGCGATCCAGCTCAGCGTGCACGCCCGCGCGCTGGCCCCGCTGGAGCGGATCGGCTTCACGATCGCGTACGCGCTGCTGGGCGGCTTCGTGATCGCGGCGGTCGTGGACTGGCTGCTCGGCGCTCTCCACCTGCCGTTCGTGCACTCGTGGATGATCCTCTCGCTGACCATGTTCACGTCGGGAATGGTCTTCACGATGTTCAACACCCTCTTCGGCAGGTGGGCCATGATCCCCACCTGGGGCCTGATGGTGCTGCTCGGCAACCCCTCGTCCGGCGGCGCCGTCTCCTGGCCGCTGCTCCCCTCCGTCCTGGGCACCATCGGCCGCTGGCTCCCGCCCGGCGCCTCCGTGAACGCCCAGCACACCGCCGTCTACTTCCCCGGACATCAGCACCTACAGCCATATCTGGTGCTCGCGGCCTGGGCGTTGGTGTCCTGCGCGGTCTTCTGGACCTGGCGGCACCGCCATCCGGGCGGACGTACGGCGGGCGCCCATGCGGCGGCCCCAAGCGGAAGCTGACCTGACCGTACGGTGGGTCGCGGGCGCTCCGGGTCATCCGGGGCGTTTTGCCTGGCAGGTGCGTGGACAAGCGCCCCGGACAGGAGTCAGGCAGACCGGCCGAACGGAGGGAAACGGTGCGCCGAGAATCCGGCAGGACCAGGGGGGAAGACGCACCCCGCACGCGGGACGGCCACGGCGGGGAACCCCCGCCGGGCACGACCGCCTTCATCCCGCACGCCTCACCCCCAGGGGAAACCCGTACGGGCCGCCGCGCGCTGCTCGCCGCCTCCGCTGCCGCCGGGCTCGGCCTGCTGAGCGCCTGCGGCACCGAACGCGCCGACGGCAGCGCCGGCGCGGAGCCGAAGAACCCCTCGGGGGGTTCCTCCCCCGGCGGCTCCGCCTCCCCGAGCCCGTCCCCGAGCCGTACGAAGAAGAAGCCCCAACTGCCGCGCGGCGGCCGCGCGTTGTTCCCGCACTACCGGCTGGTCGGCTACTGCGGTCTGCCCGGCGCCGAGGCCCTGGGCAAGCTCGGCACCGGCGACCTGGAGGAACGGGCCAAGGAGGTCGAGAAGAAGGCGCGCGAGTACGCGGGCAAGCGCGAGCCCATGCCGGTCTTCGAGCTCCTCTCCACGGTCACCAACTCGGCGCCAGGACCTGACGGCAAGTACCGCAGCCGCACCGCCGACGACACCGTCCGCCGCTTCCACGAACTGGCCCGCAAGCACGACGGGATGCTGCTCCTGAACATCCAGCCGGGCCGCGCGACGATGCTCGACGAGGTGAAGGCCCTCCACGACTGGCTGGTCCACCCCGACGTGGGCGTCGCCCTGGACCCCGAGTGGGACATGGGCCCCGGCGAGGTCCCGGGCAACACCTACGGGAGCACCAGCGGCTCCGAACTGAACGAGGTGTCCCGCTACCTCTCGAAGGTCGTCGAGGAGAACGACCTCCCGGAGAAGCCGTTCGTCTTCCACCAGGTCGCCGTCTCCGTGGTCCCCGACCAGGACAAGCTGCGCCCCACCCCGGGCGTCGCCATGATCAAGAGCGCCGACGGCATCGGCACCCCGGGCATGAAGCGGGGCACCTGGCGCCACCTGGTGAAGGACCTGCCCAAGGGCGTGCACACCGGCTTCAAGCTCTTCTACGACGAGGACACCGAGGGCGGCAGCCGCCTGATGGACCCCGACGAGGTCCTGAAGCTGAAGCCCGAGCCGGAGTACGTGATGTACGAGTAGGACCCCTAGGGGCAGGGCCCTGCCCCTAGGGCACGTCCCCCAGGGCGTGAAAAAGCACTTGGCCCGGCAGATCTCTCTGCCGGGCCAAGTGCTGCGGTGGCTGGGGCCGGGGTCGAACCGGCGACCTTCCGCTTTTCAGGCGGACGCTCGTACCAACTGAGCTACCCAGCCACGCGATCTCGCGATCGCAGCGGTCCTGACGGGATTTGAACCCGCGGCCTCCACCTTGACAGGGTGGCGAGCACTCCAAACTGCTCCACAGGACCAAGCGTTGTGCGGGACCTAGTCTCGCACAGGTTGTGCGTGCCCCCAACGGGATTCGAACCCGTGCTACCGCCTTGAAAGGGCGGCGTCCTGGGCCACTAGACGATGAGGGCTGATGGCCCACCTGGGCGCTTCCGTTTCGCTTCGTCAGCGCGTCGGGGACGTGAGAAGCATATGGGATACCGGGACCGTTCGCCAAAACGCTTTCCCCGTACCCCTTCGGAGCGCTCCCGCACCGGGCGCCCCCGGCTCCTCCGGCGCGCCCCGTACGGGATGGCTCAGGGCGTCGGACTCGGGCTGCCCGTAGGGGAGTTGGGTCCCGGCGGACCCGTAGGGGACGAGCCCGGGGAGGACCCTGACGGGGTCGGTGTCGGGGTCGGCGTGTGGCGTCCGGGCTTGGCCTCCGCCGGCAGGTGCCGGGCCACCTCGGCCGAGGACAGGCCGAGCCCGCCGAGCGTGATGTTGTCCCATGCCTGGAGGCGGTCGGTCTTCCGGTCCAGGTAGAGGACGGACGCCTGCACCTTCTGCGGCTGCTGCTTCTCCACGGCGCGCAGCCCGCCGCCGCCCGTGGTGCCCTCGATCATCAGCCGGGTGCCCCTGGGCAGCTTCTCGGTGCTGCGCTTGTGGGTGTGCCCTGCCAGCGCCAGCGGGACCAGCCCGTCGGTCTGCTTGGCGAGCACCGGGTTGTGGCCGACGGCGATGTCCACGGGGGTGCCGTTGGCCTTCTGGGCGCGCAGCGTGTCCGCCAGCTTCCTGCCGTCCCGCCGCTCCGCCGGATCGCCCTGCGGCACGACCGAGCGGTCCGGGGTGAACTGCGGGTCGCCCCAGCCGGCGAAGCGGAGCCCGGCCACGTTCACGGGGACGCCGCTGTCCAGCACATGGACCCTGCCGTTGCGTCCGCCGAGCTTCTTCACGGCGTCCTGGGTGGTGAGCGAGTCGTGGTTGCCCCGGACCCAGACGTAAGGGGCACCGAGCTTCGGGACCGGCTTCAGGAAGCCGTTCTCCGCCTCGGTGCCGTGGTCCATGGTGTCCCCCGAGTCGACGATCACGTCGATGTCGTACTGCCTGACCAGGGAGCGGATGATCCGCCAGGAGCCCGGGTTGAGGTGGATGTCGGAGACGTGCAGGACCCGGGTGGTGCCGGGGTTCGGCTGGTATGTGGGGAGCGTGGAGGTCGTCTCGTACAGCTTGGAGACGTTGCCCACGAGGCGGGCGAGTTCCTGCTGGTAGACGTCGAAGTCGCTGACGATGTTGCGGGCGCTGCCGACCAGCGAGGGCGCGCTGGCCAGCAGACCGGAGAACTTCGGCTCCAGCACCGAGTCCGGATTCCAGGTCGCGTACGCGGTGGCCCCGGACGCCGTGAGCAGCGCGAGCGCCAGGCCGCCGGCGGCGAGGGCGCGGCGCGGGCGGCGGTACACCGCGAGGCCCAGCGCGGTGGCCCCGGACACCACGGCGACGGCGGAGCGCAGCGCGAGCGAGGCCGTGCCGTCCTCCACGTCGGAGGTGATCTCGGACTGCAGGCCGCGGATGCGCTCGGGGTGGTCGACCAGGACGGCGGCGCGCTCCTGGTCGATCTGGTCCACGTCCACGTCGAGCCGGATCGGCGCGTGGTGGCTGCGCAGTTCGAGGGCGCCGAGCGGGGAGACGTTGACCTTGGTGCCGCCGGTGAAGGACGGCCGGAGCGTCATCGAGGTGTCCACGGGGCCGACCGGCGTGTGGACGCTGCCCACGATCAGCAGCCCGAGCCAGGCCCCGAGCAGGGTGACCGCGGCGAGCCCGGTGGCCCTCCAGTAGGGGTGCGGGGTGTGGGTCAGCGAGACCGTCGGGGGCGAGTGGTGCGAGCGGTAGCGGCGCAGCAGCGCGGCCGGTAACCGGCGCAGCCGGCGGACGGCGCCGGTGACCGCCGCTGCGGGGAGGGACCAGGCGGCGCGGAGCGGTTGGGGCGGTATGCGCGGCTTGCTCGCATCGCGGGCCATGAGGCCCCGTATGCCCTTACGGGTGGGGGTCTATGCGGGGAACGCCCCGGTGCGCCGGCACCCCCGGGAGGCCCCTGCCCTTAGGGGAACCCTGCCCCTAGGGGGCGCCCGGGCCCGTGCGGGGCGTGGGCCCGTACTGCGGTGGCGGGGCGCGGTGCACGACAATGGCCGGGTGCTGGAGATGACGCGCGAGGAGTTCGAGGAGCTGGTCGCCCAGGCACTCGACCGCATCCCGCCCGAACTGACCAGGCTCATGGACAACGTGGCGGTGTTCGTCGAGGACGAGCCGCCCGCCGACGACCCCGAACTGCTCGGTCTGTACGAGGGCACCCCGCTCACCGAGCGGGGCGAGTGGTACGCGGGCGTACTGCCCGACCGGATCACCGTCTACCGCGGCCCGACGCTGCGGATGGTCGCGGCGGAGGGCGGTGACCGCGAACTCGTCGTGCGCGAGGTCGAGGTGACCGTCGTGCACGAGATCGCCCACCACTTCGGCATCGACGACGCGCGGCTGCACGCGCTGGGATACGGGTGAGGGGCGCGTGAGCACGGCGGATCGCGGAACGAGGACGGGCGCCGGACGGGCCGGCCCCGAAGCGGAGGAGGCGGTCGACCCCGATGTCGATCTCCATGTGCTCGCGCACCGCGGCGAGCTGGCCGGGCCGCGCCGCACCGGAACCGTGCTCGCGGCCATCGCGGCGGGCGGCGCGCTGGGCGCCCTCGCGCGGTACGCCGTGACGCTGGCGCTCCCGGCCGACCCGCAGGGGTTCCCCTGGCCCACGTGGTCGGTGAACGTGGTGGGCTGCCTGCTCATCGGCGTCCTGATGGTGCTGGTCAGCGAGGGAGGCAGGGGCGCACACGCGCATCCGCTGGCGCGCCCCTTCCTGGGTGTCGGGGTGCTCGGGGGCTTCACGACCTTCTCCACGTACGCGGTGGAGGTGGCCCGGCTGCTGGACCAGGGTCCGGGGAACGTCGGGGTCACCGCGGCGTACCTGCTCGGCACCGTGCTCGCCGCGCTGCTCGCCGTATGGGCCGGAACCGCCTGCACGCGATGGGTGGTGCGTACGCGGTGACCTGGGCTTTCGTGATGCTGGGCGCGGCGTTCGGCGCGCCGCTGCGGTATCTGCTGGACCGCGCGGTGCAGGCGCGGCACGACTCCGTCTTCCCCTGGGGGACGTTCGTGGTGAACGCGGCGGGCTCGGTACTCCTGGGCGCGCTCACCGGCGCGGCGAACGCGGGCTCGCTGGGCACCGGCGGCATGTCGTTGCTGGGTACGGGCCTGTGCGGCGCCTTCACGACGTACTCGACGTTCTCCTACGAGACGCTGCGGCTGTACGAGCGCGGGGCGCGGTTCCTCGCGGCGGCCAATGTCGCGGCCTCGCTGCTGGTGGGGCTCGGCGGCGTGGTGCTCGGGCTGAGCGTCGCGCGTGACCTGTTGGGGTGAACGGGAGTTGGGCACGGCGTCTCCGCGCCCGTTCGTTCTGCTCGTTGCCGCCGGGCGCCAGGTCACGTGCCAGGAGGTCCCGCTGTGCCCCGCTCTCCCTTCCCAACTCCCCACGGCGCGCGGGCAGTTGCCCGCACCGCCGTCACCGCCCTGATACTCGCCGCCGCCACCGGATGCGTGACCGTGCACGGCAAGGGCCTGCCCGGTCAGGGGGCCCCGGGCGCCGGTCCCGGCACCGCGGCGCAGGACGGCGACGGCACCGGTTACGGGGGCGGCCCCTCGGTGGCGGAGCAGGGGGAGCGCCAGGCGGGCGGCCCCGGGGGCACGGGCCGGCAGGGGAAGGGCGCGGGAGCCCCTACCCGTACGGGCAACCCCTCCGGGCAGCGCGAGGGGCGGAACCCCGAGACGGGACTGCCCGCCGGTCCCGGACGGCCGGATCCGGGGTCCCGCAGCCCCAACAGGCCGACTCCGCCGCGTACTTCGCAGGGCCCTGCCCCTACGGGTGTCCCCGAGCGCCCGCCCTCGTCCCCGCGCCCGACCCCGACGCCCCCTACGGAACCTCCGTCGGGGTCCGGCGGGCCCTCGGGCGACCCCGGAGGGGAGTCCCCTCCCGAATCCCCAGGGGGCGGGGGCGGCTCGCCCTCCCCTGTGGACCGGTAGGGGCGGCGGTGTCCCGGCCCCGACCGGCCCCGGCCCGGAGGTGGCCCGGCGGCTCAGGGGCGCCCCGGAAGGGGCTCGTACGCCCCGTACGGGATCCCCTACGGAACCTCGTACGGAATCCCGTGCGGAATTCGGTGCCGGGGCGGGGAATGCCGAGCGGAGGGTGGATGTTGGGATGGGTGGTCCGGCAGTGCCGTGGCCGTGGGCGCCCATACCCTCCCTCATTTGCACGGGGGCGCCGACGCCGCGTATGCTGCTAGATCGTTTGATCCCATTTGCCCGGCGCCCTTCCCACGCGCCGTGTGGCGCGTTCCTGCTTAGCCGTGATGGAGACCGCATCGAGGCGGTCGTGTGTGCACTCACGGAGTCCGGGGCACGTGCCGATGACTCCGAGAGGTTTGCATTTCGCATGTCTGTTGCTGCACCTGACGCCGTCCTGCCCGAGGACACCGAGACCGTGACGTTCGCGGACCTCGGCCTCGCGAGCCCGGTCGTCCGCAAGCTCGCCGAGAACGGCGTGACCACCCCCTTCCCGATCCAGGCCGCGACCATCCCGGACGCGCTGGCGGGCAAGGACATCCTCGGCCGCGGCCGCACCGGCTCCGGCAAGACGCTCTCCTTCGGCCTGCCGCTGCTGACCCGCCTGAACAGCGGCGGCCGCACGCAGCGCAAGCGCCCGCGCGGCGTGATCCTCACGCCCACCCGCGAGCTCGCGATGCAGGTCTCCGACGCGCTCCAGCCCTACGGGGACGTGCTCGGCCTCAAGCTCAAGGTCGTCTGCGGCGGCACCTCGATGGGCAACCAGATCTCCGCGCTCGAGCGCGGCGTCGACATCCTGGTCGCCACCCCGGGCCGGCTCCGCGACCTGATCAACCGGAACGCCTGCTCGCTCGACGACGTCGAGGTGGCCATCCTCGACGAGGCAGACCAGATGGCCGACCTGGGCTTCCTGCCCGAGGTCACCGAGCTGCTCGACCTCGTACCCGAGGGCGGCCAGCGGATGCTCTTCTCCGCGACCATGGAGAAGGAGATCGACTCGCTGGTGAAGCGTTACCTCACGAACCCCGAGGTTCACGAGGTGGACGCCGCCCAGGGTGCCGTCACCACCATGACCCACCACGTCATGGTCGTGAAGCCGCGCGACAAGGCCCCGGTCACCGCGGCCATCGCGGCGCGCAAGGGCCGCACCATCATCTTCGTGCGCACCCAGCTCGGCGCCGACCGCGTCGCCGAGCAGCTCCGCGAGACCGGCGTGCGCGCCGACGCGCTGCACGGCGGCATGACCCAGGGCGCCCGTACGCGCACCCTCGCCGACTTCAAGGACGGCAAGGTCAACACGCTGGTCGCCACCGACGTCGCCGCGCGCGGCATCCACGTGGACGGCATCGACCTCGTACTGAACGTGGACCCGGCGGGCGATCACAAGGACTACCTGCACCGTTCCGGTCGTACGGCGCGTGCGGGCCAGTCCGGCACGGTCGTGTCGCTGGCGCTGCCGCACCAGCGGCGGCAGATCTTCCGGCTGATGGAGGACGCGGGCGTGGACGCCTCGCGGCACATCATCGGCCGCGGCGAGGTCTTTGACGAGGACGTGGCGCGGATCACCGGCGCCCGTTCGCTGACCGAGGTGCAGGCGCAGTCCGCCGGCGACACCGCCAAGCAGGCCGAGCGCGAGGCCAAGCAGCTCGCCCGGCAGCTTGAGCGCGCGCAGCGGCGCGCGACCGAACTCCGCGAGGAGAGCGAGCGGTTGACGGCGCGCGCGGCGCGCGAGCGGGGCGACGACCCCGAGCAGGCCGTCGCCGAGGCGCAGGCCGCGCTGACCGCCGAGGTCGAGGCCGAGGCCGCCGAGGAGGCACGCCGCGAGGCCCGCCAGGAGGAGAAGGAGCGCGAGCGCGAGCGCCGCGAGGCCAAGCGCGAGGAGCAGAAGGACCGCCGTGACCAGCGCGGTTCGTACGGCGGCCGGGATGGCGGCCGGGACGGTGGCCGTGGCGGGCGCGACGGCGACCGCGGTGGGCGCGGCGGCGACTTCCGCCGGGACAACCGCGGCGACCGCGACGGCGGCGGCCGGGGCGACCGCGGCGGCTTCCGCCGGGACGACAACCGCGGCGGGCGCGGCGACGACCGCCGCCCCTACAACCGCGACAACCGTGAAGGCCGGGACAACCGCCGCGACGACAACCGCGGCAACCGGAACGGCGGCGGCGGTTACCGCCGCGACGACCGCCCCTCCTACAACCGCGACGACCGCTCTTCCTCGTACAACCGCGACGACCGCCGTTCCTACGGGCGCCGTGACGAGCAGCACCACGACTCCCGTGGCGGGCACCGCGAGTACGGCGGCGGCCACCGCGGCGGCAACCGCTCCTTCGACCGCCGCGCGGACAAGCCGCGCTGGAAGCGGAACGGCTGACGCTCAGGGACCCCCTAGGGGATCCCTAGGGGGTTCCCTCCCCCTAGGGGCTCTTGGCCGCCGTCGGCTCCGGCCGTCGGCGGCCCTTCCGTAGCCGCCCGCTGAGGAGGCCCGGCGGGTCCGACTCCGGGCCCGACTCCACGCAAAGGCGAATGCCTTCGAGATGCGGAGAGCCGCCGGGCTATGCTGCGGGGGCGGGCCGTTAGCTCAATTGGCAGAGCAGTGGACTTTTAATCCATTGGTTGTGGGTTCGAGTCCCACACGGCCTACCGGACAGACGCTCTCTGTAGGGCTCTGAACTGCGACGACGGGCCCCGGCCACTCACCCTGGCCGGGGCCCGTCGCTGTCAGGGCGCCTTGTGCGGCCGGAGTTCGGCGCCCCGGTTGTTCAAGATTTCGCAGGCGAAGGCGTCGGGCGGCTGGTTCAGTCTGCGGCTGTGCTCGGTGAGCAGGACACCGGCCTCGTCCACGGAGCAGTCGAGGCATTCCGCGATGACGCCCTTGGCCTGCTCCAGCACGATGGCCCGCTGCAGGCCCGGCAGGGGAGACGCAGGCGCGGCGCCAGGAGCCGGCGCGGCCGGCGGATGCCGGCGGTCACCGCGCATGGCCCGTGCGAACAGGCGCATCGAGACCGCTCGCAGGCGCATCTCGACTCCCGCAGCCCGCCTCTGCATCGACCACGCTCGCATGAAGACGGCGCGGTCCACGGCCTGTTGACACGCGGTCCGGTCCGCCGCCCTGACCCGGTAAGTGGAGTCTGCCGACTCGGCAACAGGCTCCATGAGCATCCCTCCTCCGCAGCCGACCGAGCCGAAGACGAGCCGAAGACCGCAGGAGCGCCTGGACCTTCAGGTCGCGTCCGCCCCGCCCAGTCTGAGCGTCCTGCGCACCACCGCATCGGCGACCGCCTCGATGCGGGCGCCCTCGGCGAAGGCACGCGCCTTGAGCATCGCCAGCGCGTCGGCCACCTCGCAGCGCGCCTGTACCGCGACCATTCCGGCGGCCTGCTGCACCACGTACTGATGCTCGGCGCCCCCGTACAGCTCGGGTTCCGCCTCGGGGCCCAGGAGAACCATCCGGGTCAGCGTCTCGGCCACCAGCTCGGCGGTGCGCGGGCTCCCCTGCCGCAGACCGTCGAAGACCGTCAGCGCTCCCAGGCATTCGGCGCCCACGAGCAGCGGGACGGCCAGCACCTCTGCCACTCCGAGCCCGGCCACCTCGGGGCCGTAACCGGGCCAGCGCTCCGGGATGGCGCTCCCCGCAGCGCGCACCGGGCCCCGGTCCAGCGTCGCGTCCCGTCCCGGGCCCTCCTCCAGGAGGTATTCGACCTCCTGCGCCCGCTCGGCCCGTTCGTCGGACGCGGCGAAGGAGAGCTGACCGTGGTCGGCGCCGAGCACCGTGAGCACCGCGCTCCGGCTGCCGCACGCCTCGGCGACGCCCGTCATGAAGCGGGGCTCGGGGGCGTTGCCCCGCCACTGCGCGGCGCGGCGCGCGTACGCCTCCTGGAGCTGCGCCGAGGAGAGATGGCACTCCGCGTTCCTGCGCTGGAGGGCGGCCAGTTCGGCCTTGAGCCTCGCGACCCGCCCCGATTCCGATCCGGCGGCGAGCAGCTCGTAATGCCGGGCCCGGTCCTGCGCCGCCTCGGCACGCCGACGCGCCAGCGCCGCCCGACGCCATGCCTCAGCGGCCCGGTCCGGAGCGCCCCCACCCGGTTCCATACCGTCATCGTACGGACGCCGTCATGCCCCGTCGACGACTCCGCTCCTGCCCTCTTCCATCAGCAGCACGACGCCGCCGTTGTGCCCGTCGAAGGGGGAACACACCACGCTGCACGTGATGGAGCGGCCGATGCGGTTCACCGCCTCCACGTCGACGGGGCCCGTGCGGCAGCGGGAGTCCAGGCACTGCTGGACGACCGGGCGCAGCTTCTCGGTGGGCAGCCCGAAGTCCAGGGAGAAGAAGGAGGAGTCCATCACTTCGTCGGAGCGCAGGCCCCACAGGTCGGCGGCGCCGCGGTTCCAGCTCTTCACCCTGACCTCGGTGTCCAGGACGACCACCCCGGCGGCGATGCTGGTCACCACGCCCTCCAGGAAGGCGCGGGCCTCGTCCAGCTCCTCGGTCCTGGTGCGCATCTCTTCGTTCATGGTCTCCAGCTCCTCGTTCCCGGACTGGAGTTCCTCGTTGGTGGTCTCCAGCTCCTCGTTGGTGGACTGGAGTTCCTCGTTGGTGGTCTCCAGCTCCTCGATGCTGGACTGGAGTTCCTCGTTCGTCGTCTCCAGCTCCTCGTTGGTGGACTGGAGCTCCTCGTACGCGGTCTCCAGGTCCTCGCGGACCCGCTTGACCTCGGACTTGAGCTGGGTGGACACCGTCACGTCGGTGAAGGTGATGTGCGTGACCGCGGGGAGGCCGTTGCCGCCCATGAGCGGCTGGATGAGGATGTCGTAGAACTGCACCTCCTCGCCGACCCGCCGCTCGGCGCCGTTCACCCGCAGGGTCCGCCGTTCGTGCGTGGACTGCTCGATCAGCGAGCGGAGTTCGACGGGGCGGTAGGAGATCTCCAGGTCCTGGAACGGCCGCCCGATGTCGTTGTTGGTGAGCCCGAACTGATGGCGCGCCTGGCTGTTGATCAGCGCCACGCTGCCGTCGGCGTCCACCGCGACGGAGGGCGAGGGGAAGGAGTCGAGCAGCAGATCCCGCACCTGCCGGTTGCGTCCCGGCGTCTGGAACTCGCTCGGCCCGCTGATCCGCACCTTCAGCGGATGCTGGTGGTACGGGGGCCCCGACTCCCCGGGGCGGCGCCGGAACACCCGCTGGCGCATGCTGAGCACTTCGAACCTGTCGGCGTCGTTCAGCAGCATCTCGGCCTTGCCGAGGAAGAGGTACGCGCCCTCCCGCAGGGCGAAGTGGAAGCGGTCGACGATCTGCCGCTGGGCCTCCACGTTGAAGTACATCAGCGCATTGCGGCAGACCAGCAGGTCGAGCCGGGAGATGGGGGCGTCCCGCGTGATGTCGTGCCTGCCGAAGATCACACGGCGGCGCAGGTCGGAGCGGAAGACGAACTGCGCCCCGTCCTGCTCGAAGTACCTCTCCCGCAGCTCGGGCGAGAGCGCTTCCAGCGACTTGGCCGGGTAGAGCCCGGAGCGCGCGGCGCGCAGCGCCTCCTCGTCCACGTCCGTGCCGTAGATCTTCACCCGGCGCAGGCTCTCCTCGATGCCCAGGGCCTCGGCGAACATGATGGCCAGCGAGTACGCCTCCTCGCCGCTGGAGCAGCCGGCGCTCCACACCCGGACCTCCTCCTCGTCCCCGATCTCGCCGAGCAGCTCGGGGACGACCTCGCGCTGGAGGTACGTCCAGGCGTCGGGGTCGCGGAAGAAGGAGGTGACGTTGATCAGGATGGTGTTGAACAGCGCGCCGAACTCGTCGGCGTTCGCCTCCAGCCGGTCCCGGTAGTCCGTGTAGGTCGAGACGTCGATGGCGGCCATCCGCTTGCGGATGCGCCGGCCCAGCGATGAGCGCTTGTACCCCGTGAAGTCGAACCCCCGCGAATCCCGCAGGAAGACGAGCAGATCCTCCAACTCTTCGTCGGTTCCGGCCTGCTGCGCTTCGCTCATTACTGCCTCTTGGTCTCGACAAGTCCGCGGATCACCGAAGCGATCTCCTCCAGGGGTAGCACGAAGTCCACGGACCCGGTGCCCACGGCGGAGTCGGGCATGCCCCGGAACTCGGCCGTCTCCGGGTCCTGCACGATCACGGTGCCGCCGCGTGACTTGATCGCCTCCACGCCCATCGCGCCGTCCGAGCCCGTGCCGGTGAGCACGCAGCCGATCGCGCGCGCCCCGTACGCCCCCGCGACCGACTCGAAGAGCAGGTCGGCCGAGGGGCGCAGGAAGTGGACCAGTTCGCTGTCCGAGAGCGAGAGCGTGCCGTCGGCCCCCACCAGCAGGTGGCGGTCGGGCGGTGCGACGTACACGGCGCCGGGCTGTGCGACGTCCCCCTGCTCGGCGAGCTTCACCGGCAGCCGCGTACGGCGCGCGAGGATTTCCGCGATGACCGTCCGGTGCCTCGGATCGAGGTGCTGCACCACCAGCACGGGGACGCCGAATTCCGGTTCGAGGGAGCCCAGCAGCACGCTCAGGCCGTGGATTCCTCCTGCCGAGGACGCGACGGCCAGCACATCGAAGCGGTCTGCCGCCGGCTGGACTTCGGTCACGCCGCGAGCCTAGTGGACGGGCCAAGCAAGGGGACCGCGCGGACCGGCCGGACACGGCCGGGGGAGGGCACGCGCCACGGAGGGCGCCGCCGCTGCGTGCGGGCGCGCCCTCCGTGGGAAGCGTCGGTGTGTGACGGGAGCCGGCTTCCGGTCCGGTTGGTGTGGGGCGTTACGTGTCAGGGCCCGCGCTCTGTGGGTGCTGGCCCTCAGGGGTTGCGCAGCGTTTGAGTACGACGACGACCAGGTCGTCGTTGAGCGAGGGCGCCCAGCGGTTCACGTCGCGCTGGACGAAGGAGACCACGTCGCTCGGGGCCAGGGGCGGCTCGGCGTCCCAGTCCGCGGCGGGGCCGGGGCTGGGGCCGGAGCCCGAGCCGGTGCCGGTGTCCGTGCTGGTGAAGTGTGCCGCCAGCCGCTGCCGCAGCGGGTAGAACTCGCCGTCCCTGTCCCGCGCCTCGGTCACGCCGTCCGAGTACGCCACCAGCATCCGGCCCGCGGGGAGTTCGAACCTGCGCACCCGCTGCGGCCCCGTCGCCAGCTCCCCGAGCCCGAGCGGCAGCCCGTACTCCTCCTCCAGCGGCTCCAGCGGGGTGACCTCGTCGGGGCCGAGGCGGAAGAGCGGCGGGTGGCCGCGCGCCAGTACGCGGACGACCTCCTCGTCCTCGGGGAGCTCCATCAGGACGGCGGTGGCGAAGAGTTCCCCGGCGCTCTGCGGCGGCTCAGGGACGGCCGGCGCGCCCTGCGGGCGCCCCTGAGACCCCTTACGGGCTGCCCTGACAGGGTCCTCAGGGGGCGGCGCGGTGCTCGGCAGCATCCCGGCCTCGGCGTCCTCGCGGTCCAGCGCCAGCGCGGCCTCGATGCGGTCGGCCACCTCGGGCAGGTCGGTGCAGACCGTGGCCGCCTCGCGGAACGACGCCAGGATGGTGGCCACGGTGCCGGTGGCGCCGATTCCCTTGCCCCTGACATCGCCGATCAGCACCCGCAACCCGTACGGGCTGCGGCGGACGCCGTAGAGGTCGCCGCCGATCAGCGCCTCGTCGGTCGCCGCCTGGTAGCAGCCCGCCATCCGTACGGGGCCGATGTGCTCGGGGAGCGGGCGCAGCAGCGCGAGTTGGGCCGCCTGCGCCACCGCGCGCACCTGGCTGAGCTGCCGGGCCGCCCGTACACGCGCCACCGACAGCAGGGTGACCAGGACGGTGACGATGCAGACGGTGATCATCGCGCCGGAGAGGTGCTCGTTGTACTCCTTGGTCGCGCTGATGTCGAGGATCACCAGCATCAGGGCGCAGGCGAAGCCCGTGGCGAGGGTGCCGAGCGGCGGGTAGACCAGCGCGCCGAGCAGGACCGAGGCGCTCAGCAGGGAGCCGAAGAAGTACCGCGGCGGAACGGTCACCTCCAGGGCGACCGCGATCACGATGAACAGCGGCGGCAGCCAGCGCACCCAGGTCTGCGGCCACACGGCCGTGTTCTGCGCCCTGACCGCTCTGCCCGTTCCCACGCCCGGCGCTCTCCCTCGTGTCCCGGTGACGGCTCCCGGCTACCAGTGGAACGTCGCGGGCCCCGCCGCGCGGCATGGAGTGGCGCGATCGGGTTGCGCGGCAGGTCCCCAGCGGAACCCCTAGGGGGAGCCCCTCACCTAGGGGCCGGCGCCTCCGGGGCCCCGGGCCAGACCCGTAGGGGTGCCCCTCACCTAGGGGGCCGACCCCTCCGGGGGCCCGGGACCAGGCCCTTAGGGCCCGGCATCCCTTAGGGGGTGACCCTTCCCGTAAGGGAGAACCCGGTCCGGACGAATGGCGGAGGCCGAGTGGCCGACCCGTAGGCGAGCGGCCAGATTGGGACGGTGCCCGAGCGCAGCAGCACAGCAGGAGAGGAAGCCGTCCGGTGCGGAAGAACGTGCCCGTCATAGGGCGGAATGCCCCGTGGTTCGCGCGGTGGATTCCGGCGCTCCTGCTGGCGCTCGGGGTGCTGTGCCGGGTGTTCTTCCCGGCCCCCGAGATGACCGGTGGGCCCTTCTTCTCCGCGGCTCCGCTGGTGGCCGCGCCGTTCTGCACGCAGCGCTGCACGGCCGTCATCGGGGTGCTGGCCTCGGTGTTCTTCGGCGCGCTGCTGGCCCTGGACGGCGACCAGAGCCCGCTCGGCGACGCGATGCGGACCTTGACCATCGTCACCGTCGCCGTGCTCGCGCTGGGCATCAACCGCGCGCTGCGCCGCGGGGACGCGGAGCTCGCCTCGGCGCGCGGCATCGCCGAGGCGGCGCAGCGCGCGGTGCTGCCGCTGCCGCCTTCCCGGATCGGGGCGCTGGAGTTCGGCGCCCGGTACCAGGCCGCCCAGACGGACGCGCGGATCGGCGGCGACCTGTACGCGGTCCAGGAGACCCCCTACGGGACGCGGATGCTGGTCGGCGATGTCAGGGGCAAGGGAATGGGCGCGGTGGAGGCCGTGGTCATCGTGCTCGGCGCCTTCCGCGAGGCGGCCGAGCAGGAGTGGACCCTCGAGGGTCTCACCGCGCGTCTCGAGTGGGCGCTGCACAGGGAGGGCGAACGGCGGCGGGGGCTCGACCAGTTCGAGGGCTTCACCACCGCGGTGCTGGCCGAGGTGCCGGCCGACCGCCCGGACACGCTGCGCATCGTGAACCGCGGCCACCCTCCGCCGCTGCTGATCGAGGGCGACGGGACGGTGCGGAGCCTGG
This sequence comes from Streptomyces odontomachicola, assembly GCF_039605595.1. NCBI lineage: Bacteria > Bacillati > Actinomycetota > Actinomycetes > Kitasatosporales > Streptomycetaceae > Streptomyces > Streptomyces odontomachicola. The sequence goes on from NZ_JBCFOK010000023.1 coordinate 78,049, forward strand.
ATCCGACCGGGTACGCGCTGCCGCTGGGCATGCCGGAGCTCGGGGTGTGGCCCGACCGCGCCGACGAGGTCACCTTCTCCGTGGGCTCGCAACTGCTGCTCTACACCGACGGGTTGTCCGAGGCCAGATCGCATCTCGACGGTTCCTTCTACGAGCCGGCCGAACGCCTCGCCGGCCTGCGCTTCGACACCGCCGACTCGCTGCTCGACGCCGTGATGGCGGACGTGCTCGCGTACACCGGGGGCGGCGGCACCACCGACGACCTGGCGCTGCTCGTGGCGCGGCGCTCCGGTTCCGTGCTGCACGAGAAGCCCCGTACGGGTTTCGCCGGAGGCAGCGCGGCGGCCTTCGGACGGCTGCCCAGGAGTGGGGCGCCCGGGGGCGAAGCCCCTGAGGGGGACGGGGTCCCCAAGGGAGACGGAGTCCCTAGGGGAGAGGGAGCCCCTAGGGGAAGCGGAGCTCCTAGCGGAGACGGAGCCCCTAGGGGTACGGGGTCTGACCAGGGGTGACGGTCCGGGGCGCGGCCGGTCCATGATCACGTTCGAGAAGCAAAATCGTGAGGAGCACGTGAAGGCCGCCGGGCGCCGTGACCGTTCCTCAACCGCCGCGATCGCGGCCCGCGTTGGTCACTCTCGGCGATCGCATGGCTCAAAACGGGTGATTCAGCGCCCCAATTGCCCTCCGCTGGGCGGAAACTGCGGGGCGACGGCGACTACAAAATCACCGGAACGGCTTGGAATAAAGCCACCGACTCTATTAACGTTCGATAACGCAGCGCGGTCGTCACTGCCGTCACGAGAGACGGCACCGTGCGCCGTCGCCGAATCCCGTACGTGCTCCATCACGAGCCACAACTCGATAGGCAGCACCGAGGGAACCGGGGAACCACCCCTGCTCGACGGCCGTCCACACGGTCGCCCGAGGAGGGTTCCTCACCGTCCGACCCCTAGGGGCCGTACGGGAGGTCCGGGGTGAATCGGGTGCCTTCTCCCACGAGGCACCCGTAGGAGACCTTCCTGCTCCGAACCCGTCAGCTAACCCGGTAGGCGAGAAGGAAGGAAAGGAGAACGCCCCCCGTGGCGTCCAACAGGCATGCCCCCGAGGCCCCGCCGGAGACCGGCGGCGCACCGTACGCGCAGGCCGCCGCGTACGACCGGCCCCGGAGCAGGTACGACGAGTACGGCAGCATGGCCGACCCCTACGGGCCCGCCACCACCTTCTTCCCCGCGGCCGAGACCGCCGAGATACCCGTCGCGGCGTACGGTTCCGACGAACAGCCGGGCGACGGCGGCCCGCTGGGCGAGTGGAACCCGACCGAGGAGTCCCTGCGCCCCGTAAGGGGACGGCACAGGGTCGGCAAGCAGCGCGGCGGCGGCATGGCCCGCAGCGGCGCGGTGCTCGGCGTCGGCGTGATCGCCGCGGTCGGCGCCGGCGGCATGGCCACCGCCAAGGACCGCGCGCCGGCGCCCATTTCGATGCCCGACCTCGCCTCGGCCGCCGAGAAGATCCCGGACGCCAAGGAGCTGCCCGGCGTCGGCCGCCTGCTGGCGGACGAGTCCGCCGACGACTCGGTGCTCGCGGGCGCGCCCCTGAGCCAGGCCGGGATCACCGACGGCGACGCGCAGCAGGGCCGCACCGACGCGGGCGAGGCGCTGCGCGCCCGGATACTCGCGCAGGCCGAACAGCAGCAGAACGACGCCGACTCCAAGGCCCGCGAGGCCGCGGCGCAGCAGGCGGCGCACGCGGCGGCGGAGAAGGCGAAGGCCAACGCCGCGGCGGAGCGCAAGGCCGAGGCCGAGAAGAAGGCCAAGATCGAGGCGGAGAAGAAGCGGAAGGCGGAGGCCGAGCGGCTCGCCAAGCTGGCCCGCTCCTTCACGCTGCCGGTCTCCAACTACACGCTCTCCGAGGGCTTCGGCGCCTCCGGCGGCATGTGGCAGTCCACCCACACGGGGCAGGACTTCGCGTCCCCTACGGGTACTCCGGTGAAGGCCATCCACTCCGGCACGATCAAGGAGGCGGGCTGGGCCGGTTCGTTCGGCTACCGCATCGTGCTGCAGCTGGACGACGGTACGGAGCTGTGGTTCTGCCACCTGTCCTCGATGAACAAGTCGGCCGGCGAGAAGGTCGGCACCGGCGACGTCATCGGCAGGGTCGGTTCCACCGGCAACTCCTCGGGCCCGCACCTGCACGTGGAGGTGCACCCCGGCGGGGGCGACGCGATCGACCCGCTGGCGTGGCTCCGGGGCAAGGGGCTCAGCGTCTGAGGAGGCGCCGCGCGGTGTCCCTTACGGGGCCGGCCCCGTAAGGGACGGCCTCCCCACCCCGCCCGCCTCCCGCTTCGGAACGTTCCGCTCACATCCACGCCGCCGCCTCGGACTGCCGGGCGGTCCGACCGGTCAGCGCACCATCCGACCTGTCGCCTCCACGGCGCGCACAGCAGGAGGGGACGGGGCGGCGGCGAACGGGGGCCTCCCCTGCCCCCTCTCCCCTCCGCACGCATCCGTACGCATCCGTACGGAAGACCCCGGCGGTCCTGGTGGCTCACCCCCCGACACCAGGGCCGCCGGCCCCTCCCCGTACGGGATCCCTAGGGGCTCCGCCCTCCCCTTACGAGACCCCTAGTGGCCTTGGCTTCGGGCCCTGGCCTCGGCGTCCGGCCTCCCCTTACGGGGCTTGTCCGCAGGGAAATGTCCGTGCCGGGCGGAAGCGGCGGAGTTACGGTCTACGCCATGGCTGACACCACCCGGAACACCCCTTCCCCTCACTCCATGGAAGACCGGCGCCCCCTCGGCACGCTCGCCGTCTCCCCCCTCTCGCTCGGCGGCAACGTCTTCGGCTGGACCGCCGACGAGTCCGCCTCCTTCGCCGTGCTGGACGCGTACCTCGCCGCCGGCGGCAACTTCATCGACACCGCCGACGTCTACTCGGCCTGGGTGGACGGCAACGCGGGCGGCGAGTCCGAGACCGTGATCGGCAAGTGGCTGGCGGAGCGCGGCAGTTCCGTGCGCGACCAGGTCGTCATCGCCACCAAGGTCGGCGCGCTGGCGCCGAACAACGGCCTCGCCGCGACGACGATCAAGGCCGCGGTCGAGGACTCCCTGCGCCGGCTGCGCACCGACCGCATCGATCTCTACTACACGCACTACGACGACGAGAGCGTCGAGGTGTCGGAGTTCCTCACCGCGCTCGACGCGCTGGTCAAGGAGGGCAAGGTCCGCGAGATCGCCGCCTCCAACATCAGCCCCGCGCGCCTCCAGGAGTCCCTGGACTTCAGCGCGCGCGAGGGCCTGGCCCGCTATGTGGGCCTCCAGCCGCACTACAACCTGATGTCCCGCGACACGTACGAGGGCGAGCTCGAGCGCATCGCGGCGCGCGAGGGCCTGGGCGTCATGCCGTACTACGCGCTGGCCTCGGGCTTCCTCACCGGCAAGTACCGCCCCGGCACGGAGCCCGAGGGCGCGCGCGCCTCCCGCGTCGCCGACTACCTCGCCTCCGAGCGCGGCCAGCGGGTGCTCCGCGCGCTGGACGAGGTGGCACGCGCCCACGACGCGTCGGCCGCGACCATCGCCCTCGCCTGGCTCGCCGCCCAGCCGACGGTCACCGCGCCGATCGCCAGCGCCCGCAAGGTCGACCAGCTTCCCGCGCTGATGGCGGTGGGCGGCACGGTGCTGACGGAGGACGAGCTGGCGAAGCTCACGGAGGCGTCCGCGTAAGGGGTCGTCACCTAGGGCTGATCACCTAGTGGTCCGGCCACCTGAGGGGCGCCGTACGGAAGACCCGTACGGCGCCCCTCAGGTGCTGTGTCTATCGGCGCTGGATGTGCCCGTACACCCGCTCCACGTTGAGCCGTACGACGAGCCGCCGGTCGTTCACCATGGCGTTCCGGTACTCGTCCCAGTCCGGGTGGTCGCCGCGGATCAGGCTGTATATCTCGACGAGTTCGTCCACCGTCGCGTCGTTGGGGTCGGCGGCGATGGGCGACAGCTCGGCGTTCCCCTCGGCGACGGCCCACGACCAGCCGTCCTTGCTGGTCACATAGAAACTGGCCCGGGGATCACGGGAGAGGTTGCGCGCTTTGGCGCGGCCCGCGGTGATGGACACGCGGATGAGGCGCTTCTGCGGCGAGTAGAGGTAATTGACGTTCGACAACTGCGGCCGGCCGTCCCGCTTGAGCGTGACGAGCACACCCAGGTCGTACCGGCCGAGCATCCTCGACAAGGCGGCGGCGTCCACGAAGTCTCCTCTCGGGAGGGTTACGGGACTGATCGTACGGAAGGATGCGGCGGGCGGTGCGCCGCGGCCTCGGCCTAGGCTGCCCGCATGGTCCAGGAGGCAGAGCGGCAGGTCGTGGTCGGCGGAGCGGTGTGTGCGCACGGGCGTCTGCTGGCCGCCAGACGCACCGCACCACCGGAGTTGGCGGGGCGCTGGGAGTTGCCCGGCGGGAAGGTCGAGCCGGGTGAGGCGGCCGAGGACGCGCTGGTACGGGAGCTCCGCGAGGAGCTGGGCGTCGAGACGGAGCCGGTGGAGCGTGTACCCGGCGAATGGCCGCTGCAGAGGCCCGGGTTGGTGCTCCAGGTGTGGCGCGCGAGGCTGATCGAGGGCGAACCCAAGCCCCTCCAGGATCACGACGAGCTGCGCTGGCTGACCCCCGAGGACGCCTTCGACGTGGCGTGGGTCGAACAGGACGTCCCCGCCGTCACCGAGATCGTCCGAACCCTGACATCACGCGAACCGGGACCCTGACCCGACCCCTCCGTGCGCGACCCTGACCCCGAGCCCGGCCCTGACCCCGAGCCCGGCCCTGACCCCGAGCCCGGCCCTGACCCCGAGCCCGACCCTGACCCTGACGTCGAGCCCGGCCCCGACCCTGCCCCTGAGGTCGATCCCGCCCCTGACCCCGGCCCTGACGTCGCCCTTCACCGCTGCCCGTTCCACCCAGCAGCCGGTACCCACGCCGCCGGCACCCGTGGCCTGTTCAGGGCCACTCCCGCCGACACCGTCGGGGGTGCGGAGAGGGCGCGGCGGGTCCACAGGTGGTGGAGGAGTTCCTGTTCTCGGGCGTGGAAGTCGGGGGTGGGGGCTCCGTGGTTGGTGCGGGCCCTGAGGAGGGCCAGGGTCGTGGCGAAGTGCTGGTACTCGGCGAGGGTGCGGGTCGCCTGCGGGCCGTGGGTGCGGCGCACCTGGTTGCGGGCCAGGGCGCGGGCGCGCATGGAGCCCAGGGACCAGGGCTCGGCCGGGCCGAACCAGCCGGCGGCGGCGTACGAGGGGAGGGTCTCCCGTACGGTGCGCAGCTCGTTCCGGCGGGACCAGACGGCGAGCCAGACCAGGGTGGCGAGCACGGGGAGCACGAAGAGGGCGTAGACCGCGAGGAAGGTGAGGGCCGGGAGGGAGGCCGAGCCGTTCCATATCGCGTGCAGGAGGGCCGAGGTGAGGAGGCCCAGGAGGGGCACGGCGGCCCGGAAGGGGCGCCCCTTGGTGGGCAGCGCGGCGACGATCCCGAAGGCGATACCCGTAAGGGACGTGAACATGGGGTGCGCGAAGGGGGAGAGGACGATGCGGACGAAGAAGGTGGAGAGGGTCACCGACTCGTTCAGCGCGTTGGGGGAGAGGAGCTGGTCCTCGCCGAAGGCGGTGCCGAGGTAGAGCACGTTCTCGGTGAAGGCGAAGCCGGTCGCGGTGATGCCCGCGACGGCGAGGCCCGCGACGACCCCGTCGAAGCTGCGGCGGCGGAAGAGGAAGAGCAGCAGGATCGCGCAGGACTTCGCGGTCTCCTCGACGACCGGGGCGATCACGGTGGCGCCCAGCACGTCGGCGTGCGCGGCGGATCCGGCGAGCCAGTTGGTGCCCGCGCTGTTGACCAGCAGCGCGACGAGGGTGGCGGCGAACGCGCCCCAGCAGAAGGCGAAGGCGTGCTCGCGCCAGGGCGCCGGCTCCACGCCGTCGATCCAGCGGAAGGCCGCGACCAGCAGCGGAACGGGGAGTACGGAGAGGCTGAGGCCCACGAACATGCCCGCCGTGCCGGTCTGTTCGCGCACCATCGCGAAGATCGTGAGCGCCGAGAGCGTCAGCAGCGCCACCACGGTGAGGATGCGCACGGTGCGGTTGTGGCGGTGCCACCAGGAGGGGACGGCAGGGGCGCGATACCGCCACTGGGACGGCGAGGCCGGCATCTCGGGGAAGTGCGGGGTCTCTCCGGGCGCGGGCGCGTACGCGGGGAGCGGCGGCACGGACGGCCTGGGGGACTGCCCCTGAGGGAACCCGTACGCGCCCTGTCCCTCCGGGGACCCGTAGGGGTTCGGGAGAGCCCCGTACGCGCCGTCCGGTGACCCCTGCGGCGCGAAGGGCCCCGTGGTGGGCGCGGGTTGAGGAGGCACGCCGGGGCTGCCCGGGGTGCCGGATATGTCGTGGGCGCCGTTTCCCTCGTTGTTCACCTGTCGACACTAACGAGGGCAGGGGTGGGGTGCGGAAGACCGTGCTGCGCCAAGCCGCGCGCCGAGCGGCTCGGATGCCGCGCTCAGACCCGGCGGAAGAGCAGGTCGTAGACCTTGTGGCCCTTGTCCAGGCCCTGGCCCTCGAAGCGGGTGCGCGGGCGGAAGGAGGGGCGCGGGGCGAAGCCGCCGTCCGGCTGGGTGTTCTCGTACGCGTGGTGGGCGTCGAGCACCTCGAGCATCTGCTCCGCGTACGACTCCCAGTCGGTGGCGAAGTGGACGAGGGCGCCGGAGCGCAGCGGCACGGCGGCGAGGTCGAGGAACTCCGGCTGCACGAGGCGGCGCTTGTGGTGCCGCTTCTTGGGCCAGGGGTCGGGGAAGTACACCCGGAGCCCGGACAGGCTCTCCGGGGCGAGCATCTCGCGGAGCAGGATGATCGCGTCGCCGTTGCCGACGCGCACGTTGCGCAGGCCCTTCTCGTCCGCGAGGCGGAGCAGATTGCCCTGGCCCGGGGTGTGGACGTCGACCGCGAGCACGCCGACCTCGGGGTCGGAAGCGGCCATCTCCGCCGTGGCCTCGCCCATGCCGAAGCCGATCTCCAGGACGACCGGGACCGTACGGGGCACGGCCGGGTTGAGGTTGGGGTCCTTGTCCGGCGCGAGGCCCGCGTCGGCGAACAGCTCGTCGAGGTCGATCCGGCGCAGCCCGTCGATGTCGAAGCCCCAGGTGGGCCAGAAGCGGCGCAGCGCGGCGCGCTGACCTGCGGTGACGCGGCTCCTGCGGGGCTGGAAGCTGCGGATGCGGCGTTCGTGGTGCGATCCGGCCGGGTCGGCGGCGGGGCCGGTGCCGTCGGGGAACATCTCGCGCTTCTCGGTCATCTCGGAGTTCAGGCTCGCGCTCGGGGTCGGGCCCGCGCTCGGGCTCGGGTTCTTGGACATGGACACAGTGATGCCAGTTTACGAGGGCGCGGGCGGGGGCCGTCCGCCCGCGGGGACACCCCGTGACGGGACACCCCGTGACGGGGGCACTCCGCGAGACCCGGCCTCCGCGTGCGGGCGCGGCCCTCAGACCCCCGACTCCCCCAGCACCCGCTCCGCGACATGCCGCCCGATCGGCAGCGAGGCGGTGGCCGCGGGGGACGGGGCGTTGAGGACGTGGACCATGTGCGGGGTCTCGGTGATCAGGAAGTCGTCGGCGAGGGTGCCGTCGGGCAGCACGGCCTGGGCGCGCACCCCCGCGGGCGCGGGCCGCAGATCCTCCGGGGTCACGGCGGGCAGCAGCCGGCGCACCGCCGCGGTGAACGCCCGCTTCGACACCGAGCGGCGCAGCTCGCCCGCCCCGTACCGCCAGTGCCGCGCGGCCACGCGCCAGGAGCCCGGGTGTCCCAGCACGCCGGCGAGCTCGCGGGGCCGGACCGTACGCCAGTCGTAGCCCTCCAGGGCGAGGGCGGGCACGGCGTTGGGGCCTATGTGGACCTCGCCGTCGATGCCGCGGGTGAGGTGCACGCCGAGGAAGGGGAAGGCGGGGTCGGGCACGGGGTAGACGAGGCCGCGGACCAAGTCGCGGCGCTCGGGGACGAGTTCGTAGTACTCCCCGCGGAAGGGGATGATGCGGGCGGCGGGCTCGTCGCCGGCGAGGCGTGCGAGGACGTCGCTGTGCAGGCCCGCGCAGTTGACCAGCGTGCGGGCGCGGATCACCGTGCCGTCCGCCGTGCGCACCGCGACGCCCAGGCCCTCGCGGCGGTCCACGGCAGTGACCTCGGCGCCATAGCTCACCTGGGCCCCGCCCTCCTCGGCGAGCACGGCCAGCCGGGCCGCGACCGCGCCGAAGTCGGCGATGCCCGTGGTGCCCACGTGGATCGCGGCGAGGCCGCGCACCTCGGGCTCCCGCTCCGCTATCTGGGCGGGGCCGAGCTCGCGCACCGGGATGCCGTTCTGCCGGCCGCGCTGGATCAGGGCGTGCAGCCTGGGCAGCTCGTCCCGCTCGGTGGCCACGATCAGCTTGCCTGTGACCTCGTGCGGAATGCCGTGCTCCGTGCAGAACTTGACCATCTCGGCCGCGCCCTCGACCGCGAAGCGGGCCTTGAGGGAGCCGGGGCGGTAGTAGATGCCGCTGTGGATCACGCCGCTGTTGCGCCCGGTCTGGTGGCGCGCCGGTCCCGCCTCCTTCTCCAGCACCCGCACGCGGGTGCCGGGCGCGGCGCGGGTCAGCGCATACGCGGTGGACAGGCCGACGATGCCGCCGCCGATCACCAGCACGTCGCAGTCGTACGGCACACGGCCCGAACCGGCACGCGTGCCGTCCGGGCCGGGCTGCGCGCGGCCGGAGCCGGCCTGCCTGCCGCTCGACCCGGCCTGCGTGCCGTCTGAACCGGCGTGCGTGCCGCCGGATGCCGATCTGGGAGTCGTGGACTTCGAGGACACAGGACCCATCATGAAGGCGACCACCGACAACACGCTGCGGTGTTGATCACGATCAGGCCGGTCGCGCTGCCCGCGTACCGTCCCGGGCCCCTCACGCGGGAGCCATCAGCAGTGGCCTGGCACGCTCCCGCAACTCCGCGACCTGCGGTTCGTCGCCGTACGGCTCCAGGCGGTGCAGCAGATCGCGTACGTACTCGGTGGTGCGCGCCGAGGAGATGCGCCCAGCGACCTCCACGGCGCGGGTGCCGGCGGCGCACGCCGCGTCCAGGTTGCCCGACTCCAGTTCGGCGACGGCCGAGACCACGAGGCGCAGGCCGTGCGAGCGCACGAACTCCTCGGTCGGCTTGGACAGCGCCTTCTCCGTGAACCTGCGCACCTGCCGTGGCGCCTTGAGGTCGCGATAGCACTCGGCCGCGTCGGCGGCGAGTCTGTCGTACGAATAGAAGTCCAGCCAGCACGGATCCCCGTCTCCTGTCCTGGAACGCTCGAGCCAGCTCTCCGCCGAGGAGAGCGAGGCACCGCAGGCGTGCGAATCGTCGGCCTTGGCGTGCGCGCGCGCCTCGACCAGCCGGAAGAAGCTCATGGTGCGCGCGGTGGCCAGCCCGCGGTTGCGCTCCAGCGCGGCCTGCGCCAGGTCGACGCCCTCGTCGGCGAAGCCGCGGTAGGTGGCCTGGAGGGACATCGAGGCGAGCACGTACCCCCCGAGGGGGACGTCGGCGGCGGCGCGCGCCAGCCGCAGCGCCTGGATGTAATAGCGCTGCGCGGCCTCCTGCTGGCCCGTGTCGAAGGCCATCCAGCCCGCGAGGCGGGTGAGTTCGGCGGTGGCGCCGAAGAGGGAGCGGCCGACCTCGTCGGTGTACGAACCGAGGAGCAGCGGCGCGGCGTCCACCCGCAGGCACTCGGGCACCATCGAGGAACGCCAGTCGCCGCCCCCGTACTTGGAGTCCCAGCGGCGCGCCTCGTCGGCCGCCTCGCGCAGCTTGGCCACGTCGCTGTGGCCGACCCGCAGCGGGGGGTCGGTCTCGGAGGGGCCGCCGGTGTCGTGCGGATCGGCGCCGGGCTCCGCCTCGTCGTGCCCCTCGGGCGGCGCGGCGCCGGACCGCGCGGACTGCTCGGCGTGCTCGGCGCGGGTGGCGGCCGCGGTCTGCGGGTCGCGCGCGACGGAGCTGTCGGCCGGGGTTATCAGCCAGCGGGACGCGGGCGTCGCATAGGCGCTCACGGAGAAGGAGCCGGCCAGCGACTGCCAGATGCCGCCACCGCCGCGGCGCCCGGCGTGCAGATCGAGGCGGTAGAGATCGGTGGCGGCCTTGACCGCCTTGCGGACGTCGCGCGGGAAGGCGAGACCGACCTCGGGTGTCGGGTCGGCGTCCGCGAGGCCGATCTCGTGCAGCGGGACCGGGCGGCCCAGCTTGCTGCCGATCGCGGCCGCGATCAGATGGGGCGCGGCGCCCTGCGGGACCATGCCCTTGGAGACCCAGCGCGCCACCGAGGTCTTGTCGTAACGAAGCGTCAGACCACGCTGTGCGCCCAGGTCGTTGACCCTCCGGGCGAGTCCGGCGTTGCTGATTCCTGCGAGCGCGAGAACCGTGCCGAGCTTCTCATTCGGCCCGCGTGAGTCCCTGGACATGCACAGCACCCCTGAACACCTGACGACCGCCCCGCGCCGAGTGGCTTGGGACATTCGTGAACCCAGAGTAGTTCGGCGCATCCCGACCGTTAAGAGGCCGCCTGCCGGATGGCGGGATTCGTGTGCGGACACGCGTGCGCACATCCGGCACGTGCCAACTGCGCGTGTCCGCCGGAGGGTCCGCCGGACGCGCGGGTTCCGGCCGACCTCGCGTGCGGGCCCGGGCCCGCACGCATACGCCGTGCTCCCGCCGTGTGGCCGTGCGCCTGCCCATGCGCCTGTGCCGGGAGGGCGGGGAGCGCTTCCATGGTTCCTGCGTGGGTCGGCCCGTTGTGCTGGCAGGAAGGAACGGTCCTGTGCAGCGGGCTGGGGGACACCGCCGTCTCATTCCCCGCGGGCGGCGGTTCGGCCCGGGGGGCGGGGGTCGCCTCCCGGGCTGACAAGTGCTGTCGCGCCCGGTGGAAGCCGTACGGATGCCGGAGGTCCGCCCGTACGGTGCACGGTGACTCTGCGCTGAACTCAACTCACTGTTGAACGCTCGGATTTGGCCGAATGGCATCGGTCCGCGGCGCCGTGCCGCGCGCGGAGGCCCAGGGCATATGCCCCTCTGGACGCGTGCAAAGCGGCCGGGGCCGAAGGATCCGGCCCCGACGCGGGCTTCGCCGGCTGCGCGTCCCGTACGGGGAGCCCGCGCCGCTCGTACGGGCTCGGGGCCCGGCCCTTAGGGGCCCAGCTAGGGGCACGGCGCATCCCGTACGGGGTCCGCGCGCGCCCTTAGGGGTGCGGCCCCTCCCTCATCCCGTACGGGAAAACCCTCACCACCCCTGCGGGCACCCCCGCCGAACCCCGAGGCGCATCGGGGATGCGTCCACTCAAGGTCCGCGCCCCTTATGCGCTCTCCCGCGCCGCTCTCGTGGCAACATGGCCGCAACGGCGGGGTACGGCACCGCCGTTGCGGCCGGAGGGGCCGCGTTCCGGGCCCGGGCGGCCCGGCGCGAAGGCCCGCGGGGGCCGGCGGAGTCCAGCGGCAGCGAAGGCGGGGCGGGCGATGCGGTGGTTGGTGGGGTGGAGCAGCGCCGCCCCGGGCAACGCGCAGGCGGGCGGCGCGTACGCCCGCACCGGGACCTTCGGCAACGGCGCGGCCGGGTACGGCGGTTGGGGCCAGGGCGGCTCGGTGCGGGACGAGGACGACGAGGGCCGCACCCTCCACCCGGTCGGCGCGCAACTGCTCTGGGGCGACCCCGACCCGCTGTGGGCCGTGGGCGACTGGCGCCCCGACGAGATCCGCGTACTCCAGGCCGAGACGGCCGACCCGAACAACCGCCTGGCGGTGCTGGGCTGCTGCGGCGCCGACGACAAGGAGCTGCGCGCGGGTCTGAACGCGGCGCGCGGCGGCGCCTTCCGCCATCTGACCTCCTGGCCCGGCAGTTACACGGCCGTCGCCAGGATCGGCCGCCGGATCACCCTCGCCGCCGACCTGGCGGGCGTGCGGCCGGTGTTCTACACGCCCTGGGCCGGCGGTACGGCGTACGCCACGGCGGCACTGCCGCTCGCCGACCTCATCGAGGCCCAGCTCGACGTCGGCCACCTGGCCGCGCTGCTGGCCTGCCCCGACGCGCCCGAGGCGCTGGCCGACGGCACCCCGTACAAGGGGGTCTACCGCGTTCCGCCGGGGCACGCGCTGATCCTGCGGGAGGGTGGCAGCCGCGAGATAACCGGTTACGAGCCCGCCACCTCGCTGGTCGCCGGCGCCCCGCCGCCGGCCGACCCGGACACGGCCGTGGCACGCGTACGCGACGCGCTGGTGGAGGCCGTACGGGCGCGGCTGTCAGCTCCCCGGCACGCGGCCGAGGGCGACTTCGGGCACCTCGATCCCGGGCCCGTTCCCGGGATGGGCCCCGCCGAGCGGCGCGCAGCGCGCGGCGGTCCCGCGCCCGGCATCGGCGCCGACCTGTCCGGCGGCCCGGCTTCGGGGACGCTGGCCCTGCTGGCCGCCGGGCTGCCCGGGATGCCGGGGACGCTGTACGGGGCGGGCGAGACCGAGGCCGGGGAACGGCTGCTGGCCGTCACCTTCAACGACCTGGCCACCAAGGGCGGTTCGGGCAACGGCTCGCCCGCTGGGCCCGAGCTGGAACGCGCGCGCACCATCGCCGAGAACCCGCGGCTGCACCACGTCGTCGTCGCGGCGGGCGAGGAGGGCCTGCCCTACGCCGACCTGGACGGACCGCTCACCGACGAGCCCGGGCCCTCGCTGGTCACGGCCGAGCGGCACCGGCGCAGGCTCGCCGCGGGCAGCGCCGACCACCTCGTGGGCCTCGGCGCGCGCCAGGTGCTGGACGCGCACCCCGCGCGCATGGCCGACCTGCTGCTGGACCGGCGGCGGCGCCATCTGCTGCGGCCCGTGGTCGCGTTGGCCCGCGCGGAGGGTGCGCCGCCCGGCCGTTCGGTCACGGTGCCGTGGACGGTGTACCGCGCCGCACGGAAGCTGGCCCGTACGCCGTACCGCGAGGGCGTGGAGCAGGCCGCGGCCGCGCTGCGGAACGGGGGAGGGGGACGCGGAGGGAAAGGTTCCGCTGCGGCCTCGGGAGCGGGTACGGGGGCCGGGTCCGGGACCGGTGCGGTCAACGGCTCGGCGGCCGGCGGCGGCAACGGTGGTTTCGACGCCGCCGAGGAGGGCGCCGTGGGCGCCTCGCTCGCCGCGCTGACCTGGTGCAGGCCGGGCCCCGCCGCGCGCTGGCTCACCGGTGAGGCGCTGGCCGAGGTGTCGCGCCGCCTGGAGCACGCGGCCAGGACCCGGCCCACGGCGGAGCGGCCCGGCGAGCGGCGGGCGCGCGCCGCGCTGGCCCGGCAGGCCGCAGACCACCGGGTACTGGAGCAGGCCGCGGAGATCCGCAACCAGCGCCTGCACGCCCCCTTCTACGACAACGAGGTCGTACGGGCCTGCCGCGCGCTGCCCGAGACGCTGCGGGTGAGACCGGGCGCGCGGGCGTCCGTGCTGCGGTCCGTGCTGGCCGGGGCGGGTGTGCACGAGCTGCCCGCCGGGTGGGGCGCGCCCTCGCACGCCTCGCAGACCGCGTCCGTACGGGCGGGGCTGCGGGCGGCCTCCGAGGAACTGCTCCAGCTCTTCGAGGCGCCGCTGCTCGCCGACGCGGGTCTGGTGGAGGCGCGCGTGGTGCGGCGTGCGCTGCGCGCGGCGGCCGACGGTACGCCGCTTCCGCTGGACGGCCTCGCCGACCTGGTCTCCACGGAACTGTGGCTGCGCCGCCTGCTGGCACGCCGCGGCACATGCTGGGCGGGTTCCGCCGCGCCGAAGCAGCGGGCGGCGTCGGGGGGTGTGACGGCGGGGCGTTCGCGCAAAGCGCTCTAGCCGCCGGCCGCCCCCGGCCTGCTCCGGTTCCTTTGCGCTACGGGGCGCGTCCTGATTGCCCCCTTTGCGGCATCGCTGCGCTTCGACCGCCGGTCGGGTCCGCTCCTTGTTGCTTTCCGCTGCGGCGGGATTCAGCCCTCACGAGCTGTGGGCAGTCGTTCCGCAGGGGCGGAACGGGTGGGCACAGCGGACGCAAGGCCCGGCACCCGCCCAGCTATGCACCCAATCGGGGGCCCGGGGGCGGAGCCCCCGGTTCAGGTGCGACCCGCGGGGCCCGCCCCAAAAACCGCAGGGCGTAGGCCGCACGCTCCGCAACAATGGGGCCGTGCGATATCTGCTGCTGGGCGCCACAGAGGCGCGGGACACGGAGGGCCGGCCGCTGCCCCTGGGCGGCCACCGGCTCCGCGCCCTCCTCGCCGCGCTCGCCCTGCGCGCGGACACCCACGCCGCCGTACCCGTCGACGTCCTCGTCGCCGAGGTCTGGACGGCCGCCGAGACCCTGCCATCGGACGCGCCCGCCGCGCTGCAAGCGCTGGTGGGCCGCCTGCGCCGCACCCTCGGCAAGGACGCCGTGGAGTCGCTGCCCGGCGGCTACCGCCTCCGCGCCGACCCCGACGACGTCGACCTGCACCGCTTCCAGCGCCTCGCCGAAAAGGGCGCCCGCGCGCTGGAGGACGGCGCACCGGAGACCGCCGCGCGCCTGCTCGCCGAGGCACTGGACCTCTGGCGCGGCCCCGCCCTCTCCGACCTGCCGGAGCAGACGGCCGCCGCCGCCCGCCCCGAGGCCCTGCGCCGCATGACCGAACAGCGCAGGCTCGCCGCCGAGGTGACCTTGGGCCGCGCCGAGTCCGTACTCCCCGAACTCCGCGACCTCGCAGCCCAGTGGCCCCTCGACGAACCGCTCCAGGCCCTGCTGATCCGCGCCCTGCGGGACAGCGGCAGACCGGCGGAGGCGCTGTCCGCGTACGAGGCCGTACGCCGCGAGATCGCCGACCGCATCGGCACCGACCCGGGCAGCGAACTCCGCACGCTGCACGCCCAGCTCCTGGCGGCCGGACCCGAAGCACCGCCGGAAGCGCAGCCGGAGGCACCGCAGGCGGAGCAGAAAACGGAACGGGAAACGGAAGCCCGTGCCCCCGAGCCGGCCGGCCACCCCAAGGGCAACCTCCGCGCCCGCCTCACCAGCTTCGTCGGCCGCGAGTCCGAACTCTCCGCGCTCCGCGAGGACCTGCGCCGCTCCCGTCTCGTGACCCTTACGGGGCCTGGGGGTTCGGGCAAGACCCGGCTGGCCGAGCAGGCCGCGGCCGCCAACCCCGAGTCCTACCCCGACGGCGCCTGGCTCGTGGAGCTCGCCCCGCTGGAGCATCCGGCCGCGGTGCCCGGCGCCGTGCTCAGCGCGCTGGGCCGCCGCGACACGGCGCTGTTCGGCGCGGGCCTGGACACCGCGCGGCCAGGAAGCGGAAGCACCGGCGGAGGCACGCAGAGCGGAGGCGGGGGCGCGGCGACGAGCGACGCCCTCGGCCCCCTCCTGGAGCACTGCGCGCACCGCCGCCTCCTCCTCGTACTCGACAACTGCGAGCACGTGATCCACGCGGCGGCCCGGCTCGCCGAGACCCTGCTCGCGCACTGCCCGGGCCTGACCGTGCTCGCCACCAGCCGCGAACCGCTGGGCGTGCCGGGCGAGTCGATGCGCCCCGTGGAGCCGCTGCCGCCGGAGCACGCGCACCGGCTGTTCGCGGACCGCGCCGCGACCGCCTGCCCCGGCTTCCGTACCGAGGCCGACCCGGCGTCCGTCGCGGAGATCTGCCGCAGACTCGACGGCCTGCCGCTGGCCATCGAGCTCGCCGCCGCGCGGCTGCGCTCGCTCACGCCGCGCCAGATCGCCGACCGGCTCGATGACCGCTTCAGGCTGCTGACCAGCGGAAGCCGCACCGTTCTGCCGCGCCAGCAGACGCTGCGCGCGGTCGTCGACTGGTCCTGGGACCTGCTGGATGCGGCCGAGCGGACCGTGATGCGGCGGCTCTCGGTGTTCGCCGGCGGCTGCACCCTGTCGGCCGCCGAGTACGTGTGCGCCGACGGCACCGAGGTCACCGAGCACGACGTGCTCCCCCTCCTCGGCGCGCTCGTGGACAAGTCGATCCTGGTCGCGCACGAGCCGCCGCCGCTCTCCGAGACCGGCATGCGCTACCGCATGCTGGAGACCATCCACGAGTACGCGGCCGAGCGCGCCGCCGCGCATCCCGCCGACCGCGCGGCCGCCGAGCGGCGGCACACCGAGCAGATCCGCCGCTTCGCCGCGGCCGCCGACCCGCGGCTGCGCTCGGCCGAGCAGCTCCGCTGGTTCCCGCGCCTGGAAGCCGACCTGGACAACATCCGCGCGGCGCTGCACCGCTGCGTAGTGGCGGCCGACGCGGACACCGTGATCGAACTCGTCCTCCACATGGGCTGGTTCTGGTGGCTGCGCAACTACCGCGACGAGGGCGCCCAGTGGACGCAGGCCGCGCTCGGCTTCCTCCCGCCCGAGCACACCGCGCGCACCGCGGAACAGGAGACGGTCTACCGCGAGCTGCAGCTCCTCTACTACTTCCTGCTGCACGAGCAGTACGCGTCCAGCCTGCTGGACGACGAGACCCAGCGCACCGTCGCGCACGAACTCGCCGGCTCCTACAGCGGAGCGCCCTCGCCCTCGGCCGCCCGCTTCCCCGGACTGCTCTGGCCGTTCTCCGCTTTCATCGTGGAGACCAGCGCGGGCGTCGTACGGCTGATGGACCGCGCCGTCGCCAACTGCCGCACCCACGGCGGCCCCTGGGAACTCGCCGTCTCGCTGCTCTTCCGCGCCCACGTGAAGATCGACACCCCGCACGGCCTGCGCACAGCGGCGGCCGACTTCCCGGAGATCGAGTCGCTCGCCGAGGCCACCGGGGACCGCTGGCTGATCAGCCAGGTATGCGGGCTGCGCGCCGAGTTCGACACCCAGCTCGGCCGGTACGAGGAGGCGCGCGAGGGGTACGAGACGGCGATGCGGTACGCGCAGGAGCTCGGCGCGCACACCGAGATGCCCGTGCTGCTCGCCCGCATCGCGGACAACTGGCACCGGCAGGGCGACACGGCGGCCGCCGAACGGCTAGCCGAGCGCTCCCTGGAGGAGGCCGATCGGCTCGGCGTGACCGACGCCCGCACCTTCGGCTGCTATCTGCGCGGGGTCCTCGCGCTGGAGAGCGGCGACACCGCGCGGGCCCGCGTGCTGTACGACGAGACCGAGGAGCACGCCAGGGCCAGCACCCTGCCCTCGGTCTTCGAGCTGGTGCTGCGCGTGCTGCGGGTGCGCGTCATCTCGGCCGAGCAGCGCGAGGAGCGGGAGCGCCGCGGGCCCCGGCCCGACCGCGACCTCCAGCCGCTGCGCGAGGTACGGGAGGTCCTGCGGCACGCGCTGGACCTCGGCGCCCCCGAAGCACTGCTGGCCCACTGCCTGTTGTGCGCGGGTGCCGTGGTCCTGGAGAGCGCCGAGGGCATCCCGCCGACGCCGGACGGCTGCCCGCCCGCGACCGCGGCCCGCCGCCTGGCCGACGCGTCCCGCTCCGTACGCGGCGAACTGGCCCGCTCCGTCCCCGAGGCCCGCATGGAGGCGTGGGTGAGGGAGTACGCGCGGGAGCCCGAGCAGGACCCGGAAGCCCCGGACACCTCGGAAACCCCGGACGCCCCGGGCCCTCAGGCGGTGGAGCACACCGTGCAGCGCGCCATCGCCCTCCTGGACACCCTCACCGGCAAGTGACCGCCCGCGCGGGGACCGTTCTCGCGGGGAGCGCCCTCGCAGTGAGCGCGCTCAGCGTCGCGTACGCCCTCAACCGCAGGTGATCCGCGACTCCGCCCAGTCGGCCACGGCGACCGTGTCGACGGCGGAGTCCGGCTCCACGACGAGCTTGATCGTCTTCACCCCGGACAGCGGCACGTGCACCGGCACCGCGGGGTCGTGCCCGCTGACCAGCGGCGACTGCCACAACCGCGCGCCGTCCCCGAACACCGAGAAGCGCGCCTTGCCGAGGCCCAGCGTCATGTCGTCGATGCCGGCCGACGCGTCGTACGCCGTGCAGGGGCGGTTCAGGTCGATGGTCACCGAGGACGGTGCGTGCACGGTCGCGCCGTGCGCGTACTTCTTGCCGTCGATGCTCATGTCCTGGCGCTGCCAGAGCGGGCTGCTCTCGGCCATGCGCACGGTGGGTTCCTTCGCGTCCTGCTTGTCGTCGCCGCCCGGCAGCCCGGGGAGCCCGTCCCCGCCGCCCGGCTGCCCGAGGTCGTACTTCAGCTCGTTGACCGGGTAGTCCGCCGGCGGAGGAGGCGGCGGCTTCGGCGTGGGGGTCGGCTTCGGGGGCGTCGGCTCGGGCTTCGGCGGCGGAGGCTTGGGCTTCGGCTTCTCCGGCGGCGGCTTCGGCTTGGGCTTGGGCTTCGGCGGGTCCGGCTTCGGCTTCGGCTTGGGCTCGGGCGGCGGCGGGGGCTTGGGCTTCGGCTTCTCCGGCTGCTTCGAGGGCGCGGCGGGCGGGGGCTTCGGCTTCGCCTCGGGCTTCTTGGGCGGCTCGCCGCCCGCCAGCGCGTACGCGAGGACCGCGCCGGCCGCGACCGTGGCGCCCGCCGCGATCCCGATCTTGGCGGGGGCGCCGAGCCCCTCGGACGCGGCGCCGCCTCCCGCCGCGCCGCCGGCCCCACCCGAACCGGTCGCGGCGGCGGCCGCTCCGCCGGCGCCGGCAGCGGCGGCCGCACCGCCACCGCCGACCAGCAGGCCGAACGCCTTCGCGCCGCCCGCCGTCGCGAACCAGCCGATGAGGGCCACGGGAACCAGCAGACGGATGCGCTCGTTGAGATTCACGACCTCGGCCGCCGCGGCCTGGCAGCGCTCGCACTCCTTGAGGTGCTTGCGCAGGCCCAGCTCGGCGCGGCTGCGCAGGGAGCCGCGCGCATAGGCCCCGAGCCGGTCGGCGTAGCGCGCGCAGTCGCCGCCCTCGGTCAGGGACGTGCTCACGTGCGCCTGGAGGTAGGCCTTCTTGAGGTTCTCGCGGGCGCGGTGCGCGGCCACGGCCGTGGCGTTGTCGGTCATCCCCAGCAGCGGGGCGACCTCCTGCGGCTTGGACTCCTCGACGGTGGTGTGCCACAGGACCATCTGGTCCTTCTCCGACAGGCTCTTGAACGCCTTGACCACCAGGGTCTGTTCGGCCTCGCGCATCGCCCGCACATCGGCGCCGAGGTCGAGGGTGTCCTCGTCTGACGCGGCGGACGCGCTGGCCTCGGACTGCGCGAACACCGCGAAGTCCTCGACCAGTTGCTCCCGCTTGCGGGTCTTCGCCCAGGCGGCGCCGACGTGCCGCACCGAGGTGAGCAGATACGCGCGTACGGAGGTCTCGGGGCCCTTGCCGCCGCGCACGGCCTGCAGGGTGCGCGCGAAGACCTCGTTGGTGAGGTCGTCGGCGGTGTGCCCGTCGCGGCAGCAGGTGCGGGCATAGCGGCGTACGGCCTCGGAGTGCCTGCGATACAGCTCGTCGTAGGCGGAGCTGTCGCCCTCGCGCATGCGCGCGATGAGGTCGGTGTCCGAGGACGCGTCCTCGCCCGCGGCACTCGCGGCGCCGGCCGCGGCCGACCCGGCGGCCGCTCCGGACCCCGGAGCAGCTCCCGCGTCCGCCTCCGAGTCCGATGCCGCCCCCCGCCCCGCGCTGCGGTGCCGCCCGCGCTGGCTGGGAACGGTGCCCTTCGCGGGCCGTTCAGCGGAGGACTGCTCCGGGACGGACTCCGCTGCTTCCGACTCCTGGGCGTCCTTCCGCCTGTCGGCGCTCATGGTGGCGGCCCCCCGTACGAACTCGGTACCCGATCACCGGGCAAGAGTGCCACACGGGGGTTGGCCCGGAAGAGGCCGTTCACCGCAACCACTCATCCGAGAACGCGTCGTACACGCCTCCACCACGCCCCGTGACATCGCCGCCCCGACACGTCACAACGCGTCACGAGCCGGGGCCCGCCACGGGGCTGCGCCGTCGCACGGGCTACCGCGAGCGCAGACCCTCCAGCAGGATGTCGAGCAGCCGCTTCGAGGCCGCGGCCTGCTGCGCCGCGTCCGGCAGCGAGGGAGCCGCCGTGGCGATCACCAGCAGCACGTCGCCGACCGTCACATCGGTGCGCAGCTCGCCCGCCTCACGGGCACGCTCGACCAACTGTCCGACCACGCCCAGCAGTTCGGCCGCGCTGTCCGGCTCGGGCTCGGGGCCCGCACCTGAACCGTGCCCCTGCTGACCCGCGCGCCCGCCGTCCACGAGCCGCAGCCCGTTGTCGCCCGGCTGACCCAGCGGGCCCGCGCCGTGCGAACCGTGCGCGCCGTGCGACCCGTTCGCCGCGTCCTCACCGGGGAGCCGCTGCTGCGGCACCCGCGTGCCGTGCTCGGCCGAGCCGTCGACCGCAGCGCCCGAGGAGCCCGCGCCGACGGGACCCACCCCGTCGGCCCGCAGTATCCGCGGAGGCAGCAGCCGCCCCGCGCCGGACGCCACGGAGGTGCGCAGGAACCTGGACAGCGCCGCCCAGGGGTCCTCCTCCTGTCCGAGCGCGCTGCGCGCCTGCTCGGTGAGCCGCGCGGTCTCCTCCTCGGCTATGCGCCGCACCAGCACGTCCTTGCTGGGAAAGCGGCGGTACACGGTGCCGACGCCGACCCGGGCGCGCCGGGCGACATCCTCCATCGGCGCCCCGTACCCGAGCTCGCCGAACACCTCGCGCGCGGCGCGCAGGACGTGTTCCAGATTCCGCTGCGCGTCCACCCGCAGCGGTGTCGTGCGCGGAGCGCCGTCCCCCTGCGCGCCCGCGCCGTTGCCGACGCCGCCGCCGGAGCCCGACCCCGCCTCCGCGGCGTGCGTCATCGCCGCCGCGGCTCCATGAGAGCCGTGAATACCCTGCATGTGCATACGTATTTCCCCCGGTGCTGTATGTCTCCCCCCGGAGACCCCCGCCCTGTCTCGGCCGGAGACGATGCCGCGTGCGCTGCCCAGTGGCGCTGGGCCCGGTACCGCCGTGCCGCCCGCCGCCGTACGCAGTGCTGTGAGCGAGTGCTGTGTGCAAGCGCTCCGAGCAGTGCGGTACGCAGTCCGGGCCGCCCCCCATCGTGCTCCGACGGATACGAACATAGTTCAGCCCGGGTCAAGAGAGAAGGGGGCAGTTCCTCACAGAACGCCGCACGATCGGAGTACATGGCGAAGCCCGCACCAACCGGCGCACGCGTCGCCTCCCCACGCCACCCCGTGACCTGCAACGCACCGTCCCCGCGCGGAACTTGAGACCCCGTACGCCGTAATCAGGACCGTTGCTCGTTCCCGCCCCCCTGTGGACAAATGCCGGACCCCGGGTGCGTCATGGACGGGTGACCAAGGCGACGAAGGAGCCCGCGCGCATTCTCGTGGTCGGCGGAGGCTACGTCGGCATGTACACCGCGCTGCGGTTGCAGCAGAAGCTGAAACAGCACCTCAAACCCGGCGCGGCGGCACCGGTCGAAGTGGTCGTGGTGGACCCCGACCCGTACATGACGTATCAGCCGTTCCTCCCCGAGGCCGCGGCCGGATCCATCTCGCCCCGGCACGTCGTGGTGCCGCTGCGCCGCGTGCTGCCCCAGTGCCGGCTGCTCATCGGCGAGGTCCAGGCGCTCGACCACGAGAAGAGAGTGGCCACCGTGAGCACCCTCGCCACGGAGGAAGAAGGCACGGGCGCGATCGAAGTCCCCTACACGGAACTGGTGCTGGCTCCGGGTTCCGTCGCCCGCACCCTGCCGGTGCCGGGACTCGCCGAGCACGGCATCGGCTTCAAGACCGTCGAGGAGGCCATCGGGCTCCGCAACCACGTGCTCGAACAGCTCGACATCGCCTCCTCCACCCGCAACCCCGACGTGCGGGACGCGGCCCTGAGCTTCGTCTTCGTCGGCGGTGGGTACGCGGGCGTGGAGGCGCTCGCCGAGCTGGAGGACATGGCGCGCTACGCCTGCCGCTACTACCACAACATCGAGCCGCAGGACCTGCGTTTCCTCCTCGTCGAGGCCAGCGACCGCATCCTCCCCGAGGTCGGCGAGGAGATGGGCCTCTACGCGCTGCGCGAGCTGCGGGCCCGCGACATCGACGTACGCCTGGAGACCCGACTGGACTCCTGCGAGCAGCGCGTCGCCGTGCTCAGCGACGGCACCCGCCGCCCCACCCGCACCCTCGTGTGGACCGCCGGGGTCAAGCCGCACCCGGTGCTCGCCGCCACCGGGCTGCCGCTCAACGAGCGGGGCCGGCTCCGGTGCACGGCGGAACTGCGCGTGGAGGGGACCGAGCACGCCTGGGCCGCCGGCGACGCGGCCGCCGTGCCCGACCTGCTCACCAGGGAGAAGGGCGGCGACCCCGACGCGCTCTGCGCGCCGAACGCCCAGCACGCCGTGCGCCAGGCCCGCCGTCTCGCGGAGAATCTCGCCGCCACCCTGACGGGGGGCCAGAGCGCCGACTACCGTCATGCGTACGCCGGTTCGGTGGCCTCCCTCGGGCTGCACAAGGGCGTGGCGCACGTCTACGGGCGCAAACTCAAGGGCTACCCGGCCTGGTTCATGCACCGCGCGTACCACCTGAGCAGGGTGCCGACCTTCAACCGGAAGGCCAGAGTGCTCGCGGAGTGGACGCTGGCAGGACTGTTCAAGCGCGAGATCGTCTCGCTCGGCTCGCTGGAGCATCCGCGCGCCGAGTTCGAGCTGGCGGCGGGCACCGGACGGCATCCGGAGGGCAGCTGACACGCGCCGTCCCCCACCCGGACGCGGCGCCGGAACTGCCCGCGGCAGGGCGGCGTCTGAGGGATGTCAGCACCGTGGCCCACACTGTCCGTGTGACCATGGGTGCGCCCGCACCTGCAAAGAGTGACCACCGCGAAGCGTCCACGAGCCTCGCGAAGGCACCACCGACGGTCCCCGGCCGCCGGAGAACGCGCGAAGCATCGCGCACAGACCACCGACGGTCCTCAGGCCGCCGGACCCCGTGCGCGAAGCATCGCGCACACACCGCCGGCGGTCCCCGGACCGCCGGAGAACGTGCGCGAACCTTCGCGTACGGACCACCGACGGTCCCCGGACCGCCGGGAAACGTGCGCGAACCTTCGCGCACACACCGCCGACGGTCCCCGGACCGCCGGACAACGACCGCGAACGACCACGGCGAACGACACGAGGACCCCACGACCGTGAACTTCACGCGCTGGAGCGCCCGACTGCCCGGCACCCAACGGCGCACCGCCGCCGCGCACCGCCCGGCGGAGGAGGCGAGTACGGTCCCGTCGGCCCGCGCCGAGCGCACCCGCCACGAGGAGGGCGGCGCGCAGGACACAGCGCACGACACGGCGCGCGACACCCCGCCGGACGCCCCCGGCAGCCCCGGCGACCCCGACCCGGCGGCCGCCGACGGCGAAGCGCCCGGCGCCTCCGAGGTCACCCGCAGCATCGACGCGCTCTCCGTGCACGCGCTGCTGGGCCAGGTCCCCGCGCTCGCCGCCGTCGTGCACGGCCCCGAGCACCGCATCGCGTACGTCAACGACGCGTACGCCGAGGTCTTCGGCCCCCGCGCACCCGGCGCACCGGCCCGCGAGGCGCTGCCCGAGCTCGACGAGCTGGGCCTGCTCCCGCTGATGGACCAGGTGCTGCGCAGCGGCAGGCCGCGCACCGTGAAGTCCCGCCGGGTGCACTCCGCCACCGGGCGCGACGCCTACTACACCTTCACCTGCACCCCCATCACCGCGCCCGGCGGCGACGGGGTCCTGATCTTCGCGGCCGAGGTCACCGACCAGGTCGAGTCGGCCGAGCGGCTGCGCGCCAGCGAACGCCGCCAGCGCGAGGCGGCCGTCACCCTGCAACGTTCACTCCTGCCTCAGGAGTTGGAGCAGCCCGACGACCTGCGCGTCGCCGCCACGTACCAGCCCGGCGGCGCCGACGCCGCGGTCGGCGGCGACTGGTACGACGTCATCACCCTCGGTGCCGGCCGCACGGCCCTGGTGATCGGCGACGTCATGGGCCGCGGCGTGCGCGCGGCCGCCGTGATGGGCCAGCTCCGCACGGCGGTCAGGGCCTACGCCCGTCTGGACCTCCCGCCGCACGAGGTGCTCCAGCTCCTCGACGGCCTCGCCGCCGAGATCGACTCCAGCCAGATCGCCACCTGCGTCTACGCCGTACACGACCCCAACGAGGGCCGCCTGACCTACGCCTCCGCGGGCCATCTCCCCATCCTCGTACGGGAGTCCGACGGTACGGTGCACCGCGCGGCCGAGGCGACGGGACCGCCCCTGGGCACCGGCGGCTGGACCCACACCTCGGGCACGGTGGCCCTCAGCCCCGGTTCCTCCGCCGTCCTCTACACGGACGGCCTGGTCGAACGCCGCGACGCCGACATCGACGAGGGCGTGGACGCCCTGGAGCGCGCCTTCGCCGGCGCGGTCGGCTCCCCCGAGGTCATCTGCGACCGCCTGCTCCGCTCCCTGGGCATCACCTCATCCCACGACGACGACGTCGCGGCCCTGGTGCTCCAGCACCCGGAGAGGGAGGGCCCGGACGCGGAGCTGTTCCACAACGCCGCCCTCGACCTCCTGGGTGGTACGGAGGCCGCGCCCCGGGCCCGTGCGTTCGCCTCAGGGGTGCTGACCTCCTGGCGCTTCCCGCCCGACCTGCATGACCTGGGCGTTCTCGCCTCCAGCGAGCTGGTAGCCAACTCCCTCCAGCACGGCACGCCCCCGATGCGCCTCCGACTGCGCCGTACGGACCGACGCCTGATCGTCGAGGTGACGGACGGCGACGAACACCTCCCACGCCGCCGCCGCGCTGAACCGGCCGACGAGGCGGGCAGAGGCATCTCGATCATCGCCACGATCGCCTCCTCCTGGGGCTCCCGCAGAACCCCAGACGGAGGCAAATCAGTCTGGTGCGAATTCGCCTTGCCCCGCCGCACCTAGCCTCCGGCCCTCTCCACGAGGTGTGGCCAGCCGCCCCACCGCCGCCTCCCCCCCCCACCGAGGTGTGGGCAGTCGTTCCGCAAGGGGCGGAACGGGTGGGCACACCGGAACGCAAGCCCCCGCACCCCACCCAGCCATACACCCAACGGGGCACGGGGCGAAGCCCCGAAAAAGGGGCCCGGGGCGAAGCCCCGAACCCCAACCCAAGCCCCGCAGGGCTCACACGGCCGACCCCACCCGCGCATCAGGCACAGACTCAGCCACAACAACAGACCCATAAGGCCGATCCTGCGCAGGCGACAACCGCCGCCCCAACAACAGCGCCAGCCCACAGATCCCCAACGAGCACACGACAAGCATCCCGATGTACACGGCGTACAGCCCACCCGCGGCCATCAGCCCGCCCACAGCAGGCCCAACCGCCAACGCCATCTGCTTGACCAGCGCAAACGCCGAGTTGTACTGACCGACAAGACGCTCAGGCGCCAGATCCGCGACGAGCGGCGCCACAGTCGGCGACAGCATCGTCTCGCCGACCCCGAACAGCGCGTACGTCGAGATCAGCAGCGCCGTCGCGACCCCCTGCGACCCGTGCACGAGCCCGGAAGCCCCGGCCGCCAGCCACGCCACGGTCCAGATCAGCCCGACCGCCAGCACGACCCGGCTGCGCCGCCGCCGCTCCACGAGCCGCAGCACCACGAACTGCGCCAGCACGATCACCGCCGTGTTCGCGGCCAGCGCCGTGCCGAGCGTCGCCGTCGAGATCCGGGTGACCTCGACCGCGTACGCCGAGAGGCCCGACTCGAACTGCCCGTAGCAGGTGAAGAACACGACGAACCCGAGCACGCACAGCAGCACCATCGCCCGGTCCCGCAGCAGGAACCCCCAGCCGGCGTTCCGCTGCCCGGCGGCCTGCCCGGGCCGTACGTCGGCACCCGCGGCGGCGCGCTCCGGCAGCCGCACCGAGGCCAGCACCATCGGCAGCACCACGAACATCGTCGCCTCGATGCAGAACAGCAACGTGAAGCTCGCCGGCTCCGACTCGTCCACGAGGAACCCGCCGAGCAGCCCGCCGACCCCGAGCCCCGCGTTGTTCAGGAAGAACTGCGTGGCGAACGCGCGCGACCTGGTCGCCGTCGTCGAGCACCACACGATCATCGTCGCCAGCGCGGGCTGCAGTACGGCGATCCCGCCCCCCATCAGCCCGGAGGACACCAGCACCATCGGCGCCGTACTCGACAGCCCGAACCCGAGCGCTCCCACCGCGGCGGCACCGGCCCCGGCGAAGGCGACCGGCAGCGGCCCGCGCTGGTCGATCACCCGCCCCGAGAACGGAAGCACCAGCAGCGCCGCGGCGGCGAAGACGGCCAGCACGGCACCCGCCGTGCCGTCGCCGAGATCGCGCACCCGCGCCACGTAGACGAACAGGAACGGCACGGTGAAGCCGTTGCCGAACGCCACCAGCGCGTTCCCGATCTGAATGCGGCGCAGCGCAGCGCCCATCGCGGTGGTCACACTCACCTCCCCAGGACAAGGCCCCGATGGCTGGAGAAGCCCACCGGGACCGTAGAGTTCAATGCTAAAGTTCGAAGCTAAAGAGTACACAGGGAAGCCGTTTAGCGCGAATCGATACCCGTGGGGGATACTCCCGCTCATGCCGGACAGACAGCCGACGCTCGACGAGCAGATCGCCATCTACCAGCGCGAATACCGCGACCTCGACCCTCAGGTGGAGAAGGTCGTGAACGCGCTGAGCAGGCTCGACCGCCGCATGAACGTCGCGTACGGCCGCCAGCTCTCCACCCTGGGCCTCACCAGCCCCGAGTGGGAGGTGCTCAAGGAACTGGTGATGGCCGGCGAGCCGTACCAGCTCTGGCCGGGCACCATCGCCAAGCGCCTCGGCCTGACGCCCGCGGCGATGACCCACCGCATCGACCGGATGGTCACGCAGGGCCTGGTCACCAGGGAGCGCGACGAGGAGAACCGCGTCCGCGTGATCATCGGCCTCACCGACGAGGGCCGCGAGAAGTGGCTCCAGGTCATGCGCCGCGCCTCTGTCTTCGAGGAGGAGCTCCTCCAGGACCTCACGGGCGACGAGCGCGGCTGCCTGGGCGAGCTGCTGACCCGCCTGCTCCGCCGCGTCGAGGACGCGCAGCCCGACGCGGGCGGCCGGCTGACCGACCTGGACTGACCGGTCTGGATTGACCCCCGGGGAACGGTTGACACCACCCGGCCCCGTCCGTAAAGTTCTTCGGGTTGCCACGGAGCCGAAAGGTTACGGCGGCAGCACCTCCCGCCACATCCGGTGGCATCCACTACTCAGCACGATCTCCCTTCGCGGGAAGCTTTTCGGCATGCCGGAAAACGACCGCGGACGCTGATTTTGATCAGCCGGGGAAATCCACTAACGTAGCGGCCACGCCGGAAGGCACCCCGCCGACAGGGGAAAAGCAGGAACGAATTT
>NZ_JBCFOK010000024.1:0-98077 GCF_039605595.1 Streptomyces odontomachicola
CGCTTCCCCTCCCCGTACGGGGCTGTGGGCTGCGGTCCGTGTCCTCGCTTGCGAGGTTATGGGCAGTCGTTCCGTCGGGGCGGAACGGGGGGGGCACAACCGGACTTGCGCCCCCCCGGCCTCCCGCAACCACGTTGTCAACGGGGCCCGGGGCGCAGCCCCGTGAACGCTCGCGGCGAGCGCGGGACTTGGGTGCGTGGGGGACGGGGCCTCGCGGCTGGCGGTTCCGGTGTGCCCGCCCGTTCCGCCCCAGCGGAACGCACGCCCACACCTCAGTGGGGAGGGCTCGCGGCGCGCAGCGAGCAAAGCGGCCACGTGCATCGGCCGTACTTGAGCGGGGAGGGCCGACTAGGCTGCGGGTATGGGTGATCTTGTTGCTGGGGTGGGGTACTTCGGGCGAGGGCAACGGTGGGTGTTCTCGCATACGCGGTGGTTCGGGTTCGGGCTGTTGCCCGCGCTGCTGACACTCGTGCTGTATGCCGCCGCCTTCACCACCCTCGGCTTCTTCACCGGCGACCTCGCCGCCTGGGCCGAGTCGCTGGCCCGCGGCTGGGGCCTGCCCCTGGAGACCGCGTTCGGCGTCCTCTTCGCCGTACTGCTGTGGGCCGCCGCGCTCGCCCTCGCGGTCGTCGCCTTCGCCGCGATCACGCTGCTGATCGGCGACCCCTTCTACGAGAAGCTCTCCGAGGAGGTCGAGAAGGCGGAGGGGCATTGCCCCGAGGGCCCGGACCTGCCGCTGTGGCGCGAGCTGTGGAACGCGGTGCGCGACAGCCTCTTCGTGCTCTCGCGGATGCTGCTGTTCACGGTGCCGCTGTTCCTCCTCGGCTTCGTCCCCGTGATCGGCCAGAGCGTGATCCCCGCCCTCGGCTTCTGCGTCGCCGGCTTCTTCCTCACCCTGGAACTGAGCTCCGTAGCCCTGCAACGGCGCGGCATCCCCGTACGGGAGCGCCTGCGGATGCTGCGTGCGCGGAAGGGCCTCGGCATCGGCTTCGGGCTGCCGCTGGTGGTGTTCCCGCCGCTGATGGTGCTCCTGATGCCCGGCGCGGTGGCAGGCGCCGCGCTCCTCGCCCGCGACCTGGTGGGTGCGGGTGAGGAGCGCGACGCGGGCGCGGGCGACGAACGGCAGCCCGCGCAAGGGGAGTTCAGGACTCCCGGGGGAAGTCCTCCGTGGACAGCTCGAAACCCATGAGGGTCTTGGTCATGTCGACGGGGTGGCCGAAGACGACGGTTGCCGTAGTGACCCGCCGCGCGCCGCGGGTCCGTACGCGGCTCACTCCGCCCGTACGCCCATCAGCCCCGGCCGCGTCGCGTACTTGCGCCACACCGACGCGGGGTCGGGGACCAGGCGGCGGGACTCGAGGTCGAGGATGCCGCCCACGCTGGCGACCGTAGCGCAGAGCTCGCCGTCGGAGGTGCGGCGGAGCTCCTGCTCCACGCGGGAGGTCTTGCCCTCGCCGTAGTGGAAGACGCAGGAGATCTCGATCTCCTCGCCCGCGCGCAGCTCGCGGTGGAAGCGGACCGTGGTCTCCAGGTTGACCGGGCCGAGCCGCGCGGCCGCGAGCTCGTCGGTGGAGATGCCGGCCTCCCGTACGCACTCCCACCGCGCCTGGTCCGCGTACTCCACGTAGGCCGAACCGCGCACATGGCCGTTGGTGTCCTCGTCGGTGCTGCGCATGGTGAGACGGGTGCGGAACGGGCCGTCTTCTGGGGCGTGTTGGGACATGGGTGACATGCTACGGCCCTCAGTGCAGCCTGGTGCGGGTGACCGACGGGTCGTGGTCGCTGGACTGGTCGTGGAACTCGGCGTTGATGTGCACGATGTCGTACTCCACGCGGCCCGTACCCGGGCTGGTGAGGATGTGGTCGAGGGTCTGCGAGTTGCCCTGGAAGACATAGCCGTAGCGCTCGGCGGCCGGCAGCTCGTTCATGGGGCTGGTCAGCGCGTTGCCGGAGCGCAGCGTCTTGAGCGCGGGCGAGAAGGCGAAGTCGTTGAAGTCGCCAGCGGCGAAGACCGCGGCCTTCGGGTCGGCCGAACGCAGCTCCCGCGCGAAGGAGTTGACCAGCTTCGCCTGCTCGACGCGCTGCGGCTCGGAGTGGCGGGCCGGCGGCTGGTGCACGCCGTCCATCGGCTGGTCGCCGTCCAGGTCGCCGCCGCCCTTGGAGCTGAAGTGGTTGGCGATCACGAAGAACGGGCGGCCGCGGAAGCGGAATTCGCCGGCCAGCGGCTTGCGGCTGGCCTTCCATGCCTCGTCCTGCGGGGCGATCCGGCCGGGGTTCGCGGAGAGCGCGGGCTTGCCGCCGCGCTTCTCGACCTTGACCGGGGTGGTGGCGTCGCCGCCCTTGCGGTCGGCGAAGGAGACGCGCTCCGGGTTGTAGAGGAAGGCGACCCGGATGTTGCCGCCGGGCTGGCCGCCGTCCGCGCCGTCCTCGGGGCTGATCTGCCGGTACGCGTAGCGCGGCCCGCCCGCCTTGGCGACCGCGTCGGTGAGCTGCTTGAGCGTCTTGTCCGCGCCGACCGTTCCGTCGTCCGCCGGGCCCGAGTCGTCCTGCACCTCCTCGACGGCGACGACGTCGGGCGAGGCCAGGTTGTGCACCAACGCCTCGGCGAGGCGCTCGAACTTGGCGGGCTCGCTCTTGGGGGAGAGGTTCTCCACGTTGTACGTGGCCACGGACAGCTCGTCGCCGCGCGCCTTGCGGGTCTTCTCGCGCGCGAGCTTGTTGTCCTCGTGCGCGCCCAGGGCGGTCGCCCGGACCGCGTACCCGCCGAAGTTGTCGTAGTCCAGCGGGCCCTCGGTGGTGCCGCGCAGCTCGTCGCCGACGTTCGCCTCGGGGAACTTCCGCTCCTCGAAGGGGATGAGCGAGGAGACCTTCACGCGCGCACCGTTCTGGTGGGAGTACGCGTCGTACAGGGTGCCGCCGCGCGGGGTGGGCCGCTGCTTCGGGTCGGTGGTGACCCACAGGTCGTGGTACTTCGAGGTGGGGCCGGTGACCCGCGCGTCCCGCACCGAGGTGCGCATGCCCTCCAGGGACTCGTAGGCGTCGAGCGCGTACGAGGAGGGGCGCAGCTTCCTGTCCTCGATGCTCTTGCCGCCCACGTCCGGCGCGTACGTCTCCGGTATTCGGTCGGGAGTGAGGCGCACCGCGCGGGGCAGCGGGCGGTTCTTCGCGACGGTCTTCCAGGTGGCGCCGGTGAGCTGGGTGACGGACTGGAAGCCGCCCTTCTGGCCGCCCGGGTAGAACTCGGCGACCTTGCCGGTGACCCGCACCTCGTCGCCCGCCTTGACCTGCGGCGTCTTCTCGCCGGTGAAAACGAAGATCCCCTCACTGGTCGACGGGTCGCCGTCCGGTGAGGGGTCCTGGAACCAGAAGCCGCGTGCCGAGCCGAAGCCGCGTATCGCGGTCACGACGCCGGGCACCTCGGCGACCTGTCTCCCGGCGAGCGGGGAGACCCTGGTGGTGCCCTGGATGTCGTGGATGCGCTGGCCGGTGAGCGCGGCCTGCGCGGCGGGCGTCGCCGAGGACACGGCGGGCAGCAGGAGCAGCGAGGAGCAGAGCGCCGCCGCGGTGAGCGCGGTGGTGCGGGCGAGACGGGAGCGGGTCGGCAACGGGGCCTCCGGTGGGGGTGGGGAAGGTGTCGCACGTGCTCGGTGTACGTGGTCTGTGCGGTGTACGCGGTGTACGTGCCGTTCGTGGTGCGTCGGGCGCGCGACGTTGACGGCGGAGGCCGCCGGGCGCTCCGCGGGGCACCCCGCGCCCTCTGCGCCACAGGTCTGCGCGGCACATTTTCTACGCGGGTAAAGCCTGGCGGGGAAACGGCGGTTGTCAAGGAGTTTGCTGGATCAAGTCGGCTCGTGGTGCGGCGAGTTGGACGCGCGGGCGCGGCAGTGGTGCAGTGGTGCGCACAGAGCGGCGCGGTACGGAGCACGACCGCCGTCCCGGGGGCGCCGGGGCGTGCACGCGGTGCGGCTCCGGTGCCAAGCACACGATTCGGGCAGCGCGGTACACATCCCGTCTACGCTGGGGCCTGCACCGTCCGCCCCGGTAGGTCGCACCCCGTAGGACCAGTAGGAGATGAACGCGCAGATGTCCGGAGACGACCGTCCCACCATGCCGCCCGTGCGGCTGCCGTCCGAAGCCGAGCTGGCCAGGGACGCGCTCGCCGCGCCGCTGTTCACCCGGGCCGCGAAGCTGGCGCGGTGGTCGGGCGAGGGCGCCGGCGTCCCGGTCGGCGCCGGGGGCGAACTCCTCGCCCCCCAGCTCAAGGAGGCCGTCGAGCGTCTCGGCCTGGGCGAGGACGAGAACGGCCCGGTGTACGCGGCCGAGGCGTGGAACCTCGCCGTGGAGACCGGCCTGCTGGAGGTCGAGGAGCACGAGGAGGAGGCCGGAGGGGACGGGGACTCCGGGCCGGAGAACGACGAGCCGGTGGGCGCGGCCACCCCCGGCGAGGAGCTGGAGCGGCTGACCGGCAGCCCCTCCGACGTGCTGGGCGTGTGGCAGGACGGTCTTGAGACGGTCCTGATGGACGCGGCGACGCCCAGCTTCGAGGACCTGCTCGGCGACCTGGAGGGCGCGGTCGGCGAGGACGGGCAGATCGACCCGGACTCCATCGACCTGGACGCGCTGGACTGGAACCCGGAGCAGGAGTCGGAGTTCCTCGACGGCGCCCTCGGCAACCTGTATCTGCTCTCCGTCACGGACGGCGCCGTCGGCAACGAGGAGAGCGTGCCGCTCCCGATGCTGGCCGCCTCCATGGTGGTGCCGGACGAGATGGAGCAGCCGGACGCCGAGGTGCTGGAGCAGGTGTCCTCGGTGCTGATGCGGCTCGACGACATGTTCCGGGTGCTGGAGCCCACCGGGCTGATCGAATACCACCCCGTGGACGAGGCGTTGATGGTCGACGTCGACGACGCGGAGGCCGCCGGGCTGCCGGAGCTGCCCGAGGGCGAGGAGGAGGACATCACCCGGTACGGGATGGTGCGCCTGACCACGCTCGGCCTGTACGGGGTACGGGAGCGGATGCTCTCCGCCGGTGTGGACGCGCCGCGGGTCGGCGACCTGGCCGGGGCGGGGGCCGACAAGCTGCTGGCCGCGCTGCCCTCGTACTCCGAGCCCAACGCGCAGACCGAGGTGGAGGGCTGGCTCGCGGGCCGGGACACCGTGGACGCGGCGCGGCAGCTCCTGGCGGCGGCGCGCGGCGCGGACGACAGCGCGCCGATGCGGCGGCTGGCCTGCCAGCAGGCGCTCGCGGTGGCGGGTCCTGAGGCCGAGCCGGCGCTGCGCGAGGTGCTGGACGACCGCGAACTGGGCGGTCTCGCCCGGGTGTGGCTCGCCGAGCGCGGCGCGCAGGACGTGCCGCAGCCCGACGAGGACATGGTGTTCTGGCTGACCATCGACACGATCGCCGCGCACCTGGGGCAGGCGGGGGACGAGCCGGAGGACGCGGAGCACGACGAACTGCGGGGTCTCGTCGAGAGCCTGGTGGGGCAGCACACGGGGTTCTTCGACAAGGCGTGGCGCGCGGACCACCCGGCGACCGGCGACGTGCTGGAGGCCATGGGGCGGGTCCACCCGGACAAGGGGGCGGCCAAGGAGGCGCGGAAGGCGGCGTTCAAGGCGCGGAGCCGCTGACGCGGCGGATGTGCGCGGGGGCCCAGCCCCCGTTGCCTTTGGGAGCGGGGAGCTTTTGGCTTCCCGCTCCCTTTGTGTGTGGGGTTGCGATATCGGGGCTTCGCCCCGAGCCCCGGGCCTGATGCGCTTTTACCGCCGGGCCGTCGGCCTGGGGGCGCTTTCCGCTGCGGCGGATTCTCTCTCCGGTTTTCGTCTGGTGTTCAGCGGGGGTTCCCCGTTGGGCGGCAGGGTGTGGTGCGCCTGATACGGCGTATGCCAGCTAGGAGTTGACCATGTCGCGCAGTCCGCTCAGCCGGAGAGACTTCGCCAAGCGTTCCGCCGTCGCCGGTGCCGGGGTCGCGCTCGTCGGGAGCGCGGGGGTGCTGACCACGGCTCCCGGCGGGCTGACCGGCGCGTCCGCCGGGGTTCCCGCGGGCGGTCCCGGGTACGGGCCGCTGGTGCCCGACCCCGAGGGACTGCTCGCGCTCCCCGAGGGGTTCACCTACCGGGTCCTCACGCACAGCGGCAGGACCAAGCTGGAGTCGGGCGAGCCCACCCCCTCCAACCACGACGGCACCGCCGCCTTCGCCGGGCCGCGCGGCAGCACGCTGCTGGTCAACAACCACGAGCTCAAGGGCCCCAGGAGCAAGTGGGAGCATCCGGTGCCGCTCGCCGAGGGGCTGGTGTACGACCCGGCGGCCTCCGGCGGGTGCACCGTCGTCGAGGTCTCGGGCGGCGAGGGCGAGCACGTCGCCGAGTGGGTCGGCATCGCCGGCACCTCCACCAACTGCGCGGGCGGCGCGACCCCCTGGGGTACGTGGCTGACCTGCGAGGAGAACACCGACAAGGCCGGCCAGAACGGCATGACCAAGGACCACGGCTACGTCTTCGAGGTGGACCCGCACGACAAGCGGGCCAACCGGAACCCGAAGCCGGTGAAGGCGCTGGGGCGGTTCGACCACGAGGCCGTGGTGGTGGATCCGCGGCGCGGGCATCTGTATCTGACCGAGGACGCCTCCAAGCCCAACGGCCTCTTCTACCGCTGGACCCCGCCGCGCGGCTTCACCCACGGCCGCGGAAAGCTGCGCACGCTGGCCGGCGACGCGGGGGTGCTCCAGGCCATGAAGTGCTACGACGCGGGCGGGAAGTTCGTGGACGACCTCGCGCGCGCCGCGAAGCCCGGCACGGTGTACGGGGTGGACTGGATCGAGGTGCCGGAGCGCGACGCGCAGGAGAAGCCGGTGCGGCAGCAGTTCGGCGCGCAGGACGTGACCCGCGGGCGGAAGCTGGAGGGCATGTGGTGGGCCGACGGGGGCGCGTACGTGGTGTCCTCGTACGCGCACGAGGGCGACAGCCCCGGCACTCCGCACGACGGGCAGGTCTGGTTCTACGATCCGCGGCACCGCACCCTGACGCTCAAGGTGCTCCTCGGCGTGAACAGGGACCCGGACAAGCCGGACACCCTCGACGGCCCCGACAACATCACGGTGTCCCCGCACGGCGGGCTGATCCTCGCGGAGGACGGCGAGGGGCTGCAGCACCTGTTCGGGGTGACGGAGAAGGGGGTCACGTACCCGCTGGTCCGCAACCAGCTCAACAACGGGACCGGGGACGAGCCCGAGTACAGCGAGTTCACCGGCGTGTGCTTCTCCGCCGACGGCGGCACGCTGTTCGCCAACATCCAGGAGCCGGGCATCATGTTCGCGATCACCGGCCCCTGGCGCCGCGAGGGCTGAGCGGGGCGGCGTACGGGTGCTGTCTGTGTACGGGGAGGTCGGCGCTGGTCAGCGGCGCCTGCGTACGGCTGCCGCTCAGTGCCGGTCCGCGCACACCGAGCGCACGGCGCGTTCCAGGCCCGCGGCGTGCAGCGCGTCGAAGTGGTGCGCGTGCGCGGTGCGCAGCGTGCCGTGGGCGACGCGCGCCGTGCACGTGGGGCTGTGCCGGGCCTCCTCGGTGCCGCGGAGCGCGGCGAGCAGGCGGTCGGTGAGGCGGTCCAGCGCGGGGCGCACCTCCTTGGCCAGGTCGGGGCGGCGGTCGGGGCGCTCGTCCGGGTGCGCGTCCCACCGCGCGAACAGGCCGCGCTGCACCTTCTTGTTGGCCTCGATCTGGTCGCGGAAGACGGCGGTCGCCTCGTCCGGGTCGAGGCCCATGCCGGCGGACCTCTGGGCCACGTCCTCCAGCAGCGCCTGTTCGCGCGCCGGGTCGTCGATGGGCTTGTCCGTGCCCCATTTCGCGGCGGCTACTTTGTCGGCCAACTCCACGCGCTGAGCGGAGAGTTCGGCGATGCCCGGTGTACGGGGAGAGGGCGCGGCGGCCGCGGGGGAGGCGGCGAGCATTCCCACGGCGGCGACGGTGAGGAGGGGGAGCGCGAGGCGGCGGGAGAGCGGCATGCCGTAGATCTACCGCACGCCGCCCCGCCGCACACGGCTCATGTCGCTCCCAGGGCGGGCATTCCCCCTCACGGGGCCCGCCGGGTTCCTACTTCTGGGGCTCCAGTTCCGGGCCCAGGGAGGAGAACTTCTCGCGGCTCACCACCCGGTGCGGGGGCCAGGTGATGTTGTCCGGCGGCCACTTCTGCTTCGTCTTCTCCAGGAACCAGGCGGGCGGCTCGTACATCGGCGGCTCGTAGCCCTCGGGGAGCGAGGTCTTCCAGTCCACGCCCTTGCGCCGCTCCTCGAACTCCTTCCTGATCGCCTTGAGCCGCTCCGGCTGGGTGATCAGGTCGACGGCGGTCGCCGCGAGGTACTTGGCCGCCGACAGCAGTGCCGCGTGGCCCGGCGCCGCGGCGGTGCAGGCGGCGGTCGACCACGTGTGCATCTTGGTGCCGACGGGGGCCAGCGCGGTGCCCATGGACACGGTCGGCACCTGCCAGCTTATGTCGGCCACATCCGTCGAACCGCCGCCCAGGAAGAGCGGGTTGGGCGGCTTGAGCGGGGTGAGGTCCTTCTGCAGGCCCTTCTCCGGGAGACCGAGCGACTTCTGCAGGTCCTTGGCGAGCTGCTGCGCCTCGGCGGAGAACTTCGGCGGACCGATCCGCCGCATGTTCTCGTGCATGAGCTCGGCGAAGGAGCGGGAGGGGAGCTGGTTCCAGCAGGCCGAGGTGATGCGGTGCGAGACGGTGGTGCGGCTCGCCTTGGCCGCCGCCTCGGAGACCGCGATCACCTTCTCCAGCAGCGACTGCACCCGCTCGGGGCTGCCCTCGCGCACGTAGTACGCGATCTGCGCGATCTCCGGCGTGACGTTGGGGATGTCCCCGCCGTTGCTGATCACCCAGTGCAGCCGCGCCGAGGGCGCCATGCTCTCCTCGCGCAGGAACTCCGACATGGTCGCCATCATCACGGCCGCGTCGCTCGCGCTCTTGTTGCCCAGCGGGGTGCCGCCGTGGCCCGCCACCCCGAGGAAGGTGAAGGTCACCGCCGTCATGGCGTTGGTGGTCTCCCAGCCGGTCGCGTTGCCGGTGGAGGGGTGCCAGTCGAGGAAGGCGTCGAGGCCGTCGTACACGCCCTTGCTGACCGCGTAGGTCTTGCCGATGATCTGCTCCTCGGCGGTCGAGCCGAAGAACTTCACCGTGACGTCCAGCCTGTGCCGCTCGGCCGCGCGGGCGACCGCCGCCGCGGCTGCCGCTGCCGCCGTGCCGAGCGCCGCGTGGCCGCAGCCGTGTCCGGCGCCGTAGCCGGGGTGGAAGGGGTCGTGCTCGTAGACCAGCGGGTCGTGGTGGCCGACGCCCTTCTTCTGGGAGAGCCCCGGCAGCGCGTCGTACTCGCCGCTGAAGCCGAGCACCGGGCCGCCCGAGCCGCGGGTGAAGGTCGCGGTGAACGCGGTGGGGAAGCCGGCGGTGCCGAACTCCACATGGAATCCCGCGCGTTCCAGGAATTCCGCCTGGGCGAGCGAGGACTTCCACTCCTTGAGGCTGAGTTCCGCGTTCTCCCAGATCTCGTCGTTGAGACCGAGGATGGATTCCTCCTGCTGCTGAATCCACGCGAGCGCCGACTTCTTCGCCGCCGAGTCCTCGGCGAGCCCGTGCGGCGGCTTGTAGTCGTCCCCCGCCTCCATGCCCGCGGGTTCCGTCGCGGCCGCGGCCACCGCCGGATCCGCACCGGCGACGGCTCCACCGGCGGCCGTCGTGGCCACTCCCGCTGCGCCGAGCATCTGCATGATCTGACGTCTGCTCATGCCGCTTCGGGCTATCGCTTCGTGTGAATGCTCATTGTGGTCATGCAGATCGCACACGGGCGCCTCCGGAGTTCGTGGGCCGTACACGCACAGTCGTCCGAGCGGCAACCCTCGCCCGTGGTCGTGGTCACGTCAATAGTTGTGATCAACGCCGTGTGCTGCGGTGTGCACGCGCCGCGTCAGGGCGCTCCGTGCCGCCCCGCACCCTCGGCGAACCGGGCCGCGCCCTCCAGTGCCTCCTCCAACGAGGCGGCCCCGTACCGCAGTTCGGCCTCCATCGCCTCCCGCTCGGGCAGCCCCTCCTGCGCGCGCAGCGAGGCGAGATCCCCGCGCAGGCAGGTCTGCGGGAAGCGGGCCAGCTCGGCGGCCAGCTCCTCCGCTGCCTTGCGCGCGGTGCCCGGCGGTACGAGGCGATTGGCGAGCCCCATGTCGTACGCCTCGCCGGCCCGCACGGTGCGCCCTGTGAGGATCATGTCGGCCGCGCGGCCCGAGCCCACGACGCGCGGCAGCCGCACCGTGCCGCCGTCGATCAGCGGCACGCCCCAGCGCCGGCAGTACACGCCGAACACGGCGGACTCCTCCACCACCCGCAGGTCGCACCAGAGCGCCAGCTCCAGGCCGCCCGCGACGGCGTGCCCGGCGACCGCGGCGATCACGGGTTTGGACAGCCGCATGCGGGTCGGGCCCATCGGCCCGTCGCCGTCCTCGGCGACCCGGTTCGCGCGGTCCGTGCCCAGGGCCTTCAGATCGGCGCCCGCGCAGAACGTGCCGCCCTCGCCCCACAGCACCGCGGCCCGCGTCTCCGGGTCGGCCTCGATCTCCCGGAAGGCGCCGGCCAGCGCCGCGGCGGTCGGCCCGTCCACGGCGTTCCTGGACTCGGGGCGCGCGAGCACGACGGTGGCCACCTGGCCCGCGCGCTCGACGCGCACGGTGGGTCCTGCGCCGGCATGAGACGTGGGGGTCAACTGCGGCCTCCTGTGGGGGAGTTCGGCGGGTCCGGGCAACCTACGCGCGCTGCGCCCGGCCGGTCCAGGGTCCCGCCACGCGCACATCCGTCCCCCATTCGCCCCTCCTCCGTCTCACGCCCGTGTCTCGCAAAATGAGACATTCTGCCGTGTGCATGCCTCGCTGCCTTACCGTGGCACGCATGTTCGGACCCGCACGCGAGCTCGCGCTCACGCTCTTCGCGGCCACCGCGTGGAGCGTCGACGACGCACTCTGTCTCCGCTGAGACCCCTTTCCCGGAACTCCCGGGGCTCCCCACGCCCGTTCCGTGCCCTCCCCGCGCCCCGTTCCGGGCCCCCGCATCCGAACCCCCACCTGCTCTTCTCCGGAGACACCTGTGACCTCCGCCCCTCCCGCCCCCTCCGGGACCGGATCCCCTGAGACGGCGGCGCCCCGCCGCTCCCTGCTCACGCCCTCGCCGACCAGCTCGCCCGCGCCGGAACCCGCTCCGCTGCCCGCGGTGCGCCGGGTGCCGCTCGCCGTCGCGGGGGTGCTCGGGGCCGGGCTCACCGCGTACGTGTGGAG
The DNA here is from genome assembly GCF_039605595.1 of Streptomyces odontomachicola. Lineage (NCBI taxonomy): Bacteria > Bacillati > Actinomycetota > Actinomycetes > Kitasatosporales > Streptomycetaceae > Streptomyces > Streptomyces odontomachicola. Next base: position 11,311 of record NZ_JBCFOK010000024.1, read on the forward strand.
CGCGCACGGCGCCAAGCCCGGCGTCCTGCTGCTGCTCGGCATCGGCCTGGGCATCGGCCTCTTCCACTCGCGCTTCGGCTTCACCTCCGCCTGGCGGCAGTTGATCGCCGTCGGCAACGGGACCGGGCTGCGCGCCCACACCCTGCTGCTCGGCACCACGGCCACGCTGTTCGCGCTCGTGATCGGCACCGGCACGGGCCTCTTCGGCTCGGCACCCGAACCCAGCGCGGGCCCGCTCGGCATCGCGCTGCTGGTCGGCGCCTTCCTGTTCGCGATCGGGATGCAGCTCGGCGGCGCCTGCGCCTCGGGCACGCTCTTCGCGGTCGGCTCGGGGCAGAGCGCGATCGTGCTGACCCTCGGCGGCTTCGTCCTCGGGTCGACGCTCGCCGCCTGGCAGTTCTCCCTCTGGAACGGGCTGCCCGCGCTCGACCCCGTACTCCTCTCCGACCACGTCGGCTGGTTCGGCTCCTGGGCGGTCACGATCGCCGCGCTCGCCCTCGTGTACGTGATCGCCCGGCGCGTGCAGGCCCGCCGCAACCCGCCGCCGGTCGGCGCACCGCCCTCCGCGCGCGGCGCGGCGGCCCGGGTGCTGCGCGGCTCCTGGCCGCTGGCCGCCGGCGCGATCGTGCTCGCCGTGCTCGGCGCGGGCGTGCTCCTGGTGTCCGGCGGCGCATGGGGTGTGACCAGCGCCTTCGCGCTCTGGGGGAGCAAGCTGGTGGGCGTGCTCGGCGGTTCGCCCGAGACCTGGGCCTTCTGGAAGCAGCCCGAGAACGCGGCGCAGTTCTCGGGCCCGGTGCTCGCGGACAAGACCAGCCTCACGAACCTCGGCATCATGATCGGCGCCGCCGTGGCCGCCGCCGCTGGCGGTGTGTGGACGCTGCACCGCGGCATCCCGTGGCGCACCGCCGTGGCCGCCGTGCTCGGCGGCGTACTGATGGGCATCGGCGCCCGGATGGCCGGGGGCTGCAACATCGGCGCGTACCTCGCGGGCATCGCCTCCGGCAGCCTGCACGGCTGGATCTGGGGCGCGGTCGCGCTGCTGGGCACCTGGGCCGGGCTCAGGCTGCGGCCGCTGTTCGGCCTGGGCAACCCCAAGCCGGGCGACGGCGTCTGCTGAGGGCGGCCGTACGGAGAGGTCGTACGGCGAGGTCGTACGGGGAGATCCGTACGCGGGGATTCGTCAGCAGGAATCCGTACGGAATGGGGGAGGGGGCGGAGGGGCGTCCGGAAGTTCTCATTGGAGATTAAGCCGAGGCCCCTGCCGCCCCGTTCGTTCTCTGCCACAATGGTGAGCCGGGCCCCGCTGCTCCCCCGTCGGCGGGGCCCTCTTAGTGCCCTGACGCTGTTGTGCTGCTGTTTCCGCAGGTCAGGAGGGTTCTGGTCCGTCTCCCGCGACCTGTACGGGGCCGAAGCCCGAGCCCTGGATGAGGACCGAGCCCTCGCGCCCGTCCGGCAGCCGGATCCTCGCGGTGTCGCCCTCCAGCTCCACCCAGAGCGGTGTCTCGGGGTCGACGGACCGCAGGGTCCCCGACCAGGTGGACTCCGGGCCCCTGTCGTGCGTGTAGAGGGCGGCCTCGACCGGGATGCGGACTCCCTCGCTGATCAGCGTCGCTTCTCCGCGGTAGATGCTCGACATGCGATCAGTGTGGCAGCGAGGCGAGGAGAGTGCCGAGTTCCCCGCGCTCTTCCGGGGTCAGATCGGTCAGCGGCGGCCGCACCGGGCCCGCGTGGTGCCCCGTCGCGGTCATCCCGGCCTTCACGATGCTCACCGCGTAGCCGGGGCGGCGCGCGCGGATCGCGGTGTAGGGGAGCACGAAGCCGTTGAGCATCCGCCGCACGTCCTCGTGCCGCCGCTCCCGTACCGCCTCGTAGAAGGCGAGGGCGAACTCCGGCAGGAAGTTGAAGATCGCCGAGGAGTAGGTGGTGACGCCCAGCTCCAGATACGGCAGCGCGTAGGTCTCCGCCGTGGGCAGCCCGCCGATGTACGTGAGCCGGTCGCCGAGCCTGGCGTGGATGCGGGTCATGGCGTCGATGTCGCCCGCGCCGTCCTTGTACCCGATGAGGTTGGGGCAGGACTCGGCGAGGCGGGCCAGGGTCACGTCCGTGTAGACCGCGTTGGCCCGGCTGTAGACGACGACGCCCAGCGAGGTGGCGCGGCAGACCGCCTCCACGTGCCGGGCGAGGCCCTCCTGGCTCGCCTCGGTGAGGTACGGCGGGAAGAGCAGCACGCCGTCGGCGCCCGCCCGTTCGGCCTCGGCGGCGAACTCGGCGGCCATCGCGGTGCCGTAGCCGGCCGGCGCCACGATCGGGGTGCCCTCGGGGGCGCTCCGCACGGCCGCGGCGACGACCTCGCGCACCTCCGCGGGCGTGAGCGAGAAGAACTCGCCGGTGCCGCCCGCCGCGAAGAGCCCGCCGACGTCGTGTTTGGAGAGCCGGGCGATGTTCTCGCGGTACGCGGGCCCGTCGAAGGAGAGGTCGTCGTCCTTGAAGTGGGTGACCGGGAAGGACAGCAGCCCTGAGCCGAGGCGGCGCCCGAGTTCTGCCGGGGTGAGGGAGGCCATGCGGTGTCTGCTCCTGGGGGTCGTGAGGTCAACGTACGCCGTGGCTGTGACAGTTGAGCGGGTGCGGGCGTGAGCGCGTGCGGGTGTCCCGGTGTGTGCGGGCGCGTGCGCGTTACGGGCGTGCCCCCTCCTCGTGGGTGGCGACCGTCCAGGCGCGCGCCTGCTCGCTGAGGGTGAAGCCGAGTCCTGGGCGCGCCGGTACCAGCATGCGCCCGCCCTCCGTTTCCAGCCGCTCCTCGAAGAGCGGATTCAGCCAGTCGAAGTGCTCGACCCACGTCTCGCTCGGGTAGGCCGCCGCCAGGTGCAGGTGGATCTCCATCGCGAAGTGCGGGGCCAGTTGCAGGTGGTGGTGCTCGGCGAGCGCCGCGAGCTTGAGGAACTGCGTGATGCCGCCGATGCGGGGCGCGTCGGGCTGGAGCACGTCGGCCGCGCCGTGCCGGATCAGCTCGGCGTGCTCGGCCACGCTCGCCAGCATCTCGCCGGTGGCGATGGGGGTGTCGAGGGAGGCGGCGAGCGCCGCGTGCCCCTGCGCGTCGTACGCGTCGAGCGGCTCCTCCAGCCACACGAGCCCGAACTCCTCCATCGCCCGGCCCATGCGGCGCGCCGTCGGCCGGTCCCACTGCTGGTTGGCGTCGGCCATCAGCGGTACGCCGTCTCCTATGCGCTCGCGCACCGCGGCCAGCCGCTCCAGGTCACGCGCGCCCTCCGGGTGCCCCACCTTGATCTTCACGCCGCCGATGCCCTCGGCGAGCGCGGCCTCCGCGTTGTCCAGCACCTCTTCGGTGGGCGTGTGCAGGAAGCCGCCCGAGGTGTTGTAGCAGCGCACCGCGTCGCGGTGGGCGCCGAGCAGCTTGGCGAGGGGGAGCCCGGCGCGCTTGGCCTTCAGATCCCACAGGGCCACGTCGAAGGCGGCGATCGCCTGGGTGGCCAGCCCGCTGCGGCCCACCGAGGCGCCGGCCCAGACGAGCTTCGTCCAGAGCTTCCCGATGTCGCTGGGGTCCTCGCCGATCACCGCCTCGGCGATCTCCTTGGCGTGCGCGAACTGCCCCGGGCCTCCCGCGCGCTTGGAGTAGCCGAAGCCGACGCCCTCGTACCCCTGCTCGGTGGCGATCTCCACGAAGAGGAACGCCACCTCCGTCATGGGCTTCTGACGTCCCGTCAGCACCTTGGCGTCGCTGACCGGGACGGCCAGCGGGAGGAGTACGGAGGAGAGGCGGAGCCGGCGGATCATGTCGGACGCGGTCCCCCTCGCGGAGTCGGCGGAGTGTGCGGCCCTGAGCGTGTGCGTCGTGGTCATCGCATCTGTCCCTGAAGTGAGGCGGTGTGCGGAGGCGCGGCGGTGCTGCGCAAGGGGTCGCCGTTCGCTTCTGGGGACGCTACGGTCGCCGATTGATCCACGTCCAACATAGATTTTGCATTCACGGATACCGGAAGAGCATCGATGTTCACCTTGGCTCAGCTCACGAGCTTCGTCGCCGTCGCGGAGGAACTGCACTTCACCCGCGCCGCCGAACGGCTCAGCATGACCCAGCCGCCCCTGAGCCGCCAGATACAGCTCCTGGAGAACGAGTTGCGGGTGCAGTTGCTGGACCGCACCAACCGCTCCGTGCGGCTCACCCCCGCGGGCCGCGCCTTCCTCTCCGAGGCGCGCCGGATCCTGCGCCAGACCGAGGACGCCACCCTCGCCGTGCGCCGCGTGTCCACCGGGGAGGCGGGGGCGATCGCGCTCGGGTTCACCGCGGCGGGCGCCTACTCCGCGCTCGGGGACCTGCTGGGGACCGCGCGCTCGGCGGCGCCCGATGTGGAGATCATGCTCCATGAGCTGGTCACCCGGGACCAGTTGGAGGCGCTCGGCGAAGGGGCGCTCGATCTGGGGCTGATACGGCCCTCCGCGATCAGCGCCGAGCTGACCACCCGGCCCGCCGTGCGCGAGGGGCTGGTCGCCGCGCTCCCCGAGGGGCACCGGCTGGCCGCGTGCGAAGGGCCGCTCGGGGTGGGGGACCTCGACGGGGAGAGCCTGCTGATGTACTCGCCGATCGAGGCCAGGTACTTCCACGAGCTGCTGATCGGGATCTTCCGCGCGGCGCACGTGCGGCCCGTGTTCACCCAGTACCTGAGCCAGATCCACAGCATGCTCGCGCTCGTGGACACCGGCTGGGCCGCGGCCCTGGTCCCCGAGTCGGCCACCCGCATCCGGTACGGCGGCCTCGTCTACCGCGCCTTGGACCTGCCCGACCCCCGCCCTGTCGAACTCGACCTGGTCTGGCGGAGGAACAACGACAACCCGGCGCTGGACGCGCTGCTGCGGCACCTGTGAGGCGTACCGCCCCTCCCGGGACGTCCGGTGATGCCCAACGCGCATCACAACCAACAAAATTCGACATGGACGCGCATCGGAACGGTCCCTACGGTCAACGCAGCCACCGGCGATGTGGCCCGGACCACACGCGGCAGTGCCGCCGCCCCCAGTTCCAGGGAGACCGAACGTGTCCGACACCGACAGGCAGGACGAGCCCGCGACCACCACCGCCCCGCATCCACCGCGTACCCCGCGCGAAAAGGCCGCAGCGCACGCCGGGCGGCTGCGCTATCTGATCCTGGCGATGCTCTTCGCCGTCACCACGGTCAACTACGCCGACCGCTCCACGCTCTCCATCGCGGGCGACGCGATGCAGCGCGAATTGCACATCAGCTCCGCCGAGTTGGGGCTGCTCTTCTCCGCCTTCTCCTGGTCGTACCTGGTGGCGCAGATACCCGGCGGCTGGCTGCTGGACCGGTACGGATCGAAGCGGGTGTACGGGGCCGCGATCTTCCTGTGGTCGCTGTTCACCATGCTGCAGGGGGCCATCGGCTTCTTCGCGGGCGCGGCCGTCGTGCTGCTCTTCGCGCTGCGCTTCGCCGTCGGCGTCGCGGAGGCGCCCTCGTTCCCCGGCAACTCCCGCATCGTGGCGGCCTGGTTCCCCACGAGGGAGCGGGGCTTCGCCTCGGCGCTCTTCAACTCGGCGCAGTACTTCGCCACCGTCGCCTTCGCGCCGCTGATGGGCTGGCTGGTCACCGCGCTGGGCTGGCAGCACGTGTTCACCGTGGTCGGGGGCGTCGGCGTCGTACTGGCCCTGGTGTGGACGCGGGTCATCCACCCGCCGCGCAGCCATCCGCGGCTGGGCGAGGGCGAGTTGCGGCACCTCCAGGACGGGGGCGCGCTCGTGGACCTGGACGCGCCCACCGCGGAGGAGGACGCCCGCGCGAAGGCTGTCACCGCGGGCCGGGAGAACCTGCGGCACATGGCCTTCCTGCTGCGGAACCGCACGACGCTGGGCACCTTCGTGGGCCAGTACTTCATCAACACGATCACGTGGTTCTTCCTGACCTGGTTCCCCGTCTACCTGGTGCAGGAGCGCGGCATGGACATCCTGGAGGCGGGCTTCGTCTCCTCGCTGCCCGCGCTGTGCGGCTTCGTGGGCGGGGTGCTCGGAGGGTACGTCTCCGACCGGCTGGCGCGCGGCGGGCTGAGCGTCACCGCAGCGCGCAAGATCCCGATCGTCGCCGGGCTGCTGCTGTCCACCGGCATCATCGTGTGCAACTACGTGACGTCGTCCTGGCTCGTCGTCGTGATCATGTCGCTGGCCTTCTTCGGCAAGGGCATGGGCGCGCTGGGCTGGGCCGTGATGTCCGATGTCGCGCCGAAGGAGATCGCGGGGCTCGCCGGCGGACTGTTCAACACCTTCGGCGCGCTGGCCGGCATCGTGACGCCGCTGGTCATCGGCTATCTGCTGGACGCCACCGGCTCCTTCGACCTGGCGCTCGCCTTCGTCAGCGTGTGCGCGGCGCTGGCCGTGGTCAGCTATCTGGTGATCGTGAAGGACATCCGGCGCATCGAGCTGGGGGCGTGAGGAGGGCGGCCGCGCCTCCTGACGGTTGGGGGCGCGGCCGCGTGGGTCACAGCGCGGCGGCTCCCGGCTTGACCATGCCGCGTACGGTGCGCGAGTCCACGTACTCCCCGAGTGCGGTCATCTCCCACTCGCCGGAGAACTGGCGGATCATCTTGCACATCAGCACGCCCGTGCGCGGCTCGGCGTTGGTGAGATCGAAGCGGACGAGCTCGTTGCCCGCGCCGTCCAGCAGGCGGCAGTACGCCTTGGCGACGTCGGTGAACTTCTGGCCGGAGAAGGAGTTCACCGTGAAGACCAGGCCCGTGACCTGCGGGGGCAGGTCGCCGAGGTGGACGGTGATGCTCTCGTCGTCGCCCGCGCCCTCGCCGGTGAGGTTGTCCCCTGAGTGCTGGATGACGCCGCGCAGGATGGCGAGCTTGCCGAAATAGCAGGCGTCGATCTTCTTGCGGTTGGCGTCGTACGCGATGACCGAGGCGTCCAGGTCGATGTCCTTGGCGCGCTTGCCCGCGCGGAACACCGGCTCCCAGCCCAGGCCCATGCGCACCGAGGTGAGCATGGGCTGACCGCCCTTGGTGAGCGAGACCGTCTGGTTCTTCTGGAGGCTGACCCGGCCCTTGTCCAGATTGATCTTCCCGCCGCCGGCGGGTGCGGGCGCCTGCGGGGGAGCGGGCGCGGCGGGCGGCTGCGGTGCGGCGGGGGCCTGCGGAGTCTGGGGCGGCTGCGGTGCCTGCGGGGGCTGGGGCGCTTGCGGGGGTTGGGGCGCCTGCGGGGGTTGGGGCGCCTGCGGCATCTGCGGGGCCGCGGGCGCCTGGGGCGGGGCCGGTGACTGCGGCGGAGCGGGGGCCTGCGGAGGCTGGGGTGCCTGGGGCGCGGCGGGCGCCTGCGGTGCGGCCGGGGGCTGGGGCGGCTGGGGCGCCTGCGGGGGCTCGGGTGCGGCGGCGGGCTCCTCGACGTTCACGCCGAAGTCGGAGGCGATGCCGCCGAGGCCGTTCGCATAACCCTGGCCCACGGCGCGCACCTTCCACGCGCCGCCCCTGCGGTACACCTCGACCACCACCAGGGCGGTCTCCTGACCGAGCTGCGGCGGGGTGAAGGTGGCGATGACGGCCCGGGTCTGCGCGTCGCGGACGGTGGCCGTCGGCTCCGTGCCCGCGAAGGTGGCGCCGGGGGCGTCCAGGCTGGCGGTGACGACCACCTTGTCCACCTCGGCGGGCACCGCGGCGGTGTCCACCGTGATGGTGTCCGCGCTGCCCCCGCCGCTGTGGGTCACCCCGGGACCCGAGGGCTGGTTGTAGAAGACGAAGTCCTCGTCGGAGCGGACCTTGCCGCCCTCGGTGAGGAGCAGTCCCGACACGTCGAGCCGGGTCGGAGCAGTGACCTCCACCGCCACGCGGGCCGCGGTCAGCGGGAGGTTGGAGCCAGGAGTCATCGCGGTCATGCCGAAGCTAACGACTGGCCGAGCTTTGCAGTTCCTTTGCGAGGGCCGCGGCGGGTGGTCCGCCACGGCCCCTCGTACGGGAGGGGCACTCGGCCGCGTGCGAGCGCTGCGAAGGGGCGCGCTGCCCCTGGGCGTCGGCGCCGGGCAGCCGCTTGCTGCGCCGGTCCCGCTAGCGCCGGGGCGCGCGTTCGCACCCTGACCGCTGTGCGTGTCCGGCCCCGCTTGCGGCTCCGGAGCGGCCCCGCTGTCACCGCCGGCCGCTGCCGCTGTACGCGCGTCCCGCTGCGGCGGGAGAGGGGTGGAGCCGCTTCACCCGGCCGCGGCCGCCAGGGGTGTCGTGCGGCGGCGCAGCGCAGCGCTCCTCACCTGTGCCGCTCTCGCGAGTGGCCGAAGAAGATGCGGTAGAGGACCAGGAGCACCAGGGAACCCGCTATCGCGGAGATCCACAGTGCGGGGTCGACGACGTTGTTCTCTATCGGCCTGTCCAGGAACGTCGCGGAGAGCCAGCCGCCCACGAACGCGCCCGCGATGCCGGTCAGCGCCGTGCCCAGGATCCCGCCGGGGTCGCGGCCCGGCAGGATCACCTTGGCGATCGTGCCGGCGACCAGCCCCAGGATGATCCAGCTGACGATCCCCGAGTGCAGCAGTCCTGACAGGTCGACACCTCCCGAATCGGCGTCCGACTGGGCGGCGAGCTGCAGGAAGTGGGCGGTGTGCATGGCGGGTTGGTCCTCCCCGGGTGTGCATGGCGATGATCGGTTGCGACCCCATCATGTCTACGGGGACGCCTGTGCACCGGCCCCTGGTTGTCCCGTACGCAACACCCGCATCCCTGGTGCGCAGCTCTCCCGCAGCGCCTCCAGCTCCCCGGCGGGCAGCCGCAGCGCCGCGCCGGCGCGGCCGGAGTCCAGGAGGCGCTCGCCCGCATCGAGCCAGCCGGGCAGCGGTTCCACCCCCACGAAGCGGGCCAACCGGGAGAGTTCGCCGCGCGGATCGCCCAGCAGCTCCTCGTACGAGAGCGTCGTACGGATCTCCTGCGGCAGCTCTTCCAGGTACCCGGCGCCCTCGGCGACGAGTTCGGACCACAGCGCGCCGAACCGTTCGGCGGCCAGCGGGCGTTCCATCACCAGCGCGCGGTCGAAGCGCTCGCCGAGCAGCCCGGCGAGGTCCGGCGGCAGCGCGGCGACCTGCTCGGGCGTGAGCTGCGCGAGGGCGCCGGGCGACCGGCCGGCGCCGCAGCGCTCGGCGATCTCGCGCAGCAGCAGGATCATGCGGTAACCGGGGTGCCGGCTCATCGACAGCGCGCAGTCGGGGCCGTCCCGGAAGAGGTGCACGAAGCGCGCCCGCGGGAACATGCGGCGCAGCAGCGGAACATGGTGCAACGAGTACCCGGAGCGCTCCACCGCGGCGCGCGCCCCTCCGCAGCGCCGGGCCAGCGCCTCGAAGAACGCCTCCCACTGCTGCGGAGCGGGCCGCGTCGGCCAGCCGCGCACCTCGGGCTCCAGCGAGTCGAGCAACGCGTCGGGCGCGTCCGAGAGATGGGGCAGCGGCATGAGGCTCACGGCGGGGATGCCGTCCTTCTCGGCCGAGTACCGCCACTCCGGGTGCCGGTTGTAGAGGAACTCGGGAAGCGGCGCCCCGCTGCGGATCATGGTGTCGAAGACGTGGTTGGGCGCGGTGAGCAGCGCCCAGAACTCCCGCCCGTCCAGGGCCTCCTCGCTCATCGCCGCGTTCTGCACGCAGGCGAACAGCTCGTTCAGGCTGAGCACGTCGGGGTGCAGCCGGAGGATGCGGGAGAGCGCCGTCGAACCGCTGCGGCCCGTGCCGACGACGAAGGTCAGGTTCCGGGAGGCGTCCCGGGAGGTCGGATTGGGGGAGGTCACCGCCGCCACCTTCCCCGGCGCGCGGACGCGCAACCCCTGCCCTCAGCCCCGCGCTCAGTGCGGCCAGATGGGCGGGTCCGTGCAGAACCTGCCGCCCAGCCAGCGCGCGTCCGGGCTCTCCGGGTCCAGGTCCCCGTGCTCGGCGATGAGCTTGGCCGCGTACTCCTCCGAGTCGTCGCGCGGCGCGTACCCCAGCGCGCGGGCCGTGGTCAGGTCCCAGTTCAGGCGGGTGTTGTCGGACGAGCCGTAGACGACGGTGTGCCCGACGTCCTCCGCGGTCAGCGCCGCGTGCAGCAGCCGCGCGCCGTCCTCGGGGCTGAGCCAGATGGACAGCATGCGTACGGAAGAAGGCTCGGGGAAGCAGGAGCCGATCCGCACCGAGACGGTCTCGATGCCGTGCCGGTCCCAGTAGAGCTGCGCCAGGTCCTCGCCGAAGCCCTTGGAGAGCCCGTAGAAGGTGTCGGGGCGGTGCGGGGTGCCGGCCGGGATCGGGGTTCCGTCAGGGTCCGGTACGGGGGTGAAGCCCACCGCGTGGTTGGAGGAGGCGAACACCACGCGCCGCACGCCCGCCTCGCGCGCCGCCTCGTACAGCCGGTACGTGCCCTCGATGTTGGCGCGCAGGATCTTCTCGAAGGTGGACTCCAGGGAGATCCCCGCGAGATGGACGATCGCGTCCACGCCGCGGACGGCCTCGCGCAGGGTGTCCGCGCACGCCGGGTCGCCGATCTCGGCGGTGAACGTCTCCTCGGCGCCGGTCCCGTCACCCTCCACTTCCGGCACCGGCCGCTGGTCCAGAAGCCGCAGCCGGTACCCGTACGGGGGCAGCAGCCTGCGCATCAGGGTGCCCACGCCACCGGCGGCGCCGGTGAGCAGAACGGTGCGGGGAGCGGGCATCGGCGGTCTCCATCCGTGGACGGTGTTCAGATATGGGGCGATCGACGGGGCGGCCCGGCACGACGCTAGGGAGGCCGCGTGGGGGCGTCAAGGCGCCGTGCCCGCGCGTGACTTGGGCGGAACGCGCGCGTACGCATGTGTTGACCGGCGCGAGAGCGCGGCCATAGCGTGACGCGGCTTCACGGTCGTGGACAGCCGCGGCTCCCCGCCCCGACGCGCCGCCCGTACGAGGAGTCCGTCATGCCGAACCCCCAGCCGTCTCCGGGAGGCCCCCTACGGGCCGGTCCCCTGCGGGCCGCGGCCTTCCTCTACCCCTGGGACGTGATCGGCGATCCGGAGGCCGCGCCGCGCCTCGCCGGACTCGGGATCGGGCAGGTCACCCTCGCCTCCGCGTACCACTCCACCCGCGCGCTCACCCCGCGCCACCCGGCGCACCGCGTCGTCACCGCCCGGCACTCCGCCGTGCTCTACCCGCCGGAGGCGCGGCACTGGCAGGGCCGGGCGCTGCGGCCGTGCGGGCAGCAGGACTGGGCGGTCAGCGGGCATCCGGGCGGCGCGTTCGGCGAGGCGGCCGAGGCGCTGGCGGAGGCCGGGCTGCGGGTGCACTCCTGGGCGGTGCTGGCGCACGACTCCCGGCTGGGCGGCGAGTTCCCGCAGCTCACGGTGGAGAACGCGTATGGCGACCGGTATCCGTGGGCGCCGTGCGTCGCGCAGCCGCGGGTGCGCGAGTACCTGGTCGCGCTCGCGGCGGAGGCCGGGGCGCGCCCCGGCGCGGAGGGCACCGAGCTGGAGTCCTGCGGCTGGTACGGCTTCGCCCACCTGCACGCGCACGACAAGACGCGCGGCGTGGAGCTGGGCGGCGCGGGCGAGTACGCGATGTCGCTCTGCTTCTGCGAGCACTGCCGCGCGGGGTACGAGGGCGAGGGCGCCGACCCGGAGCGGCTGCGCACGGAGGTGCGCCGGGCACTCGCGCCGCTGTGGCGCGGCGAGCGCCCGGAGATGACCGCGCCCGGCGCCTCGCGGGCCCGCGAACGGGAGCTGATCGGCGAGCTGTTGGGGGAGTACGCGGAGGCGGTGGCGCGCTGGCGGGGCGCGGCCGCGCGGAGGCTGCGCCGCGAGGCGGTCGCCGCGGTGCGCGAACGGGCGGCCCGGGAGGGCGCCGGGCAGTTCAGGGTGCTGCTGCACGCCGACCCGGCGGCGCACCGCACGGGCGCCAACGCGGGCACGGACCCGGCCGAGGCGCGCGAGGACGCCGACGGCGTGGTGGTCCCGTGCGCCGGGGGAGCGGAGGAACGGACCGAGGCACTGACCCCCTTCGCCGCCGCAGGCCGGGGCGCCGGCACCCTGGCGGCCAACTTCCCCATCGTGTCGGGGATGGGCGGCAGCCCGGAGAGCCTGGCGGCAGACGCCGCGCACGCCGCCGACCTGGGCGCGACCGAGCTGCGGCTGTATCACGCGGGCTTGGCCTCGGACGCGGATCTGGAGCACGTGCGGCGCTGCCCCTTCGCCACATAGCCCGCACACATCACAGGCACACATCACAGGCGCGCAAAGCGAAGACCCCGCGCCGGAGTCACCGGCCGGCGCGGGGCCTTCGCGGAATCGGGGGACGGAGCCTGGGGGTGCGCTCCGGCCCCACGTCTCAGCCGAGCGACGCCTGCATCATGGCCTTGGCCACGGGCCCCGCGAGACCGCTGCCGCTGATCTCGGCGCGCTTCGCGTCCGAGTCCTCGACCACCACGGCCACGGCCAGCTTCTTGCCCTGGCTGTTCTCCGCCCAGGAGGTGAACCAGGCGTACGGCGTGCCGGAGTTGTCCACGCCGTGCTGCGCGGTACCGGTCTTGCCGCCCACGGTCATGCCGGGGATCTTCGCGTTCGTCCCCGTACCGGAGTCGACCACCGTCTTCATGGCGGACTTGAGCTGCGTCGCCGCGCCCTCGCTCATGACCCGCTTGCTGTCGCCCCCGTACGTCTGGAGCGCGGTGCCGCCGCTGTCCTGCACCTGGGAGACCATGTGCGGGTCGGTGAGCTCGCCGCCGTTCGACACGGCCTGCGAGACCATCGCCATCTGGAGCGGCGTCGCGGTCACCTCGTACTGCCCGATGCCCGAGAGCCCGGTCTGCGCGTCGTCCATCTTCTTCGGGTAGATGCTCTTGTACGCGCGGACCGGGATGTCCTGCTTGTCGTTGTTGAAGCCGAACTTCTCGGCCTGCGCGCGCACCTTGTCGGCGCCCAGGTCGGCGGCCATCTTCGCGAAGACGGTGTTGCAGGAGTACTTGAGCGCCGTGCGGATCGTCGCGTTCTCGCAGGGCGCGCTCTTGTTCTCGTTGTCCAGCGGGGTCTGCGAGCCCTTGAGGGTGTACGGGTCCGGGCTGTGGGTCTTCTCGTCCACCGAGGAGTAGAGCCCGTCCTCCAGCGCGGCCGCGGCGACCACCACCTTGAAGGTGGAACCGGGCGGGACCGGCTGCCGCAGTGCCCTGTTGAGCATCGGCTGGTTCTTGTCCTTGCTCAGCTTGTTCCAGGCGGCGGCGTCCTTGTCCCCGCTCCCGCTGATCTTGGACGGGCCGAAGGAGGGGGTGCTGACCATGCCCTCGATCTTCCCGCTGGACGGGTCGATCGCGACGGCAGCGCCCTTCTTCTTGCCGAGCGTCTTGTAACCGGCCTGCTGGACCTTGGGGTCGATGGTCGTGATCACGTTCCCCGGCTTCGCGTGCCCGCCGGTGATCGCGTCCATCGGGTCCTTGAGCCGGTCGTCCTTGCCGTCCAGGACGTCCTGGTAGATCCCCTCCAGTTGCGTCGCACCGCGCGCCTGCGACTGGTAACCGGTCACGGCGGAGTACAGGTCGCCCTGCGAATAGGTGCGCTTGTACTTGAAGTCCCCGCTGTTGACCTCCTTCGACCCGGTGACCGGCTTGCCGCCCACGATGATGTCCCCGAACGGACTCCCGTACTGCTCGATGGTCGTCCGCCGGTTGTCGTCGTCCTCCGCGAGCGCCTGGCCCTCGACCACCTGCATCCAGGTCGCCCGCACCAGCAGGGCGAGCACCAGAGCGAGGATCACGACGGAGGCGCGCCTGACTGTCCTGTTCATCTCCGGGGGAAAACGCGGGAACCGGGACAGGCGGTTCCGGTACGGGGCCGATTCTCAGCGAACATTCATCTCCGGTCGTCCCCCGAGCCGGGAGAACGACCGTTCTCCAGGAAGGCGCGCAGCTCAGCGACGAGCCGGGCCGGCTGGTCCCGGGGGATCAGCGCGTAGCTGTCCGGGATCTCGGCGTACGAGGAACGCGGCAGCAGCGCGGCGAGCCGGCGCCCGTGCTCGGGCGGCATCACCCTGTCCTCGGCGGCCCACGCCACCAGCGCCGGGCGGTCGAACCCGCGCAGCGCCTCCGACCAGCGCGCCAGCTCGGCGGGCTGCGGCACCCCGCGCAGGTACTTGTGCAGGTCGCGGCGGACCCCGGCGCTCGTGCGCAGCGGCCGGAACCACGCGTCCACCAGCTCGGGCGGCAGCGGCCGCTTCGCCATCCAGCCCCAGGTCATGGGCAGACGCTGCGCGGGCCGCAGCCGCATCGCGTACGCCGCGAGCCCCAGGCCCGCGCCGCGCGGGATCTTCCCCAGCAGCCCGAGATTGCGGCCCGGCAGCCCGGGCGGGTAGTTGGTGAACGCCTCGCAGGAGGTGAGGACCAGCCGCCCGACGCGCTCGTCGCGCCCCTCGGCGACCAGCGCCTGGGCGCCGCCCCAGTCGTTCAGCACCAGCGTCACGTCCCGCAGGTCCAGCGACTCCAGGAACTCCGCGACCAGCAGCGCCACACCCCGTACCGACAGATCCGCGTCCGGGCGCATCGGCCGGGCGTGGCCGCCCAGCGGCAGCGTCGGCACCACGCACCGGTACGCAGCACTCAGCCCCTCGGTGCCCTCGCCGCCCCCCGCGCCCGGCTCCCCGTAGACGACCCGGTCCCACAGTGAACCGTCCATCGCGACCCCGTGCAGCAGGACGACGACGGTGCCCTCGCCCCCGGTGTCCTCGTACGTGACGGTCCCCGCGCTCAGGCGAACCTCGGGCATGAAACGGGCCTCCCCGGTACTCGGTGTCACATCGGCGTGCTCGAACCCGTCGTCAGGGTGTCAGAGGCCGATCCGATCCGGAACGGAGTGACCGGACATGCCCCGCATCTCGCTCAACCCGCCCAGAACGCTGCTGCTGCGCCTCGTCGAGTGGTACTCGCGGCGCACGTACGGCGAAGTGCTGGAGCCGCTGCGCGCCACGGCGCACAACATGCCCGTGCTGATGGCCACCGCCCGCTTCGAGCAGCGCGTCGCCAAGTGGAAGGCCCTGGACCCGGGCCTCAAGCACCTCGCCGAGATGGTCACGGCCGTGCGTATCGGCTGCTCCTGGTGCGTGGACTTCGGCCACTGGCTGGCCGAGGAGCACGGGCTGCCCATGGAGAAGATCCAGTACGTGCCGGAGTGGCGCGAGCACCGCGAGCTGTTCACCCTGACCGAGCTGCGGGTCATGGAGTTCGCCAAGGCCATGACCGAGACCGAGCCGGCGGTCACCGACGAGCTGGCCGAGCCGCTGGTGCGGGAGCTGGGGGAGCGCGCGTTCGTCGAGCTCGTGGCCATGATCGCGGTGGAGAACCAGCGTTCTCGCACCAACGCGGCGCTCGGCATGACGGGCCAGGGCTTCTCCGACCGGTGTGAGGTGCCGCTGCGGACCGGCGCCGCCGCGCGCGGCGGTACCGGGGCGCGGGACGGCGCCGCCGGGCGATGAATCCCGTCCGCGCCGGCGGTCTCTCCTGTGTGGCGCTCCCGCGCGAGGGGCGCAGGGACCCGAGGAGGGCACCATGCAGAAGATCACCCCCACTCTGTGGTTCGACGGGAAGGCCGAGGAGGCGGCGCAGTTCTACACGTCCGTCTTCGACAACTCCCGGATCACCGATGTGCAGCGGTACGGCAAGGCGGGCCCCGGTGAGGAGGGCTCGGTCATGCTCGTGGTCTTCGAGCTCGACGGGCTGCGGTACCAGGCGCTGAACGGCGGCCCGGAGTTCACCTTCAACGAGGCCGTCTCGCTCAGCGTGGACTGCGCCTCGCAGGAGGAGGTCGACCGGCTGTGGTCCACCCTCACGGCGGACGGCGGACAGGAGGGCCCGTGCGGGTGGCTCAAGGACAAGTACGGGCTGTCCTGGCAGATCGTCCCGAGGGAGCTGATGACGCTGATGGCAGACCCGGACCCGGACGTCTCGGCGCGGGTCGCGGGCGAGCTGTTCCGCATGAAGAAGATCGACGTCGCGGCGCTCAGGGAGGCCGCGCGCGGCTGACGCGCTGACACCCCGCGGCGGGCCCGTGAGAAGCGATTTCCGTTCACCGGGTCTCGTGTCGTAGAGTTGTGCACATCGCCGCGGGGTGGAGCAGCTCGGTAGCTCGCTGGGCTCATAACCCAGAGGTCGCAGGTTCAAATCCTGTCCCCGCTACTGATGAGAAAGAGGGCCGGTGCACTGCACCGGCCCTCTTCTTCTTGTGCGCGCGCTGTCTTGCGCCCGCCCGGAAGGGGGCCCGCGGCCTCAGAGCCGCCGCGTCGCCAGGGCCAGCCTGTCGCGGGCGTCGAACAGGGCGTCCTTGATGCGCTGTTCGTGGTCCGGGGTGAGCCGCGCCGCCGGCACCGAGCAGCTCACCGCGTCGCGGGCCGGGCTGCGGTACGGGATGGCGACGCCGAAGCAGCGCAGGCCCAGCGTGTTCTCCTCGCGGTCGATCGCGTACCCCTGCTCGCGCACCGCGCGCAGCTCCTCGATGAGGCGCTCGCGGTCGGTGAGGGTGTGCTCGGTGAGCGCGGGCAGCGTCTCGGGGAGCATCTTGCGCACCTGCTCGTCGTCGTACGTGGCGAGCAGCGCCTTGCCCAGCGAGGTCGAGTGCGCGGGCAGCCGGCGCCCGACGCGGGTGAACGGGCGCAGATAGTGCTGCGACTGGCGGGTCGCCAGATAGACGACGCTGGTGCCGTCCAGGCGCGCCAGGTGGATGGTCTCGGTGGTGTCGTCGGACAGCTGGTCCAGGGTCGGGCGGGCCGCAGCGACGACCTCGTCTCCGTCGATGTACGACGTGCCGACCAGCAGCGCGCGTACGCCGATGCCGTACCGCGTGCCCGTGGAGTCCGTTTCCACCCAGCCGAGTTCGACCAGGGTGCGCAGCAGCATGTAGAGGCTGGACTTGGGGTACCCGACGGCCTCCTGGACCGCGGCGAGGGAGTGCATGCCGGGCCGTCCGGCGAAGTACTCCAGCAACTCCACCGTGCGCACGGCGGACTTGACCTGGGAACCCTGCGCCGCGGCCGGGCCCTGGGCCGCGGCCTGCGCGCCCGTCTCGCCAGTTGACATGGAACCTTGACCCCCTTGTGACGGCGCTCATAGAGTCCCGAGCCGGTGCATTCACTGACTGGGACGCCGTTCAGCATATCGAACAGGACCTCCCGCTCAAGGGCACCGGCGGCCGGTCCCGCGGCCCGGAGCGCGTGATGTTCCGGGCGCCAACTCGACCGAGGGGCCCGGCGGTTCATCCCGAAGGCAGCCTGCGAAAGGAACGCGCGGTGGCGGCAGAACCAGTGTGGAGCGTTGACCCCCGGACCGGAAAGCAGCGCGAGCAGGCGGCGACCGAGGCCACGGCCGGTGACGTGGACGCCGCGGTGCGCGCGGCGCACGCGCAGCGTGACGCCCTGCGCGACCGCACCGTCCGCGCGGCCTTCCTGCGCGCTGCGGCCGGCCGTCTGGACGCGGCGCGGGACGAACTCGTGCGCACGGCCGACGCGGAGACCGCGCTCGGCGAGACCCGGCTGACCGGCGAGGTCGGCCGCACCACGGGGCAGCTTCGGGCCTTCGCCGACGAGGTGGAGGACGGCGGCTACCTGGACGTGATCATCGACCACGCCGCGCCGGACGCCACCCCGCCCCGGCCCGATCTGCGCCGATACAAGGTGCCGCTGGGCGTCGTCGCGGTGTACGCCGCCTCCAACTTCCCGCTGGCGTTCTCCGTTCCCGGCGGCGACACGGCGAGCGCCCTCGCCGCGGGCTGCCCCGTCGTCGTGAAGGCGCACCCCGGGCACCCGGCCACCTCCGAGCTGTGCGCGCGCGAACTGCGCGCCGCCGCCGAGGACTCGGGGCTTCCCGCCGATGTGTTCGCGGTGGTGCACGGCTTCGAGGCGGGCGTGGAGCTGGTGAAGCACCCGCTGGTGGAGGCCGCGGGATTCACCGGTTCGGTACGGGGCGGACGCGCGCTGCACGACGCGGCCGCCGCACGCCCGCGCCCCATCCCCTTCCACGGCGAACTGGGCTCCCTCAACCCGGTGGTGGTCACCGAGGCCGCCGCCGAGGAGCGCGCCGAGGCCGTCGGCGCGGGGCTCGCCGCCTCCATGACGCAGGGCACCGGGCAGTTCTGCACCAAGCCCGGCTTCGTCCTCGTACCCCAGGGGCCGTCGGGGGACCGGCTGGTCAAGTCGCTGACCGAGACGGTCGGTTCGGCCGCGCAGGGGCCGCTGCTGGACACCCGCATGCGCGAGGCCTTCATCGACGGCATCGCCGAACGGGCCCGGCTCGAGGGCGTGGAGTCCCCGGTCACCGCGGGGGCGGGCGAGGGCACCGGGGTCACGCCCGGCTTCCTCACGGTGGACGCGGAACGGCTCGCCGCGGGCGGCACCCACGACCTGCTGCTGGAGGAGTGCTTCGGGCCCGTGACCGTCGTGGCGCGGTACCGGGACGAGGACGAGATCGCCGCCGTGCTCGGCAGGATGCACGGCAACCTCACCGCGACCGTGCAGCTCTCCACCGAGGAGGCCGCGGGCGACGGGCGCGCCGCCGATCTGCTCCAGCGGCTCACCCCGCTCGCCGGCCGCGTCCTGGTCAACGGCTGGCCCACCGGGGTCGCCGTGGTCCCCGCGATGCAGCACGGCGGCCCGTACCCGGCGACCACCTCCACCTCCACCTCGGTCGGCGCGACCGCCATCGAACGCTGGCTGCGCCCCGTGGCCTACCAGGACGCGCCCGAGGTGCTGCTCCCCGCCGAGCTGCACGAGGACAACCCGCTGGGGCTGCCGCGCAGGGTGGACGGGCGCAGGGAGAGCACGCGCTGACGTACACGTCGCTGACGCGCCGTCAGGAACGGGCAGGCAACGAGCAGTAAGTGGGCGGGCCCGGGGCGCAGGTCCCGGGCCCGCCGCGCGCCCGGCGGGGAATTCGCGTGGACGCGGGGCCCTGAGTCGGTGAGACTCGCGGCATGCCCGTGACGCAGAGCCTGATCCGTACGGAGTTCTCGCCCGAAGCCACCTACCTCAACACCGCCTCGCACGGCCTCCTTCCCGCGCGCACCGCCGAGGCGCTGCACTCCCTCATGCGGGACATGACCGCGGGGCGCATCGACATGCCCGCGTACTTCGCCGTGGAGGACGAGGCGCGCGCCGCGTTCGCACGGCTGGCCGGGGTGCCCGCGTCCCGCGTCGCCACCGGCAACGCGGTGTCCGTGCACACCGGCCTGGTCGCCGCCTCGCTGCCGCAGGGCGCGGAAGTCCTCGCGGCCGAGGGCGACTTCGTGTCGGTGCTGAACCCGTTCGCCGAGCGGCCCGATCTGAAGCTGCGCACCGTTCCGCTGGAGCGGCTGCTCTCCTCGGTGGAGGAGAGCACCGCGCTGGTCACGGTCAGCGCCGTGCAGTCGGCCGACGGGCGGACCGCCGATCTCGCCGCGCTCCGCGAGGCCACCCGCGCCGTGGGCGCGCGCCTGCTCGTGGACGCCAGTCAGGCCATGGGCTGGCTCCCGGTGGACGCCGCCGACCTCGACTTCATGGTGTGCGCCGGATACAAGTGGCTGCTCGGCCCGCGCGGCGTCTCGTACCTGACCGTCTCGGAAGAGGCACAGCGCAGCGGCGCACTGCTGCCGCTGCACGCCGGGTTCACCGCATCGGAGCGGCCCTGGGACGACTGCTACGGCACGCTCGCCCATCCCGCGCGCGACGCCCGGCGGTTCGACGAGAGCACCGGCTTCTTCGCGTACGTAGGGGCCGCGCGGTCGCTCTCGCTGCTGGAGGAGATCGGGCCCGAGGCGATCGGCGCACACGACCGCGCCCTCGCGGCGCGCTTCCGCGAAGGTCTCGCGCGGCTGGGCCACGAACCGGTGCCGGGCGACGCGGCGATCGTCTCGGTGCCGGGTCTTGACGGCGTAGCGGGCCGGCTCGCCGAGGCGGGCGTCGTGGTGTCCGCCCGGGACGGCAATCTGCGCGCCGCCTTCCACCTCTACAACACGGAGGACGACGTGGACCGGCTGCTCAACGCGCTGGAGGGATAGGGGAGTCGGGCTCAGGCAAGACCAGGGGCGAGGCCGTCATGCGGCCTCGCCCCTGATCCAGTGGGCCCGTCGCGCGGACGGCGCGGGTCACGTCACCGCCGGTTACCTCACCGGTGTGAAGTCCCGTGCCCCGATGAACTCGGGACGCCGCACCGGCGCCGCGAAGGGCTCTACCGCCGTGTTCTCCACGCTGTTGAAGACGATGAAGACATTGCTCCGCGGATACGGAGTGATGTTGTCACCGCTCCCATGCATGCAGTTGCAGTCGAACCAGGTCGCCGAGCCGGCCTCGCCGGTGAACAGCTTGATGCCGTGCGCGTCGGCGAACTTCTCCAGCGCCTCGTCGGAGGGGGTGCCGGCGTCCTGCATCTGCAGCGACTTCTTGTAGTTGTCCTTCGGCGTCTCGCCCGCGCAGCCGAGGAAGGTCTTGTGCGACCCCGGCATGATCATGAGCCCGCCGTTGGTGTCGTAGTTGCGGGTCAGCGCGATCGAGACCGAGACGGTGCGCATGTTGGGCAGGCCGTCCTCGGCGTGCCAGGTCTCGAAGTCGGAGTGCCAGTAGAAGCCCGTGGCGCCGAAGCCCGGCTTCACGTTGATCCGGGACTGGTGGACGTAGACGTCCGAGCCCAGGATCTGACGGGCGCGGCCCACTACACGCGGGTCCCTCACCAGTTCGGCGAAGACCTCGCTGATCTTGTGCACCTCGAACACGGACCGGATCTCCTGCGACTTGGGCTCGACGATGGAGCGCTCGTCGGCGCGGATCACCGGATCCGAGGTGAGCCGTTCCAGCTCCCGGCGGAGCTTGTCGACCTCATCGGAGGTGATGAGGGACGGCTGCGCCAGAAACCCGTCCCGCTCGAAGTCCGCCAGTTCCGTGGCCTGGAAGGGCCCCGGAGCACCCGGCTCGGACCACACCACGGGGTCCATGCGCGGAGTGGCCACCTCGGTGGCGCCGCGCGTCGGGTACAGGTCGGCGGAACGCTCGGGTGCGGTGGTCATGGTGTTGCCTTCCTCTCCTCTCGTACGACCCTTTCTCTGGGCGGACGGCCGAAGGATCGGCCCACTGCGCCGTGTGCGGGGGCGGTTGTCGCCGCCCCCGCACACTTGGCGTTCAGCTGTCTTCGGGCTCGGTGAGCAGCGGGTAGACGCCGTTCTCGTCGTGGTCCTCGCGACCGGTAACCGGCGGGTTGAAGACGCAAACACACCGGAAGTCCGTCTTGGGACGCATGGTGTGCTTCTCGTGCCCGTTCAGCAGGTACATCGTCCCCGGGCTGATCCAGTGCTTCTCGCCGGTCTCGTCATTGGTGAGTTCGGCCTCTCCCTCCACACACAGCACGGCCTCGATGTGGTTCGCGTACCACATAGAGGTCTCGGTACCCGCGTACAGGGTGGTCTCGTGCAGTGAGAAGCCCACGCGCTCCTTGGCGAGCACGATCCGCTTGCTCTCCCAGGTGCCCGAGGCCGCCTTGACGTGGCGGTCGGTGTTCTCGATGTCCTTGAACGAACGAACGATCACGGTGGCGTTCAGCCCTTTCTCTGATGGTACGGGGGGTGCGGATGACCGGCACGGCCGCGGCGCGGCGGCCCCACCGGTCCCACGGGGCGACCCGCCCCGGCAGGGCCGGAGCGGGTCGGGTACTTCGGTACCGGACGTTACGCGGTGATACGGGACTTACGGGGTCTCGCGCACCGCACACACGCGACTTACGCGGTTTCGCGTACCGCGCGGGCCAGGATGCGCAGGCCCTCGTCCAGCTCCTCCGGCGTGATGGTCAGCGAGGGCAGCAGCTTCACCGTCTCGCTCTGCGGACCGCAGTCCTCCAGCAGCATGCCCAGCTCGAAGGCGCGCGCGCAGACCTTGCCCGCGCGGTCCTTGTCGTGGAACTCCAGGCCCCAGGCCAGGCCGCGGCCGCGCACGCCGGCGACGACGTCCGCGCCGTGCTCGGCCTCGATGGCCTTGAGCGCGCGCTCGACCTGCTCGCCGCGGTCCAGCGTCTGCTTCTCCATCTGCGCGTCGTTCCAGTACGTCTGGATGGCGGCGGTCGCGGTGACGAAGGCCGGGTTGTTGCCGCGGAAGGTGCCGTTGTGCTCGCCCGGCGCCCACACGTCCAGCTCCGGCTTGAAGAGGGTGAGCGCCAGCGGCAGGCCGTAGCCGCCGATCGACTTGGACACCGTGATGATGTCCGGGGTGATCCCGGCGTCCTCGAAGGAGAAGAAGCCGCCGGTGCGGCCGCAGCCCATCTGGATGTCGTCGACGATCAGCAGCATGTCGTGCCGGCGGCACAGGTCCTCGAGGTTGCGCAGCCACTGGGCGCTGGCGACGTTGATGCCGCCCTCGCCCTGCACGGTCTCCACGATGACCGCTGCGGGCTTGTTCAGGCCCGAGCCCTGGTCCTCCAGGAGGCGCTCGAACCACACGAAGTCGTCGGTGGCGCCGTCCAAGTAGTCGTCGAAGGGCATCGGGGTGCCGTGCACCAGCGGGATGCCCGCGCCGGCCCGCTTGAAGGCGTTGCCGGTCACCGCGAGCGAGCCCAGCGACATGCCGTGGAAGGCGTTGGTGAAGGACACGATCGACTCGCGGCCCTTGACCTTGCGGGCCAGCTTCAGCGCGGCCTCCACGGCGTTGGTGCCGGTCGGGCCCGGGAACATGACCTTGTGGTTGAGCCCGCGCGGCTCCAGGATCGTGCTCTTGAAGGTCTCCAGGAACGCACGCTTGGCCGAGGTGGACATGTCCAGCCCGTGCGTGACGCCGTCCCGCTCGATGTAGTCGATCAGGGCGCGTTTCAGCACGGGGTTGTTGTGGCCGTAGTTGAGCGTCCCGGCCCCGGCGAAGAAGTCGAGGTAGGTGTGGCCGTCCTCGTCGTACATGTGCGCGCCCTGCGCACGGTCGAACACGGTCGGCCAGCCGCGGCAGTAGCTGCGGACCTCCGACTCGACGGTCTCGAAGACGCTCAGGTCCGGCTGGGTGATGGTCACAGCAATACTCCTGGGAGTGAGTCGCGAGAAGAAGAAAGTCTGGGGGCGTGCTTGCTTGCCTGGTCGGGGGGTGTCCGCTGCGCGGGCGGTGCGGTGCGGCGGTGCACCGTGCGCCACGCTGCGGGCCTCAGGCCAACCCGCGCGGTCCGACGCCGGGTTGAACGCGAAGCAGTCGTCTGGGGTGCTGGCGCTGTCGGTTGTGCTTGATGTGCGGTTGCGCGGCCGGATCGTCCGGTGCGCCGCGCCGCGCGGGGGCACGCCGTTGACACCCTGCGCGGCGGCGCGGTACGGCGTACGTCAGCGCGAGGCGCCTGGGTACGCCACCGGGCCTATCCGGTACAGCACTTCGGGCTCGTGGCCGGCCTCCGGGAACACATCGGCGTCGAACAGGACCTCCTTGGCGACGGGCGCTCCGTGCCGCTCCGCGTAGGAGGTGAACAGCCGGTTGGACGGGACGTTGTCCGGGGTGACCGTGGTCTCGATCGCCTCGATTCCGTGCGTCTCCGCGACCCGGACGGACAGCCCGTCCAGCATCGCCGCGGCGAGGCCGCGCCCGCGCGCCGCCTCGTCTACTGCCACCTGCCACACCAGGAGGGTCCCGGGGGCCGAGGGACGGAGATAGCCGGTGATGAAGCCGACCGGCTCGCCAGACTCGGCCCGGGCCACAGCGGAGGTGTCGGCGAAGTCGCGACACCACAGGAGGTAGCTGTAGGAGGAGTTCAGATCGAGCGTCCTGGAGTCGCGGGCGATGCGCCACAGCGCCGCCCCGTCTTCCATACGAGGAGCGTCGAGCTTCAGTCCCTCCGGCATTTCCAGGAAATCGCTATGGGCACGTGCATGGTCTGCTTGTGCGGCGGTCATGCAGATTGAATTTACCCAGCAGAATCGCAAAACGCACGGGGAGGCGGGGTTACGCAAGAGGGCCCTCATGTGTTATCGCGCGGGGGCGCGCAGGGGCGCGAGCCCCCCGAATCCTGGGTGGTCAAGTCCCGTTTTAACCGGACGAACCGGACGCTCTGTGGGGTCGGTCACATTGCCGCAACACGATGGAGACGCGCCCGGAATAGCCGGGTTGGCGGCTACGAAATCTTGGCGTTTAAGCCTGCGGAGAGCGGGCATAAGAATACGGGACGCTACGCTCGAAAAGCGCAAGGAAATGCGCCCCCATTATGCACGCGGGCCGCATGATGCGGCAGCCCCTCGCGTAATTCCAAACGAATGAGTGAGGGTGCGCGCACGGAGAGCACCGACGGCGTTCACGCGATGTTCTCCCGCTTCCCCCTTTCGATCTTCTTTCCCGCTCTCCCGTGACAGCGGAGTCACGGTGTGCTGCCGCGCGTTGCCGCGCTGTCAGTGGCCCCGGTTACGGTGGCGGCGAAGCGGGACACGGGGAGCCGGGGAGGACGCGTGGAGGGGTACGGGGCCGGAAGTGGGGCCGGTAGCGGGGCTGCGAGCCCGGAGCTGGCCGAGCACTTCGGGGCGATGCGGGAGGGGCGGGGCGATCCCGCCGCCATGCTGGGCGAGTTCCGGCGCACGGCGGTGCTGGTGCCGCTGGAGGAGGGCAGGCCCCTCGCCGGTGAGTACGGCGGCGTGCGCTGGATCCACACCTTCACCGACGAGCAGCAGCTCGGTCTCTTCCTCCGCGCGCAGGGCCGGGTCGCCTCCGGGGCCTCTGGAGCCTCCGGGGAGTACGAGTACGCCGCGGTGCTGGGCGCGCGGCTCCTCGACGTCCTCATACCCGAGCAGGGAGTGCCGACCGGCATAGCCGTCGACGCGGCGGACGAGGAGCACGGCATGCTGCTCCCGCCGGTGCGGGGGATCGTGCCGGACGAGGTGGCGCTGGAGCTGGACGAGGAGGCGCCGGGCGAGGGGGCGCCGGTTGAGGGGGTCGCGCCGTGACCGGGGGCGGGAATGGCGGGGATCTCCACATCAGCAAGGAGGCCCTGGCCGATGTGACCAAGGGCCTGAACGCGGCGATGGACGAGCTGGGGCAGGTCGGTTCCGCGAGCGGCGCTTCGCGGGGTTCGGGCTTCGCCGATCTGGAGCTGTCGCAACTGGAGGCCGGCACCTGGGAGTTGAACAAGGCCTTCGAGGGGTTCTGCGACCGCTGGGAGTGGGGCGTGCGCGCGCTGATCGAGGACGCGAACGCGCTGGCCGAGCGGTTGGACCTGGCGGCCGGCGAGGTGTGGCGCGAGGACGAGTACCAGCAGGGGACCTTCAAGTACGTGGTCAACTCCGGGATCGGCAACCCGCACCTGGACGAGGACACGGTCACCGACCGGCGCATGGGCTACGGCGACATCATGGCGCAGTGGACCTCGGGCGATGAGCGGTCGAGCGAGGAAGTGCGCCAGGACATCACCCAGCCGTGGAAGGAGGCGGGCGCCGTCGGCTGGAGCAAGGACAGCGCCACCGGCGGCCCGCTCGATCAGTACCTGGAGGCGGGCGGCCTCTCGGACGAGCAGCGCGATGGGATGCGCGAGCACATGGAGAAGCAGGCGGAGGCGGGCCGCGAGGCGCAGGCGGACCGCGACGCCGAGCACCAGCGCCGGGTGTGGAACGGGGGCGAGGACTGATGGCCTGGTGGAACGACATCGTGCCCGACCAGGTGAGCGACGCGCTGGACGAGGCCGGGCAGAAGGTCGGCGGGGCGATCGAGGACGGCGCCGACGCGACCGCCGACTGGATGGACCGGCACGACTGGTCCAAGGGCGCGTCCAACTGGGTGCGGGAGAAGGGCGATTCGGCGGGCAGCGCGCTGGGCGCCGAGGTGGACGAGGAGGAGCTGGGGCAGAGCGAGGACCCGGCCAAGCTGATCCACGGCAGCCCGGAGAAGCTGCGCTCGACCGCCACCCACCTGAAGGAGTTCCAGAAGGCGTTCACGCAGGTCGCGCGCGGTCTCAAGGGGATGGACTCGGAGCACCTGCGGGGCAGGGCGGCCGACGCCTTCCGCGAGAAGGTGTCCATCCAGCCGGGCCGTTGGCACAAGGCGGCCGAGGCGTGCGGCAAGGCGGCAGGCGCGCTGGAGGACTTCGCGGGCACGGTGGCCTGGGCGCAGAAGCAGGCCAAGGAGGCCATCGCCCGCTACAAGCAGGGGCAGTCCGCCTCCTCCGCGCACGAGGAGGCCGCCTCCCGCTACCGCGAGGCGGTGGAGAAGGCGGCCAAGGCCGGGAAGTCGGCGCGCGCGGCGGCCAAGGACCCGCACATGCCCGACAAGCCAGCCGACTCCGACCCCGGCGACGCGCACCGCAAGGCGGCCAGGGAGATCCTGCGCGAGGCACGGCGGCAGCGCGACGAGGCCTCGGACCGAGCGGTGCGGGCGGTGTCGGCGGCGCGGGAAGAGGCCCCGCCCAAGCCGGAGTTCGGCGACCGGTATGTCTCCGGGCTGCACGGACTGAGGCTGGCCTCCGACCACTTCGCCGCGGGCGTGTTCAAGGGCGCCGCCGGCACGCTGGCCTTCGTCCGCAGCGTCGTCCCGTACGACCCGTACAACCTGACCCACCCCACCGAGTACGCCACCTCCCTCAACTCCACGCTGGCCGGCCTGGTGCAGTCGGGCAGCGACCCGGTGGGCACGGGCAAGCAGATGTGGGCGGACTTCAAGAAGGACCCCGATGAGGGGTTCGGCCGCCTGCTCCCCGACGCCATCGGCGCCAAGGGCCTGGGCCGGCTGAAGGGGATCGCCCGGGCGGGGAGGGCGGTGGAGAAGCACGTGCCCGAGCCCCATAAGCGGCCGGGCCACGAGCAGTTGGAGAACGACGGGCCGGAGCAGCACAGGGACCCTGACCGTCAGCGCGATTGCGACGGGACCGACCCGGTCGATTTCGCGACGGGCCGGATGTTCCTGCCGCAGACGGATGTGGAGCTGCCGGGCGCGCTGCCGCTGGTCTTCCGGCGCCGGGTGGAGTCCGGTTACCGGGCCGGCCGGTGGTTCGGCCCCTCCTGGGCGAGCACCGTGGACCAGCGGCTGGAGATATCCGCCGCGGGCATCGTGCTGGTCACCGACGGTGGGCTGCTGTTGAAGTACCCGCACCCGGCCCCCGGCCTGCCGACCCTTCCCGTCACCGGACCGCGCTGGCCCCTGGAGCGCACGCCCGAGGGCGACTACACCCTCGACCACACCGACTCCGGACAGACCTGGCACTTCACCGGCCCTGCGGGCGGCGGCGACGGCGAGGCGCCGCTCGCGGAGATCGAGGACGGCAACGGCGCCCGGCTGACCTTCGAGTACGACGCCCAGGGCGCGCCGCGCGCGATCGTGCACTCGGGCGGCTACCACCTGAAGGTGGCCACGGCCGGCGGCCGGGTGGCCGCGCTCTCCCTGGCCGGCGCGGCCGAGGACGGCGGGGACCAGGAGCTGTGCCGGTACGGCTACGACGAGAGCGGCAACCTCACCGGGGTGCGCGGCGCCGCGGGCGGGGTGCTGGGCTTCGCCTACGACGACCAGCGCCGGATCACGGCGTGGGTGGACTCCAACGACCGCCGCTACGAGTACGCCTACGACGAGCGGCACCGCTGCATCGCCGAAGGCAGCCCCGAGGGGCACGTCGCGCTGCGCATCGACCACGACGGCCACGACGCCGAGACCGGCCACCGCGTGGTGACCGCCACCACCGGCGAGGGGCACGTCACCCGCCGCCTGGTCGACGCCGCGTACAAGGTCCGCGCTGTCACCGACCCGCTGGGCCACACCACCCGCAGCGCGTACAACGGCCACGGTGCGCTGGCCGCGCGTACCGACGCCCTGGGCCGCACCGTCGGCTTCGGTTACGACGAGGCCGGGCGCCTGGCCTCCGTCACCCGGCCCGACGACAGCCGCATCACGGTCGGCCGCAACGACATCGGCCTGCCCACGGAGGTCGTGGAGGCGGACGGCTCGGTGTGGCGCTACGCCTACGACGACCGCGGCAACCGCACCTCCGCGACCGACCCCTCAGGCGCCACGACCTCCTACACCTACGACGCCTCCGGCCACCTCACCTCCGTCACCGACGCGTTGGGCGCGGTCACGCGGGTGCGGTGTGACGCGGCCGGGCTCCCCGTGGAGATCACCGACGCGGGCGGCGGGGTGACCTCGTACGCGCGCGACGCCTTCGGGCGGCCGACGGCGATCGTCGATCCGCTCGGTTCCGTCACCCGCCTCGTGTGGACGCTCGAGGGCAGGCTCGCGCGCCGAATACGGCCCGGCGGGGCGGAGGAGGCGTGGGAATACGACGGCGAGGGCAACTGCGTCACGTATGTGGACGCGGCGGGCGGCGTCACGCGCTATGAGTACGGCCACTTCGACCTGCTCACGGCGCAGACCGGGCCTGACGGCGTGCGGTACGCCTTCACCCACGACGCTGAGCTGCGCCTGACCCGGGTCACCAACCCCCAGGGCCTGACCTGGGATTACGCCTACGACCCGGCCGGCCGTCTGGTCTCCGAGACGGACTTCGACGACCGTACGGTGCGGTACGAGCACGATGCGGCGGGGCAGCTTCGTACGCGTACGACCGCGCTGGGCGAGACCATCGCCTTCGAACGCGACGCGCTCGGCCGCATCGTGCGCAAGGACGCGGCGGGCGCGGTCACCGACTTCGCATACGACCCGGCGGGGCGGCTGCTGTCCGCCTCCGGGCCGGACGCTGAGGTCGTCTACCAGCGCGACAAGCTCGGCCGCGTCAAGACCGAGCTGGTCAACGGGCGGGCGCTGGCGCACGGTTACGACGCGCTGGGGCGCCCGACGCGGCGGGTGACGCCGACCGGGGCGGTGACGACGTACGCGTACGACGCGGCGGGCAACCGCACGGAGGTGACCGCGGGCGGCCGGTCGCTGAGCTTCGAGCACGACGCGCTCGGGCGGGAGACGGGGCGGCGGGTCGGTGACGCGGTGGGCCTGTCCCAACTGTGGGACCCGGCGGGACGGTTGTCGGAGCTGACCGTGACCGGGGTCGGCGCGGGGACGGTCCAGCACCGTTCCTACACCTACCGGCCCGATGGCTATCTGACCGGCATCGATGATGCGTTGAACGGCCCGAGCCGCTTCACCCTCGACCCGGCCGGCCGGGTCACGGCGGTCGAGGCGCGCCGCTGGCAGGAGTCGTACGCGTACGACGCGGCGGGGAACCAGACGCGGGCGAGCTGGCCCGAGAAGCACGCGTCGGCGGAGGCGCGGGGTGAGCGGGTGTATGCGGGCACCCGTATCCGCTCGGCTGGGGGTGTCCGTTACGAGCACGACGCGGGCGGGCGCATGGTGCTGCGCCAGAAGTCCCGTCTGTCGAAGAAGCCGGATACGTGGCGCTATGAGTGGGACGCCGAGGACCGGTTGGTGGCGTGCACGACGCCGGACGGGACGGTCTGGCGCTATCGCTACGACCCTCTCGGCCGCCGCATAGCGAAGCAGCGCATGAACGGCGACTCGATCGCCGAGCAGATCGACTTCACCTGGGACGGCCCCACCCTCATCGAACAGACCACGACCGGCCCCGAGTTGCCCGACCCGGTCACCCTGACCTGGGACCACAACGGCCTCCAGCCCCTGTCCCAGACGGAACGCCGCCTGGATTCCGCCACCCAGGACGAAATCGACTCCCGCTTCTACGCGATAGTCACGGACTTGGTAGGCACCCCCACGGAACTCCTCGACGAACAGGGCGAGATCGCCTGGCGCACCCGCAAAACCCTGTGGGGCACCACGGTATGGAACAAGAACGCCACGGCCCACACCCCCCTACGCTTCCCGGGTCAATACCACGACCCGGAAACGGGCCTCCATTACAACGTCCACCGGCATTATGATCCGGAGACGGCGCGGTATGTCAGTCCGGATCCGCTGGGCCTTGAGCCGGCGCCGAATCCCGCCAGCTACGTCGACAATCCGCACACGTGGAGCGACCCGCTTGGTCTCGCCCCCGAGGGCTGCCCGCCGCACAAGACTTTCCCCAGTCGCAGTGCCGCGTTTCGTGGCGCGAAGCGCGACCTGGGTATTCCCATGGGGCAGCAGGCGGACGAAGTGAGCCATGTGCCGATGACTGACAAGTGGGGGAAGCCCGTCCTTGATGAGAACAAGCAGCCCATCCAGACCCGGGAGTACTCGTTCACCAGGGGAGATGGCAGCAAGGTCGTCATCCAGGATCACGGTGCCGGGCATCAGTACCATGAAGGCGGCGTGGGCGACCAAGGCCCGCACTTCAACGTCAGGCCGTCGGAGAACATCAGGACGGGCAAGGTTCCCGGCACCGCACAGCATTATGAGTATTGAGGGGATGTAGCGATGTCTTGGGTCTCCGCGCTTGCGGACGCCACGCCGATCCTGAAGGTCTTCGACGGTTCACCGCCGGCGTTGCACGGAGTCCGGGTCCATGAGGTCACCGTTCAGGCAAACGGCCCCCAGTTGCTGTTGCGGGTCGACTTGGCGGAATTTCCGGATTCGCCACCCCCGAAGTGGCGGATGCAGGGGTTCAACACCGTGCAGGTGGAGATTAATTTGGTCGGGGCGCGTGATCTTCGCCTGGAAGGGTTCGGACGGGATCTCGTCGTGGATGTCGAGCTGGAAAAGGAAGAACTCGTGCATCTCTCGGTGGATTCGCCGGACTTCCGGCTCAGCGCTGTAGCCGATGCTGTGCTGCTCGCCAAGGTTTCCGCGTACGCGAACGCTTGAGCAACTCTCGTAAGGTGCCACCCATGACCAACGTGTTGCGTATCCAAGGCCCCGTCCTCACCGGTCCCCGTGAAGACGACATCCGGGACGGGATGTGGGTCGTGGATGGGCGGGTCACCTTTGAGCGGCCCGGAGAGGAGACGGGCAGCCTCGAAGGGTGGGTGCTTCCCGGGCTTGTGGATGCTCACTGTCATGTGGGGCTCGACGCGCATGGGCCCGTCGACGAAACGACCGCCGAGAAGCAGGCGTTGACCGACCGGGACGCGGGGGCCCTGCTCCTGCGGGACGCGGGGTCGCCCTCGGACACGCGGTGGATCGACGAGCGGGAGGAGCTGCCGCGGATCATCCGCGCGGGGCAGCACATCGCCCGCACGAAGCGCTACATCCGCAACTACGCGCACGAGATCGAACCGGGGGATCTCGCCGCCTACGTACGGCGCGAGGCCCGCCGCGGGGACGGATGGGTCAAGGTCGTGGGCGACTGGATCGACCGCGGCGAGGGGGACCTGACCGCCTGCTGGCCGCGGTGGGCGATCGAGGAGGCGGTGGCCGCCGCGCACGAGGAGGGCGCGCGCATGACCGCCCACTGCTTCGCCGAGGACTCGCTGCGCGACCTCGTGGAGGCCGGCATCGACTGCATCGAGCACGCCACGGGGCTGACCGAGGACACCATCCCGCTGTTCGCGGAGCGCGGCGTGGCGATCGTGCCGACGCTGGTGAACATCGCGACGTTCCCCGATCTGGCAAGGGGAGGGGAGCAGAAGTACCCGGCGTGGTCGGCCCACATGCGCAGGCTCCACGAGCGCCGCTACGACACGGTTCGCGCGGCGTACGACGCGGGGATCCCCGTGTTCACCGGCACCGACGCCGGCGGTTCGCTCGCGCACGGGCTGGTCGGCGACGAGGTCGCCGAGCTGGTGAAGGCGGGCATCCCGGTCACCGACGCGCTCTCGGCGGCGACCTGGGGCGCGCGGGAATGGCTGGGGCGCCCCGGACTTGAGGAGGGGGAGTCGGCGGACTTCGTGGTGTACGGGGCCGACCCCCGAGAGGACGTCGGGGTGCTCAACCACCCGCGCGCCGTGGTGATGCGCGGCCGCGTCGTGAGCTGACCACTGCGCATGGTCGCCCGGCACCAGCGACGCCCGCACAAGAGGCGCCCCGCACAAGAGGCCCCCTGCACCAGCGGCGCCCCACCTACCGCTCGCCCCGACTCATCCCCAGCAACCGGTCCAGCACCCGCCCGCCGCTGACCCGCAGCGCGTCGTGCTCCCACTCGTTCGTGATCCAGGTGCGGACGCAGGGGACCTGTCCTGCCGTGGTGAGGGAGTGGTCGCGGTCCACGTACATGTCGTCGTGATAGACGGCCGCGTGGACCGGGACCTCGTTGGCGGCGAGGCGTGCGGGGGAGTAGAGGTCCGGCCAGTCGGTGCGCTCGGCGAGCAGTCCTGCGGTCTCGGCGAGCGGCTGGAGCGCCGGATCGGCCTCGACCGTCCAGGGGTAGATCATCTCGCCGGTGAACAGGACCGGCTGATCACCCTGCAGGGCCCGCTGCGCGTCGAACTCGGGGTACTCGGCGCGCACCCGCTGCGCCGCCCACCTGGTCCCTTCGGGCGACACCGACCGCTGGGCGTAGATCGGCTCGTGGAGCAGCGCGAAGAGCGGATTGCCCGCGAAGGAGAGCTGCTGGTGGGCGGCGGAGAGGAACGCGTCGGAGAGCACGGGCCCGCCCGGCCCCGGTACCCAGGCGTCCTCCAGCAGGTAGTGCAGCCGGTCCGAGCCGTGGCCCTCGCCCAGCATGAGCCCCAGCGACTGGAAGCGTTCGACGGTGAGCGGGCTGCGGTCGGGAAGGCGCACATCGTGTTCGCCGAGGTGTTCGGCGATGCGCCGGACGGTGGTCGCGTCCTGCGGGTGGCGGGCGTAGTGCGCGTGGTTCTTGCGCGCGACGCGGGGGTACGCGGCCCGGTACACCTCGTCGGCCGTGGCGTGCAGGGACGGCGTACCGCCGGTGACGAGGGCCTCGCGCACGCCCTCGGGCGCGAGCGAGAGGTACGTGAACGCGCAGAAGCCCCCGAAGCTCTGGCCCAGGATCGTCCACGGGGTCTCCGGTCCGAGGATCTGCGCCCGCAGGATCTCGGCGTCCCGCACGATCGAGTCGGCCCTGAAGTGGGCGAGGTAGTCGGCCTGTTCGACAGGGTTTCCCCGTAGGGGGAGGGTCTGCCGGGTCGCCGGGGTGGAGCGTCCCGTACCGCGCTGGTCGAGGAGGACGACCCGGTACTCCTGCAACGCGCGGGCCAGCCAGGTGTCCGCGCCGAGCGGGCGCGGGGAGCGGCCGCCCGGACCGCCCTGGAGGAAGAGCAGCGCGGGGAGGCTCTCAGGGGCCGACCCTGAGGGGTGCAGCGCCGAAGGGGAGACCAGCTCGCGGGCGTACACCTCGATGTGCGGCGCGTCCCGGCCGGGCGCCGCGTGGTCCAGGGGGACGCGTACGACGTGGTCGCGGGTCGCGAGGCCGGGCGTACGGGTCGTCCAGCGGGTCACGGGCGGGCTCCCTTCGGGTGGGGTGTGCGGTGCGGTGAGCGCATCGCGCGGTTCCGCGCTGTGCGGTGGCGGTGGCGCGCGTGCGGGCCGGTGCACGCCCAGTCTGCGCCGTGCGCACACCGCGCGCTTCCTCGCGCTGGGGGGGGGACCGCTAGAGGACCTTCCCGAGCGCCGCCAGCAGCCCCTCCGTGATCTCCGGACCCCGTACGGCCACCCGGAGCCACTCGGGGTCGAGTCCGGGGAAGGTGTCGCCGCGGCGCAGCGCGTAGCCCAGGGTGCGCAGCTCCTCGCGTATCCGGGCCGCCTCGGGGTGGTGGACCAGCAGGAACGGGCCCTCGGGCGGCGTCACGCAGCTCAGTCCGCTGCCGCCGAACTCGGCCAGCCCGCCCAGGAGATGCGCGCGGTCCTCGGCGATCTGCCGGGCCGCGGCCTCCGCCTCGGCGAGCGCCCGCTGCTCGCAGCAGGCCCGCGCCGCCACCAGCGCGGGAGCGGAGACCGGCCACAGCGGCTGCTGCGCCGCGAGCAGCCGCACGGTGTCCGGGTCGGAGAGTACGTAGCCGATGCGCAGGCCCGCGAGGCCCCAGGTCTTGGTCAGGGAGCGCAGCACCAGGACCCGCCCGGGGAGCGTGCCCGAGGCCAGCGCGGGGACCAGGGACGCGCGTTCGCCCGGCACCGCGTCGATGAACGCCTCGTCGACGATCAGGGAGCGCCCGGGGCGTGCGAGCGCGCGCAGGGTCTCCTCGGGGTGGAGCACGGAGGTGGGGTTGGTGGGGTTGCCGATCACCACGAGGTCGGCGGACTCCGGGATGTCCCTGTCGGGGTTCCCGGGGTCGAGGCGGAAGCCGTCCTCCGCGCGCAGCAGCACCCTGCGCACCGCGTGCCCCGCGTCCCGCAGCGCCGCCTCCGGCTCGGTGAACTGCGGGTGCACCACTACGGGTTCGGCGGCGCCCAGCGCGCGGGCAAGCAGCACGAACGCCTCGGCGGCGCCCGCGGTGAGCAGCACGCCCTCCTCGGGCATCCCGTGGCGCTCGGCGACCGCGCGGCGCGCGGGACCCCCGTCCGGGTAGGCGGCGAGGGTGTCGAGCGATTCGGCGATGCGGGAGCGCAGCCACGCGGGCGGCGTACCGGTGCGCACGTTGACCGCGAGGTCGGTCAACTCCGCGCCCACGCCGCGCACTTCGGCGTCGCCGTGATGCCGCAGGTCATGAGTGTCCTGCCGGGGCTCATCCACGCTGCGCGTGGGCTCATCCATGGTGGTCTCCGCGCTCATCCTCGTACCCGCGTCCCTCGTTCCGCCGCCGCCCGGGAAGTCCGCGGACGGCGGCGGTCCGCTCCCCGTGCCGCGCCGGGCCACGGCGACCGTGGCCAGCACCGGGCTCCGGGCGGCGCCCGCCGCGCCACCGGTGCTTCCGGTGTCGGCAGAGCCGCCCGACTTGGCCTTGGGGACGACGAGTTCGACGCCCTCAGAACCGCTCCGCGCCGCCTCGCTCAGCGCGGCGGCCTCGGCGACCGAGGGCGTGCCGACGAGGGCGCGCACGCGGTCCGAGGGGTGGGGTACGTCGACGGCGCACAGGGTCTCGGCGGGATAGGTGCGCAGCGGTACGCCGAGCCGCCCGGCCGCGGAGATCAGCCCCGGCTCGTTCGCCTTGGCGTCCACGGTGGCCAGCGCGGTGAGGGAGCGGACCGACAACCCCGCGTCGTCCAGGGTCTGTTCGAGAAGCTCCAGCACCGCGTCGGCGGGGACGCCGCGTACCGCGCCCACCCCTGCGACCAGCGACGGAGGCCGCAGCACGGCCTCGTCGGGGCCGAGCGGCACGACCGCGTCGGTCACCCACAGGGCCGGACCGTCGCAGGAGCCCGCGCTCTCGTCCTCGTCGTGGGCACCCGCCTCAGCGGCGACGTTGGCTGGCAGCCCGACGACCGCGAGCTCCCTCGCCCACCGCGCGTCGGCGCGCAGCGCGACCCGTTCGCCGTCCCGCACGCGGCGTACGAGCGCGTCGACCGCGCCCTCGGCGGGCCAGCCGAGCGCGTCGAGCTGGGGAATTCCCGTACGGGGCAGGGGAGGGGTGGCGGTCAACGGGCCGCCCCCTCACCGGAATCGGCACCCTCGTGAAGCCGTGCACGCCCCGCGAACCGCGCCGCGAGACCGGGCGAGCCCGCCCAGTGGACGTGCAGGTACGAGGCGTGCACCCCGCCCCGTACGAAGCCCTCGACGCGGCGCTGGGGCCGCACCATCCCCCACGCCGGCTCGGGGTCGCCGGCCGCGGGCTCTATCGCGGTGCGGTGGAACTCATGGCCCCTTACACGCGTACCCGCTGCCGCCAGGGAGCTGTCGCCGAGCGCGACGGCCTCCCGGTAGCCGAGCGTGAGGCGCTCGGTCATCCGGGCCGCGGCGTCCAGCACCCCGCACATGGGCCTGCCGTCCAACTCCCGCGCCAGGTAGAGCAGTCCGGCGCACTCGGCGGCCACCGGCGCGCCGGAGGCGGCGAGTCCGGCGACCTCCTTGCGCAGCGGCTCGTTCGCCGACAGCTCGGGCGCGTACATCTCGGGGAAGCCGCCGCCGACGACCAGCCCGGCGGTGTTCCCGGGCAGCGCCTCGTCGCGCAGCGGGTCGAAGGGCACGACCTGGGCGCCCGCCGCGCGCAGCAGCTCGGCGTGCTCCGCGTAGGAGAAGGTGAACGCGGCGCCCCCGGCCACGGCGATCACGGGGCCCGGGCCCTCGGGCACGGGCGCGCTGCCGGAGGCCTCGGCGATCGCCGCCACCGGATCCCACGGCGCCGTGTCCAGCGCCGGCGCCGAACGCGCCAGCGCCATCAGCCCGTCCAGGTCGCAGCCCGCACGCGCGCGCTCCGCCAACTCCCGTACGGAGTCGACCGCTTCGGCGCGGCGCTCGGCCGCTGGCACCAGGCCCAGGTGCCGGGACGGCGTGCTCACCGGCGCGGCCCTGCGCAGCACCCCGAGCACCGGTACCCCGGCGCCCTCCTCCAGCGCCTCGCGCAGCATCGCCTCGTGCCGGTCGGAGGCGACCTTGTTGAGGATCACCCCGGCGACCCGCACCTCCGGGTCCCAGGACGCGAAGCCGTGCACCAGCGCGGCCACCGACCTGGACTGCGAGGAGGCGTCGACGACCAGCACCACGGGCGCGCGCAGCAGCTTCGCCACATGTGCGGTCGAAGACATCTCGCCCTGTCCCGCGGCGCCGTCGTACAGCCCCATCACGCCCTCGACCAGCGCGAGTTCGGCACCGGCCGCGCCGTGTGCGAAGAGCGGGGCGACCATGTCGGGCCCGCACATGTACGGGTCGAGGTTCCGCCCGGGGCGTCCCGTGGCGAGCGCGTGATAGCCGGGGTCGATGTAGTCGGGGCCCACCTTGTGCGGGGACACCGCGACGCCGCGCTCGGCGAAGGCGGCCATCAGCCCGGTGGCCACGGTCGTCTTGCCGCTGCCCGAGGAGGGCGCGGCGATGACCAGGCGGGGGATGTCCGTCACGGGAGAGCCACCTCCGGAGCGCCCGCCGGCACCGGGGCGCTGACCGGCACCAGGAAACCGGCCCTCACCACTCGATGCCCCGCTGGCCCTTCTGCCCCGCGTCCATCGGGTGCTTGACCTTGGTCATCTCGGTGACCAGGTCGGCGGACTCCATGAGCTTCTCGGGCGCGTTCCTGCCGGTGATCACGACGTGCTGGAAGCCGGGGCGCTCGCGCAGCGTCGCGATCACCTCGTCCACGTCGATCCAGCCCCAGTGCATCGGGTATGCGAACTCGTCCAGCACGTACAGCTTGTAGGTCTCGGCCGCCAGGTCGCGCTTGACCTGCTCCCAGCCCTCGCGCGCCGCCTCCTCGTTGGAGAACTGCGCGTCGCGCTGCACCCAGGACCAGCCCTCGCCCATCTTGTTCCAGGTGACGGTGCCGCCCTCGCCGGTGCCGCCGAGCACCCGCAGCGCGCGCTCCTCGCCGACCTTCCACTTGGCCGACTTCACGAACTGGAACACCCCGATCGGCCAGCCCTGGTTCCAGGCGCGCAGCGCCATGCCGAACGCGGCCGTCGACTTCCCCTTGCCGGGGCCCGTGTGCACCG
Organism: Streptomyces odontomachicola; assembly: GCF_039605595.1. NCBI lineage: Bacteria > Bacillati > Actinomycetota > Actinomycetes > Kitasatosporales > Streptomycetaceae > Streptomyces > Streptomyces odontomachicola. The sequence goes on from NZ_JBCFOK010000024.1 coordinate 48,528, forward strand.
CGACCAGCGGCCTGTTGCGGCGCTGGCGCGTGGTCAGCCCGTCGTCCGGAATCGTCTCCGGCTGTCCCTTCGGCATCAGACGGCCCTCCTCTGGGCGTTGCTGTGTGCGGTGGTCTGTGTGTGGTCGCGGCCGCCCGCCGCGGCCCGGTGCGCGTTCCCCGCCGCCTGCGTGTTCCCGGTGGCCGCGTGGACGAGGTCCGTGACCGCGTCCGCGCGCAGCTCGTCCAGCGTCACGGCCGGGCCGCCCAGGTCGCGGGCCAGCTCGGCCGCGAGGCCGAGGCGCACGGGGCCCGACTCGCAGTCCACCACGACCGAGGCGGTGCCCTCCGAGTTCAGCAGCCGCGCAGCGCGCCGCGAGCGGTCGACCGGGTCGGGCCCTCCGGTGGCGCGCCCGTCGGTGACGGCGACCAGCAGCGGACGGCGCGCGGAGTCCCGCAGCTTCTCCACGCGCAGCACCTCGCGCGCCTTGAGCAGCCCCTCGGACAGCGGCGTACGGCCACCGGTCGGCAGGGTCTCCAGGCGGGCGGCCGCAGCGTCCACGGAGGAGGTCGGCGGCAGCGCCACCTCGGCCCCCGACCTGCGGAAAGTGACAAGACCGACCTTGTCGCGCCGCTGGTACGCGTCGAGCAGCAGTGACAGTACGGCGCCCTTCACCGCGCCCATCCGCTTGCGCGCCGCCATCGAGCCCGAGGCGTCCACCACGAACAGCACGAGGTTGCCCTCGCGGCCCTCCTTGACGGCCTCGCGGAAATCGTCCCTGCGGACCACGAGCCCGGGGCCGCGGCGCCCGCGCGCGTGCTGGTGCGGCGCGGCGGCCTGCATCGTCGCGGGCAGGTGCAGCCTGCCGAGCGAGCCTTGGGGCCGGCGCGAACCCATGGTCCGGCCGTGCGTCGTACGCGCGCGAGACCGGCGTCCCGCGGCGCCCTCGCCCAGGCCCGGCACCGACAGGGTGCGCGCCTTGAACGGTTCGCCCGCGGAGGCCGGGCCCTGCTCGCGGCTCTGCGCGGAGGCGGGGTCGCCCGACTCCTCGCTCTGCTCACCGGAGGCGGGCTGCTGCTGCGGCTCGGAGGACTCTGAGGGCTCCGACTGCTCGGGCACCTGCGGCTGTTGCTGCTGCTCCTGCTGCCCGTCCTGCGGGGACTCGGGCTGCTCGGACTGCTCGGGCGGCCGCCCGTCCTGCGGACCGTCCTGCGGCGGCTGCCCGCCTCCCCCGCCCTCCGGGCCGCCGTCGGGGTCGTCGTCCCCGTCCTCGTCCTGGCCCGCGTCGTCCTCCCCCGCGTTCTGCTCCAGCGTCTCGTCGAGTTTGTCCTCGTCAAGGCCCGGCGAGTCGAAGGGGTTGCGCCGCCTGCGGTGCGGCAGCGCGAGCAGGGCCGCCTGCCGCACGTCCTCCTCCAGGACGTCCGTGCGGCCCGCCCACGCGGCCAGGGTCGCGGCGGTGCGGGCCATCACGATGTCCGCGCGCATGCCGTCCACCTCGAACGCGGCGCAGGTCGCCGCGATCTGCCGGAGCGCCTTGTCGCCGAGCTTCACCCGCGGCAGCAGCTCACGCGCGGCCGCGATCCGTTCGCGCAGCTCCTGCTCGTCGCCGGCCCAGCGCGCCGCGTACCCCTCGGGGTCGTCGTCGTACGCCATCCGCCGCCGTACGACCTCGACGCGCTCGTCCGTGTCGCGGGACGCGGCGACCTCCACGGTCAGGCCGAACCGGTCGAGGAGCTGCGGGCGCAGCTCGCCCTCCTCCGGGTTCATGGTGCCGACCAGCAGGAAGCGCGCCGCGTGCCGCACCGAGACGCCCTCGCGCTCGATGTGCGAGACGCCCATGGCGGCCGCGTCCAGCAGCGAGTCGATGAGGAAGTCCTGGAGGAGGTTGACCTCGTCGACGTACAGGACACCGCGGTGCGCCTCGGCGAGCAGGCCGCTCTCGAACGCCTTCACGCCCTCGGACAGGGCGCGCTCCACGTCCAGCGAGCCGACGAGCCGGTCCTCGGAGGCGCCGACGGGCAGCTCCACGAGCCGCGCGTCCCTGCGCGCGCCGGGCGACTCCTCGTGCGGGCCGTCCGGGCACTGCGGGTCCGGGGCCGCCGGATCACAGGAGAACCGGCACCCGGGTACGACGTCGAGCTGCGGCAGCAGCGAGGCCAGCGACCGCACGGCGGTGCTCTTGGCCGTGCCCTTCTCGCCGCGCACGAGCACGCCGCCGATCGCGGGGTTGACGGCGTTCAGCAGCAGCCCGAGCTGCATGTCCCGCATCCCCACGAGTGCGGTGAACGGGTACGGCGTGCTCATGTGCGGTCCTCCCAAGTCCCGGCGGACGGCGCGTCCCCGGGCGGTACGTGTGCGAACTCGTGGTGCGGGCCGCCGCGTACGACGGCCCTGACCGTCCTGCCGTACGCGGCGGCCCCGTCTCGGTGCCCGCCCCCGTTCACGATGGCTCCCCGGCCCGCGCCGTCGCAGTCGTCGCCTTCGCCGCCGTTTCCGGTGCCACCGGTGTCTCCGGCGCCCCCGGCGGCACGAACGGCAGCCCCGCCGGCGGCCCCTGCTCGATCAGCCGCAGCAGCGCGCCGGTGTCGGCGTGCTCCTCGATCAGGTCGCCGAGCCGGTCGAGCTGCTCCTCGCGGAGCGCGCCGAAGCTGGTGTCCGGCGCCGGCAGGAAGCCGTGGCGGCCCGCCGCGTCCGCGACCCGACGCAGGAAGGCCCGGCGGAAGCCGTCCGACTCCAGCGAACCGTGCCAGTGGGTGCCCCACACCGCGCCGACCCGGCAGCCGTCCACGGCGCGGCCGTGCGCGTCCGCCATGAACGCGTCGTCGCCGCCCAGCACTTCGGCCACCCCGTGGTGGATCTCGTACCCCTCCACATGCCGGCCGAGAGCGGTGCCTGAGGGCCGCGCGAGGGTCTTCTCGCGCGCGAACCGCACCCGCACGGGCAGCAGTCCGAGCCCGTCCACGGTCCCGGCCTTCGACTCGACCTCGTCCTCGATGCGCTCGCCCAGTAGCTGGTAGCCGCCGCAGATGCCCAGCACCGGGCGCTCCTCGGCGGCGCGGCGTGCCAGCGCCTGCGCGAGGCCGCGCTCCCGCAGCCAGTGCAGCGCGCGCACCGTGCCGCGGGTGCCGGGCACCACCACGAGGTCGGCGTCGGCCAGCTCCTCGGGCCTGTCGGTGAAGCGGACGACCACGCCCGGCTCGGCGGCCAGCGCGTCCACGTCCGTGAAGTTGGACATCAGCGGCACCGGCAGCACCGCGACCCGCAGCACGTCGCTGCCGTGCGGGGGCGCCGCGCTGGACTCCCGTACGGTGCCGCGCAGCGACACCCGCAGGCCGTCCTCCTCGTCGATGCCGAGCCCGTGCTGATGCGGAAGCACGCCCAGCGTCTGCCGCCCGGTGAGGTCGCGGAGCTGCGCGAGCCCCGGCTCCAGCAGCGAGACGTCGCCGCGGAACTTGTTCACCAGATAGCCCGCCAGCAGCTCCTGGTCCCCGGCCGACATCAGCGCCGTCGTGCCGAAGAACTGGGCGAACACCCCGCCGCGGTCGATGTCCCCGACGACCACGACGGGGAGGCGTGCGGCCCGGGCCAGGCCCATGTTCACGATGTCGGTGCGCCGCAGGTTGATCTCGGCGGGGCTGCCCGCGCCCTCGCAGATCACCGCGTCGTGGGTGCCGCGCAGCTCCTCCAGGCACCCGTTGACGGTCTCGGCCAACTGCCCCTGCCGCCCGGCGTGGTAGCCGCGCGCACTCAGCTCGCCCACCGGCTTGCCCATCAGCACGACCTGGCTGGTGCGGTCGCCGCCTGGCTTGAGCAGCACGGGGTTCATCAGCGCGCTGGGCTCGGTGCGCGCCGCCGCGGCCTGCATCGCCTGGGCCCGGCCGATCTCGGCGCCGTCGAGTGTGACGAACGAGTTCAGCGACATGTTCTGCGCCTTGAACGGCGCCACCTTGAGGCCCTTGCGCGCCAGCCACCGGCAGATGCCCGCGGTGACCACGCTCTTGCCGGCGTCCGAGGTCGTCCCCGCGACCAGCAGCCCGCCTCCGGTACGGCTCGTGCTCACACCCTCCCCTTCCTGCGCCGCGCGGCCAGGTGCCCCGCGGCGGTGACGGCCAGCGCCAGCGCGCCGACGCGCCGCGAGAGCCGCACGGCCCGCGCGATGTCGCCGGAACGCACAGGGCGCCCGCCGGAGTTCAGCGCGGGACGGTGCTCGGTCCGGCCGCCGTACGAGAGCGTGCCCCCCAAGCGCACGCCCAGTGCCCCCGCGAACGAGGCTTCCACGGGGCCCGCGTTGGGGCTGGGGTGCCGGCCCGCGTCCGCGCGCCAGGCGCGCGCCGCGCCGCGCGGGTCGCCGCCGCCCGCCACCGCGAGCAGCGCCGTGAGCCGGGCGCCCGGCCACCCCGCGACGTCGTCCAGCCGCGCCGCCGCCCAGCCGAACTTCGCGTAACGGGGCGAACGGTGACCCACCATCGCGTCCAGCGTGTTCACGGCACGGAACCCCGCGAGCCCGGGCACACCGCCCAGCGCGCCCCACACCAGGGCGCCCACGACCGCGTCCGAGGTGTTCTCCGCGACCGACTCCACGACGGCTCGCGCGATGCCGTCGGCGTCCAGCGCCTGCGGGTCGCGGCCGCACAGATGGGGCAGCCGCTCGCGCGCGCCGTCCACGTCGCCGCGCTCCAGCGCCTCTCCGATGGCCTTCGCCTCTGCACACAGCGAGGCCCCGCCGACCACGGCCCAGACGGCGGCGGCGGTGAGGGCCGTACGGGGCACGGGCCGCGGCAGTACGCGGGTGAGCAGCGCGGCGGCGGCGACGGTCCCCCCTGCGCACAGCGCGGTGTGCGCGACACCCGCGGCGCGGCGGTCCTGGTAGAGAGCCCGCTCCAGCGCTCCGGCCGCGCGCCCGAACGCGGCGACGGGGTGGGCGCGGCGCGGGTCGCCGACGGCGAGGTCCAGCGCGTAGCCGAGGACGGCGCCGGTCACATGGGCGGCCGCCGTGCGATCCACACTCGGCATGCCGTCAGCGCGCGAAGACGCCACGTACGTGCCCTCGTACGCGCGGAAGATACGGATATGACGCTGTGCCAGGCATGGCGGTGTGTCCTCACTCAGGGTCCTCGCCCTGGCTCGACGTGTCCGGCGGCGAGAGTCTCCTGGCTCCCGGATCGGCGCTCGCTGCGGTGCCTGCGCACCAACCCCCTTGCCTTCCAGCCCGGTTCAGCACCTGGGCCGTGGCCTGTTGATGGGGGAGCGCTCCCCGGTGACAGTGGCGGGACCGCGCCGGATTCTCACCGGCTTCCTCTCCTGCCGCCGCTGGGCAACGTGAAGTCCACCATGCGGGGGAACCCCCGTCAACTTCGCCTTGACCTGGGACGTCGGACTGTGAGCGATACCACCGCGCGGAGTGCGGCGGTTCGGTGAGGGGGAGTGCGGCGGTTCTCCGCGGGGGAGTACGGAGGTCCCGTACGGCAGCAGAAATCCCCCGGGCGCCGGGCCCGGGGGAACGCTGCGACAAGCCGGCGGGCGCCTACTTGCCGCCCGCCGCGATGATCCAGATGCCGAACGCCACCGCGGCCGCGCACACCGCGAAGCACGCCACGGCGCCGGTCCGTGCGAGCGCCGGAGCGCCGCCGCCCTGCCCGCGCGGTGCGGAGGAGCCCACGATGCCGAGCGTGAAGACGCCCACGAGTCCGACCGTCGCCACCAGCGTGACGCCGAAGACCTCGCCGAGTGCGGCCCAGTCGATGTCCATAACCCTGCTTCTTTCTCTCTCGGCCGTCGCGGCCTCAGGAAACGCCGGCCGTGTGCTGCCTGGCCGGAGCGGCAGGACCCTCGGCCCCGACGCCGGCGACGGGCTTGTCCCCGTCCGCCGTCGCCGCCGCTGCAGCGGGCGGCGGGCTGACCGCGCGCACCGCGGCGGTCACCACGCCCTGCGGCTCCCCGGCGTCCTCGGCGGCGGGGGAGACCTGCGCGTCGTTGACGTTGGTGTGGTCGATCGGCTCGCGGCGCGCGGCCGCCCAGATGGCGAGGCAGATCGCCAGGGCCAGCACGCCGACCGTGACCACGCCCCAGGTGCCCTGCTTGGCCAGCAGCGCCGAACCACCGGCCACGAGGCCCGCGGCGGGCAGCGTGAGCGCCCAGCCCACGACCATCCGTCCGGCGGTCGACCAGCGCACCACGCCGCCCTTCTTGCCGAGCCCCGAGCCCATGATCGCGCCGGAGCAGACGTGGGTGGTGGAGAGCGAGAAGCCGATGTGCGAGGAGGCCAGGATGGTGGCCGCCGCACCGGTCTGCGCCGCGAAGCCCTGCGGCGGCTGGATGTCGGTGATGCCCTTGCCCATGGTGCGGATGATGCGCCAGCCGCCCAGGTAGGTGCCGAGCGCGATGGCCAGGCCCGCGGAGGCGATGACCCACAGCGGCGGATCGGCGTCCGGCGCCAGCGCGCCGCCCGCGATCAGTGCCAGGGTGATGACGCCCATGGTCTTCTGCGCGTCGTTGGTGCCGTGGGCCAGCGAGACCAGTCCCGCCGAGGTGATCTGACCGGCGCGGTAGCCCTTCGCGGTCTGCTCCTCGCCCGCCTTGTGCGCCAGCCGGTAGGTCAGCCGGGTCGCCAGCATCGCGGCGATGCCCGCGACCAGCGGGGCCGCTATGGCCGGGATGAGGACCTTCATGACGACGACGTCGCCGTTCACCGCGCCGAATCCGACGGAGGCGATGGTCGCGCCCATCAGGCCGCCCATCAGCGCGTGCGAGGAGCTGGAGGGCAGACCGGCGAGCCAGGTCAGCAGATTCCAGATGATGGCGCCGACGAGAGCGGCGAAGATGACTTCGGGCTTGATGCCCGATTCATTGTCAATGAGCCCCGAGGAGATGGTCTTTGCGACCTCGACGGAGATGAAAGCGCCGACGAGGTTGAGGGCCGCCGACATCGCCACCGCGGTCTTGGGCTTGAGTGCCCCGGTGGAGATGGTGGTGGCCATGGCGTTGGCCGTGTCGTGGAAGCCGTTCGTAAAGTCGAACACCAAGGCCGTGACGATCACGATCCCGATGAGAAGCGTGATGTGTTCCATTCACCCAGGCACAATCAGTTCGAAGGTTAATGACTCGGTGAACGTAGGTACGGCGAGTGAACGGAAGGTGAACTGCGGCGGGCGCCGCGATGTCGCTCCCCGACGCCTGTTGTGTGCTGTGGATCACACGCCTGGAGGCCCCTCGCGACGCCGTGAACTGCCCGGCACATGCCCGGACTTCACCGCCCCGTCCAGGGTGCCCGGAACGGCCATTGGCCAGGGCAACGAGTAGGGTCCGGTCCCGGAGGTAAGGCATATGCAGCTGCAGGACGCCTGGCAGAAGCTGGTGGACACCGCCCGCAGGACCGTCGAGGACGGCCTCGTCGTCGGCACCTCGGGCAACGTCTCGGTGCGCGTCGGCGACACCGTGCTCGTCACCCCGACGGGGGTCCCCTACGACCGGCTGGGCCCCGAGGACCTGTGCGCGGTCGAGCTCGACGGGCGGCCGGCCGACGACGGCCCGCGACCGACCAGCGAGCTGCCGATGCACCTCGCCGTGTACCGCAACACCGACGCGCAGGCCGTGGTGCACACCCACGCCGTGCACGCCACCGCCGTCTCCACTCTCGTCGAGGAGCTGCCGCCGATCCACTACATGGCGGCGGCGCTGGGCGGTCCCGTACGCGTCGCCCCGTACGCCACCTACGGCAGCGACGAGCTCGCCGACCACATGCTCGACGCCCTTCGCGACCGCAACGCCTGCCTGCTGCAGAACCACGGCACGATGGCCTACGGCGCCACCCTCGACCAGGCCTACGACCGCACCGCGCAGCTTGAATGGATGTGCCGCGTGTGGCTCACCGCCTCCGGGCTGCCCGGACGCGAGCCCTCGCTGATCCCGCCGGACGAACTCGACCGCGTGGCGCGGAAGTTGCGCGGCTACGGCCAGCGCCCCGCGCCCGAGGAGCGCTGACGGCGGCCCGCCGCGCTCGCAGAGCCTGTGTCATGTCCCCGGCCGGGCGTGCGCCGCCTGGCACGCACGCTCGCGGCGTTGCCGAAAGGCCCTGGTAGCTCCGCTACAAGGACCTTCCGGCGCCTTGCGATCGCACGCACCAGACGCCGCACGCTGATCCGACCGAGGACATGACACAGGCTCTCACCCACCCGGCACCGCCCACTGGCAGCACGGCTCCCGGCGGGCCGACACTGTCGGGCATGCGTACGCGTACCACGGCGGCCCTGGCCGCAGCCTCCGCACTCGGTGCCGGCGCGGCCGCGCTCGCGGCCGGACGGTACGCGGCGGGCGCCGCGCTCCGGCCCGCGCGCCACCGCTCCGAGCGCGCCCCGCTGCCCGCGGGCTTCGAGGGCCGCCGCGCCCTCATCGTGCACGACGCGGACCCCTCCAGGGTCGTGCTCACCCGCTCCCTGTCGGCCGGCCTCCCCGGCACGTACGGGCTGGTCGGACGCGGCACGCACGCCGTGATCGGTCCCGTGCTGGAGGAGGACTCCTCGGCCGACACCGTCGTACGGAGGCTGGAGCGGGTCACCCACGGCGGGCTGCACCCGGGCGACAAGGTGCGGCTCACCCCGCAGGTGCACGTGGGCGACCCGCGCGACGCGCTCGGGCTGCACTGCGCCGACGTCGAGGTCCCGGGCGAACTCGGCGCGCTGCCCGCCTGGTTCGTGCCCGGCGAGCGGGACGTGTGGGTCATCACCGTGCACGGCCTCGGCGCCACCCGCGAGCAGCCGCTCTGCGTGCTGCCCTTCCTCGCCGGGCTCCGGCTCCCCGTCCTCGCCCTCGCCTACCGCGGCGACCCCGGCGCGCCCCCGCCCTCCGACGGCGTCGGCCACCTCGGCGACGCGGAGTGGCGCGACCTGGACGCCGCGATCCGGTACGCGGTACGGCACGGGGCCCGCGGCGTCATCCTGCACGGCTGGTCCACCGGCGCCTCCATGGCGCTGCACGCCTCGGCGAGTTCGGCGCTGCGGGACCGGGTGGCGGGCCTCGTACTGGACTCCCCTGTGCTGGAGTGGCAGTCCGCGCTGCGCGCCCTCGCCGCCGCCCGGCACCTGCCGCGCCCGCTGCTGCCGCTCGCCGTGCGCGCGGCCGAGGGGCGTACGGGGCTGCACGCGGAGCGCCTCGCGGAGGCAGCCGACCCCTCCCGCGTCGCCGTGCCGACCCTGATCCTGCACGGCCCCGACGACACGGTGGCCCCCTTCGCGAACTCCCAGGACCTGGCCGCGGCCCGCCCCGACCTGGTGACCCTCCACCAGGTCGACAAGGCCCCGCACGCGGCGATGTGGAACGCGGCCCCCGGACACTACGAGGAGACCCTGCGCCGCTTCCTGGTCCCGCTGATGTGAGCGCCGGCCCCCGGAAGACAAGCGCCGACCCCCGGAGGACAGGGGCCGGAGGCCCAAATTCCGCTCCCTGTTTGGGTTTTGCCGGTACAGCATGAAGACTGCTCCTGTGACGCAGTCCCGTACACCGCGAGACAACCGCCTCCGTCTGGTCCAACGCCGTCCCGTAGCCGCCGCCCGCCGCACCGTGTCGGCGCCGCGCAGCCCGCGTTCGGCGCCGAGACCCCCGGAGGGCATGCCGCCGCGCGAGCAGCTCGCCCGCCAGGCGCGCGCCGCTCTCGCCGAGGCCGTACGGCTCGCACGCTGGGCCGAGCGGCAGGGCGCCGTACCCGACGCGGGCCCCGAGGCCGAACGCGCCGCCGCCGCGCTGCGCCTGACGGCACCCCAGGTCCGCACCCAGTGGGACAGAGCCCGCCTCGCCGGGCTCGTCGAGCTGCACGACGGCACCACCCGCGCCGGGTGGCGGCTGCGCGCCTGGGACCGCGACGACGGCGCGGTACTGCGCGGCTGGGTCGCCCTCTTCGACGGCTGGTCCCTCGCCTTCCCCGCACCGGCGCCTGCCGACCCGTCCCTGGTGTCCGAAGTCGTCGAAGCCGTGCCGCAGTTCCTCTCCGTGCTGCACCTCTCCGCGGGTCCCGTGACCTTCCACGACCTGCACGACCTGCTGGCCCGCAGGATCGCCGAGCTGCGCGCCGAGCGCGGCGCACACCAGGCGGGCCAGGCCCGGACCCCGCAGGAAGCGCCCGCGCAGCCCGAGGCCGCCGCGCAGCCCGAGGCCCCCGCGCAGGGCGAAGCCGCCGCGCAGGGCGAGGAGGCCCTGGCCGGCGCGCTGCCCGCGCTGCTCGACTGGGCCCTGGACGGCCTCGCCGCCGTCGGCGCCCTCACCCGCTGCCCCGACGAGACCGCGACCGGGGCGGCCGCCGGGCCGAACGGAGCCGTACGCCGCGGCTCGGCCGTCCTCACCCCGCTCGGCAACTGGGCGGTATGGACCAAGCTGGAGCAGATCTGCGTCGCGGCGCAGAGCCCCGCGGGCAACATCGAGCAGTCCGCCGAGGACATGCTGCGCGGCTGCGCCCGCCTCACCCCGGGCCCGGCACGCGACGAGTACCGCGCCTGGCTCGCGGCCCGCCCCACGGGCCCCGCCGTCGCCGAGCTGCTGGAGGCCGCGCGGGGCGAGGACGCGCTGATCCGCGGGCTGGCCTTCGAGGCGCTGCGCACGGTGGGCGGCCCGGCCGAGCAGTCCGTACGGCAGGCGTCCGAGGAGCAGACGCTGCGCCCCTACGCGCTGCTGTGGCTCGCCGAGCTGGACGGCGCGGACCCCGAGGACCTGGCGGGCGGAGCACCCGGCGTGCTCTCCCGCGAGGAGGCCACCTGGCTGTGGGTGGACACCGCGGCAGCCGTGGCCGACCACGGCGAACAGCGGCTGCTCGTGGACCACTTGGAGACCGCCGTGCAGAGCTCGGTGCCCGCGCTGCTGGAGGAGGTGCGCGCCACGGGGCACCCGCGCACCGTGCAGGTGCTGGTCGCGCTCGCGGCGGCGCACCCCGACCCCGCGCTGGCCAAGGCGGTGCGCCGGGCGGCCTTCCAGGTCCACAAGGGCGGCGCCTGAGACGGGGGCCGAGGCGGTGGCCGTCGCCGTCCCGCAGTGTGTCGACGGCCACTGACAGTCGCCGGATATTCGTTTGCCGACCGCCGTTAGACTGGTGGTCATGGATTCCCTCCTCGTGCATTAGCAGGCGTACGAACGCCCTCAGCCGTCCGTACGTCCGTCCCTCATGCCTGGAGAAGTCCTCCGTGATCACCGTTTCCGGCCTCGAACTGCGCGTTGGTGCGCGTGTACTGATCGAATCCGCCTCCTTCCGCGTCGCCCAGGGCGACCGCATCGGCCTCGTCGGGCGCAACGGCGCCGGTAAGACCACGATGACGAAGTGCCTCGCCGGAGAGGCCCAGCCCACCGCCGGCACCATCAGCCGCGGCGGCGAGGTCGGCTACCTCCCGCAGGACCCGCGCACCGGCGACCTGGACGTGCTGGCCCGCGACCGCATCCTCTCCGCGCGCGGCCTGGACACCGTCATCCGCAAGATGCGCGAGAACGAGGACCGCATCGCGAACGGCCAGGGCGCCACCCGCGAGAAGGCGATGAAGAAGTACGAGCGCCTGGAGACCGAATTCCTGACCAAGGGCGGGTACGCGGCCGAGTCCGAGGCCGCCACCATCGCGGCCAGCCTCAATCTGCCGGACCGCATCCTCGGCCAGCCGCTGCACACCCTCTCCGGCGGCCAGCGGCGCCGCGTCGAGCTGGCCCGCATCCTCTTCTCGGACGCCGACACCCTGCTCCTGGACGAGCCCACCAACCACCTCGACGCCGACTCGGTGGTCTGGCTGCGCGACTTCCTGAAGAACTACCGCGGCGGCCTGATCGTGATCTCCCACGACGAGGCGCTGATCGAGACCGTGGTGAACAAGGTGTTCTACCTGGACGCCAACCGCTCGGCGATCGACATCTACAACATGAGCTGGAAGCAGTACCTCACCCAGCGCAAGGACGACGAGAAGCGCCGCAAGCGCGAGCGCGCCAACGCCGAGAAGAAGGCCACGGCGCTCTCCGCGCAGGCCGCCAAGATGGGCGCCAAGGCCACCAAGGCCGTCGCCGCCAAGAACATGGCGCGCCGCGCCGAGAAGCTGATGTCCGGCCTGGAGGCCGAGCGGCAGAGCGACAAGGTCGCCAAGCTCCGCTTCCCCGAGCCCGCGCCCTGCGGCAAGACCCCGCTCATGGCGGAGGACCTCTCGAAGTCGTACGGCTCGCTGGAGATCTTCTCCGGCGTCGACCTGGCCGTCGACAAGGGCTCACGCGTGGTCATCCTCGGCCTCAACGGCGCGGGCAAGACGACCCTGCTCCGCCTCCTGGGCGGCGTCGAGGAGCCGGACACCGGCAAGGTCGTCGAGGGTCACGGCCTCAAGCTCGGCTATTACGCGCAGGAGCACGAGACCCTCGACCCGGACCGCACGGTGCTGGAGAACATGCGCTCCTCGGCCCCCGACATGGACCTGGTCGAGATCCGCAAGACGCTGGGCTCCTTCCTCTTCTCCGGCGACGACGTGGACAAGCCGGCCGGGGTGCTCTCCGGCGGCGAGAAGACCCGCCTCGCGCTGGCCACCCTGGTGGTCTCAGCGGCGAACGTGCTGCTCCTCGACGAGCCCACCAACAACCTCGACCCGGCCAGCCGCGAGGAGATCCTCGGCGCGCTGCACACCTTCACCGGCGCCGTCGTCCTGGTCACCCACGACGAGGGCGCGGTCGAGGCGCTCCAGCCGGAGCGGATCATCCTGCTCCCGGACGGCGTCGAGGACCTGTGGGGCGACGAGTACGCGGAGCTGGTCGCCCTCGCCTGACGCCCCGCGCACGCGCGGGATGACGCCGCCGGATCGCATGATCACCGGCTTCTGGATCATTCGGCCGACCGGTGATCCTTCATCTGAGTGAGGGCGGCTCGTACTCCGGCGTGGCCGTACGCCGGGCGCACGGGCATCGGCTATGCGCCGCCTGTGTGCGGGCCGCGCACCCCCGTCGCATTGCTGACCAGCCGGTTCGCCGAGGGGCCCCGCGCTGCCCAGGGGAAGCACCGCACGGAATCGCGTATTCCGGCGGAATATCGCGCCCGCGGCCCGTCCCCGGGTCTTCGACGGACCTTGCCGAATGGGTGGCCAGAAGTGGGGGGAGGGGTGATCATGAGAGTCACAGAGCGCACTTCCCACGAGGAGGCACGGGTGGCCGAGACTCTGAAGAAGGGCAGCCGGGTAACCGGCGCCGCGCGCGAAAAGCTCGCGGCAGACCTCAAGAAGAAGTACGACTCCGGTGCGAGCATCCGGGCGCTGGCCGAAGAGACGGGCCGCTCCTACGGGTTCGTCCACCGGATGCTCAGCGAGTCCGGCGTGACCCTGCGCGGTCGCGGCGGAGCGACACGAGGCAAGAAGTCGTCCTCGTCCTGACCTGGGGCAGGGCTTCCAAGCGTGCTGCTCCGGTGGTTACTCTTCGGTTAACTTAGCCGCGGAGCAACCACCGGAGGAGTGTCGGATGACCTCGCAGCCCCTGCTGGACCAGCACGGCGTACGGCTGACCACGGAGGGCGAGGTGGCCACGGTCACCCTCGCCAATCCGGACAAGCGGAACGCCCAGTCGCCGGCCCTGTGGCGGGCGCTGGCCAAAGCGGGGCGCGAGCTCCCGGGCGACGTGCGTGCCGTGGTGCTGCGGGCCGAGGGCAAGTCCTTCTCCGCCGGCCTGGACCGGCAGGCGTTCACGCCCGAGGGCTTCGAGGGCGAGCCGTCCTTCCTGGACATGGCGCGCGGCCCGGAGAGCGAGCTGGACGCGATCATCGCCGAGTACCAGGAGGCGTTCACCTGGTGGCGGCGCAATGACGTGATCACCGTCGCCGCGGTGCAGGGGCACGCGGTCGGTGCGGGCTTCCAGCTCGCGCTGGCCTGCGACCTGCGGGTGTGCGCCGATGACGTCCAGTTCTCCATGAAGGAGACCAGCCTGGGTCTGGTGCCGGATCTGACCGGCACCCACCCGCTGGTCCATCTCGTCGGTTACGCCCGGGCGCTGGAGATCTGCGCGACCGGGCGCTTCGTGCACGGCGACGAGGCCGAGCGCACCGGGCTGGCCAATCTCGTGGTGCCGCGCGAGGAGCTGGACGGCGCGGTGGGCGACCTGGCGGCCGCGCTGCTGGCGGCGCCGCGCGACGCGGTGATCGAGACGAAGGCCCTGCTGGCGGGCGCCGTCTCGCGCACGTACGAGGAGCAGCGGAGCGCCGAGCGCGCGGCGCAGGGGCGGCGGCTGCGGGACCTGGCGGGGCTCGCCGACTGAGGCTGACCCCGCGTACGACGGCCGTCGGCCCTTTCTCGGACGGGGGCACGTGTGCTCACTCGTTCGGCCGTTCGCGCAGGGGGCGGGGCGCGGGGGCCGCGCTTACCGTGGGCTGCGGAGCGGCAGGCCGCTCCGTCCCTCGGAAAGGGTGTGAAGGCCATGTCGGACAGCACTGCCGGTAACCGCCCCGAGCCCTCGGGTTCCTCCGGATCCTCCGGTCCCTCCGGCGCGCAGGCCTCGGGCAAGGGCTCCTCGGGGGCCGCGCTGCCCGAGCCCGCCGAGCGCGGGCGTACCACCATCGCCGACGGAGTGGTCGAGAAGATCGCGGGGATGGCCGCACGCGATGTCGTCGGCGTCCACGCGATGGGCGGCGGGCTCTCACGTACGTTCGGCGCCGTGCGGGACCGGGTGCCCGGCGGCGGGAAGTCGGTGACCCGCGGCGTCAAGGCCGAGGTCGGCGAGGTGCAGACCGCGCTCGATCTGGAGATCGTCGTCGAGTACGGGGTCGACATCGCCAAGGTGGCGCGCACGGTGCGGGCCAATGTCATCGGTGCCGTCGAGCAGATGGCGGGACTCGAGGTCGTCGAGGTCAACATCGCGGTGAGCGATGTGAAGCTGCCCGACGAGGACGAGGACTCCGACGAGGAAGAACCGGAGAAGCCCCGCTTGAAGTAGCGGGTCCCCTAGTGCGGCGCGGTGCGCTGCCGCAGCGAAGGAGCGCGGGATGAGCATGGCCGGAATCGGCATGATCGCCGGAATGGCACTGGGCTTCGCCGGATTCTTCGGCGGCTTCGGAGCCTTCGTCCTGGTCGCGGCCCTGGGCGCGATCGGCTTCGTGGCCGGGAGGTTCCTCGAGGGGGACCTGGAGATGGGGGACTTCTTCCGCAGGCGCGACAGCGGCCGGCGGGGCTGAGCGGTGAACGGGGCGGAGGGCGCGCCCTCGGGCGGAGCGACCGCCGTCGCCGACGGGGCCCGTGACGGGGCGCGCGGCGCACCGGAGGGCACCGGAGGCACCGAGGCGGCGGAGCGCGGTTCGACGCGGATCGCCGACCGGGTGCTCGCCAAGATCGCGGCGCAGGCCGCGCGCGAGGCGCTGCGCGCAGAGCGCGGCACGGGTCCGCCCGCGCCGCTCCGCGGCCGTCAGGGACCCCGCGCGACGGTCTCCGTGCAGGGCGAGAAGGCGCGGGTGCGGGTGGTCGTCGAGCTGGGCTATCCGTCCGACATCGGGGCGCAGTGCGCCGCGGTGCGCCGGCAGGTGGCCGCGCGGGTGGGCGAGTTGGCCGGGACCGAGGTGCGGGAGGTCGCCGTGGAGGTCGAGCGGCTGCACTCCCCGTACCTCGGAGGCGAGGCCCTCGGGAGGGTCCGGTGAGCGAAGAGGAGCGTACGGAGGGTACGGCGGGAGGCGCGGGGAGCGCCGAGAGCACCCAGCGCCTTCCGACCCTGGAGAAGGGACCGGCTCAGGAGAAGGGGCCGAGCCTGGAGAAGGAACCCGCGCCGGGGCCCGAGCGGGAGCCGGAAGCGGGCGGTCGGGCGCACCGCTTCTGGTCCGCGCGGCGGGTGCCCGCGGCGCTGGTGGCGCTGGTGCTGCTGGCCGCGGTCGGGGTGCTGCTGTACGACGTGGCCTCGGTGCGCGGCGGCCGTACGGCGATGCCCTGGCGGCGGACGCTGGCCGAGGACCTGGCGACGACCCGGCTGGACAGCACGGTGGTGATCGCCGGCGCCGCGGTGGCCGCGGTGCTCGGGCTCTGGCTGATCGTGCTGGCCCTGACGCCGGGGCTGCGCGGCGTGCTGCCGATGCGCAGGGAGGGCCCTGAGGTGCGCGCGGGCCTGGAGCGGAGCGCCGCGGCCCTGGTGCTGCGGGACCGGGCCATGGCGGTGTCCGGGGTGCAGTCGGTGCGGGTCGGCGTGGGGCGGCGCAAGGTCAAGGCGCGGGTGCAGTCGCACTTCCGCGACCTGGACGAGGTGCGCTCCGACCTGGACGCCGTACTGGCCGACGGCGTACGGGAGCTGGGGCTCGCCCGGCGGATGCGGGTGAAGGCGCGGGTGCGGCGGCCTGCCGCGAAGGGCTGATGCGCGCCGCCGCGGCGGCGAGGCTGAGGAGGACGGATGCTGCGGACCGTGAACCGGGTGCTGCTCGGTCTGGTCGGGCTGGTGCTGCTGGGCGCCGGGCTGGCCGCGCTGGCGGGCGGGCTCGACCTGTTCAAGCGAGGGAAGGTCTCCGTGCCCGGCTGGTGGCCGTGGGCCCGGCCCGGCGATGTGCTGCTGACCGCGCACGACAGGACGCAGTGGCGGGCCGAGGGCTGGTGGTGGCCGGTGGTGTTCGTGGTGCTCGGCGTGCTGGTGGTGCTGTTCCTGTGGTGGCTGCTGGCGCAGTCCCGGCGGCGGAGGCTGAACGAGGTGCTGGTCGACTCGGGGGACGGCGCCGGCGCGCTCGTACGGGGGCGGGCGCTGGAGGACGTGGTGGCGGCCGAGGCCGAGTCGATGAAGGGCGTGGGCCGGGCGCGGGTCTCCCTGGTGGGCAGGAAGCGGACGCGTCCGCGCGCGCGGGTGGGCCTGCTGCTGGAGCCGCACGCGGAACCGGCCGCCGCGGTGGCGGGATTGCGCGGCACGGCGCTGGAGCACGCGCGGGCGTCGGCGGGACTGGACCGGCTGCCCGCAGAGGTGCGGCTGCGGTGTGCGAGGCACCGGGCCGAGCGGGTGAGTTGAGGGCGCGGCGCGTGCTGTGAGTGCGCGGCTCGTGCGGTGAGTGCGCGGTCCGCCCCGGAGGAGGGCGGACCGCGGGAACCCCGTACGGCCGCGGCTCAGGGGCTGTGCTCTCAGAGGCTGTGCCGGGAGCCGCCGTCCACCGGGACCGTGATGCCGGTCAGGTAGGAGGCGGCGGGGGAGAGGAGGAAGGCCGCGGTGCGGCCGAACTCCTCGGGGGTGCCGTAGCGGCGCAGCGGGATGCCCTGCTCGTTGCGGGAGCGGGCCGCCTCGCCGTCGCCCTTGCCCGCGACGGAGTCGAGGTACTGCATCCGCTCGGTGCCGATCCGGCCCGGCGCCAGGCCGATGACGCGGATGCCGCGCGGGCCCAGCTCGTTGGCCAGGGTCTTCGCGAAGCCGTTCAGTCCGGGGCGCAGGCCGTTGGAGATCGTGAGCCCGGGGATCGGCTCGTACACCGACATGGACAGCACGAAGCCGATCACGCCGCCGTCGCCGAGCTCGGCCGCGGCGGTGCGGGCGAGGCGTACGGCGCCCAGGAAGACCGACTCGAAGGAGTCGCGCCACTGCTCGTCGGAGATGCTGTCGGCCGGGACGCCGGCGGGCGGGCCGCCGACGCTGACCAGCACGCCGTCGACGCGGCCGAAGCGGCGGCGCGCGGCCTCGATGAGCCGGGGCGCGGCGTCCTCCGCCGCGTTGTCGGCGGCGACGCCCTCGGCCGAGTCCGTGCCGAGGCTGTCGGCCGCCGCGCCGGCCGACTCGTCGTCGCGGCCGGAGACGATCACCTTGGCGCCCTCGGCCACGAGCTGCTGCGCGGTGGCGAAGCCGAGCCCGCGGGTGCCGCCGGTGACGATGTAGACGCGGTCCTTGAGTCCGAGATCCATGCCGCTCAGTGTGCCTTGCCGGTCAGCGCGAGGTGTTCTTCGGGGGGTTGGGCCTGCCGGGGCGCCCGCCGCGCTGCGGAGGCCGGCCGCCGCGCGAGGGGCCGCCGGTCCTGGTGAGGGAGGTCAGGTCCGCCATGCTGAGGCGCTCCGCGGGGGCGGGGGCGTCGTCCTGCGCGGGCTGCTCTGTCTGCTCCTGCCCTGTCTGCTCCTGTGCGGGCTGTTCCTGCTCGGGCTGCTGCTCCGGGGTGGGCTGCTCCTGTGCGGGCTGCTGCTCCCGGGGCTCCTCGGCGGGCTCTGCTTCCGGGGCCTGTACGGGGTCGGCGTTCTCTCCCGAGGCGGGTTCCGGTACGAGGCCCGGCGTCGAGCTCTCCGGAGCGGGCGAGCCCCCCGCACCGTCCCCGGCCGACTCCGCGCCGCGTGCCGCCGCCTCCAGCCGGTCGCGGCGTTCGCGGCGTGCGAGGACGACCCAGCCGACCGGGACCGCGGCGGCGAACAGCCACCACTGGACCGCGTACGCCATGTGCGGGCCGATGCTGTCGTGTTCGGGCTCGGGAACCTTCTCCGGCTGCTTGCCCTGCGGCTTCGGCGAGGTGTCGGTGAGCTGGACGTAGCCGCCGACGACGTCGCGGTGCAGCATCCTCGTCTGCTGCTTGCTGTTGATCAGCATCACCTGGCGGGGCGGCAGGTCGCCCTTGTCCTTGATGCCGCTCTGCGCGCTGGTCTCGTCGGCCATCATCCGGCCGGTGACGGTGACCTCGCCCTTGGGCGGCGCCGGGGTCTTGGGGAACTTCGTCAGATCGCCGTCCGCCTCGATCCAGCCCCGGTTGACCAGCACCGCGGTTCCGTCCTTCTGGATGAGCGGGGTCAGCACGTAGTACCCGATGGTCTGCTCGTCGGCGGCGGTGCGCTGCCTGACCACGGACTCGTGCGCGGTGTCGTACCTGCCGGTGGCCGACACGGTGCGGAACTGGTCGTCGTCCTTCGGCTCGCGGCCCACCCCGGACAGCCTGGTGACCGGCTCGGGGGGCGCGTTGATGCTGGAGGCGATGAGCTGGTTGTGGGCGACCTTGGCCTCGTGCCGGTGCAGCTGCCAGAAGCCCAGCTTGATCATCACGGGGATGAGCACGAGGGTGATGAGGGTGAGGATCACCCACTGCCGGGTCAACAGGAAGCGGTACACGTCTCCTGACGTTACCCGGCGCGGATTCGGGGTCCTGGCCCGGGTCAGCCCTGCGGGGTGGCGGGGACCACGTCCTGCAGGAGCTGGCTGAAGGCGGCCTCGTCGATGACCGGGGTGCCGAAGGAGCGGGCCTTCTCCACCTTGGAGGTGGCCGCGTCCGGGTCGTTGGTCACCAGCACGCTGGTCAGCCGGGAGACGCTGCTCGCGATGTGCAGCCCCGCCTCGATGGCGCGGTCCTCCAGCAGCTCGCGGTCCACGGTGGTGTCGCCGGAGATGGCGACCCGCATGCCCTGCTTCAGACGGCCGCCGGGATCGAACCTGCCGGGGTTGGGATAGGGGCACTTGGGGCGCTTGCGGGAGGGGCGCCAGGTGCCGGAGGCGGGGCGGCGCGCATACCCGCCGCCGTAACTCCCGCCATGACCCCCGCCCTGCGGGCCGTCCGCGCGTCCGCCGCCCGCCGGGCTGTCCGACCACTCGGTGAGCGGGCGGCAGGCCAGCAGCGGGAGCCGCACCCCGCGCTCGACGGCCGCGCGCAGGCTGGGCCGGAACGCCTCGGCCAGCACCCGCGCGTCGTCCAGCGCGTGGTGGGCGCGCTGCTGCTCGACGCCATAGTGCGCGGCGAGGGACTCCAGCTTGTGGTTGGGCAGCGGGAGCGAGAGCTCCTTGGCGAGCGCGATGGTGCACAGCCGCTGGCGCACGGGCGCGGTGCGCTCGGCCCGCGCATACTCGCGGGCGATCATCGACCAGTCGAAGAGCGCGTTGTGCGCGACCAGCACGCGGCCCTCCAGGCGCGCGGCGAACTCCTCGGCGATGTCGGTGAACAGCGGCGCGTCCGCGAGGTCTTCGGCGGTCAGCCCGTGGATCCACACCGGGCCGGGGTCGCGCTGCGGATTGACCGGCGAATACCAGTGGTCCTCGACCTCGCCGCGGGCGTCCAGGCGATAGACGGCGGCGGAGACGATGCGGTCCTCGCGCGCGAGTCCGGTGGTCTCGACGTCGACCACCGCATAGCCAGCGGGATAGCCGTCCGGCCAGCCGCCGCGGTCCGCGGGAAGCGGCGCGCCTGTGCCGGCGGCGGACTGCGCGTGCGGCTGCGCGGGGAGTTGCGGAGCGGCTGCCGTCTGGTCTTCGAGCATGGTCCCAGAGAATACGGGGCGGCACTGACAGCGCAGGAAGCGCCGCGGACGGCACCGCGTACGGAGCGGGCGAATCGGGCGAAATGCCCAGTGGTTCGTCCCCTTGTCCTTGTGCGTGTTCCCGTGCCTGCTCACGCGCCCCTTCCCGCACCCCCGCCGCACCCCGTCCGCGCCCGGCCCTTCACCCTTCGCGCCTTCTGAGGTAACGGTGTGTCAGATACCGCGACGGGGGCGCCGTACGGGGGCGGGCGGCGCGGCGAGGGCAGTCGACGAGAAGGGCGGTGCGCCATGGCGCGCGTACGGTACGGCCCGCGTGGCGAGGAGGAGATCGCGCGTGCGCGGGCGGCGGGTTCGCGGCTCCCCGACATCTGGTCCACCGGCGTGGTGGCGGTGTGGGAGACCGATCCGGAGGCAGCGGCCGCTGTGCTGCCGCCTCCGCTGAAGGCCGCCGACCAGCCCCTGGTGCGGGCGAACATCAGCTCCGTACAGCTCCCCGGCTACCCGCTCGGCGCGGGCTCCTTCGCGGTGGCCGCGCGGCACGGGGACGTGGCCGGCTGGTATCCGCTGGTGATGCCCATGACGCACGAGCGGGCGCTGACCGGCGGGCGCGAGGTGTTCGGCGAGCCCAAGAAGCTCGGCGAGGTGGAGGTCGAGCGGGACGCGGACACCGGGGCGGTCCGGGCGCGGATGGGCAGGCAGGGCGTGGACTTCGTCGAGGTGCGCGGCACCGTGCGCGGCCCGCTGCCGCTGCCGCCCGACCCGGACGGCGTACCGGAGGACGGGCCGGCGGGCAGGGTGGACTTCTACTTCAAGTTCCTTCCCGCGGTGGACGGTTCGGGGCTGGACGGTGATCCGCTCCTGGTGCACTGCACGCGTCGGGAGAAGGTGCGCTCGCTGGAGGCGGTGGACGGCGAGGTGCTGCTGCGCGAGTCGGCGTACGACCCGGTGGCCGACCTCCCGGTGCGGCGCCTGGTGGAGATCACCATCGGCGAGAAGACCAGCGAGCAGCGCGGCCGGGTGGTCGAACGGGTCAGCGCCCAGGCCCTGTTGCCCTATGTGCACCAGCGCTACGACGACGCGGCCCAGGTGCACGACGGGCCTCCCGAGGAGGGTGCGTGATGGAGATACGCGAGGGACAGACCGCCGTCGTCACCGGCGCGGCCAGCGGCGTCGGGCTCGCCATGGCTCGCCGTTTCGCCGCCGAGGGGCTGCGCGTGGTGCTCGCCGACGTGGAGGAGGGCGCGCTGGACAAGGCCGCGGGCCTGCTGCGCGAGGAGGGGGCGCGGGTGCTGCCCCACGTCGTGGACGTGAGTGAGCCGGAGCAGGTGGAGGAGCTGGCCGAGGCGGCGTACGCGGAGTTCGGCGCCGTGCATGTGCTGTGCAACAACGCGGGCGTGGGCTCCGGCGCCGAGGGGCGCATGTGGGAGCACGAACTCAACGACTGGCGCTGGGCGTTCGCCGTCAACGTGTGGGGCGTATACCACGGCGTCCGCAGCTTCGTACCGCGGATGCTCGCGGGCGGCGAGCCCGGGCACGTGGTCAACACCTCCTCGGCCGACGGCGGGATCGCCCCGCTGCCGACGGCCTCGGTGTACGCGGTGACCAAGGCGGCCGTGGTGACCATGACCGAGTCGCTCTACGCCCAACTGCACGACGAGGGCGCGCGGGTGGGCTGCTCGGTCCTCTTCCCGGGCCCGCACATGCTGCGCACCGGGCTCTGGGAGTCGTACCGCAACAGGCCCGAGCGGTACGCCAAGACGCGGCCGCGCAAGACCCCGTACCGCTCGCTGGCGCAGTTCGAGGCGGCGATGCGGGAGGCCGGGCGCGAGGTGACGTTCACGCCGGTGGAGGAGGTGGCGGACTTCGTGCTGGACGGCGTGCGGGAGGGCCGCTTCTGGCTGCTGCCGGAGGGCGGGAGCAGCGACCGGCAGATCAAGGCCCGCGCGCAGTCGATGCTCGACCGCGCGGACCCGGGCTACTTGGAGAGCTTCATTCTCGACTGATCGACTGATCGACTGATCGACTGAGGGGTGTGCGCAGCATGACCGCACAGGACGACCCGTACCTGATCATCTCCTCCGACTGCCACGCCGGGCTGCCCACCGAGCGGTACCGGCCCTATCTGGAATCGCGCTTCCACCGGGACTTCGACGACTTCCTGGCCCAGCGGGACGCGCGGATCGCCGAGTCCACCCGGCTCGGCATCCGCAACGAGGACTTCGCGCGCAAGTGGTTCGAGGACAACGAGGAGGGCCTGCGCGGCGGTTGGGACGCGGCGCAGCGCATCAAGGAACTGGACGGCGACGGCGTCGCGGCCGAGGTCGTCTTCCCCGACGCCGACGCGGTGGACAGCGGCACGGCCGCGCCCTTCGGCGTGGGCCTCGGCCTCTCCGGCGACCAGGACCCGCGGCTCGGCATGGCGGGCGCGAAGGCGCACAACAGGTGGCTCGCCGAATTCGTCGCCGAGCACCCCGAACGGCACTGCGGCGTGGCCCTGCTGCCGGTCACCGGCGAGCCCGACGAGGTCGTCGCGGAGATCCACCGCGCGAAGGAGTCCGGGCTCGGCGCGCTGATGATCCCCGCGATGTGGGTGGACAAGGAGCCGTACCACGACCGCCGTTACGACCCGGTGTGGGCGGCGGCGGCCGAGACCCGGATGCCGGTGGTCACCCATTCGGGAGCGGCGCCGCGCCACGAGTACGGCGACCACCTGGGCATCTACGTGAGCGAGGTGACCTGGTGGCCGTCGAGGCCGCTGTGGTTCCTGCTGTGGTCCGGGGTGTTCGAGCGGCACCCGGGGCTCAAGTTCGGCGTGGCCGAGTCGGGCTGCTGGTGGCTGCCCAACCTGCTGTGGTTCATGGACCGGCTCTACCTCGGCGCGCACGGCGGCAAGAAGCTCTCGCCCTTCGCCGAGCTCAAGCGCGCGCCGCACGAGTACCTGGACCGCCAGGTCTTCATCTGCGCCACCAACACCAAGCGCCGCGAGCTGGCGCAGCGGTACGAGATCGGCGTGGACAACATCCTGTGGGGCAGCGACTTCCCGCACCCCGAGGGCACCTGGCCCAACACCGCGGAGTGGCTGCGCAAGACCTTCCACGACATCCCGGTGGGGGAGACCCGGCGCATGCTGGGCGAGTCGGCCGCCGAGGTCTTCGGCTTCGACACCGCGGCGCTCGCCCCCGTGGCGCAGCGCATCGGGCCCACGCCCGACGACCTGGGCCAGCCCGCCAACCAGGCGCCGGTGGAGTCCTCCTGGCGCCGGTCCCGCGAGACCGGACGGCACTGGCTGACCGGCTTCGACTTCCCGTACGTGGGGGTGGGCGATGACTGAGACATCCGCGACCGACACAGCCGGGACCCGGACCTCGGGACAGGGCCTGGCCACGACCGCCGACGGGCTGGTCACGGACGCGGAGGGTCGGCGGCGCTACACGGTCGTCTCCGCCGACTGCCACGCCGGCGCCGACCTCCTGGACTACCGCCCGTACCTGGAGAAACGGCACCACGACGCCTTCGACGCCTGGGCGGCCACGTACGTCAATCCGTACGAGGACCTGCTGGCCGACAGCGCCGACCGGAACTGGAACTCCGCGCGCAGGCTCGCCGAACTGGAAGAGGACGGCGTCGTCGCCGAGGTCGTCTACCCCAACACCATCCCGCCCTTCTTCCCCAGCGCCTCGCTGATGGCCCCGGCGCCGACCCGCGAGGAGTTCGAACAGCGCTGGGCGGGGCTGCGGGCGCACAACAGGTGGCTCGCCGACTTCTGCGCCGACGCTCCGGGGCGCCGGGCCGGGGTGGCGCAGATCCTGCTGAACGACGTGGAGGAGGCGGTCAAGGAGGTCCGCTGGGCGCACGAAGCGGGCCTGACAGGCGGCGTCCTGCTCCCCGGCACCCCGCCCGGATGCGGTGTGCCCGAGCTGTACTCCGAGGTGTACGACCCGCTGTGGGCCGTGTGCGAGGAGCTGGGCGTTCCCGTGAACCACCACGGCGGGTCGGCGTCTCCGCCGCTCGGCGAGGAGCCCGCGGCGCGCGCGGTGTTCATGGTGGAGACCACGTGGTTCTCCCACCGGGCGCTGTGGCACCTGGTGTTCGGCGGCGCCTTCCGTCGGCACCCGGGGCTGCGCCTCGTCCTCACCGAGCAGGGCTCGGGCTGGATTCCCGGCGTGCTGGAGATGCTGGACTACTACCACGGGCGCCTGGTGGCCGCGGCCTCCAAGGCGGGTACCAACGCCTCCGGTACAGCCGAGTCCAAGTTCGGCGCGGGGCTCGCCGAGTCCATGGGCAAGGGGCCGAGCGAGGTGTGGCGGGACAACTGCTTCGTGGGCGCGAGCTTCATGCGCCCGCACGAGGTGCCGCTGCGCGACCGCATCGGCCTCGACAAGATCATGTGGGGCAGCGACTACCCGCACGACGAGGGCACCCACCCCTACACCCGCGAGGGCCTGCGGGTCGCCTACGCCGGGCTGCGCGAGGAGGAGATCGCCGCGATGGCGGGCGGCAACGCGGCCCGGGTGTACGGCTTCGACCTGGAAGCCCTCGCCCCGGTGGCCGCCCGCTGCGGGCCCACCGTCGACGAGATCGCCCGGCCCTTGGAGAAGGTCCCGGAGGGCGCGACCAGTCCCGCCTTCGCGCCGGAGGGGCGGGTGCGGGTGTGGTGAGGGAGCGCTGAGCGGCTTGTCCCGGGGTGCGAGGGAAGTCCGTGAACTTGACGGATACTTGGGGGTAACAACCCCTGTCCTCGCGCCCCGCGCGGCCCTACCTTGTTGACATGCCGTCCAACCTGCCCGACGTCGTGCTCTGGTCCGTGCCCGCCTTCGTGCTGCTCACCGTGGTCGAAATGGTCAGCTACCGGCTGCATCCCGACGAGGACGCGGCCGGATACGAGACCAAGGACGCCGCCACCAGCATCGCCATGGGCCTCGGCAGTCTCGTCTTCGACGCCCTGTGGAAGATACCGATCGTCGCGATCTACGCGGGGATCTACGAACTGACGCCGCTGCGCATCCCGTTGCTGTGGTGGACGCTGCCGCTGATGCTGCTCGCGCAGGACTTCTTCTACTACTGGTCGCACCGCGGCCACCACGTGATCCGCGTCCTGTGGGCCTGCCACGTGGTGCACCACTCCAGCGAGAAGTTCAACTTCACCACCGCGCTGCGGCAGCCCTGGACCACCTGGACCGTGTGGCCCTTCTACGTACCGATGATCGCGCTCGGGGTGCACCCGGCCGCGGTCGCGTTCTGCTCCTCGGCGAACCTCGTCTATCAGTTCTGGATCCACACCGAGCGGATCGGAAAGCTGCCGCGGCCCATCGAGTTCGTCTTCAACACGCCCTCGCACCACCGCGTGCACCACGCGTCCCAGGGCGGCTATCTGGACCGGAACTTCGCGGGCATCCTGATCGTCTGGGATCGGATGTTCGGCACCTTCGTGCCGGAGACCGAGCCCTGCGTCTTCGGCCTCACCAAGAACATCCACACCTTCAACCCGCTGCGCGTCGCCACACACGAGTACGCGGCGATCGGCCGCGATCTGCGTGCGGCGGGCTCCTGGCGTGAGCGCGCGGGCCGGGTCTTCCGGGGCCCGGGATGGCAGCCGGGGGTCGCGTACACCGACACACCTGCGTACGCCGACCCGGCCTCGTACGACGGCGAACCCGGGTACGCGGAAGGGGCCGGACCCTCGGTGCGGCCCGGCCCCTCGGGTGATCCCTCCGAGCCCGGCGAGCGGGCCCAGAAGGTCACCTCGTAGTGCTTGCGGTGCGCGTTACTTGGTGACCGCCTTCAGCGCGTCCACCAGCCCGAAGCCGTAGAAGCTGTTGTTGCCGGGGCCGCCGGTGCAGGTCGCCGCGTAGGTGCCCTTGCCGTCGGGGTCGTACTTCGCGGGGCACTTGACGTCCTGCGCCTGCGCCTTGAGCATCCAGCCGAGCTCCTGCGGAGTGCTGCGCGGGTGCTTGCTCTTCAGCAGCGCGGCCACCCCGGCGACCTGCGGCCCCGCCATCGAGGTGCCCTGGAGGTAGGCGTACTCGCCCTCCGGCATCGTGGACAGGACCCCGCCGCTCTTGGCCGGCGGCTCGGGGGTCTGGTAGCGGGAGTCGCCGCCGGGGCCCGCGACGTCGATCACGCCGGCGCCGTAGTTGGAGTAGTACGACTTCAGGTTGGCCGCGGGGCCCGTGGCGGAGACCGTGGTCACTCCGGGCAGCATGGACGGGATGTCCGGGCACTTGGCCGGGTCCACGGTGCGGGTCACCGGCGTGGAGTCGTTCGGGCTGGTCTCGTCCTTGATGGCCTTGGACGCCAGGTCGTGCGAGGAGTTGCCCGCCGAGGCGACGTGCGCGACACCCTTGTTCGTCGCGTACTTCACGGCCCGGGTCACGGCGTCGACCAGGGCGCCCTGGTCCTTGTCGTCGCGGCAGTTGTAGAGCCACGGGTCCGTGTAATAGCTGTTGTTGGTGACGTCCACCCCGTGGTCGGCGGCGAACACCATCGCGCACACCACGGCCTCGGTGTAGAAGAGCGAGGTGTCCTTCTCGCTCACCTTGATCGAGGAGACCTTCACGCCGGGCGCGGTGCCCGCGATGCCCACGCCGTTGCGCGGGGCGGCGATGATGCCCGCGACATGCGTGCCGTGGTAGTCGTTCGCCGGGTCGAAGGGGCGCCAGGCGCCGGGCTTGGTGTCGGCCTTGCCGCCCACGCAGCTCGCGGACTGCCCGGCCGAGAAGTTGGCCTTGAGGTCCGGGTGCGTGTCGTCCACGCCGGTGTCGATGACGCCGACGGTCACCTTGCGGCTGCCCTCGCTGATCTTGTGGGCCTCTTCCGCCTTGATGGCGCGCTTGTCCCACTGCAGGGACTCCAGGGGCTCTTCGCCCTTGTCCCCCGCGAGCTTGGCGGACTTGGCCTGGGCCGCGCTCACGTACTGCGGCTTGCCCACGTCCGTGGTCGCCGCGGACTTCAGCGGTGCGGTACGGGTGGCGCCCGCCGAGTCGACCCCTCGCACCGCGCGCATCTCGTCACCGAACTCCGGGTTCGCCGAGTGGGCGACGATCACGCCGATCCTGGGGTAGGCCGTGACGACACTGCCGTCGGCCTTGGATATCTCCTTCTTCACCCGCGCCACCGTGCCGGCGTCCGCCGTGGTGTTGACGACGTAGCTGAGCTTCTTGCCGTCGTCCTGGGCGGCCGCCGCGCCCCGGTCCGCGCTCCGCGCCGAGTCCTGGGAGGCGGCGACCGCCGCACCGCCCAGGCCGAGCGACGCGGTGAGGGCGAGTCCCAGCGGCAGCGCGAGAGCACGCCTCCGTCTGGAAGGTCGTGAATCCATGGGGTCTCCATGTCGTGTCGAAGTTGACCACAAGCGAGGGCAGTTAACGCCAGAAAGTGAAGCCGAGCAATGGATTCTGTAAGAAAGACCGAATGTTTCGATCACATGGCGCGCCGGACGCGGCAGAGTTCTGACGGCCGCCGGAATGTACGGAGTTCAAGCACTGTCGTGCCGTTCGCGGAAGATCTACGATGCGCGCACCGTCCGGGACCCCGGGACCGGCGAGCACTTCTCCCATCCACAAGTACACCTGTAAGCACTTGCGTTGACTGGAGTCACAGTGGCCACCGCGTCAGACCACACCAGTCCGGTTCCGCCGGACGGTATCGACTATCAGGAGGTGCAGCGTAGCCAGGAGTTCTCCGAACTGCGCCGCGCCCACAGATCGTTCGCCTTTCCGCTCACCGTCGCGTTCGTCCTGTGGTATCTGCTCTATGTTCTCCTCTCGAACTACGCGGGCGGATTCATGGGCACCAAGGTCGTCGGCAACATCAATGTGGCCTTCGTCCTCGGACTCGCGCAGTTCCTGACCACCTTCCTGATCGCCTGGTGGTACTCCCAGCATGCCGCGAAGTCCCTCGACCCCAGGGCCGAGGCCATCAAGTCCCGCCTGGAGGGCGGGGAGCCCCGCGACGGGCAGCACCGCGAGGGGGACGCATGAGCGGGATGCAGCAGCTCGCGGCCGAGGGCGCGACCCAGCACCGGCCGCTGATCATCACCCTGTTCGCGGCGTTCGTCGTGGTGACCCTGGGCATCACCGTGTGGGCGGGCCGGAAGACCAAGGACGCCACCGACTTCTACGCGGGCGGGCGGCAGTTCAGCGGATTCCAGAACGGGCTCGCCATCTCCGGCGACTACATGTCGGCCGCCTCCTTCCTCGGCATCGCGGGGGCGATCGCGCTCTCCGGATACGACGGATTCCTCTACTCCATCGGCTTTCTGGTGGCCTGGCTGGTGGCATTGCTGCTGGTCGCCGAGCCGCTGCGGAATTCCGGGCGCTACACGATGGGCGACGTCCTCGCCTACCGGATGCGGCAGCGCCCCGTGCGCACCGCCGCCGGCGTCTCCACCATCGTGGTCTCGATCTTCTATCTGCTGGCCCAGATGGTCGGCGCCGGCGCCCTGGTGGCCCTCCTGCTCGGGATCACCGGGACGGTCGGCAAGAACCTGATCGTGGTGTTCGTCGGGATCGCCATGATCCTTTACGTGACGATCGGCGGAATGAAGGGCACCACCTGGGTGCAGATGATCAAGGCGTGCCTGCTGATCGGCGGCACCCTGGTCATCACCTTCCTGGTGTTCCAGAAGTTCGACTTCAACGTGTCCTCGCTGCTCGGCGCCGCCGCGGAGAACAGCGGGAAGGGCGCCTCCTTCCTGGAGCCGGGCCTGAAGTACGGGGAGACCGCCACCTCGAAGGTCGACTTCATCTCGCTCGGCATCGCGCTGGTGCTCGGCACCGCGGGGCTGCCGCACATCCTGATCCGCTTCTACACCGTTCCCACGGCCAAGGCGGCACGGAAGTCGGTCAACTGGGCGATCGGCATCATCGGCGTCTTCTACCTGATGACCATCGCGCTCGGCTTCGGCGCAGCGGCGCTGCTCTCCCAGAAGGAGATCCTCGCCTCGGACGCGGCGGGCAACACGGCCGCGCCCCTGCTGGCCCAGGAGATCGGCGGCGGCGCCGACTCGACGGGCGGCGCGATCCTGCTGGCGATGATCTCCGCGGTGGCCTTCGCCACCATCCTCGCGGTGGTCGCGGGCCTGACGCTGGCCTCGTCCTCGTCGTTCGCGCACGACCTGTACGCCAATGTCATCCGCAAGGGGCAGGCGACGGAGAAGGAGGAGGTCTCCGCCGCCCGCGTCTCCGCGGTCATCATCGGCGCCGTCGCGATCGGACTCGGCATCTTCGCCGGGAAGCTCAACGTGGCCGGGCTGGTCGCGCTCGCCTTCGCGGTCGCCGCCTCGGCGAACCTGCCCACGATCCTCTACAGCCTCTTCTGGAAGCGCTTCACCACCCGCGGGGCGCTGTGGTCGATCTACGGCGGGCTGATCTCCTCGGTGCTGCTGGTGTTCTTCTCGCCGGTGGTCACGGGCAAGCCCACGTCGATGTTCCCGGACGCGGACTTCGCCTGGTTCCCGCTGGAGAACCCCGGCCTCGTCTCCATCCCGCTGGGCTTCCTGCTCGGCTGGCTGGGCACGCTGTTCTCCCGCGAGGAGGCCGACGAGGCCAAGTACGCCGAGCTGGAGGTCCGTTCACTGACCGGCACCGGCGCGCACTGACCGTGCCGTAGGCCGCCGCGCCCCTGGGGACCGAGAGCCCCGGGGGCGCTCGCCTGCGCGGATTCCCTCCGGCACCCTGGGGAACCCGCGTACACACCGTGCACGCCCCACAACATCAACGAACTGTTGAATGTCAGAGGCGTCGCGTACGCTGCTGAACAGTTGAGAGTTGAGGCAACCGTGGGAGGGCCGCCGGCATGCTGCTCGACACCTATGGCCGCGTAGCCACCGATCTGCGCGTATCACTGACCGACCGCTGCAATCTGCGCTGCACCTATTGCATGCCGGAAGAGGGTCTCCAGTGGCTGGCCAAGCCCGAGCTGCTGACCGACGACGAGATCGTCCGGCTGGTGCGCATCGCGGTCACCGAGCTCGGCGTGCGCGAGGTGCGCTTCACCGGCGGCGAGCCGATGCTGCGCCCGGGGCTGACCGGCATCGTGGAGCGCTGCGCCGCGCTGGAGCCGCGCCCCCAGCTCTCGCTGACCACCAACGGCATCGGCCTGGAGCGCACCGCGGTCGCGCTGCGCGACGCCGGCCTGGACCGGGTCAACGTCTCCCTGGACACCCTCGACCCCGAGGTCTTCCAGCGGCTCACCCGGCGCAAGCGGCACGCGGACGTGCTGCGCGGCCTGGAGGCGGCACGCGAGGCGGGCCTCACCCCGGTCAAGGTCAACGCGGTCCTGATGCCGGGGATGAACGAGACGGAGGCCCCAGACCTGCTCGCCTGGGCCGTCGAGCACGACTACGAGCTGCGCTTCATCGAGCAGATGCCGCTGGACGCGCAGCACGGCTGGCAGCGCGAGGGCATGATCACCGCGGGGGACATCCTGGAGTCCCTGCGCACCCGCTTCGCGCTCACGCCCGAGGGCGAGGAGGAGCGCGGTTCGGCGCCGGCCGAGCGCTGGCTCGTGGACGGCGGCCCGCACACGGTGGGCGTGATCGCCTCGGTGACCCGCCCCTTCTGCCGCACCTGCGACCGCACCCGGCTGACCGCCGACGGCCAGGTGCGCACCTGCCTGTTCGCGACCGAGGAGACCGATCTGCGCGGGGCCATGCGGGACGGCGCCCCGGACGAGGAGGTCGCGCGGCGCTGGAAGACGGCGATGTGGGGCAAGAAGGCGGGCGCGGGCATCGACGACCCGTCCTTCGTCCAGCCGGACCGCCCGATGTCGGCGATCGGCGGCTGAGGCACGTGATCAGGGGCTGACCTGCGCGGGGGAGCGGCGGGACCGCGCCCAGGGGCCGCTCAGCCCTCCGGGGTCTCCCGGCGCTCCCACTCCTCCAGGCCCACGGTCTCCTTGAGGAAGCCGCGCATGTTCAGGAACTGCGCCAGGTGCTCGCGGTGCTCCTCGCAGGCGAGCCACGTCTTGCGGCGGTCCGGGGTGTGCAGCTTGGGGTTGTTCCACGCCAGCACCCACACCGCGGATGCGCGGCAGCCCTTCGCGGAGCAGATCGGGGTCTCGGGGCCTTCGGCGCCATCGGGAGCAGGAAACATCACGCCCCCATCCAACCACTGCACCCCGCGCACCCGGAAAAGGCATCGCCCCCGGTCAGCGCGCACGCGCGGCCGACGGCCCAACTGCCGTACGGAAAAGGGGAGATGAACGGAAGCCGGTGTGTGAACCGGTGCGGGAAAAGAAGCGACGCCGGGCAGCCACGGGGGGAGCCGCCCGGCGTCGGTCTGTCGCCCCGACGGGGGATGCGGAGCGCTTCTGAAGTATGGCACGTATGACCCTGCCCAGTGCACCGGATCGGCAGGATTGAGCTGAGCTTTTCTTGAGCTTTGCGCCGTGGGCCGCCGTGTGCGGCCCGGGTCAATTGCCCCCGGCCTGCGGCTCGTTGGGGCCGGGCTCCTCGGTGCGACCCTCCGGCGCGGGTTCCGTGGACGGGTGCCGCTCCTCCAGTGCGGGGCGCGTGGGGCCCGCGTAATAGGTGTCCGGCAGCGAAGGGGCGTTCTCCCGCCCCGCGTTGGCGATCACCACGGCCACGTACGGCATGATCAGGCCGAGCACCAGCGTCACCGCGGCCAGCGGCCTGCTGACGTTCCACAGCACGACGGTCAGCAGGACCGACACGGTGCGCACCAGCATGGAGATCACATACCGCCGCTGCCTGCCGCGTACATCCTCGTCCAGGCCCTGCCTGGCCCCCGTGATCCGGAAGACCTCGGGGCTGCGCTGCTTCCGCATCACGTTCCACCACCTGCTCACCGTGCCGGAACCAGGCCGGCACACGAGGTTCCCGGGCACTCCTTACGGTACGCCCGCGCTCATCCCCGTTCGAGACCGGGGCGCTGGCCCGGGGGAGCCGGTAGTGCTGCGCCTCTTCCCGTACGGCATGTCACCGCACCCGGCGCAGGGCGGCTCCCCCGGGCTCGTCCCTCCAAGTGAGCGCCGCATGGCGCCCCTTGCAGCCGCTGGTCACAGCCCCCGGATCTCGGCGATCTTGCGGCCCGCCTTGAGGTAGACGGTGCCGCGCGCGCCGGCCGCCGCCAGCTTCTCGGCGACGGCCTCGCCGAGCGGGCGCAGCGCCTCCTGCTCGGAGAGCACCAGGGTGAGCTGCTCGCCGCCGTCCTCGGGTTCGACGACGAGCTTGAGCCCGTTCTGCTTGGCCACGCGGCGGGCCGCCGAGGCGCTGGGCTGGAACTCCAGCACCTTCGCGAGCACCGTGGCGATGCCCTCGGCGCCGTGCTCGGCGGCGTCGACCGAGGGCAGGGACTCCACGTCGGCGAAGGACTTCTTGGAGAACTGCGCGACGAAGCCGGCGCGCGCCGCCATCGCCGCCTCCACCCCGTACAGCGCGGTGACGACCTCGCCCGCGAGGACCTTCTTCAGGTCCATCGGGTGCAGGGTCTTCGCCTCGATGCGGGCCTCGGCCTGGGCGATCTCGGCGTCGGTCCACTCGGTCCAGGCCCGCAGGTACGGGGCCATCAGCCGGTCGGGGATCGACATGATCTTGCCGAAGACGTCCTCGGCGGTGCTGGTCAGGCCGACGTAGTTGCCCTTGGACTTGGACATCTTGGCGCCCGAGCCGTCGGTGCCCTCGATCAGCGGCATGGTGACCACGAGCTGCGGCTTCTGCTCGCGCAGCTCCATGAGCTTGCGGCCCATCTGGAGGTTGAGGAGCTGGTCGGAGCCGCCGATCTCCACGTCGCAGTCCAGCGCCACCGAGTCCAGCCCCTGCGCGATCGGGTAGAGCAGCTCGGACATGGTGATGCCGGAGCCGTCCTGGAGCCTGTTGCGGAAGTCCTCGCGCTGGAGCAGCGAGGAGGCGGGCACCTGGGAGAGGAGCTGGAGCAGCTCGGGGAAGGTGTACGGGGCGAGCCACTCGCCGTTGTGCCGGAAGCTGACCTTGTCGAAGTCGACGAAGGGGCGGACCTGGTCGCGGTAGCCCGCGAGGTTGTTCGCGATGTCCTCGTCGGTCAGCGGCGGGCGCTCGGCCGTGCGGCCCGAGGGGTCGCCGATCTTCGCGGTGAAGTCGCCGATGAGCAGGGTCACGTCGTGGCCCATCCGCTGGAAGCGGTTGAGCACGATGATCGGCACCGCGTGGCCCAGGTGCACGTCGGTCGCCGTCGGGTCGATGCCCAGCTTGATGTGCAGGCCCCTGCCCTGCCCGGCGCGCTCCTCGATGCGCCCGGCGAGCTGCTCCTCGGAGGGCAGCAGGTCCACCGCGCGCGAGGCGATCAGCGCGGCCTGGTCCTCCGCCGGGAGATCGGTCAGGTCCAGATAGCGCCGCGAGCCCGTCTCCGCGAGCAGCCGCTCGACGGTCTTGTCGGAGGAGAGGTCCTGCGCCAGCAGCTCGCTGGCGCGCTGCACGGAGTCGCCGAGGCGTGTCACGTATCTGTCCTGAGTGTCGTGGGCTTGTGGATACCGGGCGCCCCGTCCGCGTACGCGCCGCGAGGCGCGGGACGCGGGGACACGAGGCGCCCGGCAAAGTCTAAGCCGCTCACACTCCCGGGCTCACAGAGCTCATGTTGAAGTCCGGCACGCGCAGCGCGGGCATCGCCGCGCGCGTGAAGTAGTCCGACCACTCGCGGGGGAGGGTGCGCTCGGTGCGGGAGGCCGCCGTGGCGCGCCCCAGCAGGTCGACGGGGGACTCGTTGAAGCGGAAGTTGTTGACCGCGCCGGTCACCTCGCCCCGCTCCACCAGGTACACGCCGTCCCTGGTCAGGCCCGTGAGCAGCAGCGTCGCGGGGTCCACCTCGCGGATGTACCAGAGGCAGGTGAGCAGCAGGCAGGGTCCGTCGTGACCGCTGTCCGCGACCATCTGCTCCAGCGAACGGTCCTCGCCGCCCTCCAGCACGAGGTTGTCCACCGGCGGCGCCACCGGCAGCCCGGTGAGCGCCGCGCTGTGCCGGGAGGTGGGCAGCCGGGTCAGCTCGCCGTCCCTGATCCAGTCCGTGGGCCCGAGCGGCAGCCCGTTGTCGAACACGGACATGTCCTCGCCCGACGCGTAGGCCAGCACGAAGGGTGCCGCCTCCAGGCCGCCCTCGTACGGGTCGCTGCGCAGGGAGAGGGGCAGGCCGCACAGGCGCTCGCCCACACGCGTCCCGTTTCCGGAGCCGCCGGAACCGCCGGAGCCTTCCGCGCGGTGCCCGCCGTCGCGCGCGCTGAACACCGAGCGCCCCTCCGCCGCGTTCCGCGCCCCCGAGGACCAGAGCTGGTAGATCAGCAGGTCGGCGACCGCGGTGGGCGGCAGCAGCGTCTCGTACCGGCCCGCGGGCAGCTCGACCCTGCGGGACGCCCACGCGAGGCGCTGCTCCAGCTCGGCGTCCACGGCGGCCACGTCCACGTCCAGGAAGTCCCGGGTGGAGCGTCCGGCCCACGCCGAGCGCTCGTGGTCGGCGGACTTGGCGTTCATCTCCAGGGTGCCCGTGGGCTGGTCGTGCCGGAGGCGCAGCCCCGTCGAGCTGCCCAGGTAGCTGGAGACCACGCCGTGCTGCGCGAAGCCGTACAGCTCGCGGCCCGCCGCGCGCGCCCGCGCGAAGGACTCGCCCAGCGCGGGTGCGAGGCGCGCGAACACCTCGGCCGAGGTCTCGTCCGGCGGCGCGGTGAAGTCGGGGAGGGCCGCGAAGTCCGGTGCCTCGGGCCCCCGTTCGGCCGGGGTGACCAGGGGCTGCGCGTCCTCGGCCGGCTCCGCCTCGCGGGCCGCCGCCTCGGCGGCCCGCACCAGGGGTTCCAGCTCCTCGCCGCGTACCGCCGACCTGGACACGACCCCCGAGGCCGTGCCCCGCGCGCCGTCCACCGTGGCGATCACCGTGAGGGTGCGGCCGCGGGTGACCCCGTTCGTGGTCAGCGCGTTGCCGGCCCAGCGGAGGTTCGCCGAGGACGACTCGTCGGCGATGACCACGCAGCCGTCGGCGCGGGACAGCTCCAACGCGCGCTCGACCGTCTCGTGCGGGTGCCGGTCGCCCGATGACCTCTGCTCGCCGCTCAACGTCCCGCCTCCTGCGTCGTGTTGAGGATGTTCACGCCGCGGAACAGCGCGGCCGGGCAGCCGTGCGAGACGGCCGCGATCTGCCCCGGCTGCGCCTTTCCGCAGTTGAAGGCGCCGCCCAGTACGTAGGTCTGCGGACCGCCCACGGCCTCCAGCGCGCCCCAGAACTCGGGGGTGGTCGCCTGGTACGCGACGTCACGGAGCTGCCCCGTGAGCCGCCCGTTCTCGATCAGGAAGAAGCGCTGCCCGGTGAACTGGAAGTTGTACCGCTGCTGGTCGATGCTCCAGGACCGGTCGCCCACCACGTAGATCCCGCGCTCCACCCCGCCGATCAGCTCCTGCGTCGAGGGTCCTTCCGGCGCGGCCGCGAGGGACACGTTCGCCATCCGCTGCACCGGTACGTGCGCCGGCGAGTCCGCGAAGGCGCAGCCGTTGGAGCGGCCCATGCCGGTGCGCCGCGCGATGCGCCGGTCGAGCTGATAGCCGACCAGTACGCCGTCCTTGACCAGGTCCCAGGACTGCGCGGCCACGCCCTCGTCGTCGTACCCGACGGTGGCGAGCCCGTGTTCGGCCGTGCGGTCGCCGGTCACGTGCATCGCCTCGGAGCCGTAGCGCAGCGAGCCCAGGCCGTCGGGGGTGGCGAAGGAGGTGCCCGCGTACGCCGCCTCGTACCCCAGTGCGCGGTCCAGCTCGGTGGCGTGGCCGACGGACTCGTGGATGGTCAGCCACAGGTTGGACGGGTCCACGACCAGGTCGTACGCGCCGGGCCTGACGCTCGGCGCGCGCAGCTTGGCCGCCAGCAGGTCCGGGATGCGGGCCAGCTCGCCCGCCCAGTCCCAGGCGCCGCCGGCGGAGCCGTCACCGGGGCCCTCGGCTGACCGGCCCGTGCCGCCCACGAGGTACTCCCACCCGCGCCCCACAGGCGGCGCCAGCGTGCGCATCGAGTCGAAGTCCCCGCCGTCGGTCACCGCGACCGCGGTCAACTGCGGGTGCAGCCGCACGCGTTGCTGGGTGGTCACGGTCCCGGCGAGGTCGGCGTAGAACTTGTTCTCCTGCACGGTGAGCAGCCCCGCCTCGGTGTGGCTCACCCCGTCGGCGCGCAGCAGCCCCGCGCTCCACTCGGCCAGCAGGCCGGTCTTCTCCGCGTCCGGCACATCGAAGGGGTTCACCTCGTACGAGGACACCCACACTCTCTCGCCGTGCACCGGCTCGTCGGCGAGCTCCACCGCGTCGCGGCCGCCCGCCGCGTCCGCGACCTGCGATGACAGCTCGGCCATCCGTACGGCGCGCTCGGCGACCCTGGCCGCCTCGGCGGGATCCGGCTCGACGCCCGCGGCGAAGCCCCAGGCCCCGTGGTGCACCACCCGCACCGCGTACCCGGTGTCCGTGGTGTCGGATGACCCGGCGGGCCGCGCGTCGCGCAGCCGCCACCCGGCGCTGCGCACCCGCTCGTACCGGAAGTCGGCGTGGTCGGCGCCCAGCTCGCGCGCACGCGAGAGCGCGGCGTCGGCGAGGGTGCGCAGGGGCAGGGCGAGGAAGCTCTCGTCGATCGGTGCGGTGCCGCTCGGTGCGCTGGACCGGCCTGGTGCGGCGGTCCCACCCGGTGCGGCGGACCGCCCGGTGGAGCGGTCGGGTGCTGCGGGCACGGTGACCTCCCGTCGTCTCGGGGTCCGATCGTGCCTTGTCCTGCCCGCTTTCTGTAGGGAATCCACAGCACGTCACGCGACCCCCTGTCGCCGCCCGAGTCCGCGACGCCCCCGGTGAGCCGATAGTTTTCGTACGGACAGGACAGATCCCGTCCGCGGCTGCACTGCCCGCGGAAGCTGTCACGCGGAAACCAGAAAGGGTGGTCCCACCTTGAGCCGCTCGGTACTCGTCACCGGAGGCAATCGCGGCATCGGCCTCGCCATCGCCCGCGCCTTCGCCGACGCAGGCGACAAGGTCGCCGTCACTTACCGCTCGGGAGAGCCCCCGGAGGGCTTCCTCGCGGTCAAGTGCGACATCACAGAGCCGGAGCAGGTGGAGCAGGCCTACAAGGAGATCGAGGAGAAGCAGGGCGCCGTCGAGGTGCTGGTCGCCAACGCCGGGGTCACCCGCGACCAGCTCCTGCTGCGGATGTCCGAGGACGACTTCACCTCGGTGCTGGAGACCAACCTGACCGGCACCTTCCGCGTGGTGAAGCGCGCGACCAAGGGCATGCTGCGGGCGCGCAAGGGGCGCGTCGTGCTGATCTCCTCGGTCGTCGGCATGCTCGGCTCGGCGGGACAGGCCAACTACGCCGCGTCCAAGGCGGGACTCGTCGGCTTCGCCCGCTCGCTCGCCCGCGAGCTGGGCTCCCGCAACATCACCTGCAACGTCGTCGCGCCGGGCTTCGTCGACACCGACATGACCCAGGCGCTCTCCGACGAGCAGCGCGAGGGCATCGTGTCGCAGGTGCCGCTGGGCCGTTACGCCCGGCCCGAGGAGATCGCTTCCTCCGTCCGCTTCCTGGCTTCCGACGAGGCCGCGTACATCACCGGAGCCGTCGTTCCCGTCGACGGCGGATTGGGCATGGGTCACTGAGCATGAGTGGAATCCTCGCTGGAAAGCGCATCCTCGTCACCGGCGTGCTGACCGATCACTCGATCGCCTTCCACGCCGCCAAGGTGGCGCAGGAGGAGGGCGCCGAGGTCGTGCTGACCGGCTTCGGCCGGCTGTCGCTGGTCGAGCGCATCGCCAAGCGGCTGCCGAAGGAGGCCCCGGTCATCGAGCTGGACGTGACCAACCAGGAGCACCTGGACGGTCTCGCCGGCAAGGTCAACGAGCACTTCGGCGACGAGTCGGGCATCGACGGCGTCGTGCACTCGATCGCCTTCGGCCCCCAGGGCGCCTTCACCTTCATGGACGCGAGCTGGGAGGACGTCGGCACCGCCGTGCACGTCTCCGCGTACTCGCTGAAGGCACTGACCACCGCCTGCCTGCCGCTGCTGCCGCGCGGCGGCTCGGTCGTCGGCCTCACCTTCGACGCGCAGTTCGCGTGGCCGAAGTACGACTGGATGGGCGTGGCCAAGGCCGCGCTGGAGTCCACCAGCCGCTACCTGGCCCGCGACCTGGGCCAGAAGAACATCCGCTGCAACCTGGTCTCGGCAGGACCCATCAAGTCGATGGCCGCCAAGTCCATCCCGGGCTTCGAGGAGCTGGCCGA
The DNA here is from genome assembly GCF_039605595.1 of Streptomyces odontomachicola. Lineage (NCBI taxonomy): Bacteria > Bacillati > Actinomycetota > Actinomycetes > Kitasatosporales > Streptomycetaceae > Streptomyces > Streptomyces odontomachicola. The sequence continues at coordinate 86,854 of NZ_JBCFOK010000024.1, forward strand.
CGTGTGGAACCACCGCGCGCCGATCGGCTGGGAGCTCACCGACCCGGAGCCCGCGGGCCGCGGCATCGTGGGCCTGCTCTCGGACTTCTTCCCGAAGACCACGGGCGAGATCGTCCACGTGGACGGCGGCGTCCACATGATGGGTGCCTGAGGCGTACGCCTGAGACGCGCGCCTGAGGTGCGCTCCTGAGCGCGCCGGCGCGAGGAGGACCGGCGGCCGGACGCAACTGCGCCCGGCCGCCGGTCCTTTGTGTACGCACGCCCGCGAACGGGCCCCGGCGCAACGCCCGTTACGCGCCCGCCCCGCTCTTCGCCGGCGCGGGCCCCGCGGCCTCCTCGCGCCGCGTCCCGCAGCTCCACTCCCGCGTGTAGGAGAGCGCCTCGCGCTCCGCGCCGTCCGCGTCGCCCTCCCTGATCGCCTCCAGCAGCCGCCCGTGGTCCATGTGCGCCTCGGGGGCCAGCTCGTCGCCCACGTCGTGCCGCAGGAAGTCCCGCAGTACGTCGCCGAGGTCCGCGTACACGGCGGTCAGCACCTCGTTGTGCGAGGCCGCCACGATGCCCAGGTGCATCCCGGCGTCCGCGGCGACGAAGCGCTCCACGACCCCCGAATCCCAGGCCGCCTCGCGCCGCTCCAACAGCGATTCGAGCTGCTCCAGGTCCTGCTCCGTACGCCGCTGCGCCGCCAGCCGCGCGCCCGACGCCTCCAGCGCGGCGCGCAGCTCCGCCACGTGCCGCGGGTCGGCGTCCGCGAACCTGCGCTGCATCACACCGGCCAGCTCGCTGGTCGCCACCACATAGGTGCCCGAACCCTGCCGGATGTCCAGCAGCCCGTTGTGGGCCAGCGCCCGCACCGCCTCGCGGACCGTGTTGCGCGCGACGCCGAGCTGCTCCACGAGCTCGGGCTCGGTCGGGATGCGGGAGCCCACAGGCCATTCCCCCGAGGCGATCTGGCTGCGCAGCGCGGAGATCACTTGGTCGGACAGCGCGGCGCGCTGCGGCGAGGACAGGGTCATGGCTCTGGCTCTCCCGTGAGTGGAGCGGATCGGATCGACCGGACCGGGGACCGGACCGGTCGCGGGACGGCTTCTGGCTGGTCGGAGGGTATCGGCAAGCTGCCACGAGCTATCGATAAGCAGTTCGCTTTAATTCGTCCCATCATTCTATGATGGCGAGCATGCCATTGACGGACGACCACCTGAAGCAGTCATCTGCACAGCACGGCCAGGACGGCGCGGCCCGCGGCAAACCGGCGCGCGGCACGCCCGGGAGCGCCGCGCGTCCGTCCGTCAGGCCCTGGACCCTGCGCCTCGTCGTGGTGGGCATGGTGCTCGCCGCGCTCAACCTGCGCCCCGCGATATCCGGCCTCGGCCCGCTGCTCAAGGAGGTGCAGACCGCGCTCGGCATGAGCGGCACCGTCGCCGGGCTGCTCACCTCCGTGCCGCCGCTGTGCTTCGCCGTTTTCGGCGGGCTCGCGCCGCGGCTGGCCCGCAGGTTCGGGCCCGCCGCCGTGGTGCTCACCGGCATGATCGCGGTCGCCGCCGGGCTGGTGCTGCGGCCGTTCGCCGCGGGCACCGCGACCTTCCTCGCGGCCACGGCCCTCGCCCTCGCGGGCATCGCGGTCAGCAACGTCCTGATGCCGGTCGTCGTGAAGCACTGGTTCCCCGACCGCGTCGGCACCATGACCGGCCTCTACTCCATGGCCCTGTCCCTGGGCACCTCGCTCGCCGCCGCCGTCACGGTCCCCATGACCGAGGCGCTGGGCGGCAGTTGGCAGATCGGCATCGGCGCCTGGGCGGTGCTCGGCGTGCTCGCCGCCGTCCCGTGGGCCGGCGTCGTGCTGGGGGAGAGGGGGCCGCGCCGCGACCCCCGCGCCGCCGAGGAGGCGGTCCCGGAGCAGAGCGAGGAGGCCGAGCGGTACGAGGCCGAGCGGTACGAATCCGGGCGGTACGAGGCTGAGCGGTACGAGGCCGAGCGCGGCTCGGCGGAGCGTGGCCCGGCGGAGCAGCGTGACGGTGCGCTGGCCGGTGAGCAGGGCGCGCGTGAGGGCGCGGCGGCTGCGCCGCGGGTCGCCAAGTCCCCGACCGCGTGGGCGCTGGCGGTCTTCTTCGGGCTCCAGGCGTCCGCCGCGTACATCGTCATGGGCTGGCTGCCGCAGATCCTCCGCGACGCGGGCGTCTCGGCCGGCGCCGCCGGGGTGATGCTCGCGGTCACCATGGGCATGGGCGTACCGCTCTCCTTCGTCCTCCCGAAGCTGGCGACCCGGATGCGCCACCAGGGCCTGCTGGCGCTGGTGCTCGCGCTGTTCGGCCTGGTCGGCTACGCGGGGCTGTGGTTCGCGCCGCAGGCGGGCGCCTGGGTCTGGGCGCTGATCCTGGGCGTCGCCAACTGCGCCTTCCCGCTGGCCCTCACCATGATCGGGCTGCGCGCCCGTACGGGTCCCGGCGTCGCCAAGCTCTCCGCCTTCGCTCAGAGCACCGGCTACCTCATCTCCATCCCCGGCCCGCTGCTGGTCGGCGCGCTGCACGACGCCAGCGGCGGCTGGCACGTGCCGCTGCTGCTGATGACCGGGCTGCTGCTGGCCCAGATCGTCGCGGGCCTGCTGGCCGGGCGGGACCGGGTCATCGAGGACGAGTGAGCGTGCGCCGCTCTTCGCTGGTCCGCTGACGGGTATCTCCTGCGCGGTGCTTCGCGGCCCTTCGTGGTCCTGCGCGGTCCTTCGCGGGACGCAGCGCGCCGTGGGCCCCTGAGGACGCCGCGGGCCCCTGAGGACGGGGTCCGCGGCGCGAGTGGGAGACTTGCGCACATGCCAGTCCTCGAACCGAACCCGCAGAACGGCCAGCGGAAGCTGCTGCTGGTCCTGGCCGCCATCTTCGCGATCCTGGTGGTCATCGGCGTGATCGCCAGCATCGCCGCACCCTGAGCCCCCGGCCCGCCGCCTCCCGCGACGGGCCGTGGTGGGGCTGACCCCCCTAACCCCTAGGGGGAAAGAGTCAGGGATATATGGGTGGAACCCCGGATGGGAAGAAGCGCACCCTCTGCGTACGTTCGTAGTGACGCGGAGGCAACTGCCGCGCGGCGCAAGGAAACCCACCGGGAGGCGAGCCCCATGGCGGCACCAGCGCACACCACGGCCGTCCGCACCGCGGCGCGCTCCACCACTCCGAGCCCCACCACGACGAGCCGCACGACCACGAGCCGCACCACCCCGCTCCGCGGCGCTCCCGCGAAGAGCCCGCGGCTCCCGTGGTGGGCGCTGCTGCTCCCCGCCGCCGCGTTCGTGCTGCTGCTGTCCCTGATAGCCGGGGGAGGGGGCGCGGAGGCCGCCGAGTCACCGCATGCCCGACAGTCGGTCACGGAGCCGGTGCAGGCGGTGGCCGCCGTGTTCGGGGAGCTGTGGGGACAGGCCGAGCGCGCCCTGCTCGGCTGACATCACCCTTGCCGGGCGAGCAGTCCCAACACCCTGCGCCGGACAGGCCCTTTCGTGCGAAGCTGGGACTCATGAGCGTCGATGTGCCCCGCAGTATCGTCCTTCTCCGACACGCAAAGGCCGACTGGCCACAGGTGGCCGACCACGACCGCCCGCTCGCGGACCGGGGCCGCAAGGATGCCCCGACGGTGGGTGAGTGGCTCACCTCGCACGGCATCTCCCCCGGACTGACCCTCTGCTCCACGGCGGCCCGCACCCGGGAGACCTGGAAGCTGATCGCGCCCCAACTCCCGCAGCGCCCCAAGACGGTCTATGAGGAGCGGTTGTACGAGGCGGCCCCCGGCCAGATCATCGAGCTGGTCAATGAGATCTCCGACGAGGTCAGGGACCTGCTCGTGGTCGGGCACAACCCCGGCATCCAGGGTGTGGCCGAGGTGCTGGCGGGCGATGCGGAGGGGGACAGCATGGAGCGGATGTCGCGCAGCGGCTTCCCCACGGCGGCGCTTGCCGTGCTCCGCATCCCCGGCTCCTGGAAGTCCGTCGAGCCCGCGTCCGGCACGCTCACCGACTACTGGGCACCGCACGAGTAAGCAGCCCGCGGACAAGGTGCCCCGGACGACGGGGCTCCGAGCGATGGGGCTCCGGGCGACGGAGCTTCGGACAACGGAGCTTCGGACGACGGAGCTTCGGACGACGGAACTCCGGACGACGGTGCTCCGACCAACCGCATGCGGGGTGCCGTGACGCTGTCCGCAGCGCCATGGCACCCCGCCGATCAGAGGCCCGATCAGACGGCCGGAATCAGGTCCGGCCCCGGAGAGTTCCTAGGGCCCGCGGTCAGAGGCCCGCGGTGAGCCCCGGTTCCTCGGGGCCGGCGATCAGGTCGCCGTCGGCCGCCTCCACCTCTTCCCTGGTGATCCCCAGCAGATAGAGGACGGTGTCGAGGAACGGCACATTGACGGCGGTGTGCGCGGCCTCCCGTACGACCGGCTTGGCGTTGAAGGCGACGCCCAGGCCCGCGGCGTTGAGCATGTCGAGGTCGTTCGCGCCGTCCCCGATGGCGACGGTCTGCTCCAGCGGCACCCCGGCCTGTTCGGCGAAGCGGCGCAGCAGGCGGGCCTTGCCCTCCCGGTCGACGATCTCCCCGGTGACCCTGCCGGTGAACTTCCCGTCCTCCGCCTCCAGGGTGTTGGCCTGCGCGAAGTCGAGGCCCAGTTCCTCCTGGAGCGCGTCGGTGATCTGGGTGAAGCCGCCGGAGACGACGCCGACCTGGTAGCCGAGCCGCTTGAGGGTACGGACCAGGGTGCGGGCGCCCGGGGTGAGCCTCACCTCCTGGCGGACCTTGTCCACCACCGACTCGTCGAGCCCGGCGAGGAGTTCGACGCGGGCGTGCAGGGACTGCTCGAAGTCCAGTTCGCCGCGCATGGCGCGGGCCGTGACCTCGGCGACCTCGTCCTCGCAGCCCGCGTGTGCGGCGAAGAGCTCGATCACCTCGTCCTGGATCAGGGTGGAGTCCACGTCCATCACGACCAGCCGCTGCGCCCGGCGCTGGAGCCCCGAGGAGACCACGGCGACGTCCACGCCGTGCCGTGCGGCCTGCATGGCGAGCGAGGTGCGCAGCTCCGGGGTGCCGGTGCCCGACACGTCGAACTCGACGGCGATCACGGGGTACTTGGCGAGCCGGAAGATGCGGTCGATGTTGCCGCCGGTCGAGGTGATGCTGGCCGCTATGGCGGCCGTGGACTCGGCGGTCAGCGGGTGACCGAGCACGGTCACATGCGAACGTCCCGTTCCGCGCGGGCGGTTGTCGCCCGTGCCCGAGATGATCTCGGCCTCCATGTGCATGGACTCGGCCCAGCTGTGCACGGTGGCGCGCAGTTCACCCTCGGTGGCGTCGCCGCTGCTCGGGGCGGTGACCAGTGCGCAGAGGGTGATGCGGCCTCGGGTGACGAGCTGTTCGATGTCGATGACCTCGACGGCGAACGCGGCGAGGGTGTCGAAGAGCCCGGCGGTGATGCCGGGCCTGTCCTTGCCGAAGATCTTGACGAGAAGCGTGGGGGTGTCGGCGTACGAGGGCGATGTGGCCAGCGAAGTGGTCATGGTTCTCTTACGTTAGCCGCTGCGGCGCACGGGTCTCGCCCGGGGGCGCACGGTGATCTTGCACACGCCCCCTGACCAGCGCGGACACCACGCACATCCACCTCACTCCGCAGCCGCACCCCCTTCCGGGACCCCGACGACCCACCCGCGCGCGACTCCCGAGACTCCCGCCCGTGCCTCCGGCGAGGGGCTCTGCGGCCCCCGAGACTCCCGCCCGCACCCCTGGCGACCTGCCCCGCGGCCCCGAGGCTCTTGCCCGCGGCACTCCGGCGACCTGCCCTGCGGCTTCCGTACGGCACCCGCGGCCCATCCTCATCGCTGTCCCGGCCCTGGCCCCGGCCCCCGCCGCCGGTCTCCGCGGTCGTCCGGCCGCGGCCTGGGCCCCGGCGGAGGAGGCTGGGGCCACCTCGACCGAGGCCCGCCCCCGATGGTCGGCGCCGACCACGGCTGCCCGGCGCCACCACCGGCACCGCCATCACCGGAACGGCCACCACCAGCATCGCCACCGCCGCTGCCGCCACCGGAACGGCCACCGGCGCCGCCACCGCCGGCTCCGCTGCCGCCACTACCGGCACTGCCGCTGCCACCAGCGCGATCACCAGCACCGCCACTGCCAGCGCTGTCACCACCAGCATCGCGACCACCGGAACGGCCATCGGCACCGCTACCGCTGGAACGGCCACCACCAGGATGGCGACCACTGGCATCGCGATCGCCGGTACCGCCGCTGCCACCAGCGCGACCGCCAGCACTGCCGTTGCCAGCACTGTCACCACCGACATCGCGACTACCCGCACCGCCGCTGCCAGCGCCGCCACTGCCGGAGCGCCCACCACCAGGACCGCGACCACCGGCATCGCGCCCACCGGCACCGCCGCTGCCAGCACTGCTACCGCTGGAACGCCCACCACCAGGACCGCGCCCACCGGCCCCGCCCCCGCCGGCACCGCCGCTGCCACCAGCGCGACCACCGCCGCCACCGGTACGGCCGCCACCGCCACCGGAACGGCCACCGTCACGGCCGTCACGAGACCCCCCACCGCCGGCCCCGCCCCCAAACCAGCCGCCCGCCCCGCTCTCCTCCCCACCCCGCGGCGGCGACTGCTCCCGGTACGGGTTGGGCTCCCTCGGTGGTGGGCCGGGGCGTGGACGGTACGGGCCGCGTTCGTACGCGGCGTCCGGGTAGGCGGGCGGGTGCTCGTACACCGCGCCCGGGCCGCGGGGAGCGGCCCCGGAGCCGACAGCGGAACCGGCGCCTGACCCCGCCTCCTCGCGGTCCCCGGGACCACCCCGGGGACCGCTCCGTACGCCCTTGATCAGCACCGCCGCCCGCGTACCCGCCGTCCCCGAGGCGTACGTGAGGAGCCCGCCGAGCAGGCCCGCGGCCGCGCCCCACACCACCCCGAGCAGCAGCGCGCCCCCGGTGCTGCCGTGCAGCTTCACCCCGGCGCCCACCGCGTCGAAGCCGAGCACGCTCAGGCCGGCGTTCGCGGACACCCCGGTGCCCGCCACCAGCATCGGCAGGGCCAGCCCCGTGGCCAGGCCGAGCCACAGCGCGCAGCGCCCGGCGAAGCGGAAGGGGCTCGCCCCGCGTACCGGCGTGCGGGCCCCCGTGAGCAGCCCGGCCGCCAGCAGCATCACCGCGACCGCGGCGCTGAGCAGCCATAACCGGCTGTCCTGCTGGGCCAGTCGGGACATGGTGAGGGTCTTGTCGCCCCCGCCGCCCAGGAGTTCGCCGAGCGGATCGGGCAGCAGCCCCGTGAGCTGCCCGGTGACCTGGCCGTGCCAGGTCACGAACAGCCCCAACGGGACCGCCAGCCACGCCCCGTTGGGGGCGCCGAGCAGCGCGGCGCCCGCCACCCGCTTCGGATCGCCGCCCGCGAGCGCCCCGTACACCGCAGCGGCGAGGGCGGCGAGCACGGCGGTCAGCAGCATCGCGACCAGCGCGGACACGGCGGGCCGCACCAGCCGCTGCACCGCGTCGCCCAGCCGTCCGGCCGGCAGCGCGGTGCGGCGTGAGACGGCGAGCGCGGCCAGCAGCGTGATCAGCGCGAAGAGGACGGCGGCCAGCAGGGTCGGCGCGGTCTCCACACGGAAGCCGACGGCGAGCTTGGCGTCGGCGAACTTGTCGACGCGGCCCAGCAGTCCGCCGCCGATATCACCGATGGTGTCGCCGAACCGCTGCTCGAGCGCGTCCTGCGCACTGCCGCGCGCCTTGTCGAGGCCCAGCGAACCGCCGTCGATGGTGACCGTGGAATGCCCGGCCCAGGAGAGTCCTCCGAGCAGTGCGGTGAAAAGGAGAACCACCGTGCCGCCGCGTGCCGCAATCCGGGCACCCGAAGGCACGCCGTGCGTCGCACGGAGAGACCGCAGAAAGACGTACGCGAGAAGCAGCGCACCGACCAAAGAGACACCCAACGGGACAATGTCGACCGCGGCCTTGGCTTCCGCACCCTTCAGGCCGAAGATCTCCACATTTCCGTCGGGGACGACCTTCCCGCCGACCGCCATCGCCACGGCGGCGGCCGTGAGAGGGGCCAGCGACCCGGCCGCGTCGGCGCCCAGCAGATGCAGCCCCAGGGCCGCCGTACCCGCCATGCCCAGGAAGGACCAGCCCACCGCCGCCAGCGCGGAGAGCAGGATGTCCAGGGCGCCGTCCCGCCGGGGCAGCGCTCCGCCCCGGCGGGACAATCGGTCGTGCCGTGCGGAGTCGACCATCGCGGTGCCCCCGATCGGTACCCGGTTGTCCGCATCAGTTGTGATCAGTCGTGATCAATGCGGAAACGGGAGAGGTATCCACTCTCGGAGCACCTTCGGCGCGCGTCAACTGCCCCCGGGGCCACTCGGGGACGGGCCTGATCTGCAGCCCGGCTTTCTGTACGGGCTGCGCGCCTGAAATAGTTCCCCACGATGTTCGCCATCCCTAGACTCCCTCTCACTGGGGGAGTTGTTCGGGGGACAACTTTTGGGGCATGGAGTGCCGGAACTCGTACTGGAATTGAACGGACAGACCTGGACGCTCGATCCGTCCAGGGCCTACAACCTCGGTCGTGACCCGCAGGGTGACATCGTCATCGAGGACGCCAGGGTCTCCTGGCGGCACGCCACCGTCCGCTGGGGCGGGCGCAGTTGGGTCATCGAGGACCAGGGCAGCACGAACGGCACGTACGTGCGGGGGCAGCGCGTCCAGCAGATGGAGCTCGGCCCCGGCATGAGCGTGCACCTGGGCAACGCGACCGACGGCCCGCTGCTCAACCTCACCGCGGGCGCCGGCGCGGGGGCGCAGCCCGCCGACGTCTACAGCGCGCAGACGGTCGCGCCCGAGGGTCAGGCCGCACAGCAGGCCGTACAGGCGCCGCCGCAGCAGCCGCAGGCACCGCAGCAGCCGCCGCAACAGGCCCAGCAGCCGCAGGCTCAGCACCCGCAGGCCCAGCAGGCCCCGCCGCACCAGGGCTGGCCGCAGCCCTCGCACGGCGTGCAGCAGCCGCCGCAGGCGGGCTACCCGCAGCACGGGGGAGTGCCTCCGCAGGGCGGCGCGCAGGGGCAGCACGCGGGGGACCGCAGCCCCACCACGTTCCACCAGCTCGCCCTCGGCCGGGTGATGCGGATCGGCCGTGCGCTGGAGAACGAACTGGTCGTCTCCGACCTCCAGGTCTCCCGGCACCACGCGGAGTTCCGCTCCTCGCCCGACGGCCGCTTCGAGATCCGCGACCTGGGCAGCCACAACGGCACGTACGTGAACGGCATGCCGCTGCCCAAGTCCGGGTCCGCGGTGATCACTCCGCAGGACACCGTCGGCGTCGGCCACTCCAGCTTCCGGGTGGTCGGCGACCGCCTGGAGGAGTTCGTCGACACCGGCGAGGTCTCCTTCAGCGCGCGCCAGCTCACCGTGAAGGTCGACAACGGCAAGGTCATCCTCAACAACGTGACCTTCGGCGTCCCGGAGAAGTCGCTGATCGGCGTGATCGGCCCGTCCGGGTCCGGCAAGTCCACGCTGCTGCGCGCCCTCACCGGCTACCGCCCGGCGGACGTCGGCGAGGTGCTCTACGACAACAGGAACCTCTACAAGCAGTTCGCCGAGCTCCGCCAGCGCATCGGCCTGGTGCCGCAGGACGACATCCTGCACAAGGAGCTCAAGGTGCGGACCGCGCTGCGCTACGCGGCCCGGCTCCGCTTCCCCGGCGACGTCGCTGAGGCCGAGCGCAACGCGCGCGTGGAGGAGGTCCTCGCCGAGCTCAAGCTCGACATCCACGCGGACAAGAAGGTCACCTCGCTCTCCGGCGGCCAGCGCAAGCGCGTCTCGGTCGCCCTTGAGCTGCTCACCAAGCCCTCGCTGATCTTCCTGGACGAGCCCACCTCGGGCCTCGACCCGGGCATGGACCGCGACGTCATGCAGCTCCTGCGCGGCCTCGCCGACGACGGCCGTACGGTGCTGGTGGTCACCCACTCCGTGGCCGAACTCCAGCTCTGCGACAAGCTGTTGGTGATGGCGCCGGGTGGCGGCGTTGCCTACTTCGGCCCGCCCGAGGAGGCGCTGAACTTCTTCGGCTACGACACGTGGGCCGACGTCTTCTCCGCGTTCGAGAACTACCGCGACTACGACTGGATGGGCCGCTGGCAGGGCTCGCAGCACTACCAGATGTACGCGGCCGAGCTCGACAACGCGCCGCCGATGCAGGAGATGCCGCAGCCGCAGGGCCCCTCGGCCTCGCCGCCGGCGAAGCTGCAGAAGCCGCAGAGCTGGGGCTCGCAGTTCTTCACGCTGGTCAAGCGGTATCTGTCGGTGATCGCCTCGGACCGCGGCTTCATGGCCCTGATGGTCATCCTGCCCGCGATCCTCGGCGTGGTCAGCACGGTGATCCCGTCCGACTTCGGGCTCCAGAAGAACCCCTCGAAGACCGGCTTCAACCAGGACGCCGGGACGATCCTGCTGATCCTCGCGGTCGGCATGTGCTTCTCCGGCGCCGCCAACTCGGTCCGTGAGCTGATCAAGGAACGGGTCATCTACGAGCGCGAACGGGCCACCGGCCTCTCGCGCTCCGCGTACCTGATGTCCAAGGTCTTCGTCCTCGGACTGATCACCGCCGTGCAGGGCGTCATCATCACCGCCATCGGCCTCTTCCCGCGCGAGGTGCCGGCCGAGGGCAACCTCATGCCGGTGCCCGCCGAGATCTGCGTCGGCATCATCGCGCTCGGCTTCACCTCGATGATGTTCGGCCTGGTCATCTCCTCGCTGGTGAAGACCTCAGAGAAGACCATGCCGCTGCTGGTGATGTTCGCGATCGTCCAGGTGGTCTTCACCGGCGTGCTGTTCAAGATCTTCAGCTCGCCCGGCGTCGAGCAGGTCTCCTGGCTGATGCCGTCGCGCTGGGCGATCGGCGCGATGGGCTCCACCGTCGACCTCGCGCACACCATGGCCCCCTGGGACCGCAAGGACCCGACCAACCTCGACCCGCTGTGGGAGCACTCCACCGCGATCTGGTCGCTCGACATGGGCGTGCTGCTGCTGATCGGCGTCGTCTGCGGCTTCGCCGTGGCCCGCCTGCTGCGCCGCCACGAGCCCGAGGTCATGCGCAACTGACCTCGTACGGCACCTGATCTCGTACGTACGACGAAGGGCGGCTGCACCCCGGCGCCGGGGGGGAGCCCCCCGTCGGTTGGGCTGGGCAGGGGGGCGGGGGGCCGGGCCGCAAACGG
>NZ_JBCFOK010000025.1:0-97526 GCF_039605595.1 Streptomyces odontomachicola
GGGTTGCCCGCGCCGGTTTGGGGGGTGCGCGCCCCCCGCGCCCCCGCCGGGGGCCCGGGGGGGGGCCCCGGGGCCGCGGCCGTTCTCAGCAGGCGGCGCTCACCCCTCAAGCACGCGGTTCGAGCACGCAGTGGTACTCGCTCATCGCGTCCATCAGCCAGCGGGCCAGATAGTCCGCGAAGGACACCCGGGGCAGCAGGCGGTAGGTCGGGAACCCGTCGACCTGCCACAGCAGCAGCGGCACGGGACCCACGTTCGTGGCCAGCGCCTGTCCTGGACCGAACGCGCGGGGGTGCAGGTCCAGGGGGCAGCCCTTGTCCAGGACGTCGCGCGCGGAGGGGCCGCGCAGTTCCAGCGTGGTGCGGTTCGCGGAGACGTCCACGACCGAGCCCGGGGAGCCTTCGAGTGCCGTACGCAGCCGGGCCGTCAGCTCGGTGCCGTCCGTGTGCGAGAGCACCAGCCACTCGTCGGGGCCGAGCCACAGCACCGTATGCGGGCCCGCGGCCGAGGTGGAGCCGCAGCGGCGGGGGAGGGGCGCGTCGAGCGCCTTCTCCAGGCGGTCGGCGCCGGCGGAGCCGACCGCCACCCGCAGGTTGACCATGGTGATGAACGGCCACTCGCTCAGGGACACTCCGCGCGCCCCGCTGAGGGAGGCAGCGCGCATCCGCTCCTCCAGATGCGCCAGCGGACTGCGCCGCAGGGTGAGCGGACCGGAATCTGGGTAGCCGGTGCCGTTGGGCTCAGCCATCGCGCCTGCTCCCTTCGGGGTCGTAGAGGACGGGTTCGGCCACCGTGACCGGCACCAACTCCTCGCCCACGGGGGCCAGAAGGGTGTCGCCGACGCGGTCGCGGCCCGAGGCGACGAGCCCCAGCGCGAACGGCCGCCCCAGCGCCGGACTGTGATAGCTGGAGGTGACGTGCCCGAGCATCGGCACGGGCCCCGCCTCGGGCGTGACCGGCACGCCCCGGTCGATGATCTGGGAACCCTCGGGCAGCCGCGTCGAACCGTCCGAGGGCAGCAGCGCGACGAGCTGCTTGCGGTCGGTGCGCGCGGTGTCGGGCCGCGCGTAGGAGCGCTTGCCGATGAAGTCCTTGAGCTTGGAGACGGCCCAGCCCATGTTCGCGTCCTGCGGGGTGACCGTGCCGTCGGTGTCCTGCCCGACGATGATGTAGCCCTTCTCGGCGCGCAGCACGTGCATGGTCTCGGTCCCGTACGGGGTGATGCCGTACGGGCGGCCCGCCTCATACACCTGCTCCCACACGGCGAGGCCGTACCAGGAGGCGACGTTGATCTCGTACGCCAGCTCGCCGGAGAAGGAGATCCGGCACACGCGCGCGGGAATCCCGCTCGCGAGCGTCGTCTCGCGGAAGGCCATGAAGGGGAACGCCTCGGCGGACAGGTCGAGTTCGGGCACGAGCGGCGCGACGACCTCGCGGGCGCGCGGTCCCGCGACGGCGATGGTGGACCACTGCTCGGTGACCGAGGTGCAGTGCACGTCCAGCTCGGGCCACTCGGTCTGCAGCCACTCCTCCAGCCAGTCCAGGACCTTGGCGGCGCCGCCGGTCGTGGTGGTCATGAAGTAGCGGCCCTCTTCGAGGCGGAGGGTGACCCCGTCGTCGAAGATCATGCCGTCCGGGGTGCACATCACCCCGTACCGGCCCATCCCGGGCTTCAGCTTCTTGAAGCCGTTGGTGTAGATCCGGTTGAGGAACTCGCCCGCGTCCGCGCCCCAGATCTCGATCTTGCCGAGGGTGGTGGCGTCCATGAAGCCCACGCCCTCGCGCACCGCACGGCACTCGCGCGCGACGGCGGCGTCCATGTCCTCGCCCTCGCGCGGGTAGTACCAGGGCCGCTTCCACTGGCCCACGTTCTCGAACTCGGCGCCGTGCTCCACGTGCCAGGGGTGGATGGTGGTCAGCCGCGCCGGGTCGAACAGCTCGCCGCGCTCGCGCCCGGCCAGCGCGGCGAAGCCGACCGGGGTGTACGGGGCGCGGTACGAGGTCGTGCCCAACTCCCCTGGTGAGAGCGGGTCCTCGCCCCTGGCCAGCGCCGCGGCGATCACGCCGATCGCGTTCACGCCCGAGGTCTTGCCCTGGTCGTTGGCGGTGCCGATGGAGGTGTAGCGCTTGACGTGCTCCACCCCGCGCATGCCCGTGCCCGTCGCGCGCCAGATGTCCGCGACCGTGGCATCGCGCTGCACGTCGACGAAGTGGGTGTCCCAGCCGCCGGGTTCGCCGGGCCCGGCCACCAGCCACAGCGGGCGCACGGGACCGAGGCCGTGGTCCGATGCCGAATACGGCGTGCGGCCCTGCACGGAGGCGGTGAAACCGACGGCACCCGCCGCTGCCGCACCGGCCTCCGCGCCCTCCGCGAGACAGCCGCCGAGGCCGAAGGTCCCGTGCACGGCGCCGGCGAGATGCTGCTGCGGCACGGCCTCCTCGGGTACGAAGGCCGACAGCTCCTCGTCCCAGCGCAGCCGCCCCTGGCGCTGGCTGTGCAGGTGGACGACCGGGCTCCAGCCGCCCGAGACGGCCAGCACGTCGCAGTCCAGGCACTCCTCGCCGTCGCCGTCGAGCGGCTTCCCGTCCTCGTCCAGCGCGGCCACCCGTACGCCGTCGAGCCGCCCGGTCTCCGCCGCGCCCGAGGTGCCCACGACCGCGCTGCCCGTCAGCACGCGCAACCCCGTGGCCTCGGCGATCTCGCCGGCGCGCTGCGAGAGTTCGGGCCGCGAGTCGATCACCGCGGGGATCTCGACCCCGTTCGCGTGCAGGTCGGCCACGGTCTCGTACGCGCTGTCGCTGGTGGTGGCGACGACGACACGGCGGCCGGGCACGACCCCGTACCGGTTCAGGTACGTGCGCACGGCGGAGGCCAGCATGATGCCGGGGCGGTCGTTGTCGGCGAAGACCAGCGGGCGCTCGTGCGCGCCGGTGGCCAGCACGACGCGGGCCGCGCGGATGTGCCACACCCGCTGCCGCGAGACGCCCTGCGGCGCGCGCTCGCCGAGGTGGTCGGTGCGCCTCTCCAGCGCGAGCACGTAGTTGGCGTCGTACGAGCCGAAGGCGGTCGTGCGGCTCAGCACCTGCGCCTCGGGTGCGGCCTCCAGGCGCGCGCTCACCCGTGCCGTCCACTCACCGGCCGGAACGCCGTCGACGGTCTCTCCCGGCGCCGACAGCAGCGAACCGCCGGGCTCCGGCTGCTCGTCCACGAGCATCACCCGCGCCCCGGTGCGCGCGGCGGCGTCGGCCGCGGCCAGTCCCGAGGGTCCCGCGCCGATCACGAGGACGTCGGTGTGCACGTACTTCTTGTCGTAGACGGCCGGGTCGGGGGTGGGGTCGAGGCGGCCCATGCCGGAGAGCGTCTGCGCGGACAGGCCGTTGAACAGCTCGATTCCGGTGGCGGGCAGCATCGACTCGGCGCAGCCCGCGAGGGTCAGGCGGACCAGCGCGTTGGGCTCCTCGACTCCGGCCGAGACGACGCCGCGCGGGCGCCCCCGGTAGAGCGAAGGGGCGGCGCCGGTCAGTCCGTTGGCCAGCATGGCGGAGGCGAGGGTGTCGCCGGGGTGCCCGGTCAGCTCCTCGCCGTCCACGGTGAAGCGCAGCAGCTTCTCGCGCTTGACGCGGCCGCCGCGGGGGAGCCGGTGGAGCTGGTTGCTGAACTCCATGGCGCCGGGCTCGGCACGGGATGCGGTCGGGCCGGTCATGAGGGCGCTCCGGCGAGCTCGCGTGAGGTGGGCGTGGAGGCCGACGGGGAGGTGGTGGCCGGTGCGGGCTGGTCGGGGCGGGGTTCGCCGAGGCGGTAGACGGCCAGCACCTCGTAACTCACGGTGTCGCGCAGGGCGTTGAACCACCGGCGGCACCCGGCGCTGTGCGCCCACCGCTCGGCGTGCACGCCCTTGGGGTTGTCGCGGTAGAAGACGTACTCGCCCCACTCGCGGTCGCTCAGCGCGTGCGGGTCCTCGGGATAGGGGACGTGGGCCTGGCCGCCGCAGTGGAACTCGGTCTCATCGCGCGGACCGCACCACGGGCAGGTGATCAGCAGCATTCGTGTGCTCCCTCTCTCGGTGGGCTGCGGGCCCTCAGTGGGCGACGGCGGCCGCGCCGTGCTCGTCGATCAGTGCGCCGGACTCGAACCGCTCCAGCCCGTACGGGGCGTTGAGCGGGTGCGGGGTGCCGGTGGCGATGGTGTGCGCGAAGGTGTAGCCGGCAGCGGGGGTGGCCTTGAAGCCGCCGGTGCCCCAGCCGCAGGCCACGTACAGGTCCTCGATCGGTGTCCGGCCGATGACCGGCGAGGCGTCCGGGGTCACGTCCACGATGCCGCCCCAGGTCCGCAGCACATGGGCGCGCGCGAAGATGGGGAACAGCTCGACGGCCGCGGCCATCTGCTCCTCGATCACGTGGAAGGCGCCGCGCTGGCCGTACCCGGTGTACTGGTCCACACCCGCGCCCAGCACCAGTTCGCCCTTGTGCGCCTGGGAGACGTACACGTGCACGTGGTTGGACATCACGACGGTGGGGTGCACCGGTTCGTGCAGCTCGGAGACCAGCGCCTGGAGCGGGTGGGACTGGATGGGCAGCCGGAAGCCGGCCAGCTCGGCCAGCACGCTGCTGTGGCCGGCGGCCGCGAGGCCGACCCGCCCGGCGTTGATCCGCCCGCGGCTGGTCTCCACGCCCACGACCCGCTCTCCGTCCTTGACGAAGCCGGTGACCTCGCAGTTCTGGATGAGGTCGACGCCCATCTCGTCGGCCTTGCGGGCGAGCGCCCACGCCACGTGGTCGTGCTTGGCGATGCCCGCGCGTGCCTGGAAGGTGCCGCCCAGGACCGGGTGGCGGGTGTCCTGCGAGACGTTGAGGATCGGGCAGACCTTGGCGACCTCCTCGGGCTCCAGCCACTCCGAGTCCACGCCGTTGAGCCGGTTGGCCGTGGCGCGCCGCCGTCCCTCGCGCACGTCCTGGAGGGTGTGCGCGAGGTTGAGCACGCCGCGCTGGCTGAAGAGGAAGTCGTACTCCAGCTCCTCGGGCCAGCCCTCCCACAGCCTCAGCGCCTTCTCGTAGAGCGCCGCGCTCTCGTCCCACAGGTAGTTGGAGCGGATGATCGTGGTGTTGCGGGCCATGTTCCCGCCCGCGAGCCAGCCCTTCTCCAGCACGGCGACATTGGTGATGCCGTGCTCCTTGGCCAGGTAGTACGCGGTGGTCAGGCCGTGCCCTCCGGCGCCGACGATCACCACGTCGTACGAGGACTCCGGCTCGGGATTCCGCCAGAGGAATTCCGGGTGTTCGGGCAGCGGAGGCGCGCTCATGCCGTCTCCTTCGGGGACTGGGGGCCGATCGGGAGCGGGGTGCCCTTCGAGAGCTGGGTGCCGTTCGTGAGATGGGGGTAGAGCGGGAAGTCGTCGGCGAGCTTGGCGACGCGGTCGCGCAGCAGGTACGTCTCGTCCTCGGGCAGCCGCTCGGAGGTGAGCGTCTGCGCGATGATGTCGGCGACCTCGCGGAACTCCGGCAGCCCGAAGCCGCGGGTGGCCAGCGCGGGAGTGCCGACGCGCAGCCCGGAGGACACCATCGGCGGGCGCGGGTCGAAGGGCACCGCATTGCGGTTGACCGTGATGCCGATGCGGTGCAGCCGGTCCTCGGCCTCCTGCCCGTTGAGCTGGGACTCGCGCAGGTCGACCAGCACCAGGTGCACCTCGGTGCTGCCGGTCAGCACGCTCGCGCCCGACTCGGACACGTCGTCGGCCAGCAGCCGGCCTGCCAGGGCCCGCGCGCCGGCGAGGGTGCGCTGCTGGCGCTCGCGGAACTCCTCCGAGGCCGCCACCTTGAAGGCCACCGCCTTCGCCGCGATCACATGCTCCAGCGGCCCGCCCTGCTGGCCTGGGAACACCGCGGAGTTGATCTTCTTCGCGTACTCCTTCTTGGAGAGGATCACGCCGCCGCGCGGGCCGCCGAGGGTCTTGTGCGTGGTGGTGGTGACGACGTCCGCGTACGGCACGGGGTTGGGGTGCAGGCCCGCGGCCACCAGGCCGGCGAAGTGCGCCATGTCCACGAGCAGCAGGGCGCCGACCTCGTCCGCGATGCGGCGGAACTCGGCGAAGTCGAGCTGCCGCGGATACGCCGACCAGCCGGCCACGATCATCTTGGGGCGGTGGGCGAGGGCGAGCCGCTCGACCTCCTCCATGTCGACGCGCATGTCGGAGCGGCGCACGTGGTAGGGCACGACCTCGTACAGCCGGCCCGAGAAGTTGAGGCGCATGCCGTGCGTGAGGTGGCCGCCGTGCGCCAGGTCCAGGCCCATGATCGTGTCGCCGGGCTCCAGCAGCGCGGCCATCGCGGCGGCGTTGGCCTGGGCGCCCGAGTGCGGCTGGACGTTCGCGGCCTCGGCGCCGAACAGCTCCTTCACGCGCTCGGCGGCCAGCCGCTCCACGACGTCCACGTGCTCGCAGCCGCCGTAATAGCGCCGTCCGGGATAGCCCTCGGCGTACTTGTTGGTGAGGACCGAGCCCTGGGCCTCCAGCACGGCGGCAGGGGCGAAGTTCTCCGAGGCGATCATCTCCAGGGTGGCCTGCTGGCGGTGCAGTTCGGCACCCACGGCCGCGGCGATGTCGGGGTCGAGGTCTGCGAGGGGAGAGGTGAGCGCATCGACGGGAGCGGGAGGGGCGGTCGCGATCGAGGGGTTCGCTGACAACTGAGCACCATCCTCTGGCCAACTACGGGACAACTGATATATCAGTCTGTGCGTTAACGTATGGGAGCCTGTTGAGCGCGTCAAGGGAGCGTGGAGCAGAAGGTGTTGACGATGATGTCCGCAAGCACGGCCGCAGGCGCTGCGGCTGATGGCGCCGTCGAGGAGCTGTCCTTCGCCGAGCGCGCGTACCGCGCCCTGCGCGACCGCCTGGTGATGCTGGAGATCCGCCCGGGGGAGCCGGTCAACGAGGACCAGCTCGCGCACGACCTGGGCTTCGGGCGCACTCCGGTGCGCGAGGCGCTCAAGCGGCTGCAGTACGAGCGGCTGATCGCGACCTACCACCGGCGCGGCACCTTCGCGACCGAGGTCAACATCACCGATCTGGCCCACATCTCCGAGGTGCGCCAGCAGTTGGAGCCGATGGCGGCGGCGCAGGCGGCCCGGCGCGCGGGCGAGCACGACCGCGCGGTGCTGGGCGCGCTGCTGGAGGAGCTGGGGGCGGGGGATCCCGAGCACCGCCCCGCGGGTGAACTGATGCGCCTGGACCTGCGGGTGCACCGCGCGATCTACGCCGCCACCCACAATCCGTACCTGGAGGACACCCTGGTCAGGCACGACAACCTGGCCACCCGCATCTGGTGCCTCTTCCTGGACCGGCTGCCCGGCGGGGTGCTCGGCCACGTGGAGGAGCACCGCCCCCTGCTGGAGGCGATCATCGCCGCTGACCCGGCGACGGCGGAGCAGCTCGCCGGCAGCCATGTGGAGCGGTTCGAGAAGGCGGTGCGGGCGGCGATCTGAGGGGTGGGCGGTGCGGGTTACGGTGCCGCCGATGACGACACCGCCCACGCCGCGCGGGCCTCGGACGCCTGCCGCGCCTTCTGCTTCCCCCGCGCCTTCTGTTCCCTCCGCGTCTTCCGCGCCCTCCGCGCAACTGATCCTGCTGCGCGGCAACAGCGCCAGCGGCAAGAGCTCCGTCGCCGCCGGGCTGCGCGAGCGGTACGGCCGCGGGCTGGCCCTCGTCGGCCAGGACACGCTGCGCCGCGAGGTGCTGCGCGAGCGCGACGTCCCCGGCGGCGCGAACATCGGGCTCATCGACCTGACCGCCCGGTACGCACTCAACCACGGCTTCCACGTGGTGCTGGAGGGCATCCTCTCGACCGAGCACTACGCCGGGATGCTGAGCGCGCTGCTCGCCGACCACGCGGGGCGCTCCCACTGCTTCTACCTGGACGTGCCCTTCGAGGAGACGCTGGTGCGGCACGCCACGAAGCCTCAGGCCGCGGAGTACGGGGAGGCCGAACTGCGCCGGTGGTTCCGCCCCCTGGACCTGTTGCCCGGCGGAGTGGAGACCGTGATCCCCGCGGCCAGCGGGTTGGAGGAGACGGTCGAGCGGATCTTCACTGGCTCCGGGCTGGATGTGCTGGGCGCGCCCGCGGACGGGGCCGGCGGCGGGGTCAGGTCGCGGGAGGCCCGCTCGGAGGTTCGGCCGGAGTCGTGAGCTGTCGGCGGATCAGGTCGTCGGTGAGGCGGGCCGTTGCCAGCAGGTCAGCGCGGGAAGCGCCGAGGCGGGCCCGCGCCGAGAGCCCGTGCCATGCGGTCTGGACGAGGCCGGTGAGCTGCGCCGGGTCGGTCCCCGCGGCGAGCTCGCCGTCCCGCGCCGCGCGCTCGACGCGTGTGCTGAGCGCCCGCTCGTTCGCCTCCTGGAGCTCGGCGAAATAGGCGGTCACATCCAGCGTGCCGGTGCTGTCGGTCATCGCGGCGCTGCTGCTCAGGCAGCCGGGGTGGGTGTCGGGGTGCTGGGTGAACTCCCGCACCGAGTCGGTGAGGACGCGGGCCAGGGCGACGCGGATGTCGGGCTCGGGGAGGGCGCGTTCGTAGATCTCCCGATAGCGCTCGGCGTAGGTGCGCACCGCCTCCTCGAACAGCCCCGCCTTGCTGCCGAACGCGGCGTAGAGGCTGGAGGTGGAGAGCCCCAGCGCCTCGGTGAGCGCGCGGGTCGACGTACCGGAGTAGCCGCGCCGCCAGAAGAGGCGGGCGGCCTCCAGGATCGCGCGGTCGCGGTCGAAGGCGCGGGGCCGGCCGAGCGGGCGGGAGGTCTGGGAAGTCCGGGGCACGCTTGCATTGTAGAGCGTCTGCTCCATAATCCACTTATGGAGCAGACGTTTCAGAAGAAGGTGCCGGTGGGCGGCGGGAGTTGGGTCACCGTCGACGTGTACGGAGACCCGGAGGCGCGGGGGCTCGTCGTCGTCCCCGGCGCCATGAGCGACGCGCACGCGTGGCGCCACGTCGCGGGCTCGCTCGGCGCCTGGCCGTCGGTCGCGGTCGTCAACCGCCGCGGCCGTACGCCGTCGGGGCCGCTGACCGATGCGTACTCGCTGCGCGCCGAGGTCGACGACCTGGGCGCCGTCCTCGACGAATGCGTGGGTGCGGAGGCGGTGTTCGGCTGGAGTTACGGCGGCCTGATCGCGCTGCTCGCTGCCGATGAGCGCCCGCTGTGCCACGTGATCGCCTACGAGCCGGTGATGGGGCCGTTCGGCCTGCACGCGCTGCCCGAACTGAGGGCCGCCGAGGCGGGGGAGGACTGGGACGCGGCCGTCGAGCTCGTGGTGCGGCGGGTCTCCGGCCTCGGCGCGGAGGATGTCGAGGCCCTACGGGAGGACCCCCAAGGGTGGGCGGCGCTGCGGGAGTTGAGCAGGCCCGCGTACGCCGAGCTGGCCGCGCTCAATGAGGCGCCGCAGCCGGAGGAGCTGGCGCGGCGCGCGGAACGCGTCGACCTGATCCTCGGCGAGCGCAACGCCGGAGCAGTCCCCTACGGGGAGTCCCCTTACGGGGCCACGTTCGCCGACGTACGGAAGCGCGTGCCCCGGGCCGGGGTGCACGGGCTGCCGGGGCAGGGGCACATGGCCCATCTGGAGGAGCCGGGGCGACTGGCGCGCCTCATCGACGACCTGGCCACTCCCGCCCCCACCTCGTACAACCAGGGGTCTGGCGTGCCCACTCACCCATCGGGCAGGGCGACCGAGGCCGCCGTACGGGCTTCTCCGTAGATCCTCGCCACATCGTCCCCCGAGTGCTGACAGGGCACAGCGGCACCACGAGGATCGTCCCCGACTCGGGGGTGCCCGCACCCCTCCACGCTCGGGAGATCCGAAGGGACCGTTGCCACCGTGCCCAGCAGGAAGACTCGTTCGCGCCTCGTCGCCACCGCCGCCGCCCTGGCCGTGGTGACGGGGACGCCCACCGCGTACGCAGCCCTCGACAGCGACAGGGGCCCCGCCGCGCAGCCCGCCTCCTCCTCCGGCGCCGCCCGGGGCAAGCCGTACATCGACACGCATCTGTACTTCGGCACCGGGCGGCCCGGTGGCCAACCGCCGGTCTCGGACAAGGAGTTCCTGTCCTTCGTGGACAAGCATGTGACGCCGAGGTTCCCGTCCGGGCTGACCATCCACCAGGGCCGGGGCCAGTGGCGGAACGAGCAGGGGCGGATCACCCGCGAGCGGTCCTACGAGCTGAACGTGCTCTACCCCGTGTCCGAGGCGCGGGCCCACGACGCCGACATCGAGCAGATTCGCAAGGAGTACAAGCACGCCTACGACCAGGAGTCCGTACTCCGCACCGACGACCGCGAGCAGGCCGACTTCTAGCCTCCAATCCACGTGCCTTCCGGTTGACGGGTCCTCTGCGGGGAACTAGTTTCCTGTCAGGAAACTGGTTCTGATGGAGCACCCACACACCGGGAGGCACGTATGTCGGACGAGAACACCCCGCCCGCGGAGGCGGCCCGCGCCCTCGAGGACATCGAGCGGCGCCGCGCGCAGGCCCGTACCGCGCAGAGCGAATCGCGCTGGGTCGGCGCCGTGTTCGCGCTCGCGATCTTCGCCCAGCTCGCGGCGCCCGACTTCTTCGGCGAGGGCGTGAGCTCCACGGTCAACGTGCTGTTCGCGGTGCTCGTCGTCGCGTACGTGGTGATGCTCCGCACCCGCCGCGGCAGCGCCCTGCTGGGGCGGCCCACGCGGGTGCGCAAGAACGAGGTCTCGCCGCGGTTCGTGCTGTGGGCCCGGGTGACGATCGTCGCCGTGATGGTGATCGGCTTCTTCGGCGGGCGCTATCTGGACGGCGGCCTCTTCCCGTACGCGGGAACGGTGTTCGGCGCGCTCATCGGCGGCGCGCTCCTGCTCTTCGGCCCCCGGCTGCAGCAGGCGCTCAACTCGGCGGCCATGCGCGGCCCCGACTACACACTGGGCGGTACGGCGCATGGCACCCGCTGATTTCGACAGCGCGCTGCTGGATCCCACGCGGCTCTCGATCGTCTCGCTGCTGGCGGCCGTGGACTGGGCCGAGTTCCGCTGGGTGCGCGAGGAGGCAGAGCTGTCGCCCTCGGCGCTCTCCAAGCAGGTCGGCACGTTGGAGGAGCGCGGCTATGTGGAGGTCGAGCGCGGTTACGTGGGCAAGCGCCCGCGCAGTTGGCTCGCGCTCACTCCGGCAGGCCGCGAAGCACTGGAGAAGCACGTGGCCGCGCTCCAGCGCATCGTGGAGGACTCGCAGCGCGCGGCGGAGCGCCGCGACGCCGACTCCTGAGGGGTGCGGCCTGACCGGTCATGGGCGTGATCTACCGTGCGCACCATGACGCACACCGACCCCATCCCCACCGCCGACCTCGTCGACCGCCACGGCACCGAACTGCGCGTGTGCGACCTGCAGTTCCGCCAGTTCGGTGCGCACCGCTCGTTCGCCGGGCCGGTCAGGACCGTGCGGTGCCACGAGGACAACGGGCTCCTGCGCGAGCTGCTGCGTACTCCCGGCGAGGGCCGTGTCCTCGTCGTGGACGGCGGCGCCTCGCTGCGTACCGCGCTGGTCGGCGACCTGATCGCCGCCTCGGCGCAGGACAACGGCTGGTCCGGGCTCGTCCTGCACGGCGCCGTGCGCGACAGCGCCGCGCTCGCCGGACTGCGGCTCGGCATCAAGGCGTTGGGCACCATCCCGCGCAAGAGCCGCAAGGAGTCCGCCGGCGCCGTGGACGTCCCCGTGACCTTCGGCGGCCTCACCTTCCGCCCCGGCGACGTCCTCCACGCGGACGACGACGGCATCGCGTTGTTGCCGGAGAGGGAGTAGGGGATTCCTCGACGGGGGTGGCGGCGCCCCCGCGAACTGCCCTTCCCCGCTCCGGAGTTGCCGGTGGCGCCGGGGCGGAAGGGGCCTTTACCTCCGCGGCGTAACCTTTCTGCGCCCGGTGCGTTGTTCACACCGGTGCGCTCCCCGGCGGCCGGGTCGTGTGGATGCGGGTCCGGGACCTTCGCCTGGTGTCCGGGCTCGCGGTGAACGGGAGCCGGTGACTGGCACACGCCGGGGAGGGCACTTCTTGTCACCGCTGTGACGGATGTGCATCTCCGTACGCAGACAAGAGTGCCGCCGACTGGTCATCGGCCGGCCTGCGGATCGAGGATTCCTCCTCTCCGCGCGGCGGCGCGGGCGGCCACACCCCTCAGGACCGCCCGCGCCGCCCCTCGGCGGCCTGGCGGGTGCCCATGCGGTCGCGGCAGGCGTACTTCGTGCCCTCGACGGTGGCGCGTGCCAGGCCGACCGCGTCGTGCAGCAGCTCGGTGTGCGCCTGGCCGCCGGTGCTGCCGTGCTGGGTGCGCAGCAGTACGGCCGCGCAGGTCAGGGCGTCGCAGGCGGCGTTGACCTCGGGGACGCGGCGGTGTGCCTCGCGGAGGCCCGAGGCCAGTCCCTCCAGGTGGTGGATGACGGTCGTGAGGTCGACGGCCGTGTCGTGCACGGTGCTCATGCCGGGGGCTCCTCTCGCTGTCCACGGCTCGATCTCCCCGGCGCCGGGGAGGCGCGGATGTCAGGCGGACCGGTCGGCCTTCGTCACCAGGTAGTCGCCGAGCACCAGATAGTCGATCTCGGTGCCCAGGAAGCAGTTCAGCGCGTCCGACGGCGCGCACACGATCGGCTCGCCCGCCACGTTGAACGAGGTGTTGATCAGGCACGGCACGTCGGTGAGCGAGGTGAACCTGCGCAGCAGCGACGCCAGCCGGGGCGTGCCCTCGTCGGTGATGGTCTGCACCCTGGAGGTGCCGTCCACGTGCGTCGCACCGGGGATGACGCCCTGGAACTCGGGCCGTACGGGGAAGACGAAGGTCATGTACGGCGAGCGCTCCTTGCGGCCCATCTCGAAGACCTTCGGCGCGTCCGACTCCAGCACGATCGGCGCGAAGGGCCGGAACGGCTCGCGGTGCTTGACCTTGGTGTTGATGACGTCCTTGATGTCGTCGAAGCTCGGGTTGGCCAGCAGGCTGCGGTGGCCCAGGGCGCGCGGCCCGTGCTCCAGCCGGCCCTGGAACCAGCCGACGACGACCTTCTCGCTGAGCAGCTTCGCCACCTGGTCGACGACCTCGTCCTCGGACAGCCGGGTCCACCGCACGCGGTCGGCGAACCGGTGGAGGGTCTGCTCGATGGTCGCGTCGTCGTACTCGGGGCCGATGTACGGGGTGACGGTGTCCGCGTACTTCACCTCGGCCGTCGTCCGCGGGTGGTTGGCCCAGGCGTGCACGGCGGCGCCGATGACCACGCCGGTGTCGCTGGCGCCGAAGCTCACCTGCATGTCCTCGAAGCGCGAACCCTCCAGCAGATGCGTGTTGTTGACGCAGTTCAGCGCGAGACCGCCCTCGAAGAGGAGGTGGTTGAGGTCGGTCTTGGACTCCAGCGCGCGGAGCTGGTGGCCGGTGACCACCGTCAGCATCTCCTGGGCCGCCGCGGCGATGTTGGCCTTGTATTCGACGGTGTCCTCGAAGGGGCCGAAGTGCTTCTCGAAGAGGTCGTCGAAGCAGCGCGGGTTCTCCACGTCGTGCGGCCTGCACAGGGTGTAGCGGCCGTCCTCGTGGAGCTGGACGAAGTGGTCGAGGAAGGGGTTGGGCGAGGGCGGCCCGGCGAATCCGGAGAGGCCCATGACCTTGTACTCGTCGTTGTTGGGCACGAATCCCAGATAGCGCGTGATGGAGGCGAAGAGGTTCCCCATCGAGTCGTTGGCGCTGATGGTCGACTCGTCGAAGACGCGAATGCGGCCGTCGCGTATCTCGCCGATCAGCGAGGAGAACAGCTCGGCGCGACCGTCGCTGATGAGGAACGCGGTGTCCTTCTTTCCCGCCATGTAGTACCCGGTCATCGCGTGCGCGAGATGGTGCTGCACGAACACGACCTTCTCCGGGTCCGGAGTGAATCCGGTGCGCTCGGCGAAGTCCGCGAGAATCGCCTCGCGGCCCAGCGCCTTCTCGAAGAGCTCGCCGAGGTGGTCCAGCCGGGTCACCTTCTCCGCGGGCTGCATCGGCGCGGCGGCGAGTTCCGCCATCATCGCGTCGAAGACCTCGGGGGAGAAGTTCCACGGTACGGCGATGAGGTCGATGTCGGAGAACTCGACGTTCGCCTGCTCCAGACACCACTGCACCGCGTTGAGCGGGAAGTCGGAGGTCTTCTTCTCCCGGTTGAGCCGCTCCTCCTCGACGGCCGCCACGAGTTCGCCGTCGATGAGCAGCGCCGCGCCGGCGTCGTGACCGAGGACGTAGTGCTTCTCGGTGCCCACAGCGTCGTACTGCTCGGCGAAGACCTCGGCACCCCGGGTGAAGCCGTTGCACCCCAGAACAATCATGGGCAAATTCCTTCTCTGTTGTGCTGAGTAAGCTGTGCTGAGTAACCGTGCTGAGTGACGGGCGTCCGCCGCCGGGCACCGGCAGGGAATCGGGCCGCGGGGAATCCGGCCGCAATTCGGGCCGCCTAATGTCCCGTTGAGGCTATCGACGCGCACGGCGCGGTCACAACATGCGCAACACACCAGTGGATATGCGTTCTTCACTCGCGGTCCTGCGGTGCGGCCTCTCGCGTACGGTGAGAATAGCCGGTGAACTCGTGCGCGGAAGCGGTGCGCGGAAGCGCGGAGTCGCCCGGTGAATTTCCGGCTTACGAGTTCCCCCGCTCACCAGTTCCGAGGAGGAGTTCCATGCCACTGGACCGCATACTCCGCAATCTGATCACCTGGCAGCGCGTCGACGGACCCCCTGTCCCGCTGCGGGAGTTGAGCGTCGCGCAGGCCCGCGAGCGGTACCGCGCGAACGCGATCGGCGCACCGGGCGCGGGCCCGGGGAGCGGTCCGGAGCGCGCGGTGACGTCGGTGGACTGCGGCGTCGACACAGCCGACGGGTCCTCCTTCCGCGTCAGGGTCTACACGCCTGCTTCCGACGAGGGCCGGGTGGTGACCTTCCTGCACGGCGGCGGCTGGGTCGTCGGCGACATCGACACCCACGACGCGGTCTGCCGCACCATCGCGGCCGGGCTGGGCGCGGTCGTCGTCTCGGCCGACTACCGCCGCGCGCCGGAGCACCCCTATCCCACCCCGCTGCTCGACGCCGTCGCCGCGGCCCGCTGGACCGGCCGGTCCTTCCCAGGTCGCGCGCACGTGATCGCCGGGGAGAGCGCGGGCGCGCACCTGGCGGTCGGCGTCGCGATGGAGGCGCGGGACGCCGGCGACCTCGACCTCGCCGCGCAACTGCTGCTCTACCCGCCGGCCGACCCGAGCCTGCGCTTCGCCGCGACCAGCGCGCACGCCGAGGGCTATCTGCTGTCGGTCGACGACCTGGCCTGGTACTACGACCTGTACGTGCCCGATCCGGCGCGCCGCGGCGACCCCGCGCTCCATCTGCTGCGCGCCGACCTGCGCCGGCTGCCCCCGACGGTGGTCGGCACGGCCGAATTCGACCCGCTGCACGACGAGGGCGCCGAGCTCGCCGACAAGCTCGCCGTCACCGACGTCTCCGTGCGCCATGTGCCGGGCCCCGGGCTGGTCCACGGGTATTTCCTGCTCCAGCACGTGGTTCCGGCGGCGGCAGCGGGTGCCCGGCGAGTGCTGCGCGAGGTGGACGCGGTGCTGCGGGAGGCGGGGGAGGGCGCCGGTGCCGGCAGCGTCGAAACGTACGCCGGTGCCGTACGGGGCAGGTGAACGGCCGCGCGCCGCCCGGCCCACACGCAGCCCACCCCGCACACACGCAGCCCGGCCCGGCCTCCGCGAGGGAGACCGGGCCGGGCCTCTTCGTGCGCGGGCGACAGCCCTCAGCCGACCGCCCCTTGAGCCGCTGGCTCCTCCGCTGCGTCCGGGGCGCAGTCCGCGTACAGCGGGGTGAGCTCGCCGGACAGGAACAGCCGGCGCATCTCCACCCGGCGGATCTTGCCGCTGGTGGTGCGCGGCACGCCGCCGCGGCGCAGCAGCACCACCCCGCAGCGTGCGACGCCGAAGCGCACGGCGACGGTCCGCGCGACCGCGGCGGCGAGCCGGCGCAGCTCCGCCTCCTCCGGACGCCCGGCGATCTCGTGCGCGAGGACGGGCAGCTCCCCGGCGCCCTCCGGGTGCGGGACGGTGAACGCCGCGCCGCCGCCCACGAGTTCGGGGTGCCGCGCCCGCGCCTCGCGCTCGATGTCCTGCGGATACAGGGCGCCGCCCGGTACGGCCACCCGTTCCCGGACCCGCCCGGTCACGTACAGCTCGCCCTCGTACAGCGCCCCCGTATCGCCCGTGCGCAGATAGCCGTCCGGCGTGAAGGCGCGCTCGGTCGCGGCCGCGGCGCGCCAGTACGCCGTCGCGATGCCGGGCCCGCGCAGCCGGATCTCGCCGACGCCGCCGGGCGGCAGCGGCTCGCCGGTGCGCGGATCGGCGATCAGTACGTCGAGGTCGCGCGGCGTCCCGCAGCTCACCAGATCGGCGCCGGTGTCGGCCGGCTCCAAGCGGTGTTCGCGCAGTGCCTCGGCGTCGAACCGCGTCACCAGCGCGCCCCGGTGCGCCTCGCCGGACACGAACACGGTGGCCTCGGCCATGCCGTAGCAGGGGCACAGCGCGTCGGCGCGCAGCCCGGCCGGCGCGAAGCGCTTGGCGAAGGCGTCGAGCACCGCGGTGTCCACGGGCTCGGAGCCGTTCGCGGCGATCCGCCACCGCGACAGGTCGAGCCCGGCCACCTGCTCGTCGGTGATCCGCGCGCAGCACAGCTCGTAGGCGAAGCTGGGCGCGGCCGACCAGCACACGTCGTACTCGTCGATCATGCGCAGCCAGTGGTGCGGGCGCTTCAGGAAGGCGCTGGAGCGCATCAGCACGCAGCAGCCGCCGAGCAGCAGCGCGGGCAGGATCTGCCCCAGCAGCCCCATGTCGTGGTAGTGCGGTATCCATCCGCCGAGCCGGGAGTCCGGGCCCAAGTCGAAGGCGCGGCGCTGGCTTTCCACGTTGTGCAGCAGATTGCCGTGCCGGACCACCACGCCCTTGGGCTCGCCCGTGGAGCCCGAGGTGTACTGGAGCATGGCGGGCGTTTCGTGGGTGAACGGGCGGGGCGTCCAGTCGCCCGGATCCGGCAGCGCGGGGGAGTCCGGTGCCGGGGAGTCGGTCGCCTCGACGGAGTCGGCGGGCAGGCCCTCGGCCTCGGCCCAGGCGGCGACCGCCGGCAGGTTCTCCGTGTCGGTGAGCGTCGCCGAGACCGCGGCGTTCAGCGCGATGCCGTGCACCCGCGACTGCTCGTGCCGGTAGCGCCCGGGCAGCGGCGCGGGTACGGCGACGACCCCGGCGTAGAGGCAGCCCACGTACGCGGCGACGAAGTCGAAGCCGGTGGGATACAGCAGCAGCGCCCGGTCGCCCTCGGAGAGGCGGGAGCTCAGCCGGCGTCCGATGCGCCGGGCCGCCGCGTCGAGCTCCGCGTACGACCACCGGGACGAGCCGTCGGACCGCTCCACGTCGTCGACGAGGATCACGGCGGTGCGGTCCGGCGTGGAGAGCGCGCGTGCGCGGACGACCGCGGCGGCGTCGGTCGCGTCCGGCAGGCCCGGACCGCTTGCGGAGGGGAAATCGACCATGGCTGGGTTCTCCTTTCCGGCGGCTCAGGAGCCCTCGCGCCCGGCGGCGCCGTCGAGTTCGACCTGCGCCGCGATGAGCGCGCGCGCCCGGGACCGCTGGAGCTTGCCGCTGGTCGTCTTGGGGATGGTGCGCTTCGGCACGAGGTGCACCTCTGCGGGCGCCACGCCGGTACGGGAGCCGACCGCGGTGCGCACGGCGTGGCGCAGCTCCTCGTGCCGCGCCTCCTCCCACTCCGTCTCGACGATCAGGTGGAGGTCCTCGGAGTCGGCGCCGTCGGCGCGGTGGCCGACCGCGATCACCGCGCCGAGCCGCACGCCCGGCACGGCCTCGGCCGCCTGCTCGAAGTCCGAGGGGAAGTAGTTGGCGCCCCGGATGATCACCAGGTCCTTGGCGCGCCCGGTGATCCGCAGCCCTCCGTCGCGCAGATAGCCGATGTCGCCGGTCTTCCACCAGTCCGGCGCCGCGACCGAATCGGCCGTCTCCTCCGGCAGGTTGAAGTACCCGAGGGTGCGCGCCGGGCTGCGGAACTGGACGTGGCCGATCCGGTCCTCCGCCAGCTCCCGCCCCTCGCCGTCCACGACCCGCACCTCGGCGCCGGCCACCGGCACCCCGCAGTCCACGATCCGCAGCGCGTGCTCGCTGTCCGGCGCGACATCGCGTACCCGCGAATCCGCCACGGCGGCCTGCCGGTCGATGGAGTCGGCGACGAGCGGCGCGCCCGGCCGGGTGGTGGTGATCGCGAGGGTGGCCTCGGCCATCCCGTACGCGGGCGTGAACGCGCCCGCGGACAGGCCCCATTGGGCGAAACGCTCGGTGAAGCGCCGCGCGGTGTCCGGCTGCACGGGCTCGGCCCCGCACAGCGCGACCCGCCAGGAGGACAGGTCCACGCCCTCGAGATCCTCGTCGCGCACCCGGCTGGTCACGTACCCGTAAGCGAAGTTGGGCGCGGCCGAGACCACGCCGCGGTACGTGCCGATGTGCCGCAGCCACTCGGCCGGCGCGCGGAGGAACCTGCTGGGCGGCATCAGCACCGTGTGCCCGCCGGAGTACACCGGGCACAGGACGCCGGTGATCAGGCCCATGTCGTGGTGCAGGGGCGCCCAGCTCACCGTGGGGTCGGCGTCCGTCCAGTCCAGGGCGCCGGTGAACTGCGCGCAGTTGGCGGCCAGGTTGGCGTGCGAGATCATCACGCCCTTGGGCTTGCCGGTGGAGCCCGAGGTGCACTGGATCAGCGCCAGGTCGTCGCCGTCCGGCA
This sequence comes from Streptomyces odontomachicola, assembly GCF_039605595.1. NCBI lineage: Bacteria > Bacillati > Actinomycetota > Actinomycetes > Kitasatosporales > Streptomycetaceae > Streptomyces > Streptomyces odontomachicola. Next base: position 18,814 of record NZ_JBCFOK010000025.1, read on the forward strand.
GGCGCACGGGGTGCCGCGGCGCGTCGGCCGCGTCGGCGCGCGCGCAGAGCTCGGCGCCGTCGATGAGGTCGACCTCGGTGAGGTGGGGGAGTTCCGCGATGACCGCGGACGTGGTGACGATCGCGGCGGGGCGCAGATATCCCACCAGGTCCTTGAGGTGGCCCTCGGCTCCGGCCGCGCCGCCGAGGCGGAGCGGGACGGCGATCGCCGTGGGCATCGCGCCGAGCAACTGGGCGCCGAAGAAGGCGGTCACGAACTCCTTGCCGGTGGGCAGGCACAGCACCACGCGGTCGCCGAGCCCGACGCCGCGTTCGGCGAGGGCGGCCGCCGTGCGCGCGGATTTCTCGAGGAGCACGTCATAGCGCAGCGTCTCCTCTTTTCCCGGCTCCGGTATGAGCGTCATTCCCGAGTCCTGGGCGCCGCGTTCCGCCTGGGCCAGCAGCGCGTGCAGAATGCTCGGAAAACGCGGTTGCAGTGCGTTCATCCGGTGAACTCCTCGTTCAGGCCGCCGAATCGAGCGGCGGTCCACGGTTGTACGGAGACGTCGTCGGAGACGATGCGGGCGGGGCGGAATCCGTGCCGCGCGGCCAGATCCCGCGCGGCCAGCACTCCGGCGGAGGACAGCCCGCCGTAGGAGGGGCTGGGCGTGCCGGGTTCCAGGCCGAGCAGCATCGTCTCGGCCATGCAGGAATAGAGGATTCCCGGCGGCAGGGTGATGCCGGGGAAATGCGGCGTCTGCATTCCGGGGAGCCGGATGCGCCCGCCGTCGGCCAGCGTCACGTTGGGCATCGCCGCCACCGCGGGGTGCACGTCGCCCGGCACGGCGAGGTCGCACACCAGCACCTCCCCCTCGTCGGCGAGGTGTTCGGGGCGGATCACCGGGTCGGCGGAGTTGGTGGCGCTGACCACGACGGGGCAGTCCCGCAGCGCGCCCATGTCCTCCGACACCGACACCTTGGTGGGGTGGCCGGCGCGCTCGGCGAGGCGGTCGGCGACCGCCTGGAGCCGTCGGGCGGAGCCCGGGCGGCCGACCAGCACCATCGAATCGCAGTGCGGGGCGAGGAGTTCGGCCATCACGGCGCCGATGTTGCCGATGCCGCCGACGAGTCCGACACGGCGCTCGCCGCCTGCCCCGGCTCCTGCTCCGGCTCCTGCTCCGGCACCGCCCGCGGCCCCGGCCCCGCTTCCGGACTCGGCCAGCCTCCGGAGCAGCAGGTCGTACGCGCAGGCCGCGGTCAGCGAATTGCCCGAGGTCACCCGCACGCCGCTCTCCACCACGTCCCGCGAGGCGTCGGTGACGATCGAGGTGTGCCCGCCGAGCCCGATGACCTCGCCGCCCAGCGCGACGCCCAGGTCCACCGCGTCCAGCACGGTGCGGCGCAGCCACGCGCCGTGGCCCGCCTTCAGCGCCGCGACCGCCTGGCCCGCGGTGAACGGCGCGGCCACCATGACGACCTCCACCGCCCCCGCCCGTTCGGAGGCGACGCGGTGCCGGGCCACCTCGAAGGGGTCGGCCTCGCCCTGCAGCCGGTCGAAGGCCGCCGCGCACTGCGCGTCCGACCAGCTCGCCAACTCGGGCGCGAGGGAACGGAGTTTGGCGGGGGTGTCCATGTTGGCGAGGAAGACGACGCGGCGTACGTCGTCTCCGCTGCGGCTCACGCTGCTGCTGCCGTGACCGGCGCCCCGGCTCCCGGCCTGGCCACTGTCGCGCTCCGGGCTGCCGACGCGCTCCGGCACGGCCCCGTCCCCCCGCGGGTGCGGCACGTGCTGCGGCGGCTCCCAGGCCTCGGTGGCCGGCACGGTCAGATGCTCCAGCAGCGTCGCGTACTCCCCGCGCGACAGCAGCCCCGCCACGTCGTCGAAGGCCGCACCGATGCGCTCGACCTCGGCGGGGTCGAGCAGCGCCGAGGGCTGGATGCGCACGGTGGTGGGGGCGGAGAGCGTCGGGATGACCCGGATGCGGTGGGTGTGCAGCAGCCGCCCCGCGAGGAGGTAGCCCAGCGACTCGGAGTCGAACATCTCGCGCAGCAGGCCGGATTCGGGCCGGGGGAGTGCGAACTCCACGCCGAGCAGCAGGCCGCGGCCGCGCACCTGCACCACGGTGTCGGGCCGGCGCCGTGCGACCTCGTCCAGGCGTGCGCGCAGCAGTGCGGACACCGAGGCGATGCGGTCGCGGTAGGCGAGGGACAGGTCCAGCGCGGCCGTCGCGATGCGCGAGGAGAAGTCGTCGTCGGCGAAGGTGGAGGTGTGGTGGCGGCCGAACTCCGGCACATAGCGCTCCGCGTCGACCAGCAGGGCCGAGATCTTGGCCAGCCCGCCGCCGAGCGACTTGGAGAACAGGTAGTAGTCGGCGAACACCCCGGAGCGCTCGGAGGCCAGGAAGGTCCCCGTGCGCCCCATCCCGCACTGGATCTCGTCGAAGACCAGGGCCGCACCGTGCAGATCGGCCAGCTCGCGCAGCGCGGCGAGGGTCGCCGCCGGAACCTCGTGCACCCCCGACTCGCCCTGGATCGGCTCCGCGAAGCACGCGGCCACGGGGGAGAGGTGGCGCAGTTCGGAGTGCGGTACGCCGGCGGGGTCGACGGTCACCGTGCAGACCGGCACCCGCTCGGCGTCGAGCGCGGCCACCACCTTCTCGGGCGTCCAGTCGTGCAGCCTCCGGTGCCGGGGACCCGGCACATGCAGGTCCTCCGGGATGTTGCCGCCGTGCGTGAGCGTGCCCGCGCCGGTCGACTTGCCGTGGAAGGCGTTCCGCAGCGACACGAACAGCGGGTCGGAGCGCCGCAGCGCCGCGGTGCGCCGGATCGCCTCGCCGAGCACTTCGGCACACGTACGGCCGGCGGCGGGGCCCGTGGCGCAGGGGACGTCGGCGAGGCCGTCGCGCTGGGCCCGCCGCAGGGAGCGCTCCAGCTCCTCCTGGAGCGCGCCGAGCCGGCGCCGGTGCTCGACCGTGGCGTGCTTCACCGCGGCCTCGACCGCCTCGGCGCCGGAGTTGCCGAGCGTGACCACGTACCGGGAGCCGGTGGTCTCGCCCACGATCCGCGACAGCCGCTCGGCCAGTTCGGCGGCGCCGGGGCGGATGCTGGCCTGCGCGTTGAAGGGAATCCGCTGGTCGAGGCAGCGCCGGGCCACCTCCACCAGCTCGGGGTGGTTGTGCCCGAAGAGGGACGAGCCGGCGCCGCCGACGAGGTCGAGCACGCGGATTCCGGCGTGCGCCCCGTCGCCGCCCTCGTGGTTTTGCGGGACCAGGGTCAGATAGTCGCCCTCGCCGTCCCGGTAGGTCGCGTCCAGGTGCAGCGCGCGGAAGAGGCGGGCGAATTCGGGCCTGGCGTATTGCGCGAAGGCGGATGGCGAGGAGGCAGGTTGCGAGGGGTGTACGGGGGCGGAATCGGCGGTCATGCGGCACCGTCTTTCCGGCCCGCCGCCATCGCCGCGCCGGTCGGAGCGGCCGCCGGAGTGGCCGTTGCCTTCAGTGAGGCGGCGACCTGGGCCACCACGTCGCGCAGCGTCCGCATCGCCGCCGCCTGCTCGTCCGAGATCTGCACGGCGAATTCCGCCTCCATATCGACGACCAATTCGATGGAACGGACGGAATCGAGGCCGTAGTTGACCAGCGGGGTGTCGGGGTCGAGCCGTGCGACCTGGAGCCGGTCGCGGAAGAGTGTGTCGACGACCCGGAGAATGTCCTGGTCCATGAAGGTGCTTCCCCCATCTGGAGTTCAACGCCGTATCGCCACGGCGAACGAAAGGTCTGGATCGGAGCGGACCCGCACCGGCACCGGTTCGCCCTCGTAGGAGGCGAGCAATCCGCCCTCGGTAAGGGCGAGTTCGACGCGCCAGAAGACGAATTCGCGCGGGGTGACGAGGGCGTTCAGCGCCTTGAAGGCCGCCTCCTTGGCCGCGTACAGATCCCGTGCGCCGTACGGTCCGCCGGGCGCGAGCAGCAGCCGGCGCTCCCGCTCGCGCAGCACGAAGCGGGCCACCCGCGGTGCGATCTCCGCGTCCTCGATGTCCACGCCGACCGCCGCGGCGCCGGGCGCCACCGTGGCGACCGCCAGCCGCGCGGTGTGCGAGATCGAGCCGGGGAACCCGGGCGGGAAGCGCGGCCGCCCGCCGGCTTCGCGGGGCACGTCACGGCGGGCCGAGCCGCACGCGGCCAGCGCGCCTGCCGCCGCCGCGCGCCCCGCCGCCGACTGCTGCGCGGGGCCGCGCGGCGGCGGTACCGCGCGGAACGCGAGCACCGTGCCCGGCGGAAGGCCCGCGGGCGGCTCCCGCCCGACGCCCACCGCGCCGCCCTCAGGCGCGCAGCGCCACGACGTGGCCGGCCAGCGAGTCGAGGGAGCGCAGCACCTCGGGCTGCACCTCGTCGTCCCACTCGAAGCCGAACGCGTCCTCCATCGCCACCAGCAGGCTGACCAGTGCGGTGGAGGGCACCCCCGCCTCGCGCAGCGAAGCGGAGTCCGGGATGCCGCGTACGAAGTCCGCACCGCCCGCGTCGTCCCCGCCGCCGAACAGGCCCAGGAGCAACTCCCGTACGCGGGCGCGTACTTCGGCGACCGGGGTGGACGCGTCGGTCCCGTCGGCTTTGCCGGCCGACCCGGCCTGTGCGGATGCCACGTCTGCGGATGCCACGTCAGTCATGTGCCGCCGCCGCTTCCGCCTCGTCGATGAACTTGCCGACCAGCGCCTGGAAGCCCTCGGGATCGTCGAGGAAGGGCACATGGCCGGCCTTCGGCATGATCTCGCAGCGGCCCTGGGGGAACAGCTCGGCCAGCTCGTGCCCGCGCGACGGGCTGAGCAGGATGTCGTCGTCGCCCAGCACGATCAGCGTCGGCGCGGCCACCCGGGACAGCAGCTCGGGGCTGGTCTCGCCCTGCTGGACGAGGGTCAGCCCGTTGACCAGCTCCTCGGGCGTGGACATCGACAGGAAGCTCTCGCGCAGCCCGAGGAAACCCGGGGTGCCGGTCTCCTCGTTCATGTCGCCGCTGATCACCTCGGGGTAGAGGTGGCTGTAGAGGGTGGTCATGCCGTGGTGCTTGAGCGTCAGCAGCCAGGCGCGGTTGAGCTGCCGGTGGCGCCGCATGCCGCGCAGGCTCAGGACGGGCCCGGCCAGGATCAGCCCGCGCACGCGGTCCGGGTACTCCAGCGCCACGTCCCTGGCGAGCTGGGTGGAGGCCGAGGTGCCGATCAGGTACGTCGACTCGATCTCCAGCGCGTCGAGCAGCCCGATCACATCGGCCGCGTGCTCCTCCCAGGTGGGCTCCTGGGCGATCCGCGAGGAGGCGCCGTGGTTGCACATGTCGTACGTGACGACCCGGTACCGCTGGGCGAGGTCACCGGTGTACTCCCGCCAGAACGGGCTGTTGATGAAGAAGTTGTTCATGGCGGTGACGGCGACGCCCTCGCCGCTCGACTCGTAGTAGAGCTCGACGCCCTCCCTGGTGCGTATCCGCGGGGTGTCCTCGCGGTACTGCAGATCGTGGTGCTCCTGTGCCTCACCGGCTGCCATCGCTCTCCAACCTCTCGCTGTTCCGGGGCCCTGCGCCGCGGGGGAGTCCGGCGCCCGGCAGTACGCGCGCGAACTCCGCCACGACGTGGGCCGCCGTGCTCTGCTGTGTCAGGGCGCCGCAGGAGCGGCCGCAGTACATGGCCATCTCCTCGATCCGCCCGCTGGTCGCCTCGGTCGGCACCGCCGAACTGAAGCGCGGCACCAGGTAGGTGGCGCCCTCGACCTCCGTACGGCCGATGAAGTTCTTCGCCTGGTCCGGGTCGGCGGTCACCGACGTCGCCAGCACCCGGTGCCTGCGGCCCGGCCAGCCGATCTCGTACACGTCGGTGATCACGGTGTCCTTCTCGTGCGCCGCGGTCACCGCCTCCTTGAAGCGCGGGTGCGCGCGCGATTCGCGGGCGGTCACGAAGGCCGTGCCGAGCAGTACGCCGTCGGCCCCCGCCGCCAGGGCGCGGGCGGCCTCCTCGGGCGAGCCGATCCCGCCCGCCGCGGCCAGACAGGCGCCGGGCAGCCGCGCGCGCAGCGCCGCGACCAGCGCGTCCCGCTCCGAGGTGCCGAGCAGATGACCGCCCGCCTCGGTGCCCTGCGCCACCACCAGCGCGCCCAGTGCCGCCGCGCGCACCCCGTCCTCGACGGTGCCGACCTGGACGACCAGGCGCCGGCCGGCCGCGGAGACCCGCCGGAGCAGCGCGTCCTCGGGCAGTCCGAAGAAGGAGAGGTACACCCGCTCCGGCGTCTCCGCGAGCACCTGCGCCACCTGGCGCTCCAGCTCCTCGGGGCCGACCACCTCGGGGATGAGGTTGACGCCGACCGGCCGCTCGGTGCCGGTGACCAGGCGGTCCAGCACTCCGGTGAGCGCCTCGCCGGACAGCTTGTAGCCGCCCACGCAGCCCGCGGCGCCGGCCTCGGAGACCGCGCACGCCAGCCCGGCGCCCGCCACACCGCCCATGCCGGACTGGAGCAGGCCGACCTCCACACCCAGCGCGTCCGCCACCGTGGTGCGCATCAGCCGAGACCCTCGAGCGCGGCGACCGCGGCCTCGGCGCCGCCGAACCTGGCGGTGAGGGTGTGCACCCAGCGCTCCAGGCCGAAGGCGAGGCAGCTGGTGTGCGCGGTGTCGTCGCCCGCGCGGATGTCGCAGCGCTCGCCGAAGAAGTTGCGGTGGTAGTTCACCGAGCCGACGGCCAGCCCGTCGACGACGAACTCCTCCTTCACGGGGAACAGCCGCTGCATCTTCGCCTTGCCCCCGCTCTTGTCGAAGAACGGGTCGGTGGCGACCTCCAGCCGGAAGTCCAGGCCGAGCCGGCCGCACAGGTCGGTGACGGCGTCCTTGGCGCGCAGCAGGTGCTTCTTGGCCGTGTCCTCGGGCCCCACGCACACGATCTCCCGCATGGAGAAGCCGAGCAGCCGCTGGAGGCCCGCGTAGTGCTCCTCGTTGCGGAAACACGTGCCGACCGTCGTACGCAGCGTCCCCTCGGCGGTCAGCCGCGCGCCCGCCAGGTCCACGTAGAGCGGGTAGCAGGCGGCCGAGGGCAGCGCGAAGGCCGTCGGCTCCATGATCTCGGGCGGCAGCGAACCGAGCGGCCGCCGCGCCTCGTTCAGCAGCCCGCCCACCCGCCGCGGGTCCAGCCGGGCCGCGGCGAGGCCCAGGTGCGGGAAGTTGTCGTAGTAGTCGAAGGCGTCGAGGTCCTCGCACCGCATCAGGAACGGGTAGCGGAACTCCGGCGCGCCCCACTCGCCGGCGAGGCGCAGGAACACCGCGTCGATCGCCCGCAGCAGCCTCAACTGGCCGCCGTCCAGGACTCCGAGACCGTTGTCGGCCGCCGCGCTCATCGCGCCGCCTCCTTCACGAAGAACCGCGCCTCCAGCGCGTCGAGGGTGCGGAAGTCGTCCAGGTCCAGCTCTTCCGGGTCGATGGACTCGCCGGTCAGCTCCTCCAGCAGGAAGATGAACTCGACGAAGGCCAGCGAGTTGATGGCCCGGCTGTCGATCAGGTCCAGATCGGCGGAGAGCGGGGCGAGCTGGGGGTTGCGGCCCAGGATGAAGTCCCTGACGGCCTGCATCGGTTCGCCGTTCACTTGACGACCTCCCGGCCCACGCCGGACTTGCTGAGGAACTTCCGCGTGCGCTTGAGCACCTGGTCGTGCGCCTCGATCCGGGCGGGGTGCTCCAGCGCGCGCCGCCGCAGGGCCAGCGCGTCGGGGATGCCCGCGTCGCGGTAGGCGGCCGGGTTGTAGAGGGTGCCGATGCTGTACTGGAGGTAGTTCTCCAGGTATTCGGCGACCACGGGGACCTCGTCCGGGTCGCGCTTCGCCACCTGGTCCAGCAGGTTGGTGAAGATCATCCGGCCGAACGCGACATGCCGGCTCTCGTCCTGGTGGTGCACCCGGTTGATCTCCCGCGCGATGTGCGGCAGCGACATGTCGGTCGCCATGTGCGCGTTGTAGTGGTCCACGATCTCCTCGAAGATCAGGATGCGCGCGAACACGATCAACTCGCGGGCCACCGGCGAGAGATGGTCCACCGAGTCGGCCTTGAGGGTGGGCTGCGCGGGGTAGAGCTTGCCCCCGTAGCGCAGGCAGAACTGGGCGAAGAACCACATGTGCTCGTTCTCCTCGCCGATGAAGTGGTGCAGGAACTCCGAGACGTCCGCATAGGTGCGCTCGTGGATCCGCATCACGACCTCGCTCATCAGCTCGCGGATGCCGTGGATGTTGAGGCTGAAGAAATTGACCGCCTCGTAACGGGTCAGCGCGATCTGCTGCTCGCGGGTCAGCTCGTCCCACATCGGGGTGCCGGCCAGCGTGGTGAGGCTCTCGCTCATCCACGGCATGCCGGGCTCGATGGATTCCGGCCAGTCGAACATCGTGTAGGGGTTGTAATAACCGGACTCGGCCATGTTCTCCAGCCGGTCCAACTCCAGCACGACCGGCTCGATTTCACGTACCGCCATTGTCACTCGTCCTTCCCAACGGAGTGATTGGAAGAAATCAGCTTCGGCGCACAGGCCGGATGTCCGCGCGCACCTGGGCAGGCCGTCGTGAACCACATGCGTGGGAGCCGAAGGAGGCGTTGCCGGAGGCGGTGGACGGGATCACCTTGTTGTAGACGGAACCGAGGCACAGGTCCTGGAAGTCCCCGGTGTCCGCCGAAAGGCGCGCGGCGAGCTGGGCCTTGGCGATGTCGACGGTCCTCAGCTCCCCGTCCTCGTCCTCGACCTCGACGCACGCGTGCGGGAGGTCGAGCGCGCCGCCCAGCACTCCGCAGAACCAGCCGCGCTTCGCCTCGGCCCGGAAACCGGCCTCGCGGAACCGCTCGGCCAGGAACAGGCTCGCCGCGATGCAGCTCGTCGCGCCGAGCGAATGCACCAGCGTGTGGTCGGCCTGCATCTCGACGGGGACCATCTGCCAGCGGTAGCCGGCGTCCAGATAGTCGCGGACCAGCCCGCGCAGCACCGGCGAGACGATCGGTGTGCGCGCGCCCGTCGTGGTGACCAGCGCCGAATATTCGGCCGAACTCCGGCCCGCGACCGGCTCGGAGACCTCTTCGAGCCGGCCGCCGAACCGGGCCGCGTCGGGCGCGGCGAAATTCCACGGGGCCTCGCCGTCGCATTCTCCGCATTCCAAGGTGACCCGGAAATCCCAGGTCTTCTCGCACAGCAGGGAGTCGAGGGGCCGCCCGGCGAACCGGAACAGCATGCGGAACGCCAGCTCCGGCTGGGTCGTCGACTTCCCCGAGTACATGCCGAGGTTGTAGAGGTCGTTCATGTCGAAGTGGCGTACTCCGGAACGCTCCTCGAAGGGCAGACCCGCCTCGACCAGCCTGTCGATGTCGGCCGCCGTGCAGCCGAGCACGTCCCGCGCTGTGGATTCCGTCCTGGTCCTGCTCGCATAGGCGGCGGGGATGAACTCGATGGAATACGCCACTTTCTCCCAGGGCGTATCGACGGCTTGCTGCGGCACTGTCTGTCTCCCCCGTGCAATGTCCGCGCCGATGACCGGCGCGCGCGTCATCGATGAATACCGTTCAAGCGGTGATACGGACATTAACAGCCGGAGATCGCACCGCGACAGATTCACTCCACATTCGTCGCCGTGCGTTTTGCACGTGCGGCCCGGAGAAACAAATGCGTGCCGGGACCGCGGGGCCCCGGCACGGTGCGTGCGGATACGGTTACGGGTGGGGGTGGGTATGGCTTACGGGCGGCGCCGGCTCACCTCGAATTCGGTCCGCTCACCCGAATCCCGCCGGCCCGCATCAGATCCACTGCGCATCCCGCGCCATGCGCAGCGCGTCGATTCTGCTGCGGGCGCCGAGCGTCATGACCATCTGCGAAATGTAGTTGCGCACGGTCCCCTCCGAGAGGCACAGCCGCGCGGCGATCTCCGCGACCGTGTCGCCGCGCGAGAGGTGCTCCAGCACCGAGAGCTGCCGCAGGGTGAGCGGGCAGTCCTCGTTGACCAGCGCGGCGACCGTCATCTCGGCGTCGAAGGCGCGCTCTCCCCTGTGCACCAGGTGCACGGCCTCGAAGAATCTGCGCGGCGGGTCGCTGCGCCGCACCATGCCGTCGATCCCCCCGGTGAAGGCCCTGCGGACGACCGATCTGGTGCAGGCCGTGGCCAGCAGCAGGGTCCGGCAGCGCGGCAGGGCCGCGATCTTCTCGGCGGTTTCGAGCGTCTCGTTGTCCCTGCCCTCGAAGCTGATGACCGCGACGTCGGGCCGGTGCAGTTCGGCGAATTCGAGGGCGGCGAGATTACTGTCCAGCGAACTCGCGACGGTGATCTCCTCGCGCCGTTCGAGCAATTCCGTGAGCGCGAACCTGGACAAATGCAGGTAGTCGAGAAGCATGACATCGATGCCCACTCGGGTCCTCCATCGATTGGGACCGCTGCGGTCGTAAGTCAATTGGGCCGAATGACCATAGCATACGCGTACGAAATATGGTGACCGGGAGGCCGCGAAGAATTTGTGAAAAGCCTTCCAGCGGGGCCGGGAAAAAGAACGGCAGTGGCGCGGTGATGCCGCGCCACTGCCGAACGGGGAATCCCCGCGGAAGTCCAGGTGAATTGCCTACCGCGCCTCGGAGGGCTCGGAGTCGGTGTGCGCCTCCGCCGGGGCCCCCGCCGGACCTGCCTCCGCCGCCGAGCCGGCCGCGGTCTGCTTCACCCCGGGGTGGAGCAGCGCGAACAGGAGCAGGGCGGCCAGCATCACGGTGCCGAACACGTACGGCGCCGCCTGACCGACCTCGTACAGGCCGTTGCCCAGCAGCGGGCCGATCATGAAGGTGGTGGCGACCGTGGCGCTCACCAGCCCTGCCACGCTGGCCTGTTCGGTCGGGGTGGCCAGCAGGCTCGGCGCCGACATGATGCCGGGCATCCCGAAACCGAGGCCGGCGCCGAGGAGGGCGACGCCCACGCCGATGAGCAGGCCGCTCGGCGCGACGGCGACCACCAGCATGCCGAGGGTCATCAGCAGCGCGCCGACCCGCATCAGGCGCAGCGAGGTCCAGTCGAGCCGCGGCACCGCCACGACCTGGACGATCACGATCATGCCGGCCCCTGCCAGCGTGACCATGCCGGTCACCGTGCCGGTCTCGTTGGCGCCCAGGCCCAGCCGGTCCTGGAGCAGGAAGCCGACGGTCATGAGCACGATGGTCATCGCGAGGTACAGGCCGAAGCCGATGGTCAGGAACGGCCACATGCGGCGGTCGAACGGGCTCACCTTCGACATCGGCGGACGCTTCGCGTGCGCCTCCGGCTTGGGCACCTTGAGTGCGACCAGGACGGCGATGACGGCGAGGATGGCCGGGGCCACGTACATCGGGGGCAGCAGTCCGCCGATGCTCAGCAGTCCGCCGACGGCGGGGCCGACCGCGAGGCCGAGGCCCTGCGCCGCGCTGAAGATGGACATGCCCCGTACGCGTTCGGCCTCGCCGGTGGTCATGTCGGCCACGTAGGACTGCGCGGTCACCGGTGTCGCGGCCCAGGCGAGGCCGAAGACGAGGCCGCGGCTGAGGATCACCAGCGCGTACGCCACCGCGGTCGGCAGCGCTCCGGACAGCCCGATCTGGGCGACGACCGCGAAGGCCAGCAGCCCGACCGTCGCGCCGATCAGGGAGGTCAGCAGCACGGGGCGGTGGCCCCAGGCCATGGCGCGGCGCCCCCAGAAGGAGCCGGCCACGACCACGCCCGAGGCGCCGACGAACATCACGACGCCCAGGGCCAGTTCGCTGAACCCGAGCTCGCGGGCCAGCGGGGCGAGGATCGGGTTCACCATCTGCTGTCCGGTCATGAGGCCGAACACGGCCAGGCACACCAGCATGATGGGCCGCTGGTTGGCGAGTTTCGGCCGCTGCTGCGCAGCGGCCTCGGGACTAGCGCTCATGAGGGCTCCGTTCTGGATGCCGCCCGGCCCGGGGGCGGGGCGGCGGTCGAGGAGTAAGGCCGGCCGGGCTCCGGCCGCGGTGCGCTGACCGCGGCCGGGTGCCGCCGGACCGGGTGGTGGCTGTGCCCGCACAGTCGGTGCGGGTGCGCAGCCGTTCCGGCGATCCCGTTCGTGCCGCGCCGGTCGGTGCCCGGGGCCCGGAACCGGTGGGCCGGTGTGCGGCCTTCCCCTCCGGAAGTCCCCTGCGTCCGCGGCCTGTCGCGCACTGCTCATGACGTGGTCACCCCTGGGGGCGGCGTCGGGATATGCGGCAAGGCTACAGACGCTCCGGGACTTTGTCTACGCGTATATTTATTGCGTGTCCCGACCCTCCGTGCCCTGCCCCGGGCCGTTCTGAGCGCCCGTCAGGCGTGCGCCGAGCGCCCTCTTGTCGATCTTCCCGACGGCCGTCAGCGGCATCTCGGAGAACGTCACCATCCGGTCGGGCAGCTTGTACGGGGCGATGCCGCGGTCCCTGAGCCCGGCCTGCACCTCCAGCAGCGTCGGCGGGTGCGCGGGGTCCTGCGGCACCACGCACGCGCAGGTCTGCTCGCCCATGTCGGGGTGCGGCAGGCCGATCAGCGCGGCGGAGGCGATCCGCGGGTCGGCGAGCAGGTGCTCCTCGACCTCCTGTGAAGGCACCTTCTCGCCGCCCCTGTTGACCACGTCGTTGATGCGGCCCACCACCTCGAAGTAGCCGGCGGCCGTCCGCCGGACCACGTCGCCGGTGCGGTAGTAGCCCTCGTCGGTGAACTGGGTGCGGTTGCGCTCCTTGGCCCGGTAGTAGCCGCGGATCGTGTACGGGCCGCGGGTGAACAGCTCGCCGGCCTCGCCTGGCCCCGCCTCCTCGCCGTCCTCCCGGATCACCCGCACCTCGTCGGCCGGCGCCAGGGGGCGGCCCTGGGTGTGGAAGACGACGCTCTCCGGGTCGTCGAGCCGCGTGTAGTTGAGGAGTCCCTCGGCCATTCCGTACACCTGCTGGAGGGTGCAGCCGAGCGTGCCCGGGACCTCCTTCGCCGCCTCGGGCGCGAGCCGGGTCCCGCCGACCTGGAGCAGGCCGAGGGAGCTCAGGTCGTGCTCGTTCCACTCGGCGGCCTCCAGCCACAGCGGCACCAGCGGAGGGACCAGCGAGGTGGCCGTCACCCCGGCGCTCTCGATCAGCGGGAAGGCCGCCTCGGGGGTGGGCGCCGGCGCCAGCACGGCGGTGCCGCCCAGGCGGAGCGTGCCCAGGACGCCGGGGCAGGCGAGCGCGAAGTTGTGCCCCATGGGCAGCGCGCACAGATAGCGGGTGTCCGGGCCGAAGCCGCACAGCCGCGCGCTCTGGCGCAGTTGGTACGTGTAGTCGGCGTGCGTGCGCGGGATCAGCTTCGGCCGCCCCGAGGTGCCGCCCGACAGCAGGAACAGCGCCACCTCGCCCGGGTCCGGCGCGGGCAGCGCGACCGGCTCGGCGTCCACGTCGGCCAGCGCCGTGAACGGGCCGGGATCGCCGGCCACCAGGACGTGCCGGAGGCTCTCCGTGCTCTCCAGCACCTCCTTCGCGATGGTCCTGTAGTCGCAGTCCAGCACCTGGTCGGCGCAGACGTAGGCGACCGCCTCGGCGCTCTCGACCAGGTGCGTGATCTCCGAGGTCCGGTGCGCGGGCAGCGAGAAGACCGGCAGCGCCCCCATGCGGAAGAGCGCGGTGCACAGCACCACCAGCTCCACGTCGTTGGGCAGTTGCACCACGACGCGGTCCCCGGCGCCGAGCCCGAGGCCGCGCAGCCCTGCGGCGAGGCGGTCCGCGGCGCGGTCCAGCTCCCCGTAGGTCAGCGTGCGGTCCTCGGTGACCAGCGCCGTCTTCTCCCGCGCGCCCGCCGGCAGGGTGCCCAGGAGTTCATCGGTCCAGTAGCCCTTGGTCCGGTAGGCGCGAGCGGAGGATTCGGGCCACGGCACACAGCCTTCAAGCATGGAAGGTCCCAACTCTCGGAGTCTGCAAGGGGGTTCACCTGCCGGGGGCCGGTGGACCCGGCCCCGCACCCCGGTGTGTCGCGGGGCGCCGCGCTCCCTTTCGCGTGGGGGCCGGGCCCGCGGCAGAGCAGCCTGGCACGCGGGTCTGGCCAGTTTCTGGACGTGCTCTCTTGACGCCGGGGGAAGGCCCTCCGACCTGCGCGTACGAGTTTCCGTACGGGCTCTGCGGCCGCTGGACGCGCGGGGACGAAGGGGGCCTTGGGGGAGCCGTCGTACGGGAAGAGCCCGCCGTTTCACGCCGGTTGGGGCCGCCCGGCGTGCCGTTCTCGGAGTCCTCGCCCGTGCCCGAGCCGCCTCCCGTACGGGCCCCAGAAAGCATCCAGACTCTGGCCAGTCGGCGGTGTGAGTCTGAGCCGGGCTTCCGGTCGCTCCTGCAATCGGCCCACCGGCGGGGGAGGGGCGCAGAGCCGCGAGCACCAGACCGACGAACCGGAGTTGACGGATGTCACAGGAGATTGTGTCGCCCCAGAACGCGGCCGCGACCGCGCGCGGGGGCGCTCCCCGAGGGGAGGCGGGGGCCGCCCCCGCGGGGGAGCCCGAGGCGCTGCGCCGCGAGGTCTCCCGGCTGCTGGGGAGGGACCTGGGTCCGGCGGACGACGAGGCCAACCTCTTCGAACTCGGCCTGCAGTCCCTCCAGTTGATGCGCCTCACCAACCGGCTCAACAGGGCCGGCGCGAAGGTCGACTTCCGCGAGCTGTCGGCCGACCCGCGGCTCACGGCCTGGTGCGCGCTCCTGAACGGCGCGGGCGGTGAGACGGCGGAGCCGGAGCACGCCCCTGTCCGGGAGAACCCGGTGACCAGGCCCGTGGCTGAGGGCGAGCCCTTCGCGCTGACCTCCGTCCAGCAGGCGTACTGGATCGGGCGCGGCGACGACCAGCCGCTGGGCGGTGTCGGCTGCCACGCGTACCTGGAGATCGACGCGGCGGACGTCGACCCGGGCCGGCTGGAGGGCGCCGTGCGCGCGCTCATGGAGCTGCACCCCATGCTGCGGGCCCGCTTCGAGGCGGACGCCACGCAGCGGGTGCTGCCCCGTTCGCCCTGGCCGGGGCTGACCGTCCACGACTTCAGCGGCCACTCGGCCGGTGCGGCCACGCGCGCGCTGGAGGACCTGCGCGGGCGGCTCTCGCACCGGCGCCTGGACGTGGCGGCGGGGGAGGTGCTGGACGTACAGCTCAGCCTCTCGCCCGACGAGGGCGCCGGTACCCGTGCGCGGCTGCACCTGAACGTGGACCTGCTCGTCGCCGACGTGCACAGCATCAGGCTGCTCCTCGCCGATCTGGCGGCGCTGTATGAGGACCCCGCCTCGGTGCCCGAGGTGACCTGCACCTTCGCGCAGTACCTCGCGGACCGTTCGGCGGCGCGCGCGAGCGAGCGCGAGGCGGCGCGCGCCTACTGGCAGGGGCGGATACCCGAGCTGCCGGGCGGCCCGCGCCTGCCGCTGGCCGTCGACCCCGCCGATGTACGGGAGACCCGCTTCGCGCGGCGCACCCACGAGCTGAGCCCCGAGGAGTGGAGCACGCTCCAGGGCCGGGCAGCGGCCGTCGGCGTCACCCCCTCGGTGCTGGTGGCCACCGCCTTCGCCGAGGTGCTCGCGCGGTGGAGCGGCACCGACAGGTTCCTGCTCAACCTGCCGCTGTTCGACCGGGACATGGACGCGGACCCGCAGATCGGCCGCATCGTCGCGGACTTCACCAGCCTCGTGCTGCTGGAGGTCGACCTGGGCCTCGGCGGCAGCTTCGCCGAGCGCGCGCTGGCGGTGCAGAAGCAGCTCCACCAGGACGTGGGGCACGCCGCCTACACCGGCGTCGAGGTGCTGCGCGACCTGGTGCGCGCCGACGCCGAGGCGCCGCGCGCCGCGCCGGTCGTCTTCGCGTGCAACCTCGACGCGCCGCTGGTCCCCGACGCCTGCGCCGAGCGCTTCGGCGAGCTGTCCTGGATGGTGTCCCAGACCCCGCAGGTCTGGCTGGACCATCAGGTGTACCGCACCCGTTCCGGCGGCCTGCTCCTCGCGTGGGACGCGGTGGAGGAGCTGTTCCCCGACGGCGTGCTGGACGCCATGTTCTCCGCGTACGCGGCGCTGCTCGGCGAACTGGCGGCAGGCGGCGGCCAGGACGGTGTCGGGCCCGCGCTGCCCGAGAGCCAGCGATGTCGCCGCGCCGAGGTCAACTCCGCCACCCGCGAGGAGAGCGGCCGCCTCCTGCACACCGCCTTCTTCGCGCGGGCCGCCGAACGGGCGGGCCACCCCGCCCTGTTGTGGGAGGACGGCGCCCGCCTCACCCACGCGGAGCTCGCAGACCAGGCCCTGCGGATCGGCGCCGCGCTGGTGCGGCGCGGCATCGGGCGGGGTTCCTCGGTCGTGGTCACCGCGCCCAAGGGGCCCGGGCAGATCGCCGCGGTGCTCGGCGTGCTCGCCGCCGGCGCCGCGTACGTACCCGTCGGCGTGGACCAGCCGGCCGCGCGCCGCGCCCGCATCCTCGAACTCAGCGGCGCCCGGCTGGTGTTGGACGGCACGGGCGCCGACCCCGTGTCGCGGGAGACGTCGGCGGCCGGTGACCACGAGGTGCTGGCCCTCGCCGAGGCCCTGCGCGAGGAGCCCCTGGAGCGGCCCGCGCACGCGGAGCCGGGGGACCCCGCGTACACGATCTTCACCTCGGGTTCGACCGGCACGCCCAAGGGCGTCGAGCTGAGCCACCGTGCCGCGGTCAACACCGTCGAGGACGTGAACGAGCGCTTCGGCGTCGGGCACGCCGACCGCGTACTGGCCGTGTCCGCGCTGGACTTCGACCTGTCGGTCTGGGACATCTTCGGCCCGCTCGCCGAGGGCGGGGCCCTGGTGCTGATCGACGAGGCCGAACGGCAGGACGCCCAGCGCTGGCTGGCCCTGTGCGCCCGGCACGGGGTCACGGTGTGGAACAGCGTCCCCGCGCTGATGGACATGCTGCTCACCGCGGCGGACGGCGACCCGCTGCCGCCCTCGCTGCGGCTGGCCCTGCTCTCCGGCGACTGGATCGGCCTGGACCTGCCGGAGCGACTGCGCGAGGCGAGCGGCGGCCGGTGCCGGCTGGTGGGCCTGGGCGGCGCGACCGAGGCCGCGATCTGGTCCAACGCGTACGAGATCGACGGGGTGCCGGAGGGGTGGCGGTCGATCCCGTACGGAACGCCCCTGCGCAACCAGAGGTTCCGGGTCGTGGACTGCCGCGGGCGCGACTGCCCCGACTGGGTGCCCGGCGAGCTGTGGATCGGCGGCACCGGCGTGGCCCTCGGCTACCGCGGCGACCCCGGGCTGAGCGCTGAGCGCTTCCCCGAGGTGGCGGGCGAGCGCTGGTACCGCACCGGTGACCTGGGGCGTTACCGGCCCGACGGCAATCTGGAGTTCCTGGGCCGGCTCGATCACCAGGTGAAGCTCAACGGCTTCCGGGTGGAACTCGGCGAGATCGAGGCCGGGTTGCAGTCGCACCCCGGCGTCTCGGCCGCCGTCGCGGTCACCGTGGGGGAGCACCGCCGCGAGCTGGTCGCGGCGGTGGTGGAGCGGCCGGCGGCGCAGCAGGCGGAGGCCGGGTACGAGATATCGCGGGAGGCCCGCGACGAGGGTCCGGAGCGGGACGGCGACCTGCTCGAACTCCACCTCGTGGAGACGCTGTTGGCCGAACTCCTCGCTCCCGCCGTCGAGGGCCCCGACGGCGCGCGGGCCCTGCCGGTCTGCGACGAGCAGCGGCTCGTCCTGGACGCCTGGTGGGCGCATCTGGAGCGGCACGAGGTGGTGCGGCGCGAGGGCGCGGACGTGCGGCCGGGCAGGCGCTGGCCGGAGGCCCGCCACCCGGAGCGCGCCGAGGCACTGCGCGCGCTGGCACGTGGCACGCATCTGGAACCGGTGGCCACCGCACTGGCCCACGCGGGCCCCGTACTCGCCGCCGTGCTCTCCGGCGCGGCCCACGCCTCGGTGCTGCTGGACGATCCGGTGCTCTCTCCCGAGGGACTGGCCGACGCCTCGCCGGGCACGCACGCGTGCCTCGGGCGGATCGCCGACGCGCTGCGGGGGTCGGCCGAAGAGGGTGCCGGCGCGGTCGCCGAATGGGACGGCGGCAGCGGGCTCGGCGCCGCGCGGCTGCTGTCCGGGCTCGCGCCAGGCAGCCTCGACTACACGCTGTTCTCCCCCTCCGGCACGCTGCTGGCCACGGCCGACACGCGCCTGTCGGAGACGGGCCACCGGGTACGCGGCGTCCGCCAGGGCACCACGGGGGTCCTGGCCGAGCACCTGCACGCCTACGACGCGGTGCTGGCCAACAACGCGCTGCACCGCATGCCCACACCGCAGGCGGCGGTCGCGACCATGGCCCTGCTGCTCAAGCCCGGCGGTCGCCTGCACTTCGTGGAGCGCGAACGGCTGTCCCCGCTGGCCCTGTTGATCGCCCTGCCCCTGGAGGCGCAGGCGGGCCGGATGCGCCCGGGCGGGCCCTGGCTGCTGACGGGACCCGAGTGGGTGCGTGAGTGCGCCGCCGCGGGGCTCACCGACGTGCGGGTGGTGCGCACCGAGGACACCGGTGAGGTGCTGGTCACCGCCCGACGGCCGTACGACGCCGAGGGGCTGGACGCGGAGGAGCTGCGCGGTTGGGCGGAGGAGCGGCTGCCGGCGCACATGGTTCCCGCGGGGATCGTGGCGCTGCCCGCGCTGCCGCTGAGCGCCAACGGCAAGGTCGACCGCGCCGGCGTGCGCGGCGTGCTCGCCTCGCTGGCCGGCGGGCGCCGCGAGGAGGCCGAACCGCCGCGCGGCGCGCTGGAGGAGACCGTCGCCGGGATGTGGACGGAGCTGCTGGGCCTGCCCTCGGTGGGCCGCGAGGAGAACTTCTTCTCGCTGGGCGGCGACAGCCTGCTCGCCACGCGCCTGGTGACACGGGTGCACGCCGAGCTGGGCGTCGAACTGCCCATGCGGGACGTGATGCGCGCGCCGACCGTCGCCGGTCTGAGCGCGCTGATCGGGGGACTGCGGTCGGCGGACCGCGACGGGAGCGCGGGGGCCGGGGCCGCCGACGCGGAATTCGAGGAGGGCGTGCTGTGAGCGGCACGGAATTGCTGGGGGAGTTCGAGAGCGCGGGCATCCGCGTCTGGCGCGAGGGCGGACGGCTGCGCTTCCGCGCGCCGAAGGGCGCGATGACGGACGAGCGCCTGGCGGCACTGCGCGCCGCCAAGGAGGAACTGCTGTCCGCACTGCCGGACATGGAGGGGGCCGGGGGCCGCCCCGGGGAGGGCGGGTCCCGCGACGGGAGCGGCTGGGTGGACGAGCCTGAGGCGCGCCACGAGCCCTTCCCGCTGACCGACATCCAGTCCGCGTATCTGCTGGGCCGCGACGAGGCGTTCGACTACGGAGGCGTGTCCTGCCACATCTACCTGGAGTTCCGCCGCCCCGCCGATCTCGACCCCGAGCGGCTGCAACGCGCGTGGGACGGCCTCGTGGAGCGCCACGAGATGCTGCGCTCGGTCATCTCCGAGGACGGCACCCAGCGCATCGCCCCCCGCCTCGAGGACACCCGCATCCCCGTCACCGACCTGCGCGGGGCCGACCCGGACGACGTGGAACGCGGGCTCGCCGCCGTACGCGAGGAGCTGTCGCACCGGGTGCACCCGGCGGGCGAACGGCCGCTGTACGAGCTGCGGTTGACGCGCTCGGACGGGCACAGCCTGCTGCACCTGTCGATGGACTTCATGGTGCTCGACTGGATCAGCATCCAACTGCTGCTCGCGGAGCTGGAGCAGCGCTATGAGCAGCCCGGATGCGAACTGCCGCCCATCGAGGCCAGCTTCCGCGACTACGTGGCGGCCGAACGGCGGCTGCGCGGGACCGAGCGTTATGCGCGCGACCGCGCCTACTGGTGGGACCGCGTCGACGACCTGCCGGCCGCCCCCGCGCTGCCCCTCGCCGAGGGGCACGACCCGGCGGACGTGCCGCCCCGCTTCCGCCGCCTGTCCGCCGGATTGAGCGAGCGGGAGTGGCAGGCGCTGCGCAAGCGCGCCGCGGGCCAGGGCATCACCCCGGCCAACGCGGTGCTCGCCGCGTACGCCGAGGCCATCGGGCGCTGGAGCGCGAACGAGCGCTTCTGCATGGGCCTGACCGTGCTCAACCGCATGCCCCTGCACCCCCATGTGGACCGGCTGCTCGGGGACTTCACCTCGGTGAGCCTCCTCGCCGTCGACCAGACGGCGCGGGCCTCCTTCGCCGAGCGGGCCCGCGGCCTGGGGGAGCGGCTGTTCGAGGACCTGGACCACCGGCTGTGCGGCGGGGTCGAGGTGCTGCGCGAGCTCGCCCGGCGCCGCGGTCGCCGTGCGGCCCTGATGCCGGTGGTGTTCACCGGCGGCATCGGCGTCGTGGACCGCGCCGTCGGCGAGGCGGCCGGAGGGCTGCGCCCCGCGTACGGGATCAGCCAGACGCCGCAGGTGTGGATCGACTGCCAGGCCACCGACCAGTTCGGCGGCCTGGAGGTCAACTGGGACGTGCGCGAAGGGGTGTTCCCCGACGGGCTGGTGGACGAGATGTTCGCCGCCTTCCGCGCCCTGCTGACCAGGCTCAGCGCGCAGGACGCCGCGTGGTCGGAGCCCGACCCGCTGGGCCTGCCCGAGGGGCAGCGGGAGCGCAGGGCCGCCGTCAACGCCACCGCGGCGCCCGAGCCCGGCGGCCTGCTGCACGCGCCGCTGGTCGCGTATGCGCGCACGCACCCGTACGAGACCGCCGTGCTGGACACGGCCGGGACCATGACCTACGGCGAGTGGCTGGGCCGCGCCGCTGGAGTGGCCCGCGCACTGCGCGAGGGCGGCTGCCGCCGCGGTGACCTCGTCGCCGTCCTGATGGACAAGGGCCGCGAGCAACTGGTGGGCGTGCTGGGCGCCTTGCTGGCCGGCGGCGTTTACGTACCCGTGGACACGGGCCAGCCGCAGGTGCGCAGGGACCGCATCCTCACCGGCTGCGGGGCCCGCCACGCGGTGCTCTCCGGCGCGGAGGCGGCGCACGGCCTGCCGTCCGGCATCCGTGCCGTGGACGTGTCCTCTGCCGAGCCGGTCGCGCTGGGCGAGCTGCCCGACGGGGGCTGCGAGGGGGAGGAGGCAGCGCCCGAGGACCTGGCCTACGTCATCCACACCTCGGGTTCGACCGGCGAGCCCAAGGGCGTGATGATCAGCCACAGGGCCGCCGCGAACACCGTGCACGACATCAACGGCCGCTTCGCCGTTGACGGTTCGGACCGCGTGCTCGGTCTCGCCTCGCTGGGCTTCGACCTGTCGGTGTACGACGTGTTCGGCCCGACCGCCGTGGGCGCGGCCCTGGTGCTGCCCGACCCCGTGCGGCGCGGCGACCCCTCGCACTGGGCCGAGCTGACGGAGCGTCACGGGGTCACGCTGTGGAACTCGGTGCCGGCCCAGTTCCAGATGCTGCTGCACTACCTGGACACCGAGCCGCGCGCACTGGACCGGCTGCGGCTCGCGCTGCTGTCCGGCGACTGGATCCCGCTCGCGCTGCCCGCGCACGCCGGGCGCCGGCTGCCCGGCACCGAGGTGGTGAGCCTGGGCGGCGCCACCGAGGCGGCCATCTGGTCCATCCACCACCGCATCCGCCGCATCGCGCCGCACTGGCGCAGCATCCCGTACGGCGTACCGCTGGCCAACCAGCGCTTCCACGTGCTGGACGCCGCGCTGCGCGACCGCCCCGAACTGGTCGCGGGCGAGCTCTACATCGCGGGCACGGGACTCGCCGAGGGCTATCTGAACGACCCGGAGCGCACCGCCGAGCGCTTCCCGCGCCACCCCGGCACCGGGGAGCGGCTGTATCGCACCGGAGACCTGGGCCGCTATCTGCCGGACGGCGAGATCGAGTTCCTCGGCCGCGCCGACCAGCAGATCAAGATCCGCGGCCACCGCGTGGAGCTCGGGGAGATCGACGCCGTGCTCGGCGAGCACCCGGCGGTGGGCTCCAGCGCCGTGCTGGTGGACGGCGAGGACGCGCTGGAGCGCTCCCTCGTCGCGTTCGTCGAACCGGCGGTGCGCAGCGGTACGGAGGAGGGGAATTCCCCCGCGGCGGAGGCCGTCACGGCCGCCGCGCTCTCCGTCCCGCTCCCGGCCGGTGCGCCCGGCGCCGAGGAGGTCGCCGCCTATGTGCGTCACCTCGACCGCGCGTTCCTGCTGTCGATGGCCGAGGCGGTGTCCCCTTCGGGCCTCTTCGCGGGGCGGGCAGAAGGGCCCTCCGAGGGGGTGTCGGACGGGCTTTCCGAGGAGGACATGGCGGCCCGGCTGCGGGTCGCCGACCGGCACCGCGGGCTGCTGCACCGCTGGCTGACCGCCCTGGAACGGGCCGGGCACGTGCGCCGGGACTCCGGCACCGGCATGTGGCGGGGCGTCGCGGGGCCCGCGCGGGCCGAGGTGGAGCGAGCCTGGGACGCGCTCGCGGCGCACGCGCCCGAGGAGGTGTGCCCGCCCGCGCTGCTGGGGTACTTCCGCGCGCACGCCGGGGCGCTGCCCGCGCTGCTGCGCGGCGAGGAGGAGGCGGTGCGGCTGTTCTTCCCCGGCGGGAGCCAGGAGATCGCGCGAGCCTGGTACGCCGACAACCTCGCCGCGCGGCGGCACCTGGAGACCCTGGGCGCTGCCGTACGGGGTGCCGCCTCCGGTGTCCTCGACCGCCCCGTACGGGTGCTGGAGGTCGGCGGCGGCATCGGCGCTGCCACGGGGCCTGTGCTGGAGGCCCTGGGCGACCGGCCGGTGGACTACCTGTTCACCGACGTCTCCGAATACTTCCTCGCCGACGCCAAGGAGCGCTTCGGCGCGCGGCCCGGGGTGCGCTTCGGCCTGTACGACATGAACCGCGACCCGCGCGAGCAGGGCTACCTGCCGAACTCCTTCGACGTCGTGGTCAGTGCCGGCGCCCTGAACAACGCGCGGGACACCGCGCAGGTCCTCGACCGGCTGCGGACGCTCCTCGCGCCGCAGGGGTGGCTGTGCCTGCTGGAGATGGTCCGCGAACACCCGGAGATCACCGCCACCCAGGCGTTCATGATGGAGGAACCAGCCGACCTGCGAGGGGACTTGGGCACCCTCTTCGTCCACGAGGAGCAGTGGCGGGATCTGCTCACCGCGGCGGGCGCCCACGAGGTGCTGAGCCTGCCGGGCGCCGACGACCCCTTCGCGGCGCTGGGGCAGGGCGTGCTGGCCGCCTCGTTCAAGCAGGACCGTGCCGCGCTGGACGACGGAGAGGTCACCCGGTGGGCGGCCGGACGGCTGCCGGGGCACATGGTTCCCGCGCACGTCCAGGTCATCGACGCGCTGCCGCTGACCTCCAACGGCAAGGTCGACCGCAAGCGGCTGCTCGGCTGGGTGCCGCGGCGCGGCGAGCGCGCGGCGGGCCGCGAGGCCGAGCCGCCGCGCCCCGGCCTCGAACAGCGGCTGGCCGAGCTGTGGGCCGAGCTCCTGGGCGGCGAACTCCCCGCGCGCGAGGACGGGTTCTTCGAGGCGGGCGGCGACTCGCTGCTGGCCGCGCGCCTGGTGGGGCGCGCCCGCGAGAGCGTTCCCGAGGCCGGCGCCGTCACCTTCGACGTGCTGCTCCGCGCGCTCTTGCACACCCCGACGGTCGCGGGGCTGGCCGCGCGGCTGACCGAGGGCGGCGGCGCGGAGGGCGCGGCGACGGGAGAGCAGGGGGCGAAGGGCCGGCTCGCGGTCTCCGAACGGGGTTCGGCGCTGGTCGACCTCGGCGGCTCGGGCTCGGACTCAGGCCCGGACTCCGGACCGGTGCGGCTGCTCGTGCACGAGGGGCTGGGCACCCTCGCCCCGTACCGCCCGCTGATCTCCCGGCTCGCGGCGCAGGGGCCCCTGGTGGGGCTCGCGGTGGCGGACAGCGAGCGCTATCTCGACCTCCCGGCCGAGCGGCTGGTGGAGGACCTGGCGGCGCGGTACGCGCGCGAGGTGCTGGCAGCGGGGCACCGCGAGGTCGAGGTGGTGGGCTACTGCTCGGGCGGCCTCATCGCCGCCGAACTCGCCCGCGCGCTGGGCGAGGGCGGGGCGCGGGTGCACCGGCTCAGCGTCGTCTCCAGCTACCGGATCCCGTACCGGCTGCGCGACGAGCTCATGGTCGACTACGCCTTCGCGCGGGTCATGGGCGCCGACCTGGAGGCCCTGGGCTGGCCGGCGGACGAGGCCGCGATGGGGCACGCGATGGCCGCCGCCCTGGAGCGCTCGCCGAAGTCGCTGGAGCCCGGCGCCTTCGCGCGGCTGGAGGGGGACGAGCGCCTGGCGGCCGTCGCCGAACGCTTCCGACTGCTGGGCGAACGGCCCCCGGGCGAGCGCAGGGACGGGCTGTACGAGGCCTTGGCGCGCACCGAGGCGGGGCTCGGCGACGCGGGTCAGGTGTCGGCGCTGCACCGGGTCTTCGAGCGCACCGTGCAGGCGGTCACGCACTATGAACCGCTGCCGTACGCGGGGGACATCACGTTCCTGCGCCCGCTGGAGCCGACCCACTTCATCCCCGGCTTCCAGGACGACATGACGCGCTTCTGGCGGGACATGTGCCTGGGGGAGCTCACCGTGCTCGACATCCCCGGCGACCACTTCACCTGCATCCAGGAGCCGCACGTGGCATCCGCAGCGGCGGCCCTCACCGAGCGCGCGGAGGAGGCCCGATGAGCGGGGCGGTCGGGGCGCCGCTGCGCGTGGTGGTGTGCGGGACCCGGTTCGGGCAGATCTACCTCTCGGCGCTGGCCCGCCGCCCGGAGCGGTACCGCCTGGTCGGCATCGTGGCGCGCGGCAGCGACCGCTCGCGCGCGCTGGCCGAGGAGTACGGCGTACCGCTCTACCGCTCGGTGGCCGACCTCCCCGACGGGGTGGACGTGGCCTGCGTGGCCGTCTCGGGCGCGGCCGGCGGCGGTCCTGGCGTCGAGCTGGCGCGCGAGCTGATGGAACGCGGGGTGCACGTGCTCCAGGAACACCCCCTGCTCCCGGCCGAGTTGGCGGACTGCCTGCGCACGGCGCGCGGCACCGGCACGCAGTACCTGCTCAACACGTTCTACCCGCACCTGGAACCGGTGCGCCGCTTCATCGCCGCGGCCCGGCGCCTGGTGGAGCTGCGCACTCCGGTGTTCGTGGACGCGATGTGCGCGGTGCAGGTCTCCTTCGACCTGCTGGACATCCTCGCGGAGGTCTTCGGCGGGGTGCGGCCGTGGTCGCTGAGCGCGCCGGAGAAGGCGGATCCCGGCACGGCGGGCCGCCCGCTGACCGCCGTGGAGGCCACGGTCGCCGGGGTGCCGCTGAGTCTGCGGGTGGAGAACCGGATGGAGCCCGGCGACGACAGCAGCAGCCTCTTCCTGCACCGCGTCACGGTGGGCACCGAGGCGGGAAACCTGACGCTGGTCAGCACCCACGGCCCGGTCGTCTGGAGCCCGGTGCTGCGGACGGCGGCCGACGCGGAGGGCCGGTTCCGCGTCGCGGGGGAGTGGGCGGACGGCGGCACGGGCGACGGAGGCCCAGCCCACAGCGGTCCGGAGGGCAACGACTCGGCGGACAGCAACGCCCCTGCGGACAACGGTGCCGAAGTGCTCGGCCCCGCCGAAGGTCCCTCCTGGCAGGAGGTGTTGACGCGGGTGTGGCCCGAGGGCGTGCTGCACGCCCTGGACGAGCTGAGCGCGCGCATCGCGGCGGGCGGCGACCCGCTCGCCGGCGCCCAGCGGCATCTGACGGTGGCCCGGGCATGGCAGGAACTCACCGAGTCGCTGGGCTACCCCGAGGCGTCCGCGCCCCGGCCCGGCGCCCCGCTGCGCGCCGCCGACCTGCTGCCTCCTGACGCCGCGTCAGCAGCGCTGCGCTGAGCCACCGTTCGCTGAACCGCCGGCGCCGAGCCGCCCTGCGCTGAACCGCCGGCGCGGTGCCTGCCGCGCGGTGCCTCCCGCACGGCGCCCGCAGCGCCCTCGCCCCGTCCGGTCCCCGCACCGGGCGGGGCGAAGCGGGTGACAGGGGGAGCGCGGCCCGGTAAGTTATTGTACGCGTACAGATAATGCGGGCACACGGTTGGAGGAGCGGTGAGCGAGGCAGGTCGGAACAGCGGGGCGACCCTCGGCGCCCGGGGCGCACAGGCCCCGGCGGCGTGCGGCGTCCCGGTGGCGGAGGTGGCGAAGTGACCACCACCGAAGCCGGTTCGGCGCGGGAGGGGACGCCCGCGGCCGAGCAGCCCGTCGAGCAGCCCGAGGGGAGCCGGTCGGGGACGGGCGGGGCAGGAGAGGGAAAACCCGGGGCTGAGGTCTCCGGCGGCCGGGCGCTGGCCGGTCTGCTGCGCCCCTACCGCCTCGGCCTGACCGCCGTGCTCGTGCTCCAGGTCGTCAGCGCGCTCGGCGGTCTCGCGCCGCTGATCGCCGTCGTGGAGCTGGGGCGCGCCCTGCTGTCGGCGGGGCCGGTGGACGAGGGGCACGTGTGGACCGTGGTCGCGGTCGGCGCGGGCGGTCTGCTCGTGCGGGTCGTGTTCGCCGCGCTCTCCTCGGGGATCGGGCACCTCATCGACGGCGGGCTCCAGCTCTCCGTGCGGCGGCGGCTGGCCGAGCACCTGGGCCGGGTGCCGCTGGGCTGGTACTCGCGGCGCAGCTCGGGCGAGCTGGGCCAGGTCGTCCAGGAGGACGTGGCGGCGCTGCACCCGCTCACCGCGCACACCCCGGGCGAGGCGACCTCGGCCGTCGTCGTGCCGCTCGTCTCGCTGGCCTATCTGGCCTGGGTGGACTGGCGGCTGACGCTCGTCG
Source organism: Streptomyces odontomachicola (assembly GCF_039605595.1). Lineage (NCBI taxonomy): Bacteria > Bacillati > Actinomycetota > Actinomycetes > Kitasatosporales > Streptomycetaceae > Streptomyces > Streptomyces odontomachicola. The sequence goes on from NZ_JBCFOK010000025.1 coordinate 45,499, forward strand.
CGCTGATCCCCGTGGTCCTCGGCGTCCTGCTCAACCTGATGCTGATGTCCGACGGCCGGCGCCGCGACCAGCTCGCGCTGGACGCCGCGATGGGCCGCATCGCGGGGTCGGCGGTGGAGTACGTCGAGGGCATCGCGGTCGTGAAGGCGTTCGGCGGCTCGGGCCGCGCGCACCGCGCGTTCATCAAGGCGGCGGACGACTTCGCCGCGTACTTCCTCGGCTGGGTGCTCGGCGTCGCCGGGCTCGGCGCGCTCGCCGCGCTGGTGCTCTCGCCGCCCTTCGTGCTCGTGCTGATCCTGGCCGGCGGCACCGCGCTGATCACCGCGGACGCCATGCCGCCCGCCGACCTGCTGCCCTTCCTGCTGCTCGGGCTCGGCCTCACGGCGCCGGTCGCCGCGCTCGGGCACGGCCTCGACGACGTACAGGCGGCGCAGCGCGCTGCGGCCCGCATCCGCGGACTGTTCGCGGTGGAACCGCTCTCCGAGCCGTCCCGTCCTGTGACCCCCGAGGGGCACCGGGTGGAGCTGAGCGGGGTCGCGTACGCGTACGAGCCGGGGCGCGAGGTGCTGCGCGGCATCGACCTCGTCCTCGAACAGGGCACCGTCACCGCGCTGGTGGGGCCCTCGGGCGGCGGGAAGTCCACGCTGGCCCGGCTGCTGCCGCGGTTCGCCGACCCGACGCGCGGCACCGTGCGCATCGGCGGCGCCGACCTGCGCGACATCGCCTCGCGCGACCTGTACGCGCTGGTCTCCTTCGTCTTCCAGGACGTACGGCTGCTGCGCGCGAGCATCGCGGAGAACATCGCGCTCGCGGTGCCGCACGCCGACCGCGAGGAGGTCGTACGGGCCGCGCGGCTCGCCCGCATCCACGACCGGATCACCGAACTGCCCCGCGGATACGACTCGGTGATCGGCGAGGACGCCGGGCTGTCGGGCGGCGAGGCGCAGCGCATCTCCATCGCCCGCGCGCTGCTCACCGACGCGCCGGTGCTGGTGCTCGACGAGGCGACCGCCTTCGCCGATCCGCGTACCGAGTACGACGTGCGGCGCGCGCTGGACACGCTGCGCGAGAACCGCACCCAGCTCGTCATCGCGCACCGCCTGGAGACCATCGCCGAGGCCGACACGGTCGTGGTGCTGGAGGACGGCGCGGTGGCGGAGCGCGGCACACCGGCCGAACTGCTCGCGGTGGACGGCAGGTTCGCCGCGATGTGGGAGGCACAGCAGTCCTGGCCCGGCGACGAGGCCGAGGGCCCGGGCCGCCCGGATGCGCCGGCAGGAGGGGAGCCCGCGCGGGACGGATCGGCGCGGGGCGAGTCCGTACGAGGAGAGGGGACCCGGTGATCCGTGTACTGCTGCGCGTACTCGGCGACGAGCACGCGCGCCCGCTGCGCCGCACGCTGGCGCTGATGGCCGCGACCGCGGTGGCCGAGGGGCTCTCCTACGCCCTGCTGGTGCCGCTGCTCACCGCCCTGTTCGGCGCACGGCCCGCGGACGCCTGGCCGTGGCTGGGCGCCTTCGCCGGCGCGGCGGCCGCGTGCGCGGTGCTGCGCTACCGCTCGGACGTCTCCGGCTTCCGCGTGGGCGCCGCGCTCTCCCGCGGCCTGCACCACCGGCTCGGCGACCACCTGGCGCGACTGCCCCTGGGCTGGTTCACCCCGCGCCGGGTCGGCGAGGTCTCCGTCCTGGCCAGCCGCAGCGTGCTCCAGGTCATGGCGGTCCCCGCACACCGCCTCCAGCCCCTCATCGGCGCCTGCTTCACGCCGCTGACCGTGGTCGCCGTGATGGTCTGCTACGACTGGCGGCTGGGCCTCGCGGCGCTGGTGGCCGCCCCTCTGGTCGCGGCGACCCAGGTGTGGACCGGCCGGGCCACGGCGGCGCAGGATGCGGAACGCGCGCGCCTCGGCGACGAGGCGGCCGGGCGCGTCATCGAATACGTGCGGGCCCAGCCCGTGTTGCGGGTCGGCGGCCGCACCACCGACGGATTCCGGCTGCTGGACGACGCGTTGGAGGGCCAGCGGCGCGCGGTGCGCCGCTCCGCGCTCTCGGCGCTGCCCGGCGTGCTGGGCCTCTCCTTCACGGTGCAGGCCGCGTTCACCGCGCTGCTCGTGCTGGGCACCGTGCTGGCACTGGGCGGGAGCGTCCAGCCGGCCGAGGTGCTGGCCCTGCTGGTGCTGGCGGCGCGCTGCGTGGATCCGCTGCTCTCGCTCTCCGACCTCGGCGGCCAGATGCGCGCCTCGCGCGGCGAACTGGAGCGCCTGGACGCGGTGCTGCGCGAGCCCCCGCTGCCCGAGCCCGCCGAGCCGGCACGGCCCCAGGGCAGCGATCTCGCCCTGGACGCCGTGGCCTTCCGCAGGGACGGCCGTACGGTGCTGGAGGGGCTGTCCCTGACCGTTCCCGAGGGCAGCAGGCTCGCGGTCGTCGGGCCTTCGGGCGCCGGCAAGTCCACGCTGCTCCAGCTCCTCGCGCGCTTCCACGACGTGGACGCGGGCGCGGTGCGGCTCGGCGGCGCGGACGTGCGCGACATGGCGACCGAGGACCTGATGAGCCGGGTCTCGGTGGTCTTCCAGGACGTCTACCTCTTCGAGGGCACCATCGAGGAGAACGTGCGCCTGGGCCGCCCCGGCGCCGACGAGGCCGAGGTCAGGGCGGCCGCGGCCGCCGCACGCCTGGACGAGGTGATCGACCGGCTCCCGGACGGCTGGGCCACCCAGGTCGGCGAGAGCGGCGCGGTGCTCTCCGGCGGGGAGCGCCAACGCGTCTCCATCGCCCGCGCGTTGCTCAAGGACGCGCCCGTCGTCCTGCTGGACGAGGCGACCTCGGCGCTGGACGCCGAGAGCGAACGCGCCGTACAGGACGGCATCGACCGCCTCCTGGAAGGCCGCACGGTGGTCGTCGTCGCGCACAGGCTGCGCACCGTGCGGCAGGCCGACCGCATCGCCTTCCTGGACGGGGGCCACGTCGTCGAGCAGGGCACACACGAGGAACTCCTGCGCCGGGAGGGCCGCTACGCCGACTTCTGGCAGGTCTCCCTGGCGCCCGTAGCGAGTGAGTGAGGCAGAGATGTTCTTTCCGACCGAGAGAGCGGAACCGGTTCCCGCGCCGCGTACCGCCCCGAGCGGCACGGCCGTGCGCCGCCCCGCACCCCGCGCCTGCGCGCGGGCCCGGGTGCTGTGCTTCCCGCACGCGGGCGGCGCCGCGAGCCACTACCGCCGATGGGCCGTCGACGCGCCCTGGGACGTGGAGTTCGCTGTGGTCCAGTACCCGGGCCGCGAGGACCGCTTCGAGGAGACGGCGCCGACCCGCATGGCCGACCTCGTCGCGGCGCTCACCGCCGAGCTCCTGGCGGACGGCCCGGGGCAGCCGCGCCAACTCGGCCTGCCCACCGTGCTGTTCGGGCACAGCATGGGCGCCGCCGTCGCCTACGAGGTCGCCCGCGGCCTCACGGCGGGCGGCCGGGAACCCGCGGCCCTGGTCGCCTCGGGCCGCCCGGCCCCCGAGCTGTCGCGGCCCGGCACCGTGCACCTCGGCGGCGAGGAAGCGCTGCTCGCCGACCTGCGCCGGCTCGGCGGCACCGGCGTCGGCATCCTCGACAACGCCTCGCTGATGTCCGCCGTGCTGCCCACCGTCCGCCGCGACTACCAGCTCATCGAGACGTACAGACCGCTGCCGGGCGTCCCGCTGCGCGCCCCGGTGACCGTCCTGTACGGGGAGGAGGACCCGGAGGTCGACGCGCGGGAGGCCGCGGGCTGGAGCGGGGCGACGGAGGGCTCCTGCGAGGTGCGGGCGCTGCCGGGTGACCACTTCTATCTGGAGGCGCACCGGCAGCGGGTGCTCGACCTGGTGGTGGCGCGGGCCCGCGACGCGGTGTCCGGCACCCCCGCTTCCTGGCCGTCCATGCCCTGACCCGGACCGCCAGCTCCCCTGTGCCGCAAGGGAGTTGACCAAAACGACACCGACCCCCGGATGGATCCGCATCCGGGGGCCGGTGCCGTGCGCGCGTACGGGGTCAGGCGCGGGCGACCAGTCCGTCGACCATGGCCTCCAGGCCCTGCCGGAAGGTGTCGCGGCCGGTGAGCTCGGGCCACTTCTCGGAGAGCGCGGCGAGCCGCGGATAGGACTCGGGGGACAGCTCGGCGAAGGCGCGGTCGCGGTGCGAGGGCTGCTCGGCGTCGGCCTGCCGCCGCTCCCGCGTCACCCGGGTCATCAGCTCGCCGACGGTGAAGTACCAGATGACCCTGTAGGCGTCCACGGCCTCCTCGGGAGTGAGTCCGCACTCGATCGCCGCGTCCACGACCGCCTCCACGATCCACAGCGCCGACACGGCCATCAGGTCGTCCGAGGCGAGCACCTCCACGATCCACGGGCACTCGGCGAGCACGTCGTGCAGGAGCTGGCCTGCCGCCACGATGCGCTTGCGCGGGTCATCGGGCAGTTCGGGACGGGGGATGCGCTGGGCGTGCGCCTCCAGCAGCAGGAGCAGGAGCTCGTCCTTGTCGCGTACGTGGTGGTACAGCGCCATGGGCGTGCTCTCGAGCTCCTTCGCCAGGCGCCGCATCGACAGCGCCTCGGCGCCCTCGGCCGCCAGCAGGCGCTGGGCGGCCTCGATGATCGCCTCCAGCGACAGCCGGGGCGGGCGCCCGGTTCTTCCGGTGCGCTTCGGTCGGGACTGCATCCGTTCCTCTTCTCTCACGTCTCGGCAAGCACCCGCGCGGTGCGCCCCACCGCGGTCGTCGCCTCGGCGGGCGCGGTGGGGGAGCGCGGCTCCTGCGGGGCTGGGCCCTCGCGCCGGGAGGGGGCGGCTGACTCCGGCGGCGCCGGGGGCGCCGCGAACGCCTCGGAAAACACCGGGAGTTGGTCCCCAGGAGGCTCGGCGCCACCGTAGCACCAGGCCAGGCGCTTCACCGGGCCTCCGTCCCCCGGCGTGCACCGGCCCCGCGACCGGTGCGCCGCACCGGCCGCGGCAACGGGTGGGGTGACAACCTACCGGCTCCCGGCTACTGTTACCGGACGCGTACATTTTACGGGTACGAAAACTATGGGGGAGCAGATGGACGAGTCGGGGCCGCACCGCGTGGGACACCGTACGCCGTGGCGGCTGCCGGCTCCGCCGCCCTGACGGCGGCGGACCCCGACCGGCCGCGCGAGCCCGCATCCGCCGCCCCGCTCCGCCCGTTCCTTCCCGGCGGTGCCCGGCGCCGAGCCGCGACGGCGGGGGCTGCCTCCCCCGTCGGCCCCCGCCGTCGCCTTCCCCGCCCGCAGGCCCCGTGAGAAATGCACGGGGCGCGGTGCGGAAATAAACCGGAATCCCAAATTCATGAGTGACCGGCGGGTAATCCGTGAGGCTCCTTGTGAAGCATGTTGTTCGTGTGATGGTGGTTGGGTAAGCTGCGTCGCGCAGTTCGCACGATGGGATGTCTGCATCGGTGCGAAGGGATGCCATAACGGGGGTGTGATGTCCGGTCTGCCGGCCTGCTTGAGGAAATTCCGCCGATTGTGCCCAGGCGGTCCGTCATTTCCGCGCAATGCGCAGGACCGCGGGTCCGAGGGGAAATCTTTGTCCCGGCGTATAGCTTTTCTTAACCTCGCCGGGGCGTGCGTGTGATGGAATCTCCGCGCACGGAGGCAGGGGCCTCAGCCTCCTGAAGCAGCACCTCACGGCGGGTGTGGGCACCGTTTCTGCGTGATCCGTCAGGCATGGCGGCGCATGTGGGGGCGGTCCCGCAATTCCCTCCCGGAATCTCTGTACCCGCACGCGGCGATCTTACCCGTGCGGCACTGGAACAGTCCTTGAATTCGCGTAGGGCGACCACGCGGCGCTCCGCAGGATCCGGCCTGCCCGGCCGGATGTACGGCCCGGCGCCCCGGTCGCCCGTATCCCGGAGGAAGTGAAATGAAGGAGCAGTACGGAACCGTCACGCTGGAAACCGGCCTCGCGCCGCTGGATATCGCCGTCGGCCTCGCGTCAGCGGAAATCTTCGACACCTCCGTCGCATATGAAACCCCGCAGGAGTGGTCCATAGCGGGAGGCGTGGCGGCCGAGGTGGTCGTCGACGCCGACAGCATTCGATGTACGAGATCCGGTGTGACCCGCGTGGAGCCGTGGTTCGGTGAGCCGCTGACCGCGGTGCAGAGGTTCCTCGCCGAGCTGCCGGTCGAGGGCTGGACCGCGTACGGCTGGTGCGCCTTCGAGCTCGCGCACGCCCTCACCGGGATCGGGGTGGACCCCGGGACGCTGATGCACCTGGTGGTGCCCCGTACCGAACTCACGGTGTCCGGCTCCCGGGTGACCGTGCGCAGCCTGGACGAGGAGGCGCTGACCGCGGTGCGGGAGGCGCTGGCCCGCATCGACGCAGGCCGGGCCGGCGCGGGGGCGCGCCCGGAGGAGGAGGCGCGGGCCGCCGTGCCGGTGGATCTGGAGGCCGGGGCCGAGGCGTATGTGCGCGGCGTGGGCTCGCTCGTCGAGGAGATCCGCGCGGGCACGCTGCACAAGGCGATCCTCTCCCGCGCGATCCCGGTCGGCACGGCCGTCGACTTCCCCGCCAGCTACCGCAAGGGCCGCGTGAGCAACACCCCGGCGCGCTCCTTCCTGCTGGACATGGGCGGGCTGCGCAGCTTCGGGTTCAGTCCCGAGACCGTCGTGGAGGTGACAGCGGACCGCCGAGTGGCCAGCCAGCCGCTGGCCGGGAGCCGTGCGCGCACCGGCGACCCCGAGACCGACCGCAAGCTGCGCGAGGACCTGCTGTCCGACCCCAAGGAGCTGCACGAGCACGCCATTTCGGTGAAGCTCGCGGTCGACGAGCTCACCGGCCCGTGCAAGCCGGAGTCGGTGGTGGTCGAGGAGTACATGTCGGTCAAGGAGCGCGGGTCGGTCCAGCATCTGGGCTCGCGGGTGGTGGGGCGGATGCCCGAGGGGGCCAGCCCCTGGGACGCGTTCGCCGCCGTCTTTCCCGCCGTGACCGCGTCCGGGATCCCCAAGCACGCCGCGTACCAGGCCATACGGCGCCACGAGCCGGACCGCCGCGGGCCGTACGCGGGCGTGGTGATGAAGGTCGCGGAGAGCGGCGCGATGGACGCGGCGCTGGTGCTGCGCAGCGTCTACGAGCAGGACGGCAGGACGTGGCTGCGGGCCGGCGCCGGGGTGGTCGAACACTCCGTGCCGGAGCGGGAGTTGGAGGAGACGCGCGAGAAGCTTAGGTCGGTCGCCGCCTCGCTGCTGGCACGCGCCGAGGGCGCGGGAGACGCGGGCGCGGACGCGGGAGAGGCCGGAGCCGCGGTGGCCAGGTCCGCCGTGACCGGTGCCGCCGTTACCGGTGCCTCGCCCGCCGGCCCCGCCGCGCGGCACTGAGCGCCGCGCGGCCGGTCAGCGCGAACCACTTCCCACTCCTGGAGGCAATGGCACCATGCGCACGACGGGGGATGGCATACGCATCCAACTGCTGGGCCCCATACGGGCCTGGCGGGACGGCCACGAGGTCGTCCTCGGTCCGCCGAAGCAGCGGGCCGTCCTGGCGCTGCTGGCCACCCGGGCCGGCGATGTCGTGGGGATCGAGCAGATCATCGACGCGGTGTGGGGGAGCGACATCCCGCGCACAGCGGCCAACGGGGTGCACACGTACGTAGCCGGGCTGCGCCGCACCCTGGAGCCGGGGCGCAGCAGGCGCGGCACCAGCTCCGTGCTGGCCTCGGCCGCGGGCGGCTACTGCCTGCGGGTACACCCGGACTCCGTCGACGTCCGGCGCTTCGCGCAGTGCCACGCGCAGGCGCGCAGGGCACGCGCCGAATCCGGCGGCAGCGGGGCTCCGGGCCTGTACGAGGAGGCCCTGTCCCTCTGGCACGGCGAGGCGTTCGCGGGGATACCGGGCCCGTTCGCCGCGATGGAGCGGACCCGGCTGCACGACCTGAAGACGACGGCCGTGGAGGAGTGGGCCTCGGACATGCTGGCGGCGGGGCGGCACGGCGAGGTGGTCGCCGACCTGTCGGCAGCCGTCGCCGAGGAGCCGCTGCGCGAGAAGCTGACCTGGCTGCTGATGCTGGCCCTGTACCGCTGCGACCGGCAGGCGCACGCGCTCTCGGTGTACGACGGGACGCGCCGGCTCCTCGGCAGCGAACTGGGCATCGAGCCCGGCGCCGAACTGCGCACGCTGCACCAGGAGATCCTGACGGGGCGCGCCGACACCGGAGCCACGCACCGCGAGCAGCACTCCAGGGCCCCGGCACCCGAGCCGGCACGGGCGCGCGTGCCCGCGCCGGGTGCGGACCCGGCACCGGCGCGGGGGCACGAGGGCGTGTACGAGCGCGCCGTGCCGGACACCCCGCGCCCCGCCCAACTGCCGCCGCTGGCACGCGGCTTCGTGGGCCGTACGGCGGAACTGGCACGGCTGGAGCGGGCGCTGACCGAGGAGCCCGAGCACGCCACGGCGAGCACGCGGGTCGCGGTGGTGAACGGGCTGGCCGGCGTGGGCAAGACGGCGGTCGTGCTGGAGCTGGCGCACCGGCTCAGGGGCCGCTTCCCCGACGGCCAGCTCTTCGTGGACCTCGGCGGCACCGGCCTCCAGGGGAAGCCGCTCACCGCGTCCGAGGCGCTGGCCCAGCTACTGACCAGCCTCGGCGTCGAGGACGGGCGGATGCCCTGCGAACTGGCGGGCCGGGTCAGCCTGTACCGCAGCCTCCTGCACGAGCGGCGCATGCTGGTGGTGCTGGACGACGCGGCGGGCGCCGAGCAGGTGCGGCCGCTGATCCCGCCGGGCGCGTCCAGCGTGCTCGCCACCAGCCGCCGGCGGCTCACCGGGCTGGCCATCCGCGACGGCGCGCACCTCGTGCGGGTCGGGCCGCTGTCCGAGGCCGAGTCGGCGGAGCTCCTCGCCTACCTCGGCGGCGAGCGGCTGCGCCGCGAACCGGGCGCGATCACGCGCCTGGCGCGGGTGTGCGGGGGACTGCCGCTGGCGCTGCGCAGCGCCGTGGAGGGCCTGCTCGCCGCGCGCGACGACGCACCGGCCACGCCGGTCGAACGGTACGCGGACGAGCGGGGGTTACTGGACCGGCTCACGGTGGAGGACGACGCGGCCGCGAACCTGCGCACCGTGTTCCAGGCGTCCTACCACGCGCTGCCGCCGGAGGCCGCGCGGATGTTCCGCTATCTGGGCCTGCACTCCGGCGGCACGATCACCGTGCAGGAGGCGGCCACGTTGGCGGGCGCGGGCCAGGCCACGGCACGCCACCTGCTGAACCTGCTGGTCGACGGCCACCTGCTGGAGCGCGTCTCGCCGCAGCGCTACCGGTTCCACGGCCTGATCCGCATCTACGCGGCCGAGTGCGCGCAGCAGGAGCCGAAGACCGAGCGCGACCTGGCGCTGGTGCGGCTGCTCGGGCGCGAGCGGTACTTCGTGCCGCGCCGCGCTCCGGTGCTGGAGAAGGACCCGATGCTGCGGGTCACGGCGAGCTGAGCGGGGCGCGGGGAGGGCGGAGCCGGGCGCCGGCTCGTCCTCCCCGCGCCCCGGAAGGCGGCCCACCCCGCGTCCCGGAAGACCCCCGGTGAGAAGAGGGTGAAATACAAGTCCCGGTCTGGACAGGCCAGTTGGGGCACTGGTTGCCTGTTCAACCTGCGAGGCCCGGGGCTCGTACCGAGGGCGCGGGCACATGGCGAGACGGTGAGGTAGGCATGCGCGAGAACACGGCGAATGCGGCCGCGGCTGACCCGGGCGGAGACCCCGGGACGCCCAGCGTGGCCCGGATGTACGACTTCTACCTCGGCGGTACGGACAACTACCCGGTGGACCGCGAGGCGGTCGGCGAGCTGGACAAGGTGGTGCCCAGCACCCGCCCGCTCGCCGTCAACAACCGGCGGTTCCTCCGGCGCGTGGTGCGGGTGCTGGCCGAGGAGTACGGGGTGCGCCAGTTCCTCGACCAGGGCTCGGGGCTGCCCACACAGGACAACGTCCACCAGGTCGCGCAGCGGGTGGACCCCGCGGCGCGGGTCGTCTACGTGGACAACGACCCCGCGGTGCTGGAGCGGGGCGGCATGCTGCTCAGGGAGAGCGGGGCCGGCGAGCGCACGGCCGTGATCGAGGCCGACATGCGGGACACCGAGACCATCTTCGGGCACCCCGACACCCGGCGGCTGCTCGACCTGGACGAGCCGGTCGGCGTGCTGTTCGTGTCGGTGATGCACTGCCTGCCCGACGCCTCGGCCGACGGCGCCGGCGGCCCGGCCGAGCTGGTGGAGCGGGTGCTGGAGAAGGTGCCATCCGGCAGCTTCCTGGTCATCAACCAGCTCGTCAGCGACCAGAAGGAGACCCGCGACTTCGTCACCGGATTCATGGACGAGGCCACGCACGGCAATTGGGGCCGGGTGCGGGAAGAGCACGAGGTCGCCCGGTACTTCGAGGGCCTGGAGGTGCTGGAGCCCGGCCTGGGCCGGATCAACGACTGGCGCCTGGACGCCGAGGCGGCGAAGCCGCTGCCGGAACCGGGCGGCGAGTGGTGGGAGTTCGGCGGGGTGGCGCGCAAGCCCTGAGCGTGCGGAAGCGTCCCGACGAATCCGGTGGGGCGGGCTTGAGCCGGGTGCTGAGGCCCGGGTGCTCACGCCCGCCCCTTGTCTCGGCTCCCTCTTACGTCTTCACGTTGACCGCGCCCGGCCCCCGTACCGCCCGCTGGGAGATCCGCCAGAGCTGGCCCTCCCAGGTGGCCACGTACAGCCAGCCGCCGGTGCGGTCCAGCGCGAGGCCGACGGGCGAGAAGGAGACGCCGCCGCCCCCGGTGGCCGCCACCCGCTGCGCGCCGTCCGCGAGGTGGACCTCGTGCAGGCGGTCGCCGAGGTGGTCGGAGACGTAGGCGCGGCCCGCGCCGTCCAGCGCGATGCGCGGGCTCGTCCGGGAGACCGTGGCCACCTCCGTCTTGGCGCCTTGACGCAGGTCGATCCGCCACAGCGGCCCTGTGCCGTCCCGGTGGCCGACGTACGCCGTCCCGTCGCCGTCCATGGCCACGCCCGAGGGACCCGCACCCAAGTCCTCGGCGACGGGCGTCTGTTCCCCGTTCGCCGGGTCGACCGCGATCAGCTTCTGGTGGTCCCAGTCGGTGACGTACACCGTGCCCCCGTACAGTCCGACGCCGTACGCGCGCAGCTCGCCGGCGACCTGCCGGGTCGCGCCCGTGGCCAGGTCCACCGAGAGCAGGCGCCTGCCGGAGAAGTCGGTGACATAGGCCAGGCCGCCGCCGTCCAGCGCCACATCGCACACTTCGCCCAGGTCATCGCTGCGTACCGTGTAGGTGGCCCCCGAAGCGAGGTCGACCCCGATCAGCCGGTGGGTGCTGCGACTGGCCACGTACGCCTTCCCGTGCGCCGTGTCCAGGGCGATGCCCTCGGCGTTCCCGAGGTCGGCGGTGATCAGGGCGGTGAGCACGTTGGCGCTCGCGGCGCGGTCGTGCGCCTGGCGCAGACGCTGCTGCGCCTCCTCGCCGAGCCCCGGCATGTCCTCCTCGCGGATCTCCGCCTTCACCGATGCGAAGGCCTTGTCCTTTGTCGAAGAGGCCATGTCCGAGGTCGTCCTGGGATCCTCGGACGCCTGGCGCTGGGCCGAGGACACGTCGCTCGTCCTCTGGAAGAGCGGGTCCAGGAAACCCAGCACGCCGAATGCGCCGTGCGGTGTCTGGTGCAGCAGCCACGGATCGCGCGCGCTCTCCCAGTCGCGCACATAGCCCGAGGCGCTGCCGGACACCGTGTCGTTCTCCTCGTCCCAGGTCCCCTCCTCGGCGCCCGGGGTGCTGTCGTGGAGGGATTGCGCGGTGTCCTTCGCGGAATCGGCCTCGCCGCCGCCGCTGTCGAAGATGTTCTCGAACGTCATGTCGTCCCCTCTCGGTCTGCTCGGCGGAAGCGGATTCACCCCTGGTAGAGGGGCGCTTTCTGAGTCTGGTAGTCGAGCGTTTCGGGCTGGAACACCCGGTGTTCGCCGGCGCACACCGAGACGATTTCGGCCTCCCCTTTCTGCAGGAACCTCCGGTCCTCGTCGGCCAGGTCGAAGGCGCCGCCGTCCTCGTGACGGTCGCCGAGCCGCCACGCGATCACCTTGGAGGGCTCGGCCTTCGGGTCCTCGGGGCCCTGCGGCTTCTTCTCCTGCACCTGCACCGGCTTTTCGTAGTACAGAGCGACCCAGCCGCCGAACGTGACGGGGTATTCGTAGTCGAACCTCCGCACCTCGCGCCGCTGCGTGGCCGGGACGTCCACCCGGCTGCTCACTTCCACGCTCACCGACGCCGTGTGCTTCCACGCGGTGGTCAGCGAACCGCTGATGGAGCCGGTGATTCCCAGCAGCAGTTCACCCCACAGTTCGCCGGTGCCCGTCGCGGTGCCCGTGGCCGTCGTCGTGCTCGTCATCTGCGTCTGGGTCTCCGCGTCGGTGCCCTGACGGTCCTTGCTGTTGAGCATGGTGCTCTTCTGGTACTGCTGCATCGCCATGCTCTTCTGGAGCTGCTGCTGGAGCGAGGAAGTGGATTTCGCGCCGAAGGTCAGCTTCACCTCGCCCTGGAGCGACCAGCTGATGGTGTTCGAGATGGAGAACTCGACGGTGTCCGTCACGGTGATCTTGATGGGGTCGGTGCCGTTGACGTACGTCTGCTTCGAGATGACGTCGGGCGGCGGCTGCTCCACGCCGCCCCGCTCCTCGACCACCGGGACGCCCACGTTCATATAGGCGCGCCAGCCCCGTTGTCGGGCGGTGTCCTCGTCCGCCGGGAACCGCTCGTACCGCACCTTGTTGAGGGAGAAGCCGACGGGGTCGATCGGGTCGCCGCCCTCGGCGGGCGTCCGCCGGAAGGCGCCCCGCGCCCTGTTCCGCTCCAGGATTCCGGCGGCCTTGTCCTCGATGCCGAGTTCCCGCTGGTTCTTGGTGGTGAGCGGGTGGCGCATGAACACGTCGTTGATATAGGCGGTGCCCACCGGGTTCTTGGCGCTCTCGTTTCCCATTCTCTGCGGATCCCCCAATGCGATGTCGAATGTGCCCGGGTCTGCGTCCGTGCCGCCGTGCCGAGGTGCGCACCCTTCCGGAGACCAGGCAAAAGTACGGGTGCGGAGCGCGGGCGATCAGCCCGCCGATCCGGCCACGCGGCGGGAACAGGACAGGCGGCGCCGACCACGTGAACCGGCGGGCTCCGGGCGGTAATTCAGCTGGTGAGCCGGACAGCTGTTCCCTTTACCGGGATCCGCCGGGGTCCAAGAGGCCGCGAAACCGGGCCACATGGTGACGTACCCATGCGTGGCCTGAATTGCCGTCCCTGGCGGCATGCGCGTAACCGGGCGATCCGTAAGTGGCCTGGACGTGCCGCCCGAACTCCCGTGAACGGGCGCCCGCCTGCCGTGTCGCGCCCCTCAGTCCTTGAATGCCTCAGCCCGTCACGATTCCCGTGACCAGATTGATGGTGGTGGCCAGAATGCTGGTGCCGAAGAGGTAGGAGAGAAGGCAGTGGCGCAGGACCACCGAGCGGATGTCCGGGCAGGAGACCTCGGTGTCGGAGACCTGATACGTCATGCCGAGGTTGTAGCTGAAATACAGGAAGTCCCGGAATCTGGGCTCCTGTTGGTAATGGAAGTTGATCCCGCCCACGGGCTTCTTGTGATAGCGGTGCGCATAGCGGGTGGCGTACATCAGGTGCAGCGCGGCCCAGGACATGAAGACCCCGCCGAGCGCGATGGCGGCCGCCGCGTTGCCGTTGCCGTTGCGGGAGTGGCCGATCAGCAGCAGTACGACGATGGCGACCAGCCCGCACAGCGCGAGGGTGACCACCACCAGCTCCTCCAGCACGGGCTTGAAGTCCTGGCGCCGGGCGTTGAGGGCGGTCTGCTCGGCGGTCATCGGCCACAGCACGAGCCACCCGGCGGCCACGAACACCGCGGCGCCCAGGGCGATTCCGGACAGCACGCCCAGCAGGGCCTCGATCGCCGAGCCGATCGCGAGACCCGCGACGGCGCCGACGATCACGGAGCCGACCAGGCGCGGCACGGCGGAGAAGGGCAGCCGGTGATTCATCGGCGCCCCCGGCGCGCCTCCCGCGTCACGTCGCGCCCCTTCCGTCGCGTCACGTCATGCCCCCTCCGCGCCCGAGCGCCGCACCGTGACGTCGAGGTTCTTCATCAGCGGCTGGTCGCTCTGGGTGCTGTGGTCGCCGATGGCGCACAGCACGTTCATCTCGGGCATGTACCCGGCGGCGCAGCCGCGCGGGATGTCGTACGGAACGGCCTTGTAGCGGCGCAGTGTCCGGGTGCTGCCGTCCCGCGCCGTGCTGGTGATGTCGACCTCGTCGAACAGCCGCAGGCCGCGCTCGCGCATGTCCGCCTCGTTCATGAAGACCAGTGTGCGCAGGTTCCTGATGCCGCGGTAGCGGTCGTCGTCGGAGTAGATCGTGGTGTTCCACTGGTCGTGCGAGCGCACCGTGGCCAGCTTGAGCGTCCCCTCGCCCGGCCGTACGTCGGTGAGCTGGGCGGTGGAGAACTCGGCGCGCTGCGAGGGCGTGTGGAAGACCAGCTCGCGCGCGGGCTGCCGGATGCGGAAACCGAGCGGGAGCCGCACGCGCCGGTTGAAGTCCTCGAAGCCCTCGAGGGCCCGCGCCATGGTGTCCCTGATGCGGTCGTAGTCCTCGACGTACCACTCCCAGGGCGTCGCGCTGCCGGGCAGCGCGGCCCGCGCCATCCCCGCGATGATCGCGGGCTCGGAGCGCAGGTGGGGAGAGCCGGGCGCCTTCATGCCCTTCGACAGGTGGACCATGCTCATCGAGTCCTCGACCGAGGTGGACTGCTCGCCGGCCTTCTGCACGTCGCGCTCGGTGCGCCCCAGGCACGGCAGGATCAGCGCCTGCCGCCCGTGCACGAGATGGCTGCGGTTGAGCTTGGTGCTGACCTGCACGGTGAGTTCGCACTTGCGCAGCGCCTCGGAGGTGTACGGGGTGTCGGGCCCGGCCAGCACGAAGTTGCCGCCCATGCCCACGAACACCTTCACCTCGCCCCGGTGCATGGCCTCGATGGTGCCCACGGTGTCAAGACCGTGCTCCCGGGGCGGGTCGATGCCGCATGCCTCGGCCAGCCGGTCCAGGAACTCCGGCGCGGGGCGGTGGTCGATGCCGCAGGTGCGGTTGCCCTGCACATTGCTGTGCCCGCGCACGGGGGAGGGGCCCGCGCCCTCGCGGCCCAGATTTCCGCGCAGCAGGAGCAGGTTGACGATCTCCCGTACGGTGTCGACCCCGTGCTCGTGCTGCGTGATGCCCAGGCACCAGCTGAACACGCTCCGGTCGGCCTCGCAGTAGACCCGCGCCAGCTTCTCCATCTGCTCGCGCGTGACGCCGCTCTGCTCCTCCAGCTCCTTCCACGGGGTGCCGAGGCACAGGTCCCGGTATTCCTCGAAGGCCGTCGTATAGCGCTCGACGAACTCCCGGTCCAGCGCCTTCGGATCGTGCTCGGCCTCCGCGAACACCGCCTTGGCCATCCCGCGCAGCAGCGCCATGTCGCCGCCGATGCGCGGCTGCACGTTGAGCGTGGAGGTGGGTGTGGAGCGGAAGAGCGCCATGTTCACGAAGTCGTGCGGAATGATCGTCCGGGTCGCCGCCGCCTCGATGATGGGGTTGACGTGCACGATGCTCGCGCCGCGCTTGTGGGCCTCGGCCAGCGAGGTCAGCATGCGGGGCGCGTTGGAGGCCGCGTTGACCCCGAGGATGAACAGGGCGTCGGCCGTCTCCCAGTCCTTGAGGTCGGCCGTGCCCTTGCCCGTGCCGAGAGACGCCTGCAGCGCGCGGCCGCTCGCCTCGTGGCACATGTTGGAGCAGTCGGGAAGGTTGTTGGTGCCCAACTCCCGCGCCATGAGCTGATAGAGGAACGTGGCCTCGTTGCCCAGCCGCCCCGAGGTGTAGTACGCCGCCTCGTTCGGGCTCGTGAGCTCCCGCAGCGCGCGGCCCACCAGCGCGAACGCCTCCTGCCACGTGACCGGCAGATAGGTGTCCGACTCCGCGTCGTAGCGCATCGGGTGGGTGAGCCGTCCCTGGTCCTCCAGCGCCTTGTCGCTCCAGGTCTCCAGCTCGCTCACCGTATGCGCGGCGAAGAATTCGGGGCCCACGCGCTTGCGGGTCATCTCCCACGTGACGTGCTTGATGCCGTTCTCGCAGATGTCCAGCTTCAGGCCCTTGAGGTCGTCGGGCCACGCGCAGCCCGGGCAGTCGAATCCCTCGCCCTCGTGGTTCATCTTCTGGATCGCGCGCGGCCCGTCGACCCATTCGCCTTCGCGCGCCAGGAACCGCGTGACGCTTTTCGCCGCGCCCCAGCCGGCGGCCGGGTGGTGATAGGGCCGGAATTCGGGTTCGCCTTGGGTGGGGTTTCCGTTCTTGCCCGGTGTTCCCGGTGTTCGCGGATTTCCCGCTGTTCCCGCTGTCCCCGGCGTCTTCTGGTCGGTCACGGCTGCTCCCTGCGTGAAGCTCTCCTGCGTGCCTGCGCAAGCGGAGAACGGCTCTGGCGCGTTGGCCCCGCGGGGTCAGCCCTGCGGGGATTCCAGGACGACCACGGCCTCGTCGGTGTACGTGAGGAAGGTGAGGGTCTGGCGGAAATAGAGCTCGATGTCGTCCGCGTCGTGCGCGGAGTACCCGATGGCCAGGTCCTCGCCGAGCCGCAGCTCGAAGTCGCCGCCCCGCGTGGAGAGCAGGAAGCCGCCGCTGAGCGCGGGGGCCCAGACCAGCTCCCCGTCGAGCAGCCGGCCGAGGTGTGCCGCGATGGGATAGCCCTGGTCGGTGGTCTCGCTGACGGCGGTGTACGCGTCGGCGCCCAGCAGCAGCGAGTACGGCCCCTCGACACCCGCCAGGCGCAGCGCCGTCAGGCCGCGGCTGACGCTGTCCGGGATCTCGTGCGCCCGGTCGGGAAGGCCCAGCACCGGGTTGGAGGTGCGGCTGCGCAGCCCGTCGATGCCCGCCGCGCGGAAGCCCTCGAACACGGCGCGGTCCTCGGCGAAGGCCATGGTCTGCGCGGCGTCCTTGACCGGCTGCCAGTCGGAGTCCTGCGCGCCGCGCTCCACGTCGTCCACCGCGTCGCGGCTGACCTTGAAGGGGACCCGCAGCTCCACCAGCGGCTGTGCCTCGCGCAGCCGCGCGGTCACCCCGGAGGCCGGTGCCTGTACGGGGGAGAGGTGGCCTGTGCCGACGGCGGCGAGCCCGGGCCCGTCGGGTCCCGTGACGTCCACGGCCCGGCGGCCCGCGACGTTGCGCCGGTAGGTGCGGCGGGCCTCCTCCTCGATCTCGGCCCAGGCGGCGGGGGTGATCGGGGCGAGTTCGCGGTGCAGGTTCGTCATGGCGCCGTGCGTCATCGTGCGTCTCCTTTCAGGCTGCCGATCCCGAGGGAACGGTCCGCTTCCGCCGCGCCCTCGGGGGCGTCCGGGAGGTCGTCGAGGAAGTCAGCCGTGGGTACGTGGAAGAGCGACCCGGTCATGGCCGTCGAGAATTCCAGAATCCGGTCGTGCACGCCCGGCCGGTCGCCGAGGAACATGTTCCGCAGCATCTCCTCCGTGACCTCCGGAGTGCGCGCGTAGCCGATGAAATAGGTGCCGAATTCGCCCTCCCCGACGCTGCCGAACGCCATGTTCTCCCGCACGATCTTGCGCTCGGTGCCGTCCTCGTCGGTGATGGTGTTCAGCGCGACATGGGAGTCGAGGGGCTTCTCCTCGTCGGAGAGCTCGATGTTCTCCAGCTTCGTACGGCCGATGACCTTCTCCTGCTCCTCCGAGGACAGCGCGTTCCAGGAGTCCATGTCGTGCACGTACTTCTGGACGATGACGTAACTCCCCCCGGCGAAATCCGGGTCCTCGTCGCCCACGAAGACGGATTCGGCAGCGGTCTCACCCTCCGGGTTCTCGCTGCCGTCCACGAAGCCGAGCAGGTCGCGGTCGTCGAAGTATGTGAAGCCGTGCACCTCGTCCACGATCCGCGCGCTCCCGGCCAGCCGCTCGCCGAAGAGCCGGGCCAGCTCGAAGCACAGGTCCATGCGCTGGGCCCTGATGTGGAAGAGCAGGTCGCCCGGGGTGGCCGGGGCCCGGTGCCGCGGACCCTCCAGCGGGACGAAGGGGTGCAGCTCGCGCGGGCGCGGCCCGGCGAAGAGCCGGTCCCAGGCGGCCGAGCCGATGCCCACCACGCAGCTCAGCCCGGCCTCCGGCGCGCGGAAGCCCACCGAGCGGCGCAGCCCCGCCACGTCCTCCAGCAGTGCGCGCACCGCGTCCTCACCGCCCGGCGCGAGCGTGGCCACCAGGAACACGGCGGCACGGGGCGGCGGAACGACGACAGGCTGCTGCTCAACCACGGGATGCGGCCTCCTCGGCGTGCGGCGTACGGCCTTGGCGTACGGCGTCGGCGTGCGGAGCGTACGACGGGCGTAGGGCGTGCGGCATGCGGCGACGTCCGGGCGGGGCGGCGGACCCTCCCGGCGGGTGTCCCGTACATCCTGCACCCGGCGGACGCGGGGTGACAGCCGGTCGCGGAGAACGCGATCTTGCGGGTCACGGCGGGCGGCCGGCGCGCCCTTGACCCCTGGCGCGCCGGGTGTCAGTTTCTGGCCGACGGGGCGAAAGGGATCTGGCCGACGGGGCGCAGGGGTCTGGCCTACGGGGTGGAAGGGCAGGCGGAGGGACGGCAGGCGGGCAGGCGGAAGGGGAGGTGCCCGATGGCGCGTCACTATCCCGAGCTCGCGCGGCGGGCCCGCGACCAGCGCGAACGGCAGCCCGAGCTCTACGGCGGCATCGACTTCGACGCCACTCCCCACCGCTTCACCGCCGACCCCGGAGTCGGCTCCGCGCTGCCCGGATGGGTCGCCGAGCGCGGGCCGATCCTGGCCGACGACCGGCTCGTCGAACTGATCCGCGAGGCGACGATGCTGGGCGATCCGGTCGCCGACCCGTACGCGGCGCTGCTGCGGCGGCAGAGCCTCGGCGAGCTGACCGGCATGCTGCGGCGGGTCTGCCGCGAGGGCCTCGACTCCGTGCCGGAGGCACCGGCCGAACTGCGCGCGTTCCTCGGTGCGATGGAGGCGACCCCGCCGTGGCTGGACATGCGGCTGGTGGAGGAGGGGGCGCGGCATGCGCGGGTGAGCGCCGCGTTCCTTTCGCCCTTTCTGACCCGGGGCGCCTTCCTCGCGACCTTCCTGAATTCCTACGCCGCGCTGCCGATGGCGCTGACCGGCGCGCTCTCGGGCCGGCGTGCCGCGCGGCGGGTCAACGAGACGGCGAACTTCTTCGCTGTGACCACGCTGCCCGGCGCCCTGGAGCGGCACGGCGCGGGTTTCGAGGCGGCGGCCATGGTGCGGCTGATGCATTCGGTGGTGCGCTACAACGCGCTGGTCCGCTCGGGTCGGTGGGATTCCGGCGTGTACGGGATTCCGGTCCCCCAGGTCGACCAGATGCCTGCCGGCCTCATCAACATGTACCTGCTCGCCATGCTGGCCGCGCGGCGCGGTCGTACGGCCTTTTCGCGGCGGGAGCGGGCGATGCTGGAATTCAGCAGGTACCGCTGCTTTCTGCTCGGACTGCCCGAGGAGCTGCTGCCCACCACCGCCCCCGGAGTCATCCGCGTATTCCACGCCCGCGCCGCCCTGCTGCGCGCCGGATTTGACGACGCGACCTCCGGCGAACTGGTCCGCTCCACGATGGCGGCACGCCTGCGCCCCGGCCGTTCACCGGCCGACCGCGTGGCCGACGCGGTGGAGCGCAGTTGGAGCCGCGCCTTCTTCCTGCTGTTCTGCGGCGGCGACCGGAGGGCTGCGGCGGAGATGAGCGTGCGGTTCGGCTTCGGCGACGCGGCACGGGTGGCCACGACGGCCCCCTTCGTCTTCGCCCGCTTCCTCACGATGGCCCTCGCGACCCGGGCAACCGCGCCCGACGGCGCCGCGGACACGTACACGACCCGCGTCGTACGAAAACGCCTGAGGGCCTACGGCAACCCCGAATTCACGACGGACCCGCGCACGTATCCGTCGGGTTCGCGGTCCTGAGCGACAGCCTCTCCGTGTGCAGCGCTGCTCCATGCCGCGGAGCCGCGCGCGTACGAACTGCTGCGGCGCCTCCGGTAAGTGCCGATCCCCTCGCGCGCGGGAGCGTGCGGGGGCGTACCGCTGAGGTGGGCCGCGACCGGGTGCGGGGGCGGCGTACGCGGTGGTCATGACACGAGGTCGCCCACCAGCTTCGGGGCGAGGCGTTCCGCGCGGTGGGTGCAGCGTGCGCAGGCCCAGCCGACGTCGGCGCCGCACAGGGCAGCGGCGACGCGGCGTATCTGCTCGGCGCGGGTGAGCGCGCCGCGCGCTGCGCGCAGCAGCGTCGCGTCGTCGGCCACGAGTCCTTCGCAGGGCGAGAACTCGGCGCGGGCGGAACGGCGCTTCAAGAGCGTGGTGAGAGTGGCGTGCATGGTGCTCTCCTCGCGGGGGCGCTGGCGGCTTTCACTCACGTGAGAGAGCGGGGGAGCGCGATCCTTACACCACTCCGGCGAAAAAATCTGGATCGATTTCCGCCCCTTCGGCTGTCGCCGGTCGTCGGTACGCTGCACCGATGGCGGACACCACGAAGCGGCTGCGGACGGACGGGCGCTCCACGCGCTGGAACGCGCACAAGGCGCGGCGCCAGGCCGACCTGCTGGACGCCGCCGTGGCCGCGATAGAGGAGCACGGCCCCGACATCGGCGTGCAGCAGATCGCCGAGCGGCTGGGTATCCCGCGCTCGGTGGTCTACCGGCACTTCAAGGACCGCGCCGACCTGGACGAACTGATCCGGCAGCGCATCATGGACTCCCTCATGGCCGAACTGGCCCCCGCGCTCGAGCCGGACGGCACGGTCCTCTCCTCCATCCGCCGTTCCGTCGACGCGTATCTCGGCTGGATCGCGGCGCACCCGCGCCTGCACGCCTTCCTCGGCGCGGGCTCCCGGGGCCCCGGCAGGGGCTCGCGCGCCGTCGCGGGCACCAAGGCCGCCATCGCGGTGCGCACGGGCGACGTCTTCGCGGGCCTGCTCGGCGCCTTCGGCAAGGACACGGCGCTGGCCCCGTCGATCGCCTCCGGCCTCGTCGGCTTCGTGGACGCCGCGGTCAACAACTGGCTCGCGGGCAAGGGCAACGAGTTGAGCACCGATGAGCTCGCCGAGTTCCTGACCTGGTCCATCTGGGCCGTGCTGGAGGGCACGTTGCGCAGGTCGGGCGTCGAACTCACCCCGGAACACCCCGTATCCGACCTGCCGGCGACCCGCTGACCGACGCCCCGTTCGGCCCCCGTCAGCCCCCTCCCACCGGGCCCCGCGTGACTCCCGCCAGACCCGCCGTGTGACGCAGGTCACCTTGCACGCAGATATCTGAAACACGCTGTCGCATTTACCTTGGGCTACCTCGGGTAACACCGCGTCGTGCACCCGTGCAGGCTTGCCCGGCGGGCTCGACAGGCCGCCGGAGCAGGGGAGTTGGGACGCCCGCTGGCGTCCCCGATCGGCAACCGGAGGAAGACGCATGGCGCAGCGGCACGTCGACGTGATGATCCTCGGCGCGGGCCTGTCCGGCATCAGCGCGGCCTGCCACCTGGTGCGGGAGAACCCGGGGACCAGCTACGCGATCCTGGAGCGGCGGAGCAGGATCGGCGGGACCTGGGACCTGTTCCGCTACCCGGGGATCCGCTCGGACTCGGACATGTACACCTTCGGCTACCGCTTCCGCGCCTGGCACGGCACCAAGACCCTCGCCGACGGCCCGAGCATCCGCGGGTACGTGCAGGAGACGGCCGAGGAGCACGGCGTCACCGAGCACATCCGCTTCGGGCGCAAGGCCGTGCGCGCGAGCTGGTCCAGCGAGGAGGCGCGGTGGACCATCGAGGCGCTGGACGAGGCGAGCGGCGAGACCGAGGTCTTCACCAGCGACTTCCTGGTCAACGCGACCGGTTACTACGACTACGACAACGGCTACAGGCCGCGCTTCCCCGGCGAGGAGCGCTTCACCGGAACCCTCGTACACCCCCAGCACTGGCCCGAGGACCTCGACTACCGCGGCAAGCGCGTCGTCGTCATCGGCAGCGGCGCCACCGCCGTGACCCTGGTGCCCGCGATGGCCGAGGAGGCCGGGCACGTCACGATGGTGCAGCGGTCGCCGGGTTACGTCATGTCCCTGCCCAGCCACGACCCGCTCTCCCGCGTGCTGCGCGCGGTGGGCGTTCCGGCGGGACCGGTGCACAAGCTGGGGCGGGCGCGCAACATCGCGATGCAGCGCGGGTTGTACGCCGCGTGCCGCGCGGCTCCCGGGGTGATGCGCAAGGTCCTGCTCGCGGGCGTGCGCGCGCAGCTCGGGCCGAAGGTCGACATGCGCCACTTCACCCCGGACTACAAGCCGTGGGACCAGCGGCTGTGCGTGGTGCCGGGCGGCGACCTGTTCAAGGTGCTGCGCAAGGGCGAGGCGTCCATCAGGACCGAGCACATCGAGACGTTCACCGAGACGGGGCTGCGGCTCACCTCGGGCGAGGAGATCCCGGCCGACATCATCGTGACCGCCACCGGGCTCCAGGTGCAGATCGCGGGCGGAGCCCGACTGGAGGTGGACGGGCGGCAGGTGAACACCCGCGACCACGTCGTCTACCGCGGCGTGATGCTCGACGGCGTCCCCAACTTCGCCCTCATCCTCGGCTACACCAACGCGTCCTGGACGCTCAAGGCCGACCTGGCGTCCGAGTTCATCGCGCGGCTCGTGGCGCACCTGCGCGAGACCGGCCACGCCCAGGTCACGCCCGTGGCGACGGACGCCGACCGCGCCGAGGAGTCCGCCATGGGCGACTCGCTGAGCTCCGGCTACATCCAGCGCGGCGACGCGGTGATGCCCCGCCAGGGGACCCGCGCGCCCTGGAAGATCCGCAACAACTACTACAAGGACCGGAAGACGCTGAGGCGTTCGCCGCTGACGGACGCGGCCCTCCACTTCGGCAGGAGGCCCGCGCCGGCCGACGACGCCGCGCCGGCTGATGACACCGCGCCCACGGCACCCAGCACGCCGGCCCGTACCGCCTGACCCGCCCGGCCCCGGCCGACCTCACCTCACCCCGTACCGAATCGAGGACCGCGATGAGCAGGCAGCAGAGCTACGACGAGGTGCTCCAGACCCTCTCCGAGGGCTCGGTGCACACGCACTTCGACGCGTTCGAGGACATCGACTGGGACAACCCGGACTGGGAGGTCGACAGGACGGACCCGCGCTGGGTGCTGCCCGAGGTCGACCCGCTGGGCGGTCACCCCTGGTATCAGCGGCAGCCCCTGGAGCGGCAGATCGAGATCGGGATCTGGCGCATGGCCAACATCACCAAGGTGGGCATGCAGTTCGAGAACGTGCTGATACGCGGCGCGATGGACTACCTGTTCAGCCTGCCCAACGGGAGGCGGGAGTTCCGGTACCTCACGCACGAGTGCACCGAGGAGACCCACCACACCCAGATGTTCCAGGAGTTCGTGAACCGCTCGGGCTGCGACGTGCCTGGCGGGCGGGCCTCCTTCCGCGTGCTCAGCCGCTTTCTTCCGCTGGCGGGCTCGGTGTGGCCCGAGGTGTTCTTCACCGGAGTGCTGGCCGGCGAGGAGCCCATCGACCACGTACAGAAGGCGATTCTGCGGTCCGGGGCCGACCAGCATCCGCTGCTGCGGCGGATCATGCAGATCCACATCGCGGAGGAGGCGCGGCACATCTCCTTCGCGCACGAGTTCCTGCGGCAGAAGACGCCGAGGCTGGGGAAGGGGCGCAAGGCGGCGCTCTCGGTCGCGTATCCGGTGGTCATGCGCGTGCTCGGCGACGTCATCATGATCCCCAGCAAGCGGCTCAGCGAGCAGATGGGCGTGCCGCGCTGGGTGATCAAGGAGATCTTCTGGAAGAGCCCGGCGGGGCGGAAGATGCTGCGCGACCTGTTCGCCGACGTACGGATGCTGGCCGAGGAGACCGGCTTGATGAACCCGGTCTCGCGCAAGGTGTGGAAGGCGCTGCGCATCGACGGCCGCCCCTCCCGCTACCGCGGCCAGCCCGCCTCCCTGACCTCCTGACCCCGCCTCCTCAGCCCCGGGACTCCGCGATGCCTTACGTCGTCACCCGCTCCTGCTGCGCCGACGCCTCCTGCGTGCTGGCCTGCCCGGTCAACTGCATCCACCCCGCGCCGGGCGAACCGGGCTTCGCCGAGGCCGAGATGCTGTACGTCGACCCGCGCACCTGCGTGGACTGCGGCGCGTGCACCACGGCCTGCCCGGTGGACGCGCTCAAGCCGCACACGCTGCTGACCGAGGCCGAGAAGCCGTTCCTCGACCTCAACGCGTCCTATTACGAGGAGCACCCCCATGCAGAGCGCACCCCGCTGGCCCTGGTGGCGCCCCAACGCCGTCTGCCCGAGGGCCCGTTGCGCGTCGCCGTGGTCGGCGCGGGACCCGCCGGCCTGTACGCGGCAGACGAACTGCTCCAGCACCCCGGGGTGACGGTGGACGTGTACGACCGGCTGCCGACTCCGTACGGGCTCGTGCGCGCGGGAGTGGCGCCGGACCACCAGGACACCAAGCAGATCACCAGGCTGTTCCGGGCGATCGAGGCGCAGCCCGGGTTCTCCTACCGGCTCAATGTGGAGGTCGGCGCCGATGTGCGCCACGAGGACCTGGTGCGCGACCACCACGCCGTGATCTACGCGGTGGGCGCGGCGACCGACAGGCGGCTGGGCATCGCGGGGGAGGACCTGCCGGGCAGCGTCTCCGCGACCGGGCTCGTGTCCTGGTACAACGGCCACCCCGATCACCAGGGCGCGGCCTACCCCCTGGACGGGGAGCGGGCCGTGGTGATCGGCAACGGCAATGTGGCCCTGGACGTCGCGCGGATCCTGACCGCGGACCCCGAGGCGCTGGCCGGCACCGACATCGCCGACGAGGCCCTGGCGGCGCTGCGTACGAGCCGGATCCGCGAGGTGGTGGTGCTCGGACGCCGCGGCCCCGCCGAGGCGTCCTTCACGCTCCCCGAACTGCACGCCCTCGCGGGCCTGGAGGACATCGACGTCCTGGTCGAGGGCTGGCCCGAGGGCCTGTCCGAGGACACCTCGCCCCGTACGCGCCTCCTGGCCCGACTCGCCGCCCGCGAGCCCGTACGGGGAAGGCGCAGGATCGTGCTGCGCTTCCTGAGCGCGCCCGTGCGCGTGGTGGGCGAGGAGCGGGTGGAGGGGGTGGAGCTCGCGCGCACCGAGCTGCGCACGGACGAGGACGGCGGCGTACGAGCGGTCTCCACCGGCGACACGGAGACCCTGGAGACCGGCCTGGTCCTGCGCGCCGTGGGCTACCGGGCCCGCCCCGTCCCCGGCCTCCCCTTCGACGAGCCGAGCGGCACCGTCCCGCACGAGCGCGGCCGCGTAGAGCCCGGCGTGTACGTGGCCGGCTGGATCAAACGCGGCCCCACAGGTTTCATAGGGACCAACAAGACCTGCTCCCAGGAAACGGTCACCGCGTTGCTGGACGACTTCACCTCCGGCGCCCTCACGGTGTCTTCCGACCCGTCCGCCGCCCCGCCCGGCGCACTCGGGCTCGCCGAGTGGCACGCGATCGACGAGGCGGAGTGCGAGGCGGGCGCGGCGGAGGGACGCCCGCGCGTCAAACTCACCACGGCGCAAGGGTTGTTGGAGGCGGCGGGGGCGGGCGCGTCACCGCTCGCGGTAGCGGAGCCCGCGCGCGGCTGAGGTCGCCCGGTCGCTACCTCGCCACCGCCCCCTCCGGCTCCCGCTTCCGCACCCGTACCACCCTGCTCGCGGCCAGTTTCTGGAGGAGGCTGTAGGCGAGTACCGGGAGGAGGATGTGGGGGCGGCCGGGGAGGGCCGTGGAGATGAGGACCGCGCTGGCGCTGCTGTTGTTCATGCCGCAGGCCAGGGTGACGGAGTTCCCGGCCAGGGCGTCCATGCGCAGGATCCGCGTGGCGAAGCGGCCCGTCGCGAACGAGAGCCCGCACACCGCCGCCGCCACCCCCAGCGCCCCGGCGAGCAGCAGCGGCCTGGGGTGGCTGAGGAACGCGCCCAGCGCGCCGCAGGCGTTGAGGTACGTGAGGAGCAGCGAACCGAGCAGCGCGGCGGGCGCCGTCGTACGGAGCAGCCCCTGACGCCACGTCAGCGGCAGCAGGCACCGGCACAACAGGCCCGCGCCGCACGGCAACAGCACCCCCGTGACCGCGAAACCGCTGCCCGCGACCTGGCCGGCGAAGGTGACGTCGTCCGCGTAACCGCCCCTGAGCAGCGGGGCGAGCAGGCTCACCGTGAGCGGCACGGTGAGGGGGCTCAGCAGCGTGGATCCCAGTACCAGTCCCACCATGGTCGGCTGGTCGCCGTCGCCCTTGGTGGTCCACACCGTCGCGCCCGCCGCCACCGGCATGGCCACGATCAGGATGATCGCGGCGACCATGCCGCTGCCGCCGTCGGTGTCCGGCGTGCCGCGCAGCGCGAAGGCGAGTGGCGGCACCACCAGCAGCGGCGCCGCCAGATGCAGCGCGAGCCCGGCGAGCAGCGGCCCGGGCCGCCGCAGCAACTGCCCCAGCGCCTCCAGCGGCACCTGGAGCCCCGCCGTGAACAGGACGAGCGAGAGCAGCAACTCCGGTACGTGGAGGGAGAGGTGGAGACCGCTGACCCCCGGCAGTCGGTGCGCGGCGCGCAGCCACAGCCCGAGCCCCGGCACGAGCGCCGCGGCCGCGTACGAGGCGGTGACCGCCCAGCCGAGATGCCGCTTGAGCAGCGCGAAGCCCCCGACGAGCGAGGGCGCGCCGGAACGCGGCGGCGGCGCGGGGGCCTCCGGAGCGGGAAGCTGAGGATCGGGACGTTGCGGATCGGGACGTTGTGGATCAGGCAGCCGCGGGGGCTGTGAGGCAGGAAGGTGCATGGCGGTGCTTTCCTGGCTTTCGGTCGGCTTGCGGTCGTACGCAGCTTTGCGGTCGTACGGAGGCTTGCGGTGGTACGGGAGCTTGCGGCTGTACGGGGGCGCGGGTCGTACGAGGGCTTGCGGCCGTACGGGGAGGAGGTCCGGCTCAGGAGGCGTTGAGGTCAGGTGCCTTCGGGGCGGGTATGTCCGGCACCGGCGCTCTCGTGAGGGCCGCGTCCCGGTCCGGCAAGGCCAGCCGGTGCCCCACCCCTCGCGCGGTCGTGACCGTCAACGCGCTGCCGGTGCGCCGCAGTTTGCGCCGGAGCCGGGACAGGTACTGGTCCAGCGTGTTGTCGCTGACCCGCGCGCCCTCGGGCCAGCCGGCGCGGATGAGGTCACGGCGGCGTACCAGCTCGCCCGGCGTCGCCATCAGGGGCGCCAGCAGCCGGAATTCGGTCGGCGTGAGCGCGGTGCGCACCTCTCCCGCTGCGACGGCGTGCCGGGCCGCGTCCAGCCGCAGGTCACCGGCGGCGGCGCGGGGGAGCGGCTCGCCGCGGCGCCGGAGCGCAGCGCGCAGCCGGGCCGCCAGCTCGGCCAGGTGGCAGGGCTTGGGCAGATAGTCGTCGCCGCCCGCTGCGAACCCGGCGAGCCGGTCGGCCAGCCGGTCATGGGCGGTCAGGAAGATGACGGGACAGCGGAGCCCGTTCGCGCGCATGGCGCGGCACACGTCCCGGCCGTGCGCGTCGGGGAGCCGCACGCCCAGCACGGCCGCGTGCACTGTGTCGGCCGCCGCGTCGGCAAGCCGCAGCGCCGCTGCCCCGTCCCGCGCCCCCACGGGCGCGAACTCCTCCTCGGCCGGCCCGCGCAGCAGCGCGTCGCGGAAGGCGGGATCGTGCTCGACGACCAGGACCCTAGGACGCATGCGGACCGCCGGCGGGGCCGTTCCCTGCGGCGGCCGCGTCCCCGCCGTCCGGGGGGTCCCCGCCGTCCGGGTCGCGGAGGCGGGCGGGCGCCCAGCGGGAGGCGGCGAGCACGCAGATCCCCAGCCAGCACACCGCGAACAGCCAGCCGCCCAGCACATCGGTGAACCAGTGCACCCCCAAGTACACCCGTGTGACGCCCACCGCGACCGCCCAGCACACGACCACCGTCCCGAGCGCGGCCACGGTGTGCCGGGCGGCCGGCGCGCGCAGGCGCAGGGCGACGAGGAGCAGGCCCGCGGCGAGCGCAGCCGTGGTGGTGTGCCCGGAGGGGAACGACCAGCCCGAGGCGTGCGCCGCCCAGTCGATGCCGCGCGGCCTGGGGCGCGCCATCAGCTCCATCGCCCCGAAGCGCAGCGCCTGTCCGAGCGCGAGGCAGGCGACGAAGGCGCATATGACGGCGACGCCCCGCGCCCGGTCGC
This sequence comes from Streptomyces odontomachicola, assembly GCF_039605595.1. NCBI lineage: Bacteria > Bacillati > Actinomycetota > Actinomycetes > Kitasatosporales > Streptomycetaceae > Streptomyces > Streptomyces odontomachicola. The sequence goes on from NZ_JBCFOK010000025.1 coordinate 73,761, forward strand.
CCGCCCTGTGGCCCACCCGCCAGCCCGCCGCCGCGGCGAGCAGATACGGCACGACCCCCGTGCCGGTGGCGGTCACGGCGCGCGCCGTGGAGACCGCGACCGCGGGCCGGTGGTGCACCGACCACGCGTGCGTGGCCCCGTCCCACGGCAGCGCGGTCCGGGTCGAGAGGCCCACCGCGAGCATGAGCAGCGCGAAGCAGAGCAGGGCGCAGGCGGTCGTGAGCGCGAACCCGCGCGCCGTGTGCGGCTCCTGCGCGCCGTCCTCCGCGTGCTCTTCCTGGTGCCGCACCGAACTGCCCCCGCCGCTCCGGGCGTTCCCGTTCTTCCCCACGTTCGCGGTGCCGCTGCTCCCGCCGTTCCCCGCGCCGCTCATGCCGTCTCCCGCGGAGCCCGCGCCCCTGCCCGGTCCCGCGCTCCCGCCCGTACGCGCTGCCGCCCCTTCCCCAGCAGGTGGGCCAGCGCTTCGCTGTGCCGGTGCGTGAGGGAGGCCAGCAGGAGCGCGACCAGGGCGCCCACCACGGCGCCGGCCAGGACGTCGTGCGGATAGTGCACGCCGACCCACACGCGGGACGCGGCCATGGCCACGGCGGCGACCAGGGCCATCGCGCCGAGCCGCCGGGACACGAACCAGAGGGCAACGGCCGCCGAGACCGCCAGCGCCGCGTGGTTGCTCGGAAAGGACCAGTCACCGTGCGGAGGGCACGCCTCGACGGTGGCGAGGTGCAGGTGACGGCAGGGGCGGTCCTCGCGCACAAGGAGCTTGACCGCGTCGTTCACCGCATACGCCGCGAGCACCGCGACCGGCACGCACAGCGCCGTGACCACATGCGCGGGACCCCGCCGCCTGGCACGCCACCAACCGAGCGCGAACAGGGCCGCGAACACCGCGAGACCGTACGCGGTCCACACGGCGACCGTGGCGTCGAACCAGCCGGGCGCGCCGTGCGCCATCCGCACAACGGAGCCGTACGCGGGCCCGTCGATCCCCCAGCCGCCGGGGGAGCCGTCCGAGGCTGGGGTGCCGGAAGGGGAGGTGAAGGCCATCGAGCGGGCCCTTTCGCGGGGACGGGCAGGGAGAGGGCGTGCCCGAGGGCACGTCCCGACTGACTACAAGCCAGTAGACTGACTACAGTAGCGTAGACGGATGCGGAGAGAGGAGAGTTCCATGGGCGGGGCGAGAGAAGAGCGGCGGCCGGCGGGCGAGCTGGAGGCGGGGGTCATGGCGGCGCTCTGGGCAGCGGGGATACCGCAGACACCGGGGCAGGTGCAGCGCGGACTCGCCGCCGACCTGGCCCGTACGACGGTGACCACCATCCTCAGCCGCCTCCACGACAAGGGCCTGGTCGAGCGCGCCAGGCAGGGCCGCGGCTATGCGTACTTCCCCGTGCAGGACCCGCCCGGGCTCACCGCGCGGCGCATGCACAGCACCCTGGACACCGACACCGAGAGCGACCGCGGCACGGTGCTCGCGCGGTTCGTCGACCAGCTCAGCGACGAGGACGAACGCGTGCTGCGCGAGCTCCTGGGCAACGAGGCCGAAGCGGACGGCGAGCCGGGCCGGGCCCCGGGGCCGCCCGGCAGGGAACCGGGGGAGCGATGAGCGCATCGATCGCGGCACTGCTGCTCGTCCCGTTGCTCCTGCCCATCGCCCTGCCGCCCCTGGCCCGGCGCGCGCTGGACCGCCTCGCGCCGCGCACCGCGCTGTGGGCGCTCACCGCCGCGGTGAGCGTGCTGGGGTGCTGCTCCCTCGCCTCGCTCGGGGCCTTCGTGCTGACGGGGCTGCTCCGGGTGCCCCTCTTCGCCGCCCTCGGCGAACTCGTACGCCCGCTGCCCACCGCCTCCTCCCTCATCGTGTCGCTGATCGCGGCCGCCGCCGTCGGTGCGCTGACGGTCACCGTGCTGACCCTGGTGCGCTCGGCCACGCGGCACATCCGCGCCCTGCGCACCGCCCATGTGCAGGCGCGCTCCCGGCCGCTCGCCGGCGACCTGTGCGTGATCGACTCCCCGCACCCGGACGCGTACGCGCTGCCCGGGCGCCCCGACCGGATCGTGGTCACCAGCGCGATGCTGCGCAGTCTCGAACCAGGCGAGCGCGAGGCCCTGTTCGCCCACGAGCGTGCGCACAACGCGTCCCGGCACCACTACTTCCTCGGCACGGCCGAGCTCGCCGCGCACTGCCACCCCGCGCTGCGTCCGGTCCGCGCCGCCGTACGCCAGGCGGCCGAGCGCGCCGCCGACGAGGCCGCGGCCGCCGTCACCGGGGACCGGCGGCTGACCGCGCGCGCCGTGGGCCGCGCCGCGCTCGCCGCGCGCAGCCCGCACCCCAGCCGCCCCCCGCTGTCGCTGGCCGCCGCCTCGGGTCCGGTGCCGCAGCGGGTCGCCGCGCTGCTCGCCGCGCCGGGCAGGCAGTGCCCGCGCGCGGCCGCCTGGACCGGGCTGCTCCTCGCCGCCTGCATACTCGTCTCGGCGGGCGCCGCGGGCATAGGGGTCATCGCCTTCCATCACGAAGTCGAGTTCGCGCAGGGCGAGGTGGGCCGCTGACGGTGCCGGCGCCCCCGGTTCCCCGCGCATCCGCGGCTTCCGCGCGCGGCAGGAGCGCGCGGATGCGGCCCGAGCGCCGGTAGATGAAGCGGTCCACGCACAGGAAGCGCACCGCGAAGACGACCACGAGCGCCATCGCCGTCGCCCCCGTCGGCGGCATGCGCAGGCCCGCCACCAGCAGCGCCATCAGCGGGATGCGCCCCACCAGGTCGGCGTTGCTCACCACGGCGAAGCCGAGCAGCCGCGCGGCCTTGGTGCCGGGGCGGCGGCCGCGGTAGAGGAGGCCCTCCAGGAGCAGGAAGTTCCACAGCACCCCGGCCTGGTTGGCCACGACCTCGGCCGGGAGGTAGTGCACACCCTGCGCGATCAGCAGCTTGAGCATCAGCAGATTCGGCAGCAGGCCCGACAGGCCGATGAGCCCGAAGGCCAGCATCCGCGTGCGCGTGGTGCCGGTACGCAGCCTGAGCACGTGCCGCAGGAAGAGCAGCCCCTCCTGTACCGAGGACTTGGACTCGCCCGCGAGCCGCGCGCCGAACGCGTACGGCACCTCGGTGACCGTACGGGGGCGGCAGCGCACGGCCAGTTCGAGCAGGACCTTGTAGCCCAGCGGCCTGAGCCCGCCGCCTCCGGGGCCCTGTCCCCGCGTGTCCCGCCCGGCTGCGCGTGCCAGGGCTTCGCGGCGTACCGCGAAGAAGCCGCTGAGCGGATCGGAGATCCCCCGCAGCGCCCCCGGGAAGAGCGCCTTGACCAGCGCCGTCGAGGTGCGGGACACCGCCGTGCGGCAGGCGCAGGAGAGCCCGCCGCTGCTGCCTCCCGCCGCGTACCGGCTGGCGACGACCAGCTCAGCTCCGGTGCGTTCGCCGGTACGGATCAGCTCGGGCAGCAGCTCCGGCGGGTGTTGGAGGTCGGCGTCCATCACCGCGACCCACGGCGCGCTCGTCCGCGCGAAGCCCTCGACGACCGCTCCGCCCAGGCCGCCGGCGGGCGCCTCGCGGTGATGCACCGTCACGGGCACCGGGCACCCGGCGGCGGCGCGCTCGATCGCGCCGGGGGTGCCGTCGGTCGAGTCGTCGACGAAGAGGATCTCGGCGGCTCCCCACGGGGCGTCCCGGAGCGCGTCGCCGAGCGCGTGCAGCAGCGGGCCGACGTTCGGCGCCTCATTGCGCGTGGGCACGATCAGCACGAGGGCGCTGCGGCGGCCCGGCGGCGAGGCCGTCGCCGGTGCCGGGCCCGAGGGCTGTGGCGGCAGCAGCCGTGTGGGGGTGTCCGGTGGGGGCGACGGCTCGGTTGCCATGGTGACTCCGGGGGAGGGTGGTGGGCGGTCCCGCCGCGGCTTGGGAGACGGGCGGGGTGAGGGTGCGGGCGCGCAGCCCGGTGAAGGCGCGCATGCCGCTGAACTCGTGCGGGGCCCAGGACGCGGCGTAACGCGGTGCCCGCTGCGTCCCCGTGGTGAGCACGGCGACGGGCTCGTGCCGCGCGGTTTCGGCGAGCCGGGCCGGGGTGACGGAGGGGCGCGGGCCCTCGGTGTGCCCCGAGGCGCAGCCAGCGTGGAAGCCGATCGGTATGGCCTGGTGCCCGACGACCAGGCACGGGGGCCGCACCCCCATGCGGTGGAGCTGGGTGGCGGCGCGCGCGTAGTCCCCGCGCAGGGTGTGGGCGCGGACCACGGCGCGCTCCAGCACCACGAGTTGGACCGCCAGGTGCCCGGCGAGCATCACCGCCAGGGCGGCGATGAGCGCGGGGCGCCTGCGGTCGCCGAACGCGTGCGGGACGCGGGTGAGCGCGAGGGCCGCGGGGAGCGCGGCGAGCGCGTAGGCGGGCAGCAGGAAGCGCGGGGCCGCGTAGCCGACCAGGAGGAGGTAGGGAGCCGCCGCCGTGATCGCGCAGGAGAGCGCCAGGAGGGCGGGCGCCCGGCGCCTCCTTCCAGTCGGCGCGATCCCGGCTGCGGCGGTCAGGGGGAGCAGGAACCACCACAGCACCAGCAGCGGGTGGGGCGAGGGCGCCTCGCAGGGGCGGCACAGCAGGCGCCCGTCGAGGCCGAGCAACTGCTGGCTCAGCACCGGCTTCCAGGCCAGTCCGCCCTCGACGGAGGACGCCTCCCGGAGCCGGGCGCAGGGGCCGCCGTAGCGGACGTACGCCTCGGCGATCCACTCGGCGGCGCCCGCCAGCAGGCCGCAGACCAGGTACGCGGCGAGCCGGGCGCGCCGCCCCCGGCGCACCCGCACGAGCGCGGCGGCGAGCGGCAGCGTCACCCATACCGCGTCGGTCGGACGCATCAGCGCCATGAGGGCTGCACCGGCGCCGAGCCACCAGAGCGCGGCGCGGACTTCGCTGCGCGCGCGGGTCTGGCTGTGTACGCCGAGCTCGCCGTGTGCGCGGGCTTCCCTGTGTGCGACGTCCCCGGGTGCGTGGGCCTCGCCGTGCGCGCGGCGTCCGCCGGAGGCCGCGCGGAGGAAGGAGCCCACGGCGAGCAACGCGCCGATGGCGACCCAGTAGTTGGGCATCGCCTGCGACCCGTAGAAGAGGGTCACCCAGAGCGAGGCGAACAGGGCGCCGGCCAGCGCCAGGGTGCCGGGCGCGAACAGCCCGCGCCACGCCCGCAGCGCCAGGAACAGCGCGACCCCGGAGAGCGCGGCCAGACAGCCGCGCAGCAGCGCGGTGGAGTCGGACCAGGAGGCGACCGGCGCGACCAGCAGGGACACCCCGCGGGCGCGCGGCGCGCTGAAGAACGAGGCGGGGGCGTGCGGGCTGACCTGGCTGAGGTAGACGCTCTCGTCCCAGTCCACGCCCAACCGCGTCCCGATCAGCAGCAGTTGGGCCACGACGAAGGCGGCGGCCACCCACATCAGCGGCCCGGTCTCCCGCCGCCTGCGCGGGACGGTGCGGGCGCGCGTCTCCTCGGCGGCCTGCGGTCGCGGGCCCGTACGCGGCGTGCCCGCCGGTAACTCCTCGGCGCCCGTTCCGTGTGCGAGTCCCATCTCGCCCTCCCCCGGAGCCGGTTCCCCTTGTCCGGTGTATGCCGCCAGAGCCCGAAACCCTACAGGCTGTAGGTTCACATTCCGGGATGGACTACGCAAAGACGGTGCAACGACGGGACGATGAGGGGGCGGCCGCCGGGTTTCCCTACGCGGTGTAGGTTCCGGGGTGCCCTGCGGGGCGAGGAATTCACCGCGTACGGGGCCGCGTGCACGTCCGCGTGCGGGGCCGTGCACGGGACCGGGTACAGGAACCGCGTACTACAGGAACGGCCGAGGAGCAGCGCATGTCCCCCGAATCCCCCGAAGACCGGAACCCGGCCGAAGCCGGAGCTCAGGCGGGCGCCGGCGCCGGAACCTACGGGCCCGCCGGAGCCGACGGCGTCACGGTGCGCGACAACCCGCAGGGGTCGCGCTACGAGGTGTTCAGCGGCGAAGACCTGGCGGGCTTCAGCCAGTACCGGCTGACCCCCGGCCGCATCACCTTCACCCACACCGAGACCGCTCCCGCCTTCGCCGGTCAGGGTCTGGCCAAGCGGCTGGTCGCCGAGGCGCTGGACGACGTACGCCGCCGTGGTCTGGCGGTCCTGCCGCTCTGCCCCTACGTGAAGAAGTACATCGCGCAGCATCCCGCCTACATCGACCTGGTCCCCAGCGACGAGCGGCAGCGCTTCGGGCTCCAGGGCTGATCCTTCCCGGTGGGGGTCCGGCGGGGCGGTCCGGTGGGGCGGTTCTGCGGGGGAGGGCCGGGGTCCGATTCTTTGCCATGGGCATGGCTGGCGAGGCGGCGCGAGCCTAGCCTGTGGTCATTCGGTTCGCCCGGGTCCCCTGTGTGCCGCTGGGGCGCAGGGTTCCGGGCGGTCCTCCACCCCCCACTAGGAGGTCGAACGTGACATCGCGCAGAGCAGTGCGCACCCTGATCGCCGTTCCCGTGCTGGTGTGCGGCGTACTGGGCGGCCAGGCGCTGACCGCTCCCGCCATGGCGGCGGCGCCGGCGCACCCCGTACAGAAGTCCGGATCGCAGAAGGCCGGCCCGCAGGAGGCCGGGCAGCACGCGGCGGCGCAGCGGCGGGCCGCGGCCAAGGTGCTCACCTACGACGCGAAGGGTTCCGCCGAGTTCGCCAAGGCGGTCGACAAGGGCGTCGCGATCTGGAACAAGAGCGTCAAGAACGTGCAGTTGAAGCCCGCCGACTCGGGCAAGCGCGCCAACGTGAAGGTCATAGCCGACAACGGGTGGCCGCGTACCCAGAGCCCCACCCTCGGCAACGGCACCATCTACTTCGGCCGCCAGGCGGTGAACGACGGCTACAACACGACCCGCATAGCCTCCCACGAGTTCGGCCACATCCTCGGCCTCCCCGACATGAAGCCGGGCCCCTGCTCCAGCCTGATGTCCGGAGCCTCAGCGGGCCCCGAGTGCACCAACCCCAACCCGGACGCGAAGGAGAAGTCCGAGGTGGAGGGCAACTTCGGCTGAGCCGGGGCCATTTCTGATCCCGTTTCCGAGCCCGCTCGCGCCTGTCCGGCCGGTCCCGGTGCGCTCCGGGGCCGGCCGGGCTTGTCCGGCCTGCTGGCCGGCATCGGGCAACCGCCGGTGCGGGGCACTTCAGCCGACGAGGACGTCTTGGAGGTGCATCTGGCCTGGTTCAGGAGGGCGATCCGGTCGGGAAACCGGTCAGATCGGCAGCCGGACCGACCTCCGGATCAATGGCGGCAACGAGGCGGAATCCGCCGCGTCCCGGGCACCGGCACGTCGGGGACAAGTATCAGATGTACTGAGCGTGTTGGGGGCATCAGGCGTACCGGGCCTACCGGTCGACCGCAGCCGGTCGTGGAGCACCGCAAAGGCCGTGTACGTGAGGGGCAGGGTCAGGGCCGCGGTGACCAGCAGGCCGACAATGACGGGGGCGAGGATGCCGGCGTAATAGGCGGCGAAGAAGTTCCCCGTGGCGTCTTCGAGGAGAGTACGCACGAGAGGGCGCAGCGGCAGGGCGAGCTGCACCACCAGCCGGAGCACCCCGGCGGTGAGCGCGGCCAGCGGCAGCGCGAGGGCGAGGCGCCGAATCCCGCCGGCGCGCGTCCACGTCAGCGACCAGGACCGACGCAGGGCGGCGAGGGGGCCGAGGCCGTCGGCCGCGGCGGCCGGGGCGAGGGCGAGCGCGAAGCGCAGCAACGCGGCCGCGACCACGCCCACTGCCGGGGAGGCCGCGACGAGCGTGTAAGGCAACGACCCGGGCTCCAGAACCTGATCTTCGGTGTCGATCTGGTAGCCGGTGAGGCTGTGCGCCACAGCACCGAAGATCAGCGGCAGAGGCCACACGATCAGGCCGCGCAGCACGTACACGGCAAGCACCGGCCACACCTGCGCGCGACCCGCGCCGCGTGACCCGTCCCCCTCAGAGGCCGCTCGAATCCCCCCTGCGACGGCCCGCGAGCACACACTCTGCAGGACCGCGCTGCCGACACCGAAGAGGAGCAGAAAGAGCGGCAGCGTCCAGAGGGCGACCAGCCCCAGGTCGCTGTGATCGTGCAGATACGGATCCTCGACATGGTGGTACCAGATCCGCGCATTCCGCATACGGGTGAAGACGGGCCAGGCGCACACGAAGATCGCAGCCGTCATCACCACCCCGGCCAGGCCGGCCACCCCGACAACACGCACGGCCGCACCCGCCAGAGCCCCCCGATGCCGCCGCAGAACAGCAGACGTCCCCGCGAGGACACCGAGCCCCGTCCTGCCGCCCATCGGTGTCGCCGTATGTTCGTCCTCCGTGCCGCGCTTCATGAACCGAGCCCTCTGTACGTTCCGCTTCCGTGCCTGACGGAGACGCGGAACGCCCCACCCACGGTTCTCCGAACATCCACCCTCACTGCCACCCGGCGTGGTGGTCAGCCCAGCGGCAAGTCTGCTTGCTCGAATCCACCGTGTCGCGAGCACCAGTCGGTGTAGGCCGCGCACACCTCGGCCCACAGGTCGCGAGGGCCGGCCTGCTCGATCCAGGCGTAGGGGATGGTGCGCAGCGCAGCGGTGGCGATGATGCGCGCGTAGGGCGCGCGGCCGAAGTGCCCTGCGGTGCCATTCGTGGGCGCGGGGAACTAGCTCCTGCTGAACGGCAGCTTCGCCGTCAGCCATGTGACCAAGGCGCTCGGGTTGCGGGTCTGGGTCCACAGCCTTCCTGGGCCGGTGAAGTCGAAGACCAGGCCCTCGCCGGATTTCAGGGTCTGCATCAGGCCGCGGGTCACCTTGCGGGTCGTGTAGGTGACCTGGTCGTCGAAGGCGACCAAGTGGCCGGAGTCGAGGACCAGTTGTTCCCCGGGGGCCAGCTCGAACTCGTCCAGTGCCCCGTAGCAGGCGGCCAGGGCCTGGCCGTGGCCCTCGGCGCGTACGAGGAAGCCGCCCTCGTCGCCGACGAGGTTCTTGAAGCCGCCCCACTTGGTGTCCAGTTCGACCCCGTCGGAGGAGCACAGCCACGCGCCGCGCGCGAGGTTCAGCGCGCCCTCGACGCCGATGGCCGTGACATCGCCGGGGAGCTGCGCGGCGAGGTCGACCCAGCAGCCGTCGCGCGCGGCGGAGAAGCGCGTGATGAACAGCGACTCGCCGCCCAGCACGCTGCGCTTGAGCCCCTTGAACAGGCCGCCCTCCGCCTTCGCCGCCACCTCGACCCCCGCCGAGGTGGCCATCATCGCCCCGGACTCGGCGCGTACCCCCTCGCCGGCCGCCAGGTGCACCCGGGCCACCGCGAACGAGGGGCTGTGCCGTACGTCGATCTTCATGGTCGCCCGATTCTCCCCGTGCAGTGCCGGGGTGGTCGCCGGTGGTGTCGGTGGTCTCTTCTGGAGGCTAGGGAGACGCACGTACGCCGGGCGTCAGCCGAAAGTCTCCCGGGGCGCGACCATCGGATACGTCGCGAAGCCGCCCGCGCCCCAGCCCGTGTCCCGGCCCGCCCCCCGCGCCGCTCAGCCGCCCGCCTTGTCCACCGCCGCCTGCGCGTTCACGACGCCGCGGCCCAGGCGTACGTCCTTCTCGGGGTTGCGTGCCGTGGCGCGGAGGGTGGAGATGATCTTGGCGGGGTCGGCGCCCTCGTGGTGCAGCAGGGCGGCGACGGCCGAGACGTACGGGGCCGCCATCGAGGTGCCGTCGAGCTCGCCGTAGCCCGAGTCGTTCGTGGCGGTCTCGGGGGTGGTGTAGGTCGGCAGGGTGGAGAGGATGTCCACGCCGGGGGCGGAGACGGCGCCCGCGGAGCCGAAGTTGGAGAAGTTCGCCGCCCTGCCGTTCTGGTTGCTGGCGTTGACCACCAGGGCCGGTGTGCCGGGCTTGTACGGCTGCGTCGCCGCGTGGTCGTTGCCCGCGGCCGCGACCACCACGGCGCCCTTCGCGTACGCGTGCCGGATCGCGGCGTTGAGGATGCCCCCGTGCAGCAGCCTGGACATCAGCGGCCCCTCGCCCAGGGACAGGTTGATGACGTCCGCGCCGTGGTCGGCGGCCCACACGATGCCCTTGGTGATGTCCGCGTTGCGGCCGCCGCCGTCGTGCCCGAGCACCCGTACCGGCATGATCCCGGCGCCCGGCGCTCCTCCGGCGATGCCGACCCCGTTGTCGGTCGCGGCGGCGGCGATGCCCGCGACGTGCGTGCCGTGGCCGTTCTCGTCGCGGGGCTTCCTGTCGCCGTCGACGAAGTCGTAGCCGTCGACGAGCTTGTCCTTCAGGTCCGGGTGGTCGAGGTCGACGCCGGTGTCCACCACCGCGACGACGGTGTCCTCGCCCTTGGACTTCTGCCACGCGTCGGGCAGCCGCAGCGCGTCCAGCGCCCACTGCTGCCCGCGCTTGGGGTCGCGCTCTGCCTCGTCACCGCCGCAGCCGCCGAGCACCGCCGCCAGTACGGGGAGTACGAGGGCGAACGCCGTGGCCCTGACAGCGCGGGGGCGCCTCGTCCGCGAACGCGGGTGCGGCTGCTCTGTCATTCCGAAGTCCTCTCTTGCGCCGGCTCCCGGCCCCGCCCGGCCAGCTCCTCGGCCGTGGCCGCACCGAGCAGCACGGCCCGCAAGTCCGCCTCGGCGAGGCCCACTTCGACATCCGGCTTGTCCGCCGCAGGGCCGCTCCCGGTGAGGTGGGTGAGCACGCCGTTGCGCAGCCGCATCGTGTGAAGCTCGCCGTCGCTGAGGCACCACCGCACGGTGATCGCCGCCTCCCCACTGCGCGGCCCGTCCAGCCGGATGCCGAGCGCGTCGAAGAGCTGGTCCAGCGTCAGTGCCCCGAGCAGACCGGGCGCGGCCGCGGCCGGTTCGGCGGACAGCAGGGGGTCGACGAGCAGGAGGCCGCGCTCGCCCTCGACTATGAAGCCGCGCCGCGCGTCGTCCAGGTCGCGGGTGTCGTCGACGGGGAGGCGCGCCCACAGGGCCGCGTTGTGCGCCGCGACCGTGGGCTCGGCGGCATGGGCGTGTGCCCCCTGGGACATCGCTTCTCCCCTCGTACGCGGCCCCGGGAGCCCGCAGCCCCGCGGAGACGGCCAGGGCAACCCTCGCCGCCGGCGCGCTGCCGCACCATCCGGGCGGGTTCGTACGGGGGATCCGCGCGGAACCGCACACGGGGGAGTCCTGCCGAGGGGCTTCCGGCAGGCCAGGTGCGCCGGTCGCTCGTACCGTGGCCGGGAAGCCGGAATGAGGTGCGGCATGGATTCATCGGACACGCCGGATCCAGCGGATCCCGGGGCCGGGCCCCCGTGGGCCGGCTTCGAGCCCCAGCGGCCCGCGTCGCAGAAGCGGAAGGCGTACGCCTTCGTGCTCGGCGCCGTGGTCTGGGCCCTCGCCCTGGTGATCGCCGTGATCCTGCTGCGGCACTCGCACATCCTGCGCACCCTGCTCCTGGTCACCGTCGTCTCCTGGGGCTTCTTCGCGCTCGCCCTGTCCGCCGCCATCGCGCTGAGACGCCGGGAGGAACGCCGTGTCTCCCCTTGACGTCCTGCTGACCTTCCTCGCCTTCTACCCCGTGGTGACCGCCGCGGCGTGGATGGTGGGCGGCGTCCTCTTCCGGGTGCTGGAGGAGCGCGGGGAGCCCGCGCCGCCGCCCGGCGGGTGGCCCGGGGTGACCGTGCTCGTGCCGGCGTACAACGAGGAGAAGGTGATCGCGGGCTGTGTGCGGGCCCTGGGCGAGGTCGACTACCCCCATCTCGAAGTGCTGATCCTCAACGACGGTTCGCGGGACGGCACCGTGGCCGCGGCGCGGGCGGCCGGCGCTGAGGACGCCCGCGTCACCGTGCTCGACGACGGCACCAACATGGGCAAGGCCGACCGGCTCAACGACGGCATGCGCCGGGCACAGCACGACTTGGTGCTGGTCACCGACGCCGACACGCACCTGCACCCGCAGGCCGTACGGCGCCTGGTGAGCCGGATGGCGCGCTCTCCCCGGTACGCGGCCGTCGCCGGGAGCCCCCGGGTGACCAACAGGGGCGGGGTGATCACCACCATGCAGATGCTGGAGACCGCCTCGCTGATCGGCCTGATGCGGCGTACCCACGCGCTCGCGGGCAGGGTCGGCACCGTGGCCGGTGTGCTCGGGCTCTTCCGGCGGCACGCGGTGCTCGAAGTGGGCGGCTACGACCCGCGCATGGCCACCGAGGACATCGAACTGACCTGGCGGCTGCTGGAGGCGGGCCACCTCACGGGGTTCGAGCCACACGCGCTGGTCGGCATGGAGGTGCCGCAGACCGTGCGCGGCATCTGGGCGCAGCGCACCCGGTGGGCCCGCGGCCAGGGCGAGGTGCTGCGCACCCACGCCCGCACTGTCGTCCACCCGCGGCGTGCCGCCATGTGGCCGGTCGCGGGCGAGGCGCTGCTGTCCTATCTGTGGGTGCTCACCCTGCTGGTGTCCACGGTGTGGGGCGTCGTCCACTGGGCGCTGCACCCCGGCGACACGAAGTTCCGGTGGATGCTGGCCTGGGGCATCGGGATCGCCGTGGTCGCCGTGCTCCAGATCGTCATCGCCACCGTGGTGGACCGGCGGCTGGACCCGAAACTCCCGTACGCGTGCCTGCTGTTGCCCCTCTACCCGCTGGCGTACTGGACCATCAACGCCCTCGCCGCGCTCCACTCCCAGACCCGCGGCCTGCTCGCCGGGCCGCGCTCCAGGAGGGTCGTGTGGGACCTGCCGCGCAGCGCGCCGTGAGGGAGCGCATGCCGTGTCGCCGGGAGTTCACCGTACGGAGGCCCGCCCCGCCGGAATGAGCGAGCGGACGCTCAGCGCGGACAGCAGCGTCATCGTGGCGGCAGCGGCGAAGGCCAGGGGCAGGGAGTGGGAGGCCAGCAGGCCGCCCAGGGCGGTGCCGATGGGGAAGCCGGAGAGGTTCACGCTCATCGATACGGTCATCACGCGGCCGAGCCGGTCCGGGTGCGTGCGGCGCTGGCGCAGCGACAGCAGCCCGACGTTGATCACCCCCTCCGCCAGGCCCACCAGAGCGAGCCCCGCCGCGAGGGTGAGCAGCGACCCCAGCGCGCTCAGCGGGAACATGGCGATCGCGGCGACCAGCGTCGCGCCCAGCATGTAGCGCCGCTCCACCCCGGCGTGCAGCAGCCTGCCGGCGAGCAGCGCGCCGATCGCGCCGAACAGCCCGGCGACGGCCCACATCAGCCCCGTGTACCGGTCGGTCGAACCGCCGCCGTCCAGCCAGGCCGCCACGGCGACCGGCACGGTGACGATCAGCATGCCGGAGGCGGCCTGGTACAGCGAGTAGGAGACCGCCAGTCCGCGCAGGGTGGCGTTGCGCAGCAGGTACGTCAGGCCCTCCAACGCCGAGCGCAGCAGCCGCACTTGGGCGGCCGGCGCGGGTACGGGGGCCCCGCCGCGCAGCAACGCCAGGCTCAGCGCGGCCACCCCGTACATGCCCGCCACGCACAGCAGCGTGGGGTCGGGGCCCGCGAGCGGGAAGAGGGCGCCGGCGGCGAGCGGGGCGCCCACCTCGATCACCGAGAAGGTGCTCAGGTCCAGCGCGTTGGCCCGGTCGTACGCCGCCTCGGGAACGAACCGCGGGAAGAGGGTCCTGATGCCGCCGGTGGAGAGCGGGCCGGTCAGCGAGTACAGCGAGAGCAGCACGAACAGGAGCGCCGGCGTGAGCATCCCGGCCTGCGAGAACGCCACGACCCCCGCGATGAGCACGGCGCTGCACACCATGTCGGCCCCCACCGCGCGCACCGCGCCCACCCGGTCCAGCACCGCGCCGGCCAGCGGGCTGATCATGAAGCCGGGCAGCGCCAGGAAGAGGCCGCTCAGCCCCGCGAGGGCCGCCGAGTCGAAGCGGGCGATGACGTAGAGGACGACGGCGTACAGCAGCATCGAGTTGGCCAGCCGGGAGGCGGAGGCGGCCACGAGGAGCTGCGGGACGTTGCGGGAGGCGAGGGCGCGGCGGTACGAGACCGGCCGCGCAACTCCCGTCTCCCCGCCCGCCCTTGCCGCGGGGGAGCGCTCCTTCTCCATGCTTCCTCCGGGGTGCCCGGTGTGCGATCCGGTCGGGTCCGGCCTGTGGTCCGGACAGTGGTCCGGCTTGTCGTCCGGACAGTGGCCCCGGTCTGTATACCCGGCGGGCCGTGCGCGGGTCGTCCCCTTTTTTCGGGGCGCGTCGGGAGCGCTCGGGCGTGCCCGGTGTACGCGAAGGTGGTGGCTCCGAGGACCGGCGGGCGTCGGCCCCGGGCGGCCGCTGGACGGTTTCGGCTACGCCAGCCGTTCCCGTACGGGGCGACCGCGGGCGGCCCGTACGGGCTCCGGCCGATGCGGAGTGCGCGCTCCTCGCGGCGCCGGGGGAGCGAACCGTTTCGGCTCGGGGCGCCGGCGCCCGCTCTGGCAGGCGTGATGCCGCGGCGCCGTGGCCGGGGCCGAGGGGCGCGCGGCCCTCGGCGTCCACGGGCTTCCGCCGCTTGAGCGGTCCCCGCGTACGCCAGTCGTCAGAGGCCGGGGTCCCGCGGTGCGCAGCGCGCGCGGAGTGCGTGGTCGGGCCTCCTGCCTGGTCGTTCCCGGTCCGGCGGCTCGCTCAGCACGTCCGGCGGCAGCCGGGCGCATACTTCGCCTCAAGAGGTGAACTGGCTCTCTTCGAAGGCGGATCGGAGCCTCGGGAGGTGGGGGGACGATGGCAGTTCAGGTGTCCTGGCGGAACGCGTGCCTGCTCGTCAGGCTGCCGGCGGAGATGGCGAGCGCCGAGGCCGAACGGGTACGGAGGCAACTGGGGGACGTCACGCGGGAACACCTGGGCCCCGGGTCCAGGGAGCGCGCCGCGGCGGTCGTCGTGGACTGGACGGAGGCGCCCTACCTCACCTGCACCGGCATCGCCGTGCTGGAGGAGGTGCGGCACCGCATCGCGGCCTACGGGGTCCCGGTGTACCTGGCCGCCAGCCGCGCCCTGCCGCGCAAGGCGCTCCAGCTCATGGGCCTGAACGGCCGGCTGCCCCTCTTCCACAGCGTGGACGAGGCGTTCGACGAGGCGCTCGACCGGCTCGGCGGGACGAGGTCCGGCGAGGCGAGGTCCGGTGGATCGAGGGCGGGATCGACGGCCTCGTACGCCCTGTAACCCCCGGCGCCCACGGCCTCCTGCTCAGCGGCGCCGCTGTGAACGCGCGTGCTCGCCCGAGGAGTTGGCGGGCACCGGGGAGGAGGCCAGCACCAGGCCCGGCGTGGTGTCCCAGTCGACGAGCGCCAGGATGCGCCGCAGGTGCGGGGCCATGCCCCGTATGGTCAAGGTCCGCTCCGGGCCCAGGCGCTGCGCCGTGGAGATCAGCAGCCGGAGCCCCGCGACGTCCATGAAGGACAGCTCCGACAGGTCGAGGACGGGATTGCCTGCGGTGTCGGCGGCGAGCAGCTCCTCTATCGCACGGGCGAGGAAGCCGACGCTGCGCACGTCGACGTCGCCGCTCAGCCGCAGCCCCCACGGATCGCGGACAGGCTCGATGCGGAGTGGATGTCCCAGAAAGTCCACGCTCACCCCTCATCGCTCGGTGGTCTGCGCTCCTCTACCAGAGTAGGCCCCGAAGTCCGAGTTGTTAACATATAGTCACCGCATTTATGAGAGAGGGGTTTCGCAACGGTGATCCCCTTGGTGTGCCGGCTCCCTCCTGCTCGCCCCGGAAACCTGTTCTGAACAGGTCAGTTGGCGGTCGGGCGGGGCTCTGGCGCAGGGGGAGTCGGGGCGCATCCGGGGAGAGCGCGAGTTTGCGACAGTCACGCTCCGTGTTCACGTGCGCCCCAACTCGGGCCGGAGTGTGGCGTGTTGGGCGGCGGACGGCGGCGGGTGCGCCCGCACTCCCGCACCCTGACGCGCGTAGCTGCGGCCCGCGCGCACGGATGATCACTGCCTCAGCGGGCACCAACTGCTCTAAGGAGGCGGCGCGTCGGCCGCCTCGGCGGGAAGAGCCCTGGGGATGCGATGGAGAGCACAGCGCACGCGCCTGGCCGAGGTGAACCGTTCGACCACGCAGCGCTGTTCTACCGCGACGCCCGCGCCTACCTCGCCGCCACTGTGCCCTTTCTGCGCCGGGGCCTGGCCGCCGGCGAACCGGTCGCCGCCGTGCTGCCCGCTCCCCGCCTGAAGCTGCTCACCGAGGCGCTGGGCGCGGACGCCGCACGCGTGCGCCTGCTCGACATGCGCGAAGTGGGCCGCAATCCCGGGCGGATCATCCCCGGAGTGCTCCGCGCCTTCGCCGACGCGCACCCGGGGGCGCCGTGGGTGCGCATCATCGGCGAGCCGGTGTGGGCGGGGCGCACGGACACCGAGTACCCGGCCTGCGCCGCGCACGAGGCGCTGATCAACAAGGCGTTCGCCGGGCGGAACGTGAGCATCCTGTGCCCGTACGACGCCTCGGCCCTGGACCCCGAAGCCCTCGCCGACGCCGCCGCCACCCACCCCGTGGTGTGGGAACGGGGCACGCGGCGCACCAGCGCGGACTATGCGCCCGAGCGTGTCGTCGACGCCTGCAACCGCCCGCTGCCCGAGCCCGCCGCGCCGGTCGCCACCGCCCGCTTCGCCGCCGAACACCTCGAACTCGTACGGCACTTCACCACCACCCACGCGCGCCGGGCCGGCGTCCAGGAGGAGCGGCTGCCCGAGATCGAGATGATCGTGGGGGAGCTGTCGGCCAACAGCGTGCGGCACGGCGGCGGTTCGGGCACCGTGCGGGTGTGGCACGAGGAGGGCCACTTCGTGTGCGAGGTGAGCGACGCCGGGCAGATCACCGACCCGCTCGCCGGCCGCCTCCCCGCGCCCCTCACCCGGCCCGGCGGCCACGGCCTGCTGGTGGTGCACCACCTCAGCGACCTCGTACGCGTGCACACCGGGCCGGGGTCCACGACGACCCGCGCCTATATCCGGTTGCCGTGGCCTTCGTCGCCGTCCAAACCCGCGTGATCGCCTTTCCACGCATTTCACTCGCGGCGCTTAACCGCGCGGTGAGTGGCGGTGTGCAGGTTCGCCGCGCGAAGAGGGTTGGGGTGGCGCGCCGTTCTGTGGCGGTGCGCCGTGCACAGTCCCCGTGGAGAGGAAGGGATGTTCCCATGCGCAAGGTCTCGATGAATGCGCGGGCAGCGGTACGCGGTGACCGGCGGCCCGGCTACTACCTCTACAAGTTCCGCGGCCGCACCGTGAAGTGAGCCCGGGGTGCGGGCGGCGGACCGCGTTGTGCCAGAGCCCCACCGCCGCCCGCACCGCTCCCCGCATTTCACCCGCCCGCACCTGGAGCCGCCGTGCGCTATCGCCGATCCCGCTGCCTGACCTGCTATTGGCGCGAAGGCGCTTTCATCGTGCACCCGTATCCGCACGGCACGCCCACCGCGCTGCACCCGGTGGCCGCCGAAGTGCTCTCCGCTTTCGAGGAGTGGACCGCGCCGAAGGAGAGCGCCGAAACCCTGGACCACCTCGCGCCCGAAACCCTCGAAGAGGCCGTCGAGGCACTCGCCGAGGCCGGCGCGCTCCTCGCCGAGGACAGTCCCGCCGCCCACCACGACGAGGAAATCGACCGCCATTGGTCCACCTGGGCGCCGGAGGCGCCCTTCCTGCATTACGCGAGTCAGGACGAGTACGCGCACGGGCAATCCGGCATGGAAGAACGGGAAACCGCAGAGCCGGAATCACCGGCTGAATCCATCGGCCTCCCGCCCCTGTTCACCTCCCACCCGGACGCGCCCCGCCTCCCGCTGCCCCGCCCCGCGGCCGAATTCCCCACCCCGTACGGGCAGGTGTTGCACGCGCGCCGCACCCACCGCGACTTCTCCCGCGACGCGGTTCCCCTGCGTACGGTGTCGGCGCTGCTGTCCGCGGTGTTCGGCCCCGTGGACTTCATCGACTCGGGCCACGGCGCGCTCTACCGCCGCACCAGCCCCTCCGGCGGCGCGCGCCAGGAGCTCGACGCCTATCTCGGCGCCCTCAACATCGGTGGCCTGGCGCCGGGTTGGTACCACTACAACGGGCTGGAGCACTCCCTGGAACTCCTCTCCGAAGGCTTCACCGGCGCCGAGGCGGCCCGGCTCTGCGCGGGTCAGGAGTGGGCCGGCGAGGCCGCGTTCCTGGTCGTGCTGGCCGCGCGTCTGGAGCGCATGAGCGTGAAGTACCGCTCGCCGCGCAGCTACCGGGTCTGCCTCCTCAACGCGGGCCACCTGGGCCAGACCTTCGCCCTGACCGCCACCGCGCTGGGCCTCGGACCTGCCCAGACCGGCGCCTTCGACGACACGTCGGCGGCCCGCCACTGCGGCCTGGACAACGCGTCCCGCATCCCGGTGTACGTACTGGCCGCCGGCCACCCCGCCAACCCGCCGAGGGAGGAACCGCCCCCGGCGACCCTCACGGCCTTCGCCGGCACGCCGTTGAGCGGGGACGGCCATTCGCCGCCGCCCAACCGTTGACGCCCGCCATCCCGTGCCCTAGCTTCTGAACATGTTCAGTGAACGTGTTCAACCCACGTCCTCCACGCCCTCCACCCCAGGCGTCCCCGCATGACCCCGCGCAAAGAGCAGCGGGAGGCGACCCGGGAACGGGTGCTGAGCGCCGCCGAGGGGCTGTTCTCTGAGCGCGGGTTCGGGGCGACGACCATCAGGGAGATCGCCGGGGCCGCCGGAGTGAGCGTCGGCACCGTGATGGGGGTCGGCGACAAGGCGGCGATCCTGGTCGAGGTGTTCGACCGGCGCATCTCCGCGCTGCACGACGGGCGGGCGGCGAGGACGGAGCCCGGCAGCTCGGCCGACGAAGTCCTCGCGCTGTTCGAGCCGTTCCTCGCGCTGTTCGCCGCCGACACCGAGCTGGCCCGCCAGTACGCGGCGACCCTGGTCACCGGCCGCCACGAGGCCGGCGTCTTCAACGAGCTCGCCGCGACCCTCCGCCACGAGATCGGCGACGTGCTGGCCCGCGCCGGCCTCCCGCCGCAGGACGCGGCGCGCGGCGCCACCGCCATTCACCTCGCCTACCTCGGCGCGCTGTTCACCGGCGCCTCCGGGGGAGGGGACGACCTGAGCGCACCGGTCCAGGACCTCGTCTCGGCGGTCGAGTTCATCACCGGAAGTCCGGCAACCGACGGTTCGGAAAGCGAGCGGTCATGAACGTGCTGCCCGGCCCCTGGTGGCCGCAGGTGCTTCTCGCGGGCGTCCTCGCCGGGGACGCCGCGATGTCCCTGCGCCCGCCCGGCTTCATCCGCGCCTGCCTCGACGGCGTCCGCTTCCCCGAGGACTGGTGGTGGACGCTCGTCGTGATCAAGTTCCTCGCCGTCGCCGGCCTGGTCACCGGCCTGTACGTGGCGGGCGTCGGCGCCGCCGCGAACGTGGGCGTCGTCTGCTACTTCCTCGCCGCGGTCTTCGCCCACCTCCGCGCGCGCTTCCTCGGCTCCGCGTTCTGGCTCAACTGCCTGGGCATGCTGGGCTTTTCGGCCTTCGCGCTGGTCTTCACGTACACACCGCTCAGCTGAGACGCCCGTACGCGAGTGGTGAGACGCCCGTACGAAGGTGCCGATCGGAACAGGGGCAGCCGGAGCAGTGCCGATCAGAGCACCACCGATCACAGCACCGTGAATCCCACGATCAGGGTGGCCGCCGCGACCACGGCGAGGACGAGCGCGGGCAGGAACAGCTTCGGGCCGTCGCCGACGCGCCGGTGCGAGAAGACGGCGCCGCCCAGCAGCAGTACGAGGCCGGCCGCGGCCGCGATGCCCAGCGGCGTCCAGAACAGCCCGATCACCAGCCCGGCAGCGGCGGCCACTTCGAGGGCGCCGATGGCCTGGAACGCGCTCACCGAGTAGCCGAGGTGCTCGGCGCCCTCGGTCGCCTGCGGCCGCTTGAGGACCTTGGTGACCCCCGGGCCCAGCATCGTCGTGGCGAGGAGCACGGACAGGATGATGAAGGTGACGTTCACGGCGCTGCCTCCTTTGGCGTCGCGCGCGTTGGCCGGAGCGGCCGGACGGGCGGAGCGCTGTGCCGGAGGTTCAGAGTGCCACCGCGGCCACCGGTTCGGAACGGGCACGACGGGCCAACGGGCCTACGCCTGCCCTCTGGTGGACCGGCGCCGGCCTCCGGCAGACCGGCGCCCGGCTGTCGGCGGACCCGCGTCCGGTCTCCGGCGGATCAGCGGGCCAGCCGCGGGAACAGTGCCTCGGCATTCGTACGGTCGACGGCCTCGGCCTGACCGGGCGCGAAGCCCTCGTACCCCTCCAGGTACTGGTTGTAATAGGAGCCCGCCTCCTCCGGCGCGAAGGGCCAGTCGCTGCCGTAGAGGACGTGGCCTGGCGCGGCGAAGGCGAGCAGCGAGGGCAGGGCGCTCGGGCTCGCCGACAGCGCGGTGTCGAAGTAGAAGCGGCGCAGCTCGTCCAGCACATCGTCCGGCGTCCGCTCGGGGTCGACGGCGAAGGAGGTCAGACCGGCGAAGCGGTACGCGGCGTACGGGAGGAAGCCGCCGCCGTGCGAGAGGATCACCCGCACCCGCGGATGCCGGCTCAGTACGCCGTTGAGCGCCATGTTCAGGGCGCTGCGCGTGGTGTCGAAGACGTAGTCGGCCAGCGGCGCGGGGGTGCCGGGGAGCAGGTCCATGGGCGGCTGCGCGGGGTGGACGAAGACGTTCGCGGCGCGGCGGTCGAGCTCGGCCCAGAGCGGCGCGAACGCGGGGTCGCCGAGGTAGCGGCCGCGCGCGTTGGACATGAGCACGACGCCGTCGGCGCCCAGCTCGTCCAGCGCGTACACGGCCTCCGCCACGGCGGCGTCGACATCCGGCAGCGGGACGCTGGCGAAGTGCCCGAAGCGGCCGGGGCGGTCCTTGACCGTCTCTGCGCCGTACTCGTTCACCGCGCGCGCCAGCTCACGGGCCCGCGCGTCCTCGCCGAGGTGGACGCCGGGAGCGGTCACGGACAGGACGCCGGCGGCGATGCCCTGACGGTCCATCATCGCCAGGGCGCTCTCCGGGCTCCACTCCGGGATGGCCCAGCCGCCGGAGTCCAGCCCGCGCTCGGCGAGGGTCCGCGCCCACACGGGCGGGACGACGTGCTGGTGTACGTCGATGCGTGCGGGAGGGGTCATGGCGGGGTGCCTCCATGTCGTCGGCACACTGTTAGCGTGCTAAGTGAATTTATTTAGTAAGCTAACAACCATGCGCGAGTCAGGCAACACCAAGGCGGGCAACCCCAGGTCAGGCAACCCCAAGGCGGAGACCGCCCCGGCGCCGGAGGAGCCCGGCACCGAGGAACCCGGCATCGAGGAGCTGGCCCAGGCCGCCGACCGGCTCTTCTACGCGATGCGGCGCTCCCGCTCGGCCGCCGCCGGCAAGACGGCCGCAGCACTGTCCATGTCCCAGCTCGCCCTGCTCGCGCCGCTGACCGGGCAGCCGGCGGAGTCGGGGGACTCGGGGTCCGCTGAGGCCGATGCGGGGGAGGGGCTGCCGGTCGGGCGCCTCGCCGCCGGGGCCGAGGTCAGCGTGCCGACCGCCACCCGCATGCTGAACCAGCTCGAGGGCAGGGGCCTGGTGACCCGCCGCCGCTCACCGCACGACGAGCGCCGGGTCCTCGTACGCCTCACCGAGCAGGGAGCGGAAGACCTCGCGGCGATGCAGGACGAGCTGCGTACCCGGCAGTACGCGGCGCTCTCGCAGTTCACACCCGAGGAGCGCGAAGTTCTCACCGCACAGTTGCACCGCCTGGCCGGGCTCATCGGTGAGACTGTCCCCGGAGCGGCGCCCCGGGAGTGAGGCGGCGCCGCCGTGCGCGGGGCGCCCCGGCGTGCGAGCGGGCACGGCCGGGTAAGGCGAGCGGTGCACGATCAGGCACACATGTGGCGGGAGTTGAGCTAGGCGATGCGCGTTCCGATGACCACCGCGGACTTCCTGGACCGGGCGGAGCTGGGCTTCGCCGACACCCCCGGAGTGATCGACGAGCCCGATCAGCCCGCCGGGGCCGTGCCGGCCTCCACGTACGGGCGGCTCGGCGAGCGCGTGCGCGCCTGGCAGGCGGGCCTCGACGCGCTCGGCGTACGGGAGGGCGAGCGCGTGGCGGTGGTGAGCCACAACTCCGCGCGCCTGCTGGAGCTGCTGTTCGCCGTGACGATGAGCGGCCGGATCTGCGTACCGGTCAACTTCCGCCTCAAGGCGGAGGAGATCGAGTACGTGGTGCGGCAGAGCGGCGCCTCGGTGCTCCTGTACGACCCCGAGGTCGAGGGCGCCGTCGCGGACGTGAAGGCGGCCCACCGCTTCGTCCTCGGCGAGCAGACCGAGAACGAGCTCATGCGCTTCGGCGTGGAGCCGCGCCCCTGGTCCGAGCCCGACGAGGACGCCACGGCGACCCTCAACTACACCTCGGGAACGACCGCGCGCCCCAAGGGAGTTCAGATCACCCACCGCAACATCTGGGTGAACGCGCTGACCTTCGGGCTGCACACGCGCGCGTGGGAGCGGGATGTGTATCTGCACACGTTGCCCATGTTCCATTGCAACGGCTGGGGCATGCCCTTCGCGATGGCCGGGCTCGGCGCGAAGCAGGTGGTGCTGCGCAAGGTGGACGGCGCGGAGATCCTGCGCCGCGTGGACGAGCACGGGGTGACGCTGATGTGCGGCGCGCCCGCCGTGTGGAACACGGTGCTCGACGCCGCGAGCGGCTGGCAGGGCGAGATCCCGGGCCGTGACCGCGTACGGGTGGTGTGCGCGGGGGCGCCGCCGCCGAGCCGCACGATTCAGCGGGTCGAGGAGGAGCTGGGCTGGGAGTTCACCCAGATCTACGGCCTGACCGAGACCTCGCCGCTGCTCACCTTCAACCGCACCCAGCCGCGGGACGCGGACCTGCCGCCCGAGGAGCGCGCGCGCAAACTGTCGCGCGCCGGGATCCCCGCGCTGGGCGTACGGATCGGGATCGCCGACTCGGGCGAGGTGCTGGCCCGCTCCAACGTCGTGCTCGACGGCTACTGGGACAAGCCCGAGGAGACCGCGGCCGTGCTCAAGGACGGGTGGTTCCACACCGGGGACGGCGGTTCGCTCGACGAGGCGGAGGGCCAACTCACCCTCCACGACCGCAAGAAGGACGTCATCATCACCGGCGGCGAGAACGTCTCCTCCATCGAGGTGGAGGACGTCCTGTGCGCCCACCCCGCGGTGGCGGAGGCCGCGGTGATCGGCGTGCCGGACGCCAAGTGGGGCGAGACGATCAAGGCGTTGGTCGTCCGCGCGGACGGCGCCGGGGCCGCCGAGGTGACCGAGGCGGACCTGATCGCCCACTGCAAACAGCGCGCAGCAGGCTACAAGGCCCCCACGACCGTGGAGTTCCGCGACTCGATCCCCCGCACGGCAACGGGAAAGGTCCAGAAGTTCAAACTCCGCGAGCCGTATTGGGAGGGGCGGGGGAGGGGGGTCAATTGAGGGGGTGCCGTCGCGGGTGATCCCCCGCGGGCCGATGGGCATGCGGAGCGGATTCGGCGTCACCAAGCCCAGGTTGTGTCAGGCGTAACCTTTCTGCACCTGGTGCGTTGATCAGTTCGGTACGGGCTCCCGGGGCCCTGGTGCTCGGAGTCGTGGTGACGGGTGCCGGTGGGTGGGCTTTCCCGGGGGCGCGTATCGCAGGCCGCGGCAGGGTCCGCACTGGCACGTGCGGACCCTGCCGCGGTCGCCGCCGACTGGTCATCGGCAGGCCCGCGGAGAGGACGTCCATCCCTCCTCACCGGGTCGGGGGGGGGGGGGGGGTGCGTGCCCCCCCGCCCCCCCCCGCCGCCCCCGGGACCGGGGCGCGGGTGTGCAAGGACCCCATGCCCCCGGCCGGGGGGGGGGGC